>NZ_JAJCYB010000017.1 GCF_029263155.1 Pseudonocardia sp.
GGTGGCGCTCAGCCGCCCGACCTGGGGCACCACCAACGCGGCGAGGTCCGTGGACTCCTGCATGGCTGCCTCAACGACCGACCTCCCAAATGGTCACTGAGCTGCGGAAACGTCGCCAGTAGTTCAGTCAACGGGTAGTGCCGTCCGACCGCGACGATCTCCGGGTGGCGCACCGCGACCCCGGCGATGTGATTGACGCTGACGGTGCGCTCGTTGTCGGTCAACGCGTAGGTCGGGACCCCACCCAGGCGGCGCAGGGTGGTGTCCATGCAGGCCACGATCGTGGGCAGGGTGCGGTCCCAGACCGCGAGCACGACCCGGAACCTCGACCATGCCAGCCACGCGCACCACAGCGACGTGCGGCGCCCGTTCACCCGCGGGCCCTCCGCCCAGTCCCACTGCAGCCACATCCCCGGCTCGACCACCCAGGGCCGGAACACTCGGCGCTGCCCGGCGCGCAGTCGCGCCTTGACCTCGGCGGAAGCCCATCGCGACCAGCCGTTCGTGGACCACGTCGGCGCGGACGCGGCCGTCCGAGCGCACGACCAGTTCCTCGATCTTGTCCAGGCGATCGGCCGGGCCCGGTGCTCGCGGGCCACCGGTGGCTGACCGGCCTCGCGCAGAGCGACGTACCGGGCGACGGTGTGGTGATCACAGCCCGCCAACTCCGCGGCGGCGCGGTAACTGCCCGTGAGGTCGAACGCCTCCAGGATCTCCATGATCTCCTCGTCTCGCTTCATCGGCAGACCCTTCGCCACCGGCATCGGATGTTTGATCACCGGGGAGATATCTGGCCGTCGGCGGGGAGAACCCTGGCCGTCACCGGGGCAATAAATGGCCGCCTACGGGGAGTTTGGAGGCTCTGGCGCACTTTGCGTGATCTGTCGGTGTCAGGTGGCCAGGAGGACGCGCTTCCGGAGGAGGTCGAAGTTGGCGCGTCCGAACATCTGGCGCTTGATCATCTTGATGCGGTTGACGGTGCCTTCGACGGGGCCGGAGCTGTAGGGCAGGTCAGTCCGGCGGTGACGGCGTCGGGGTCCCGGTCGAGCCCGGTGGCGAACGAGCGCAGGGCCGGGGCTCCGTCGGTGTCGACCCGCTGCATCCAGCTACGCAGTTCGTGGCCGCGGCGCTGGGTGAGGATCTGGGCGAACTCGCTGACCTGGTCACGGGTGGCGCGCAGTGCGGGGCTGCGGGTTCAGGAGTGCGTCGCGGGCGGCGCGTTCCTCGGCGGTGAGGCTGTCGGGATGGCGGGTGAGCCACCCGGTCGCGTCTCGTGCCGTGGGTGGTGTCGGCGGTCGTGGTGTCGCCGGTTGTGCGCGGCGCAGCGGCTGCAGGTAGCGGCGCACGGTCTTGGTGCTGCCCCGGTAGCCCAGGGCGGTGATCTCGGCGGTGAGCGCAACGGCATCGGTGAGACCGTCCGTCCACCGTTGCTGCAGGTGCTCGGTGTAGTCGTCGAGCACGCTGGCTCGGGTGGGGTGCGCGCCCTGGGGCTCGGCTTGCGAGGCGGCGCGGGCGAGGCGTCGCACGGTCTTGCGGTCCAGGCCCAACGTCTCGCTGATCGCTGACGCTGTTGCGCCGGCGCTGAGCAGGTCGTGTACGGCGGTGAAGTGCTCGCTGGTTCGCGCCGCGAGCCGGGTCGGGCCGCCACGGCGGGCCCGCTCGCCGGCGGTGTCGTCGGTGTCGGCGTTGGTGGCCGCGGTGTTGCCAGTCGTATCGACGCGCTGCGCGGGTGCGGGGGCGCGGAGGTCGGCGTGATGCTGGCGGACGACCTTCTCGACGGCCTCGACGAGGTTGTGCCACAGGTGCCAGCGGTCCGCGACCTGCACTGCGTCGGGGGCGCCGACGCGGATGGCCTCGGCGTAGGCGCCGGCCCGGTCGCGGCACACGGTCTGCACCCCGGGATGGACGCGCAGCCACGCCGCGAGGGTGTCGGAGGTTCGATCCGGCAGTAGGTCCAGGGGTCGATGGGTGAGGATGTCGATGATGACGGTGCCGTAGACGTGTCCGCGGCGCAGCGCGAAGTCGTCCACGCCCACGACCTGCGGGGTGCCGATCGGCGGGTCGGGCAGGGCGCGGACCAGCCGCACCATGCTGTCCCTGCTGATCACCATGCCGAGCTTGCCGGCAAGGCGGGCTCCGGCGCGCCCGGCCAACGCCAGCCCGATCGCCTCCAAGGTCACGGTCAACAGCCCGGTCCGTCGGGCCCGCGGCGTGGTCAGCCCGCGAACCTGCTCGGCGAACGTCCGAGCCGGGCAGCCGGTGTTGTCGCAGAAGAACCGGCGGACCCGCAGCACGACCGCGATGGCTGTGTCAACCAGAACTGGCCCCGGAGTTCTCCTCTGATCTGGCCCCATCCGTCGCAGGCGGGAGGCCGGGTGTTCTTCTGTGATCTGGCCCCACCCGCTGCTGTGGGAGTTGCAGCCGGGCCTGCTGGGCGGCGGCGCGGGCATCGGCGGCCATCTGCCGGACTTGGCGGCTGTAGTCGTCGACGCCGGTCCGTTCGGCGCCCCGGGCGATCCGGGTGAACAGCTCGGCCTTGTGGGACAGGAACGCGGCCCTCTCGGCGGGATCGATGTTGGCGATGCCGTCGCGGGTGCTGCCGTGCAGCTCGGTGAACTGGTGCAGGAGGTCGGCGATGTCGCGGGCGGTGACCCGGTCGTAGGCGTTGTCGTAGTCGCGCTGGTAGGTCTGCGGGTAGCCGGGGTCGTAGTCGAAGGTCGGCGGGTCGGCTGCGGGATCATCGGCTGCGGGGTCGGTGGGGTGGGCATTCATGGGGTGCTCCTTTCCCGGTCTCGCGAGGTGGTGGTCTTGGCGTGTTTGCGCTGGCTGGAGCGCAGCCGGAAGGACTGCGTGCCGGTCTCGACGATGTGGGCCTCGAAGGTGATCCGGTCCACGATCGCGGCGCAGAGCCGCGGGTCGGTGAAGGTGCGGGCCCATTCGGAGAACGCGGAGTTCGACGCGACCGCGACCGAGGCGCGTTCCTCGCGTTCGGTGAACACCTGGAACAGCAACTCGGCGCCGCGCCGGTCGAGTTCCAGGTAGCCCAGTTCATCGAGGCAGAGCAGGTCGACGCGGCCGTAGCGGGCGATGGTGCGGGAGAGGTGTTTATCGTCGGCGGCCTCGACGAGTTCGTTGACCAGCGCGGCGGCGGTGACGTAGCGGACCCGGTAACCGGCCTCGGCCGCGGCGATTCCCAGCCCGATCAGCAGGTGAGACTTCCCGGTGCCGGAGTCCCCGATCAGGCACAGGGGTTGCCCGGCGCGGATCCAGGCCCCTTTGGCCAGGGTGTGGATCAGTCCGGGGTCGATGAGCGGGTTCGCGGTGAAGTCGAAGTCGTCGATCCGTTTCGGGCGCGGAAACCCGGCGTCGCGGATCAGCCGGGTGCGGCGGCGGTCGGTGCGCTCGTCGCATTCCATCGCGAGTAGCTCGACCAGGAATCCCTTGTAGCCGGCCTTCTGCCGGGCGGCGGCCTCGGCGACCCTGCCGTGGTGCTCGCGGATGGTGGGCAGCCGCAGGATCCGGCAGGCCTGCTCGATCGCGGCGTCCGCGGCGGCGTCGGTCAACTCGTCACGACCAGCTGCTCGGGTCATGAACTCCTCGTCTCCCCAGCAGCGGTGTCCGCGCCGTCCGGTCCGCCGGTGGGCGGGCTTGATCGGCGGCGGGTCAGCAGCTGGTCGTAGTCGCGCACCGACGGCGCCGGCCGGGCATCGGTAGGAAGCGCGGCCTGGCGGCGCGCGCCCAGGGTCACCACCGCCGCCCGCGACCGCTGCAGCCCAGATCGCTGCGGCGCCGTCGGCTCGTTCATCGCCGAATCGGCGGCGGCGTGCTTGCGGGCCTCGATGGCCACCACGTCGGCGGCCACGCTGCCCGCGCCCAGCGCGGCCGCGATCCCGGCCAGCACGGCGTCGCGGCGCAGCCGGCGGTGCAACAGCAGCACCTCGATCAACGCCCGGGTCCCGGCCGCGTCACCGTGCTTGTTGCGGGCTGCGGCCCAGAACGCCTCATGGGTCGCGGTGAACGTCCCCGCCTTGCGGGCCTGGGCCAGTGCGGTCGATCCCGGCAGCGCACCCGGCTTGCCCAGCAGGATCTCCAGGTAGTGGTCCAGCTGCAGGACCGCCCCGCCGCGACAGAGCACCCGCGGGTGGGTCGCGACCCGCGCCGGGCCGTCGAACACCACCAGCTCCGAGGCCGAGAGCGCGACCCGCACCCTCGATCCGATCAACCGGGCCGGCACCGAGTAACGCACCTGGCGGACCATGATCTGGGCGTAGCGATCCACCCGGGCGGTCAACGACAGCGCGGTGTCGAACCGCTCGGCAGGCAACGCCCGCAGCAGCGGTGCCTCGGCGGTGAACGCCGTCCCCACCGACACCGCCCGGCCGTCGATGTGCCGGTCGTCCTCGACGAGGTCCGCGGCGACCAGGCGGGCGTTGAGCTCGGCCAACGTGTCGACCTCGGGGACCGGGACCAGATGGGCGCGGCGGAACCGGCCCCCGTCGCCCTCGACCCCGCCCTTCTCGTGCGCGCCTTCCTGGCCGGGCAGGCAGTAGAAGGCGTCGAACCCGTAGTGCGCCCGGAACGCCAGCCAGCGCCCGGACTCGGCGCGGTTGCGCCCGAACAACACCCGGTGCACCGCCGAGCGCAGGTTGTCGTAGCGGATCTTGTCGAACGGGATGCCGTCCAACACCTCGAACGCGGCCACGTGTCCTTCCAGGAACGCCTCCTGCCCCTGCGAGGCGAACACCCGGTGCACCGCTTTGCCCGAGTGCGACAGGCGCAGCGTGAACAGGAAACACTTCGTCATCTCCCCGGCCAGGCGCACCCACAGATCAGCGAAGTCGACCTCGGCCTCCGCCCCGGGCGGGTGACACTGCGGCACGAACCCGGCCACCACCCCCGCCCGCGCGCCCTCGCGCGCCGCCGCCTGCGCGGCCAGCTGCGGCCGGCGCCGGTGCACGTACTTCGCGACATAGGAGTACGACACCGCAGCGTCGTGCTCAGTGCGCAGCCGCTCATGGATCCGCTTCGCGGTGTGGCGCTGCTTGCGCGGCGCCGCCCGGTCCGCCACCAACATGGCGTCGATCAACTCTCGGACCGCATCGAGGACCGGCACCGGCCGCGGCGAGGTCCGCCGCGGCGGCGGGATCGGCGAGCCGACCGCCTCGCGCACCGTGCGCCGGTGCACCCCGTACTTGTCGGCCAGCGCCCGGATCGACATCTGGTTGCGCTGGGAATCGAACCGGATCGCCGCGTACAGCTCCACTCTCGACCCCATCCCGGCCCCCATGCGCGAGCGGACGGACGAGCAACACGATCCGCTCGAACACCGATTTCGCGCAGCACCGAACCGGCGTGTCGCCGGGCGACATCGCCTCGGTGGGGCCAACTCCGAGTGCTACACCCGCACCACACCCGACCCCTGGTGGGGCCAGAACCGAGAAGAACGGTGGGGCCAGTTCAGAGTGCTACAGCCACGCAGAAGTACCCGGACGTGCCGGTACGTCGCGTCGTCACCCGCGACCGGCCCGCCCACGCGCTGCTGGCCGAGGCCGTGGGGGCGCAGCTGGTGGTGGTCGGGTCGCGGGGCCGCGGCGGGTTCGCGGGCCTGCTGCTCGGCTCGGTCGGTCACGCGCTGCTGCACCGCAGCCCGTGCCCGGTCGCCGTGGTCCGGCCCAGGGGAGCGGGGAGCGGGGATGACGACGGCCGCCCAGGAGGCCGTCAGCCGCGGTGTACGGGGATCGCGCGCAGACCGGTCCCGTCGGCGAGCACGACGACCTCCTCGGCCGTGGTGTCACCCAGCGCGGCCAGCACCTCGTCCGCGGACCAGTCCCGCTTATCGTCGTCGTCGGCCCGGGCCCAGGCCTGTACGCGACCGCCGGTACGGCGGGCGACCTCGCGGGCGAGCCCGCGGTCGGTGGGGCCGATGAGCAGCAGGAACCGCGGCCCGCGGGCCGCGGCCGGCGCGTGCGTCCGGTCGGCCCGGTGGACGGTCCAGTGGTACCCGGCGATCGCCGGAGCGGTGAGCAGGGCGCCGATGGCGTAGCGCATCCGGCGCAGCGTCTCGGGCCCGGCACTGCCCTCGACGATGTCCTGGAACAGCAGGTAGGCGGCGACGACGAGGGCGACCACGGCCGCGACGGTGCCCACGCCGAACAGGGCGTAGAGGTACACGCGCCGGCTGGGCGACCCGACCTCCTCGGCGGCGGTGTCCCGGACCGCGGCGGTGATGCGTCGCCAGTACACCCACCACGTCGGCGCGCCCACCACCAGCAGCGTGGCCGCGGCGAGCAGGGTGTTGACGGTGCTCCCGCCCACGAACGCGGGGCCCGCCGCCGTCTCCACGAGCGCGGCGACGACGGTGAGCAGGCCGCCGGCCGCGGCCAGCAGCGCGATGCCCGCCATCAGGTACTCGTAGACGCGCCGTGTCTCGCTGCGGGGCCCGGTGCCCGCCGTGGCCAGCACCGCCTGGTGGTACCACCACACCAGCAGGCCGACGGCGGCCGCCGCGGCCGCGGCGGGAGCGCCGTCGAAGTGCTCCGCGGCGGTGCCCGACGTGGGCTCGCCCAGCAGCCAGACGAGCACCGAGTAGAGCAGCGTGCTCGCGGCGACGATCGCGGTGACCAGGCCACCGGCCACCCCGGGAAGCAGGAGGTAGGCCAGGCGCAGCGGGTCCGGGTCGGCGCGTGCCGCCGTCCGTACCCAGTAGAGCAGCCACACGGGTGCGCCGACCGCGACGGTGACCGCACCGGAGGTGATCGGGTCCCCGGACCCGGCGAGCACGGCGCCGGTGTCGAGCCCGGTCAGGGTGCGCAGCGACGCCGTCAGCAGCGCGCTCAGCCCGGCCGCGGCCGTGACCAGGCCGATCAGCGACCCCGCGAGATGGTGCACGCGGGCGTGCTCGCGCGGGGTGACGCGCCCGTCCACCCACCACAGCCCGGCCCACAGCCCGCCCCAGACCAGGGCCCGGGCCACGGCGCGACCGTCGTGGTCGGCCAGCCCGGTGGCCCACCGCAGTGCCTGGTCCAGGCCCGTCATGGCCATCACCAGCGCGGTGAGGCAGGCGGCCGTGGCGAAGAAGACCCAGCCCGGTGACCGGGCCTCCCCGGGATCCCGGGCGAGGTTGCGGCGCGACCACAGGGCCACGACCACGAGCAGCGGCCCGCCGACGACGGTGAACGCGAGGTCGCGGGCCAGCTCCACCCGATCGGAGCGCACCAGGACCTCCGCCTCGACGAGCCGGCCGAGCAACCCGCTGAGCCCGACGGCGACGGTGACGAGCAGCCCGTAGAGCAGCAGGTACTGGAACAGCTGCCGGACGGTGTGCCCGTCCGCCCGCGCCTTCCCGTCCGGCGCCCGCGCGGTGCGGGCCGCGAGCGTCAGCAGCGCCAGTACGAGCACCACGACCAGCAGGCCGACGACCATGTCAGCCCTCCCCGCCGCAGCCGTACATCGGCCAGGGCTCGCCCGCGACGCGCCAGCCCGTACCGGTCCTGGTCAGCCGGAAGGTGTGTTCCTCGACGTACTCGGAGCCGTCGAACGGTCCGGCCGACGACCTGGCCACGTCGACCTGCACCCGGGCGCCGTCCCCGGTGACCCGCGCGTCCCGCAGGACGACGCGGACCCCGTCCGGAACGTAGGCCCGGTCCAGGTCGACGACGGTGCAGCGGCTCCCGTCCGCGAGGAGCCGCACGGCCTCGTCGTGGTCGCCGTCGACCACCGCGCCGAGGTAGGCCTGCACGACCCCCTCCGGGGTCGCGCGGTCGTACTCGGCCACCGGCCGCACGGCCGCGAGCACCCCCGCGACGGCGGCGACGACCGCGACGGCCACCACCAGGATCAGCAGCACGCGGTCCGGCCGGGTCACGACGTCGTGCCTCCCATGGTCGATGGGCCCGGGTCCGGTCGCGAGATCACGGTCGCGCGGATTGCGGCGCGGCGGCCGGGTCGGCGGGCTCGGGTGGCCGAGCCGACGTGATCGTGTCACGGACCGGCTTGTCAGTCACCGAGACGCCGCCGAACACCGCGGTGGCGTTGAGGGACGAGTACGGGCGAACTGAGGCCGCGGCGTACGGCCCGGTCGTCATCGAGCGGCCGGACCCCGCCGGACCTCAGGACCCGGATGTCGATCAGTACCGCGATCAGCCAGGTCACCACGGTCGACCCGACGAACGACGCGAGCAGGGTGTCCCCGATCGCCCAGGTCTCCCCGACGAACACCGCGGAGACCCCGAGCAGCGCGGCGGCGACCCCGGTGACCGTGGCGACCCGCCCCCAGGTTCCACGGAAGCCGTCGGGACCGATCACGCTCACCGCCACCAGCGCGATCACGAGACCGACCGCGGCCATCCCCGTCACGTCCTCGACGAACGGCATGCTCCCGTTGACGAGGTACCCGACGTAGGGGACGACGACCGCGGCGACCAGCAGTGTGGCGATCCCGTCGTGCAACCTGATCTGCATGTACTCCACCTCCGGGAACCGGCCTCGGCCCATGCGTGATGCGGCGCCACGGGCCGTCCGTCCTCGCGCTTCGGGCCGATGGACCGGCCGGTCCGGCCGACCGGGGCCGCGTCGGTGGACCGGGACCGGCGCAGCGGATCACCCCCGGATCAGCCCCGGTTCAGCCCGCCCGGGCCGCGGTCGCCGCGACCCGGTGTGCCCGACCAGGGGCGTGTTCCCACATGGTCGCGGCCGCGGTCAGCGAGTCCGCGAGTGAGCCGTCGGTCCGGATCAGCCGTGCCTGCGGCCACGGGTCGGCCGTCCTGCTCATCATCCGGGCGAGGGGCGCGGTCGCATCCGACGCGGTCGGCCCCCTGGTGGCGATCCGTCGCTCCGCGATCCCCTCGTCGGCGTGGCACTGCAGCGCCACCAGGTCGTTGCTCGTGCGGTCGGCCAGGTCGGCGGCGGCGGCGCGGTGCCGGGCGTCGGTCCAGGAGGCGTCGAGGACGACCGACTCCCCCCGGGAGAGCAGCATCCCGGCGCGGCGCAGCAGCTCGTCGTAGGTCGCCGCCGTGTGCGCCGCGGTGTAGAGGCCCGACCGGAACGGGGCCCCGGCCGCCGCGGCGGGGTCGATCCCGGCCAGCTCCTTGCGGACCCGGTCGCTGGAGAGCAGGACGGCGCCGAAGCGGTCGGCCAGCGCGCCGCCGACCGTCGTCTTGCCGGTGCCGGGGAGACCGCCCACCAGGGCCAGCCGCACGGCACCGTGCTCGAGATGGCGCAGGGCGAGCGCGGCGTGGTCCGCGGCGTCGGCTGCCGCCCCCGGATCGCCCTGGCCGTGCCGCAGGTAGGCGACCTTGGCGCGGACGACCGCGCGGTAGGCGATGTAGTGGTGGCGCAGCGCCACCGGTGCCGGGTCGCGGGAGAACTCGACGTAGGCGTCGAGGAACGAGGCACCCAGCTCGGGCCGGCCGAGGCGTTCGAGGTCCATGGCGAGGAACGCGGCGTCGTCGAGGCCGTCGACGTGGCGCAGGTGATCGTCGAACTCCAGGCAGTCCAGCGCGCGGGGCCCGTCGTCGAGGCAGAACACGTCCGCGGCGGTCAGGTCGCCGTGGCCGTCGACGATGCGGCCCCGGGCGATCCGGTCGGCGAACTCGGCATCAGCGAGGTGCTGCGGCCGGCCGGACCGAGGGTGCCCAGGTCACGACTTCACCAGGCTCGCGGCGTGCAGCAACTGGTCGCCCGCACCGCCGTAGGCCACGCGGAACTCGACCGGCACGTCGGGGTACCGGGCCGCCCACGGCCGCAGGCCGGCTTCCGGTGCTGTCCCGCCCGCAGGCTCCCCGGCCGACCTGTGCCGGACGTGGACCACCACCAGCGGGGTCCCGTGCCGCTCGGCGTCCGCGAACGCGACGTCCACCGCGTCGGAGTCGACGGCCAGGTCCTCGACGCCGATGACGACGGGCCCGCGGTGGGTGTCGAGCCGGTGATCGCTGCGCACGACGGTCACCGGGCAGCGGGCCTTCGCGGTGAGCGCGGGCGCGATCGAGGACACCAGCGCGTCCCCGGTGTGGCCGCCGAGCATGCCCACGACGAGCAGTTCGGCCGAGCGCGAGGCGGACACGAGCGCGTCGGCCGGGCCGCGGTCGGATCGTTCGGTGCGCAATGCGATGCCGGGCTCTCGCCGGCGCGCGACGGTGACGGCCCTGCCGAGGATCGCCGCGACCCGCCTGTGCCCGGCGGCTCGGTCGGCGCTCGCGTACGGGGCGGCGTGCACGATCAGCAGAGGGACCCCGCGGACGCGGGCTTCGGTCGCCGCCCAGGCGACCGCCCGCAACGCCATCGCCGTGCCGTCGGTCCCGACCACGACCCCCGGGGGCCTGGTGGTGTCCCGGCCGTCCGCCGCCGGGTCGTGCGCGCCTGGGTCCTTCACGGCAGATCCTCTCCCTCGGTTCGTGTCCAGCGTCCCCGTTGTCCGTGCGCGCCCGGCAGGGCCGGGCGCCCTGACCGCCCGGGTCGCCCGGCCCGCCGCCCCGGCCCGGTTCGGGGCCCGGTGGCCGCCGCGCAGGGGCCGTGCGTCCCTACTGCGGCCCCCGCCGGGACCGGCGCTCGGCCGGCTCAGCGGGGCATCCGCTCGATCGAGTCGTCGAGGGCGCGCCGGGGCGTCGGCGGGAGCGGGGGGCCGGCCGGCGCCCACCCCACCCGGAGCACCAGCTGCGGGCTGAGGGTTCCGCCCAGGACCTCCTCGCGCAGAGTGGCGCGCGTGCTCGCGACCTCGAACGGCTGGCTCAGCGGGCAGCTGGCCAGGCCGAGCTGCGTGGCGTGCAGCAGCACCGCGCTCAGCGCCTCACCCGCACGCAGCTGGGAGACCGTGTCGTCGGAGGCGGTGCCGAGCGCCCCGTCCGTGCCCTCCGCCGGCTGCGTGACGAGTCCCTCGCTGAACCTCCGCGCGATGCTGTCACCGGACGAGGGGTCGACGAGCAGGTTCGCGGCCGGCACGCCGTCGTCACCGGTGCGACCGCCGCTCCAGAGCGCGGTCTCGGTGTGGTATCCGGTGCGGGACTCCTGCTCCCGCGCCGCAGCCTGGATCGCCGCCACCGTCTGTGCGCGCGCGGCCGCCCCGGTGATCGGGCGCAGGACCGCGCCGTACTCGGCGGCGCGGTCGATCAGCTCCGCGACGAACGCCGTGGGCACCTCCCAGTCCAGGTACCGCCTGCGGTCGGTCCTCCGGTGCACGATGGCGCCTGCGACGCCCGGATCGGCCTCGGCGCCGACGCCGGGGTGCAGTTCGACCGCGGCGAAGTGGTCACCGACGGCGGGGTTCGGCAGCCGGCGCACCGTGCAGCGCAGGCCGGTCGCCGCGAGCGCGACGGTGAGGTGGTGCAGCGCCGCACCGCAGCTCACGGCGAGGTCCCGGCCGTCGGCGTCGGTCACCGGCAGCCACCGGCGCAGGTCCGCGAAAAGGTGGATGCTGCGCAGGCCCAGCAGCCACCGCCACGGCTGGCTGTTGTGGATCGACGGGGCCCTCGTGGCGAGCTCCAGCGCGCTGCGCACCGAACGCTGGTCCACCCGGTCGACGATCACCGGGTACCCCGCCGCGTCGCGTCGGCGGCGAGGGACCGGATCAGGTCGGTCGCGGTGAGGATGCCGAGCAGCCGCTCGCCGTCGGTGACGAGCACGACGTCGGTGCCCTCGGTGTGCATCCGTCGCGCCGCGTCGGACCGGCGGGCGGTGGGGCCGAGCGCGGGGACGGGCCGGCACAGCTCGCCGACACGCTGCGCCGGCACACCGGGTTCCGGCCGCCGGGCCGCGAGCAGCCGGGCCACGTCGGTCTCCAGGACGACGCCCAGGCAGCGGGTGCCGTCCAGCACCGGGAGCTGCCGGACCCGGCGTGCGGCCATCAGGCGCAGCGCCACGGCCAGCTCGGCGTCCGGCACGATGGCGACGATCCGCCGTGTCATCACCGCGGTGAGGGGAGGGTCGTCGTCGACGGCCTCCGGTGGCGCGGCGAGGCGGTAGGGCTGGCTGGGCATCTCGTACTCCTCGTCGGACGGGTGATGCCTCGACCCTCCCCGGAGACCCACGGGCCCGGCAGCGGCGCACGGCCCGCGATGCCGGGCCGATGGTCCTGATACCCGAACGGCGGTCAACTTCAGTTGACCCGAGGGCGTCGGTCAACTACGGTTGACCCGTGCCCGCCCCGGTTCCCGGTCCCGACGATCCGGAGCAGGCGTTGGCGGCGGTCGTGTCCCTGCGGCGACTGGCCGATCGGCTCGAGGCGGCCTCGGTCCAGGCGGCCGTCGACCAGGGCTGGAACTGGGTGCAGATCGCCGAGGTCCTCGGCGTCACCAAGCAGGCGGTGCACAAGAAGTACGCCCGCCGGGTCCGGCGGCCCGAGGACTGAGGGAGACCCGGTGTTGCGCGGACTGCGTCGTGCGAGAGCCGACATCGCCACCATGAACCGGCTGTTCCCCGCCGCCGAGCAGATCGCCCGGGCGGACGGGCTGGAACGCCCCGGCGCCGAGCACCTGCTCATGGCGGCCCTGGAGCTCGACGACCCGACCGCGTCCGAGGCGCTGCGCGAATGCGGGGTCACCGCCGGTGGGCTGCACGAAGCCGTCCGCGCCCAGCACGCGGCGGCGCTGGAGGTCGTCGGGATCGCCGTCGACGACGACGCGATCGACGCCGCGCTGCCCCCGTTCGCCCCGTCCCGCGGCCCGTACCGCTCCGAGGGATCGGCGCAGCGGGCCTTCCGCCGCGCGGTGGCCCTGGCGAAGCACGGTCGTTCGCCGTTGCTGAGCGCGCACGTCCTGCTGGCCGTGATCGAGAGCCGACGCGGCACGGTGGCCCGTGCCCTCGCCGGTCTGGGTGTCGACCACGACCGGCTGGCCGATGTGGCACGGCGTGAGCTTGACCGCCATGCGCGGGAGCGGTCGGCCGGGTCCTGACCACTCCGGCCCGGATCGCTCGCGCCCACCGGCGATCAGGAGGTCGGGACGAGCCGACGGGAGCCGAGGCGCACCTCGGGCAGCCCGGGGGTCTGCTCGGGACGGTGGGTGACGATCAGCGCGGTGCGGACCCCCGCGCGCCCGCCGGTCGGTCGTCCGCCGCTCAGGGCGCCCACGACGGCTCGGTCATGATCAGCTCGGCGACGGGGAGCCGGGGGGTGGCCAGCACCGGCCATCCGCGCCCGATGCGCAGGACGACCTGGGGAGGCCGGGTCGCACCGATGAGCCGGCGCAGCCGGTCCCGCGGGCCGGGCACCTCGACGATCTGGGACAGGAACGACGCGGCGAGCCCCTCGGCCGTGGCGGCGAGCAGGACGCGCTGCAGGGCCTGCCCGGCCTGCACGTCGGCGCGCTCCCCGCTCAGGTGCGAGGTGAGGACCGCGATGAGCGGGTCGTCCTCGAACTCCTTGCCCGGTACCCGGTCGGGCGCGTCACCGGCGCTGAAGTCCCGCAGGACCCAGCGGTCCTGGGGGGCGGGCTGGGGTCCGCCCGCCGCGGCGGGCACGCCGTCGCGGCGCCCGGCCGCCGTTCCCGTCCACGTGCGCAGCTCGGCGACGAACTCCGGATCGTCGGTCTGCACGCGGTGCGCGGCGACGGCGAGGCGCTGCACCTCGGCCCGGTCCTCGGGCCCCTCGACCACGTGCAGCCACGCACCCTCGTCGAGGGCGGCGCGCCGCAGCGCGTAGAGCTCCGGCCGGGTCACCGCGGTCTCGGCGAACGGGTGCCGGTTGGTGCGGCGCTTCGCGACGGCCCGCAGCAGCCGCAGCTGCTCCGGCGTCGCCGCCTTCGCCCCGCCGTGCCGGACGGTCGCGATCAGCCGCGGCTGGGACCGGTCGGGCAGGACGGTCACGATCGGGCGGATGCCGAGGCCCTGCAGGGCCAGGCGCAGGGTGAACAGCGCCGCACCGCAGGCGATGCGCTGTTCCCGGTCGTCCGGGTCGACGACGGGGAGTCGCCGCCGGGGATCGGCGTGCAGCTCGATCGCGTCCGGGCGCAACCGGAACAGCCAGGGCTGCGAGTTGTGCAGCGACGGGGCACGCCCGGCGTCGGCGAGCACGCGTTCCACCTGCTCGCGGGTCAGTCCGAGGGTGGGCGGGATGTCGGTCATGGTGGCGGTGCCCCGGGTGTGGGAGGGGTCCGGTGCGGAGTGCAGCGGCTCTGCGCGACTGTTCGCGGGTACGGCCCGTCCCGGTACGGGCGAAGGGCCCTTCTGCCGGGGCCGTGGGGCTCGCACACTTCGTGGTGTGGGACGCCACGAGGTGTCCCCGCCGCGCGTGAGGAGGACGATGTCGATCCAGGGTGCTCCCGAGCCCGCTTCCCGTCCGGCCGTGACCAGCGCGCTGTCGGGGCTGCGGATGGACGAGCTGCTGCGCGAGGTGCAGGACCGGCTCGCGGAGATGGCCTCCACGCGTGACCGCATGCAGGGGCTGCTCGACGCGGTGGTGGCGGTGGGGGAGGGGCTGGACCTCGACGCGACGCTGCGCCGCATCGTGGCGTCCGCGGTGGACCTGGTGGACGCGCGCTACGGGGCACTGGGCGTGCTCGGGGCGGGCGGGGGGCTGGCGCGGTTCCTGCACGTCGGGATCGACGAACGGACCCGAGCAGAGATCGGCCCGCTGCCCGAGGGCAAGGGCCTGCTCGGGCAGCTGACCGTCGATCCGCGGCCGCTGCGGCTGGCCGACCTCGGTGCGCACGAGGCCTCGGTCGGGTTCCCGCCGAACCATCCGCCGATGCGTTCGTTCCTGGGTGTGCCGGTCCGGGTGCGCGATGCCGTGTACGGCAACCTCTACCTCACCGAGAAGGCGGGCGGGGGGGAGTTCACCGCCGAGGACGAGGCGGTGGTGCTGGCGCTGGCCGCCGCGGCGGGCATCGCGGTGCAGAACGCGGACCTGTTCGAGCAGACGCGGCTGCGCCAGCAGTGGCTCGAGGCCTCGGCGGAGATCCGCAGCGAGCTGCTGTCCGGGGCGACCGACGAGGACGCGCTGCGGCTGATCGCGCAGCGGGCCCTGGAGCTCTCCGGCTCCGACTCGACCCTGATCGTGCTCGGGCCCGACGACGAGAGCGGTGACTTCACGATCCGCGCGGAGTACGGCTCGGACGGCCCCGGCCTCGTCGGGCGCCACATCGGTGGCGACGACCTCCTGCTGCGGGAGGTCCTGCACAGCCGGGCCGCGGTACTGGCACCCTCGGCGGGCACCCTGCTCGACGGGTCGGGGACGGCCCTGACCAACTTCGGCCCGACCCTCGCCGTGCCGCTGCGGTCCGAGGAGGCGATCACCGGGGTGCTGGTGGCGCTGCGCCGCCACGGCGGCCCGGCGTTCCAGCCGGGGGAGGTGCCGCTGCTCACCTCGTTCGCCGAGCAGGCCATGCTCGCGCTGGAGCTGGGGGAGAAGAACCGGGCACTGCGCCAGCTCGACGTGTTCGCCGACCGGGACCGGATCGCCCGCGACCTGCACGACCACGTCATCCAGCGGCTGTTCGCCACCGGCCTGCAGCTGCAGGGCAGCCTGCGCCGCAGCACGGACCCCGACCTGCGGGACCGGCTGGCACACGCCGTCGACGAACTGGACACCACCGTGCGGGAGATCCGCACCGCCATCTTCGACCTGCACACCGCGGGCGACGGTCCGGCGGCGACGGGGCTGAGCAGACGGCTGCTCGACACCGCGGCCGAGGCCGCGTCCGGTTCGGGCCTGTCGCCGTCGGTGCGCATCTCGGGCCCGGTCGACGCGCTGGTTCCCCCCGACGTCGGGAACCACGCGGTCGCCGTGGTGCGGGAGGCGGTGAGCAACGTCGTGCGGCACGCGGCGGCGACCGCGGTGACGGTGACGGTGGAGGCCGGGGAGGAGCTGCTGGTCGAGGTGGTGGACGACGGCGTCGGGCTCGAACCCGGGGCGGCTCGCAGCGGGCTGCGCAACCTCGAGTCGCGCGCCCGCGAGTGTGGCGGCGGGTTCACGGCGGAGGCGGCGGCGGGGCGGGGTACGCGGCTGAGCTGGCGGGTCCCGCTGGCGTGATCGCGGGACCCGCGGCCGAGCCGGCCGTCCCGCCGCTGGTGACCGGCCGCCCCTGGATCCGCGTGAGCAGCTGAGCACCGGCCCGGCCGCCGCGCCCGCCGCTCGGTCAGGGGCGTGCCTCGAGCACCATGTTGACCGGCGTCTCGGCCGCGCGGCGGAACCGGGAGAAGCCCGCCTCGCCCATGACCTCGTTCAGCCGGGCCTCCCCGGCCTGCGCGCCGAGGCCGAGGCCGACGTCCTGGGAGAGCGAGTTGGGGGTGCAGAGGAAGATCGACGCACCGTAGTAGAGCCGCCCGACCGGGTTCAGGTTGTCCTGGACCTGGTCACCGGCGGCCGGCTCGACCAGCATCACGGTGCCCTCGGCGGCGAGGGCCTGCCGGGCCTGTCGCGCCGCCCCGACCGGGTCGCCCAGGTCGTGCAGTGCGTCGAAGAAGCACACCAGGTCGTAGGGCCCACCGGGTAGGCCCGCGGCGTCGGCCACCTCGAAGGTGGCCCGGTCGGCGATCCCGGCGTCCGCGGCCGCCGTGCGGGCGGCCCCGATCGAGGGCTCGTGGTAGTCGACCCCGGTGAACGTCGAGTTCGGGTACGCGCGGGCCATCAGGATCGTCGAGGCCCCGTGTCCGCAGCCGACGTCGGCGACCCGGGCGCCGTCGACGAGCTTCTGCTCGACCCCGTCCAGGGCGGGGATCCACTCGGACACCAGGTGCGCCCGGTAGCCGGGTCGGAAGAAGGCCTCGGTCCCGGAGAACAGGCGCGGATGGTGCTCGTGCCAGCCCACCCCCTCCCCGGTGCCGAACGCCTCCTCGATGCGGTCGACACTGGACCAGATGGCGGCGAGCATGTCGAACCCGCCCGCGAGATACACCGGGCTGTCCGGGTCGGCCAGGATCATCGCGCGCTCGTCGGGCAGGGTGTAGCTGCCCGCCAGCGGGTCGTGGTCGACGTACCCGCCCGCGGCCTGGTTGTTCAGCCACTCGCGCACGTAGCGTTCCCGCGTGCCGGTGGCCTGCGCGAGCTGCTCGGACGTCATCGGGCCCGACCCGGCCATCGCCTGGTACAGCCCGGTCTTGTGGCCGACCAGCGCGGCGGCCATCGAGGTGGCCGCGCCGAGGTCGCCCACGGTGGCGAACAGCGACTCCTCCAACTTGGCCTGATCGACGGTCATGACTTCTCCGTTCTCGACGGGATGTGGACGCCGTCGATGGTGCGGCGATCAGGGCGCGCGGTCATGAGCAGCGGGGTGCTCATCCGCGGACCGGTCGATGCTCAGGTCGTCGACGCCGGGATCGGAGCTCGCGTAGGGCTTTCCCGGTGCAGCCCACCGGGCCTACCGTGCGGACATGGCGCGTTCCTGGCCGCTGGTGGGCCGGGGGGACGAGCTCCGCGACGTCGCCGCGATGATGGGGCGCCCGGGCACCCCCGGTCTGGTCGTCCGCGGACCGCCCGGGATCGGCAAGACGAGGCTGGTCACCGAGGTACTGGCCCGTGCCCCGGCCGCTCGCTTCCGCGTACACCGGGCGACGGGCACCCGCGCCGCGGCCACGTTGCCGCTGGCGGCGGTGAGCCACCTGCTTCCCGAGGCCGGGCCGCATCCGGCGGACTTCGACCTGCTGCGGCGCACCTCGCGCGCCCTGGTCGCGAACGCCGGACCGCGTCGGGTCGTGGTGGCCGTCGACGACGCCCACCTCCTCGACGACGCATCGGCGGCCCTCCTGCAGCACCTCGTGACGGCGTCGCCGGTGTTCGTGGTGGCCACCGTCCGGGACGGCGAACCGAGCCCGGACGCCATCCGATGGTGCAGCCGCGACGGCCCGACCGAGCAGTTGGACCTCGGCCCGCTCTCCGACGAGGAGGTGCACGAAGCGCTGCGCTCCGCGCTCGGCGCGCCGGTCAGCGGCTCGCTCGTGCACCGGTTGAGCGCGCTGTCGGCAGGCAATCCGCTGCTCCTCACCGAGCTGGTGACCGCCGCGCTGGAGGAGGGACGGCTGACCCGGCGGTCCGGACTGTGGCGGCTCACCGGCGACTGGGCGTGCGGCCGTGCCCTTCCCGAACTGGTGCGGGACAGGCTCGACCGGTTGAGCCCGCAGGCGTACGCGGCCGCGCAGCTGGTGGCGCTCAGCGAACCGATCGGTGCCGCCGAGGTGGAAGCGATGCTTTCCGCCGAGGCCCTCGAGGCACTGGAGAGCGAGGACCTGCTCGTGGCCGCCCCCAGCGGGCGGCGCCGGCAGGTACGACTGGTCCACCCGCTCTACACCGAGGCGCTCTGCGCCACGATTACCCCGCTGCGGGCTCGTGCCGCCTACCGGGCGTTGGCCGACGCGCTGGGGCGGACCGGGGCCCGCCGTCGCGAGGACGCGCTCCGGCTGGCGGTGTACCGCACGGAGGCCGGTGAGCCCACCGACCCGGAGCTGCTGCTGCGGGCGGCCCAGCAGGACGAGGCCCTCCTCGACCGGGGCGTCGCCGAGCGGCTGGCCCGCACGGCCGAGGAGTCCGGTGGAGGGCTGCGCGCCCGGTTCGTCCGCGTCGAGGCGCTGCGCTGGATGGGTCGTTCCGAGGACGCCCATGCGCTGCTCACCGACGCGCCGATCGCGGCTGCGCCCGCCGCGCTGCGCGCCCGGGCCGCGACCCTCCGCGCGAGCATCCTCCTCGTCGGTCTGAACCGCGTCGCCGAGGCCGGGCAGGTGCTGGCCGACGCCCGTGCCGACCTCACCCGGGACCCGGACGCGGACCCGGACGTCGTCCGGGCCGAGTGCGCCGGGTTCGACGTCCTGGAGGCCGAGTTCCGGTTCAACCTCGGCCGGATCTCCGACTCCGTCGCCGCCGCCGACCGCGCGCTCTGCGCGGAGCACGCCCGGGCCTCGACCCGGGTGAGCGCGGCGGCCGTCGCCACCGTCGCGATGACCTGGGCCGCGCAGCCCGAGCGGGCCCGGACCGTCGCGACCGGCGCCCGGGAGTGGTCCCGGGCGTGCCGACCGGGCGGGCCCGGGGTCGCGGTGGAGAACCTGCTCGCGCTCACCCACAGCCTGGCCCACCTCTACGCGGGACGTCTCGACGCCGCCCAGCGGCTCGCCGATCTCGGCTACCGGCGTGCGCTGGACCTGGGGTCCGAGGCGCTGCAGGGCCAGTCGGCACTGGCGCTGGGGCACGTGGCCCTGCTGCGCGGCCGGGTCGCCACGGCCCGGCGGTGGCTGCGGGAGGCGAGCGCGCTGATCGAGCGGCACGCGCCCGCGATGGGCCGGTTCGGCACCGCGTACGCGCTCAGCTCGGCCGGCGAGGCGGCCGCGCTCGCGGGAGACCACACCGAGGCGGACTCGGCCGGTCCCCGAGCCGGCGATGTCCTCCCGCCCGGTGCCCTGCTGTGCAACCGGGACCGACCCCGGGTGTGGGCCGCGGCGGCCGAGGGAAGGACAGCGACGGCAGTGCGGCTCGCACTGTCCGGCGCCGACGATCTCGCCGCCGCGGGAGCGACCCTGTTCGAGGCCATGGCCTGTCACGACGTCGTCCGGCTCGGCGCCCCCGACCGGGTCGCGAGCCGGCTCGACCGGCTGGCGGCGGGCTCCGACAGCGAACTCGTCCGGCTCTGGGCCGCACACGCCGAGGCGCTGGTCGCCGACGACGCCGCCGCGCTCGACCGGATCACCGGGGAGTTCGCCCGCACGGGGACCGAGCTGCTCGCCGCGGAGTCGGCCGCCCAGGCCGCCGACGCCCACCGGCGCGCCGGGGCCCCTGCCCGGGCGGCGGTGTCCGCGCACCGCTCCCGGGAGCTGGCCGGGCGGTGCGAGGGCGCCCGCACCCCGGGGCTCGCACTGGCCGGGGACCCCACGCCGCTCACCCCGCGCGAACGTGAGGTCGCAGCCCTCGCCACACGGGGCTTGCCCGACCGCGACATCGCGGCCCAGATCGGCGTGTCCGAGCGCACGATCCACAACCACCTGCACCGCGCGTACGGCAAGCTGGGCATCCGCAGCCGCCGCCAGCTCCGGTCGATCCTGCCCTGAGATCCCGATCCACATGGGCCCGCCCGGGGCGACCGCGCACGACGCCGCCTCGCCGATCACGCCGTGCGACACTCGCGCACCGAACCGGGTTTCGCTCGGCGTCGGCGGCCCGCGAAGCCCGGTTCAGCGCGCGAACCCAACCGGCTGTCGGTGCTCACCGCCCGGCTCTCGGCGGGACTTCCGGCCCCCGAACGGGGGCCGTGCGCCGCTCGCGGCGTGGCCCGCGGACGGGCAGCGTAGTGCCCGGAGGTGACGTGCGATGACTGCACCGAACAAGACCGGCGCACATGTCGGAGACTGGCTGGTGGTGCCCGTTCCACCGGTGGAGCGGGGCTGGCGCTGGGGCCGGATCGTCGAGGAGCTCGCCGGACCGGGTCCCGCCCGGTTCCGGGTGCGCTGGGTCGGCAACGACCGTGACTCGCTGGTGGTGCCACCCCCGGGCTACCGCATCGAGAGCGCCGCCCGCTGGCCGCAGGCGCCGTCGAGTGCCATCGGACTGTGGCCGCATCCCGCCTGATCTCTCGGCTGTCGAGTAACGTCGCCACCGAAACAGCCGACATCGGATCGTGCCGGCCGACGGTGGCCGAAGGACGAGAGGCTCGTGGATGTCCGGACAGATCTCGCGGGTGCCGCTGCAGGTCAGCACCACGTTGCGCAGCGGCGGTGAGGCGACGATGGCCGTGTCGGGCACCGTCGAGCGGGAGTCGGTCGCCCGCCTGGACACCCTGGTGACCGCGCTCTGCGCGGCGGGGGCGACCCGTGTCGTCGTCGACCTCTCGCGGGTCTCGGCCTGCGACCGGTCGCTGCTCGCCGTGCTCGAGCGGACCCGGAGCCAGGTGGAGGCGATGGGCGGATGGTTGGTGCTGGACGGGTCTCCCGCCACGATGAGTGCCTATGACGAGCTGCCGCTCGACGCGGTCTTCCGCATCTACCGGGACGCCTGCGGCTACCGGGGCGGCGCACCGCTCGCCGCGGGTGCGCGCTGAGCGGCGGTGCCGCTCAGCGCGTCAGCGAGGGCCGTGGCGCAGCTCGGCGGCGTAGACGGCGGCCTCGGTGCGCCGGGAGAAGCCGAGCTTGTGCAGCAGCGAGGAGACGTAGTTCTTGACGGTCTTCTCGGCGAGGTACATCTCGGCGCCGATCTGGCGGTTGGTGAGACCCTCGGCGATCAGTTCGAGGATGCGCCGCTCCTGCGGGCTGAGCGTGTCGTAGCGGGGATCGCTGGGCGCGTCGCCCGTGCGCAGGCGTTCGAGGACCGCGGCGGTGGCACGCGGATCCAGCAGCGATCCGCCGGCTGCGACCGTGCGCACCGCGCCGACGAGATCCATGCCGGTGACCTGCTTGAGCAGGTATCCCGAGGCTCCGGCCATGATCGCGCCGAAGAGCGCCTCGTCGTCGGAGTAGGACGTGAGCATGAGGCACGCGGGTGCCGGGGTGACCGCCGAGCGCATGTCCCGGCAGACCGTCACGCCGTCGCCGTCGGGGAGGCGGACGTCGAGGATCGCGACGTCCGGGCGCAGGGCGGGGATGCGGGCGATGGCCTGGGCGGCGGTGCCGGCCTCGCCGACGACGGTGATGTCGTCCTCGGACTCCAGCAGCTGCGCGATGCCGCGCCGGACGATCTCGTGGTCGTCCAGGAGGAATACGGAGATGGACACGGTCGGGCTCCTCGTCGTCGGTATGTCGACGGTATCGGCGGACGGCGGGCCCCGGTGCCGCCGTTGGACCTGTCCGGCGGGGCCGAACGGCCCGGCTCCGGGGTCAGGGCCGGATCAGTACCGACTCGAGTGCGCGGCGTGGGGTCGCCTCGAGGCGCCCCGCCGCGGGGTCGGGGTACCCGACCCGGATCACCAGCTGCGGATGGTCCGGCGACCGCAGGACGTGCGCGGCCAGGCGGGTCCGCACGGCCGCGACCTCCTGGGACTGGCTCAGCGGGGTCGTCGCGAGCCCCTCGCCGGTCGCCGTGAGCAGGGCGGCGCTGGCCGCCTCCCCGGCGAGCAGGTGGTCGATCACGCCGTCACCGGCGGTCGTGAGGACGAGCAGGACCGACCCGTCGTCGGTCGCCCAGCGGCGCCGGGTGTCGGCGAGCCGGCCGCGGGGGAACCGCCGCAGGTCCGGGTCCCCGCTGCCGGCGGTCCGCGCGCCGGCCGGGACGCCGTCGCGGGCGGCCGCCCAGCGGTGGCTCCAGATCGCCAGCTCGGCGGCATAGCCCGGGGCGAACCGCTGCCGGGCACCGGCGTCGGCCAGCAGCTCGTCGAGCCGGTGCCGGGCCCCGTCGTCGACGACCGGCACCAGCAGCGCACCACTACCCGCCGCGGCGGTGACGAGCCGGTCGAGGACCCGGGGAGGAACCGGTTCGGCTCCGAGGGGCCGCCGGTCGGTACGCCGCTCCTCGATCGCGCGGCTCAGCCTGGCGAGCGCCGACACGGGAGCGCCGCTCCGCACCGTCACGGTGGCCAGGTGCCAACGGTCCTCCACCGTGGGCAGCCGGTCGACCCGTGCCGACAGCCCCGCCGCCGCGAGGGCCACGCGAAGGTGGTGCAGCGCCGAACCGCAGCTCAGCACGAGATCGCGGCGGTCGGGGTCGGTGGCCACCAGGTGCCGCGCCGGGTCGGCGTGCAGCTCGATCGCGCCGTCGGCGAGCCGCCACCGCCACGGCTGTGTGTTGTGCACCGACGGTGCCCGCAGGGCCCGCTCCACCGCTGCCGCCAGCACTCCGGCGGGCACGCGCTCCTCGTCCATACCCGCACCCTTCGCCGCCCGGACCGGGCCCGCCAGAGGCCCGACGGCACCGGTTCCGCTGACGAACCGCGAGGCGGGGCGGGCCGTCGGTCACGACGTCGAGGGCCGATCGGACGGGCCGATCACCGGGCCGGGACGGGACCTCCGGCCGGTTCCCGCGGGTGGCCGCGGCCGTGATCGAGGCTCAGAAGACCAGCACCTCGCTGCTGCGCGGCATCAGGTCGCGGGCCCACACCATGTCCATCGCGGCGGGGGTGACGCGGGCGCAGCCGTGCGAGGCCGGGTAGGCGGGCACGCTCGGATAGCCGTGCACGGCGATCCCGTCGGGGTGGAAGTAGCGGGGGCGGTACAGCTCGCCCAGCGAGCCGTCGCGCACCCCGTCGACGGCCCAGCTGACGGTGAAGCTGCCCCCGGGGGTGTCGGCGAGCAGACTCCGGCCCGCGAACCGGTAGGGCTCGAAGGTCCCCGTGGAGGTGTGAAGGACGAGCTGCACCTGCCCGTCTCGCACGAAGCTGATCAGGCCGGCGTCGCGGTCGATCTCGGTGACGGTGCCGCTCCCGCTGCGTGCCCGGGGGCGGGTGCCCGCGTCGAGTGCCGCCGACGTGGCGGGGCCGACGATGCCGTCGCGGGAGAGCGCGGCGGCACCCTGCAGGGCGTACACGGCCTGCTCGGTCAGCGTCCCGAACGCTCCGTCGGGCTCGCCGAGCCAGTAGCCCAGCGAGTCGAGCCGCTCCTGCAGGGCGAGCACCTCCGGTCCGGAGTCCCCCCGACGCAGCAGCGACGCCGCCGGTGCGGGGGTGGGGCTCGCGTCCGGCGTCGTGGTCGTCGTGGAGGTCGTGGAGGTCGTGCTGGTGGTGCCGGCGGGCGGGGTGCCGATCACCGGGCCCGCGCCGGTGGCCGCGGGCGGGGTGGCGCACGAGGTCGCCAGGATCAGCAACGCGCCCGCCGCGGGTACGGCCAGGCGACGAACGGACGGCAGTGGCACCTTCATGATCCTACAGACGGATCGCGGACCGGTTCCGTTGCCGGATACGCCTTGCGATCGCCTGACGTCCCCGCGCCGTGCTGCCTCGGTGGGCCCGGACGGGCGGGGCCTTCCCATGTTTCCGCGCGGCGGTTGCGGTGAACGCCCGTGGTGGTCCCGGGTGGACGGCGGCAGATGGCCGCGGTCCGGGACCGGTACGCGGGCCCGCTCGCGGTCGAGGGGAAGGAGACGGTGATGGCGACCGACCGGATCGTGGTGGGGGTGGACGGATCTGCCGCGGCGCACGCCGCGGTGGACTGGGCCGTGCGGCACGCGCAGCGACTGTCGGCGGGGCTGCGGCTGGTCGCCGTGTGGGCGCCGACCCTGCCGGTCGCGGTGCCCGCGGTGCCGCTGGGTGCCGCGCCCGAACCGCTCAGCGGCGGCACCGCCGTGGACGCCGCCGAGCGCGTCGCCCGCACGGCGCTCGACGACGCGGCGTCGCGGGCCGCCGCGCTGGGGGACCGGATCGAGCGGCACCTGGAGCCGGGGGAGGCGGGTGACGTGCTCGTCGGCCACGCCGAGCAGGCCGATCTGCTGGTCCTCGGCAACGGCAGGCACGGCGTGCTCGCCGGCGCCGTCACGGGTTCGGTGGGGCAGCACTGCGTGCGGCACGCCGGGTGCGCCGTCGTCCTGGTCCCCGGGGCCGCCGGGTGAGCCCGCGGCAGGGCCGGCACGCGTGACGCGCGCCTGACGTGAGGTGATCGTCACCCGGCCGACCCGGTGCCGGGCAACGCGACGTCGGGACGCCCCTCGTGCAGTGGCCCCATCGTCGCGAACCAGGTCCGCGCCGGGGCCGTGCCGCCGAACAGCGTGCCCTCGTCGCACAGCCGCGGCGGGTCGCCGGCGCACACCGGGCGGCCGCGGTCCGACCAGGTCATCACCGAGCCGGCGAGCTGCGGTGTCGCGCCGAGGAAGGCGGCGGACCGGTTGCTCTGCGTGGTCCCGGTCTTGCCGATCATCGGGCGGTCCCAGCCCGCGGCGTCGGCGGCGTCCTGCGCCGTCCCGATCGTGTGGTCGTCGGACAGCCCCGTGACGAGCCTGGCGGCCAGCTCCTCGGGCACCGCCTGCTCGCACGGCGCCGCCTCGACCGCGACGGGCGCGCCGGCGCGGTCGGTCACGGCGGCAACCGGGTCGGGCGGGCACCAGGTGCCGCCGCTGATCACGGTCGCGGCGACGTTGGCCAGCTCCAGCGGTATCGCGGGCACCGGCCCCAGCGTGAACGACGCGCGTTCCTGCGCCCGGACCGCGTCGCCGACGGTGCCCCCGTCCGGCAGCTGGACGGCGAGACTCTCGCGCATCCCGAGCCGGCGGGCCATGTCGACCACCGGGTCGACGCTGCCGAGCCGGTCGAGCAGGGTCAGGAACGTCGTGTTGGGCGACAGGGCGAGTGCCCGCCGCAGCGTGGTCGGATCGGCCGCGCCGCCGTCGCCGGTGACGGTGTAGGGCTCGCCGTCGTCGCCGAAGACCTCGGAGGCGTAGCGCTCGGGCGCGGGCAGGGGGTCGTCCAGTCCGACCCCGGCCGCCAGCGCGGCGGCCGCGGTGAAGATCTTGTAGGTGGAGCCCGCGCCGTAGGGGACCGGGTCGGTGGGCAGGGCGTACGCGCTCTGCCCCGCGGCGGCGTCGGGTCCCCACGTGCGGTTGGCGGCGAGCGCCAGCACGCGGCGCGAGTCGCGGCCGGGCTCGACCACGGCCACCGCGTGCGCGATGCCGGCGGTGGCCGGGACCTGCGCGGTCGCGGCCCGCCGCGCGGCGTCCTGTGCGCGCGGGTCGAGGGTCGTGCGGACCGTGTATCCGCCGGTGCGCAGCTCGTCCGGGCCGATCCCGAGCCGGCCCAGGTGCTCGACGACGTGGCGGCAGAAGAACCCGGTTCCCGGCCGCGCCGCCACGCAGCCTTCTTCGGCCTCGCGCAGCGGGTCGACGACACCCAGCCCGCCCGCCCGGGCCCGCTCGGCCTGTGCGGGTGTGAGGGAGCCGACCTGCTCCATCACCGAGAGGACCAGGTCCCTGCGGTCCCGCGCGGCGGTGGGCTCGGTCACCGGGTCGAACGCCTCCGGGGCCTTGACCAGCGCCGCGAGCAGTGCGGCCTGGGGCAGGGTCAGCGCGTCGGGTGTGGTGGCGAAGTAGGTGCGCGCGGCGGCGGTCACCCCGTACGCGCCGTTGCCGAAGTACACGGTGTCGAGGTATCGCGCGAGGATCTCGTCCTTGGTCAGCCGCCGCTCCAGCGCCAGCGCCACCGTGACGTCGCGCAGCTTGCGTTCGAGCGTGTCGGCCGTCGCGGCCTCCCGTTGCTCGGGTCCCTGCGCGAGGGCGTAGAGGCGGTGGTTCTTGACGTACTGCATGGTGATGGTCGAGGCGCCCTGGCCGTCCAGCGGCGACCCGTTCGACACCGTGTTGGCGACCAGCGCGCGGCCGACCCCGCGCCAGTCGATCCCGGCGTGTTCGAGGAAGCGGCGGTCCTCGATCGCGACCACCGCCGCCCGCATGGTGTCCGCGACCTCGCCCGCGGGCACGCGGTACTGCTCGAACAGCCGCGCGAACGGCACCCCGTCGGCGTCGAGCAGCACGCTCGCCACCGGCATCGACGTGCGCTGCGGCAACGGCGCGTCGGGGAGCGGGAGGCCGGCCCGTGTGGCCACCGCGCCCGCGGGCACCGCCAGCAGCGTGCCCAGCAGCACGCCGCTGAGCAGGACGACCAGCGCGAGCCGGATGACGGTCGGGCCGCGGGGCGGCCCGTGACCGGGGCTACCGGTCACCGGGCTGCACGAAGGGGTCCGGGCCGGTCCCCACGATCGCCGGTTCCTCCTCGGCCTCCCGTGCCCGTGGCGGCAGCACCTCCGGGTTCTCCACGCCGACCTGCAGGCGCAGCTCGCCCGCCTCGGCGAAGGTGAACACGACGGGGTAGGTCAGCCCGGCCCGGAGCGGTTCGATGAGCCCTTCCAACGCGATCGTCACCTCGCGGGCGTCGCCGAGGGTGATCGCGGAGACCGGCCCGTCGTAGCCGGCCACGAGCGCCTGCCCGTCGGGAATGGTGGCGTCGCCGACG
Source organism: Pseudonocardia sp. (assembly GCF_029263155.1). Taxonomy (GTDB): domain Bacteria; phylum Actinomycetota; class Actinomycetes; order Mycobacteriales; family Pseudonocardiaceae; genus Pseudonocardia. Next base: position 26,763 of record NZ_JAJCYB010000017.1, read on the forward strand.
ATGCGGCCCGAGGTGGCGACCGGGCTCGACACCGAGATCAGCCGGTCCGGATCGTCGGCACCCGCGTCCCGGTTGACGATCGTGACCTGCAGCTCCGCGTCGGCGCCGACCGGGTACACCTCGTCGCCTGCGACCGGTTCCGACCAGCTGACCTGGGCGTCGCGCACCTGCATCGAGCCGACCGTGCCCAACGAACCCGGCGAGGTCGAGCGCTGGGCCGACGTCGCCGACTCCTGGCCGGCCCCGCATCCGGCGATGCCCGCCAGGCACGCGGCGGCCGTCGCCGCGGTCACGATCCTGCGCATGTCACACCTGTTGCAGTCATGCCCGGGGCATACCCCGACCCGCGCGGGGTATGCCCGGAACATGCCGGGAGAGCCCTCGCACGCCGTTCGGACCGCCCTCGTCGCCCTGGTCGCCGCCGCCCTGACCGGGTGTGGCGACGGTTCCACCACCGGCCCCGAGACCGGGGTCACGATCGACGGGATACAGGAGGCCCAGAACTTCTACGAGGGCGAGTACCTCGGGCAGCGCGTCACCGTGAGCGCCGAGGTCTCCGACGTCCTCGACCCCCGCAACCTGGAACTCGCCGGTGTCGACTACAGCGAGGACAGCCTGCTCGTGCGCACCGCCGACCCGGTGGAGGTCCGGCAGGGGCAGGTGGTTCGCGTGGTCGGCACGGTCGGCCAGTACCACCGGTTCCTGGAGGGTGAGGGGGTACCGCCGGTGCAGTACGACATGTACGAGGAGTACGAGACCGAGGCGTACCTCTACGACGCCGCGGTGGAGGTGCTCGACGGCTGAGGGTTCCGGCCGGCGGACCCGCCCCGGTCATCGGCGACGTGACCGGTACAGACCCCACGTCATCGCCGAGACCAGCAGCACCGTCGTGACGGCGGCGAAGACGGTGAAGGCCGGGTTCGGCACCCGCACCAGCGAGGTGACGAACAACCCGACCAGCAGCGCCAGCGAGGTGACGCCGGCCAGCACCTTCCACCGGAGAAGGCCGCGGTCGGACTGCAGCTGCTGCGTGTCGCGATCGTGTGGTGTACCCATGCGGCGGGCGTACCCGCCCGTCGTCGGGGCATGCCATGGCCGGTCGCCCGCCCCGGTGCTCCGCACCGGGACCGTGATCACGCCACCGTGAACGTGACGGTGTGCCGGCCGGTCGCGCCGTCCGGGCCGGGGTTGATCGGGTCCACGCGCTCGGCGGTCTGCACCTGGCCGGTCCGGTCGGTCGCCCGGACCGTGGCGGTGTGCAGGCCGGAGCCGAGCGGGACGCGCAGGTACCACATCCGCCAGGTGAGGGTGTTGACCGGCGCGCCGAGCTCGGCGGGGAGCCAGGGCCCGTCGTCGAGGGAGACCTCGACCGCGGCGATCCCCCGGCCCGGCGCCCACGACGTGCCGGCCAGCACGACCTCGCCCGCGGGCACCCGCGCGAAGCCGGCGGGCGCGTCGATCCGCGAGGAGGTCTTGATGGGGACGATGCCCTCCGGGTCGCCGTCCCAGCCGCGCTGCTCCCAGTAGGGGTCGAACGCGAACGTCGTCAGCTCCAGGTCGGTGAGCCACTTCGTCGCGCTGACGTAGCCGTAGAGGCCGGGCACCACCGTGCGCAGGGGGAAGCCGTGCTCGGGCAGCAGCGGCTCGCCGTTCATCCCGATCGCGAGCAGCGCGTCGGGGTTGCCGAGCACGCGGTCCAGCGGCGTGCCGATGGTGAACCCGTCCACCGCACGCCCGACGAGCTGCTCGGCGTCCGGGCGCACGCCCGCCTCGGCGAGCAGGTCGCCCAGCGGGACGCCGACGAAGTTCGCCGTCGACACGTACGGGCCGCCGACGTAGTTGGACACGCACGTCATCGTGATCGTGCGCTCCACGAGCGGGCGCGCGGCGATCTCGGCGAAGGGCAGCTCGACCTCCCGGTCGACCATGCCGTGGATCCGCAGCACGGCGTCCTGCGCCCGCAGCCGCGGCACGGTGAGGTTGACGTCGACGCGGTAGAAGTCCGCGGCCGGGGTGAGGAACGGCGGCGTGCCGAGCTCGGGGAACGCCGCGCCCGGCGGGATCGGCGGAGCGGGCTGCGCGGGTACGAGCGGCCCGACCGCGCGCCGGGACGCCCCCACGTCCACCCGGTCGGCGAGCAGCCGCCCGCCCAGTCCGCCCAGCGCTGCTCCGGCGGCGACACCACCCGAGGCGAGCAGCAGCCCGCGGCGCCCGGCGTCCGGGCGGGCCGCCGCGCGGGCCCGTGCGTGGAGGAGGACGAACGCCGCGAGCCCGGTGGCCAGCGCGGCGAGCGGGGCGAGCAGGGACACCGCGGCGGGTGACTGCTCGGCCACGGCGAGACCGCCGATCAGCCCGAGGACCCCGACGACGATCAGGCCCGGTCGGGGCCGCCGCCGCGACACGAGCCCGGCCACCGCGGCGACGACCGCGATCACGACGGCCATGCCGGCGAGCAGCGCGATCTTGTCGTTGGTGCCGAACACGGCGATGGCGAAGGACTTCACCGGGTTGGGCGTGCGATCGATCGCGGCGTTGCCGACGGCGAGGAACGGCGAGGCCTGCGGGCGGGCCAGCAGGCCGGCGACGAGGTGTCCCGCGCCCAACGCCGCGGCGACGGCGAGCAGCCCGACGAGGGCGGCGACGGGGCGGCCCGGCGATCGCTCGGTGGTGGACATGCACACTCCGGAGGAAGAGCGCGGGTGGCCCGGGGCAGGCCACCCGCGCAGCTCAGGTCACGGCCGGGTGGCTCAGGCGGCCGGCGGCATCAGCACGGTGTCGATGACGAACACCGTCGCGTTGGCCGTCGGGATGTTGCCGCAGAGCACGCTGGCCTGCTCCTGCTCGTCGATCGTCAGCGACATCGGCTCGCCGGTGATCGTCAGGTTCTCGCCCTGTACGGTCGTGACGGTGCCGGCCTCGGCCAGGCCCTGCGCGTCGTAGCGCTCCGGCACGACGTGGTAGGTCAGGATCTCGCTGAGCTGGCCTTCCGGTTCGGCCAGCAGCATGTCCAGCGTACCGGCCGGCAGCGCCTCGAAGGCCGGGTCGGCCGGGGCGAACACGGTGTAGGCGGCGTTCGGGTCGTTGAGGGTGTCCACCAGGCCGGCCTCGGTGACGGCCGTGGTGAGCGTGCCGAGCAGCGGGTTGTTGCTCGCGGCCGTGCCGACCGGGTCGTCGACCATGCCCTCGGCGGACCCCTCGCCCTCGGTGGGAACCTGGTCGCAGGCCGGGCCGTAGATGTCGGAGGTCTGGGTGACACCGGACCCGGCCGCGGCGGTTCCGCTTGGCATGGACTGCGACGTCGTCGGAGCGGTCGTGTCGGGCGCCGCGGGGGTGGGTGCGGCGTCCTCGCCGCAGCCGCTCAGGGCGACGGTCAGCGCGGCAGCGGCGCCGAGGGCCGCGAGGCGGGGGAGACGGTTCATGTCTGCGTCCTTGTATCTCGGTCGTTCGGACGCAGTCGGGCTACCCCGTGCGGCGGCACGCACGCTCACGGGAGGGCAACGGAACGGTCACGGTGCGCGGCCGAACCGTGACGGAGACAAGATCGGTGTGAGGGACGCGACCCGGGTCAGACCGCGCAGGATCCGTCGGTGCACCCGTCGGCGTCGGGCCGGCCCGACGGGGTCAGATCCTGCAGCGGGTGCGCGTCCGCCCATGCCGTCCGCAGCACCTCCAGCAGCGCCTCGGCCGGCTGGGCGCCCGACACCCCGTACTTCGCGTCGACGACGAAGAACGGCACGCCGCTGATGCCGTAGGCGCGCGCCTGGCGCACGTCGGCGCGCACGTCGTCGAGGTAGCGGTCGCCGGAGAGCACCTCGCGGGCCTCCGCCTCGTCCAGCCCGGCGTCGGCGACGACGCGGGCGAGCGTCTCCGGGTCGCCGATCCGCTCGCCCTCGGTGAGATAGGCGCGCAGCAGCCGCTCCTTCACCGCGTCCCCGACACCGCGCTCGGCGCCGAGGTGGATCAGCCGGTGGGCATCGACGGTGTTGCCGCCGCGGGCGTGCTCCAGGTCGAACTCCCAGCCCTCCCCGGCGGCCGTCTCGCTCATCTGCCCGATCATGCCCCGCGCCTGCTCGGGCGAGGTGCCGTACTTCGCGGCGAGGTGCGTGGCCAGCGTCCCCTCGCGTTCCCGGGGTGCGGTCGGGTCGAGCTCGAAGCTGCGCCAGCGCACCTCCACCTCGTCGCGGTGCTCGAAGCGGGCCAGGGCCGCCTCGAACCGGCGCTTGCCGATCGCACACCACGGGCACACCACGTCGGACCAGATCTCCACCTGCATGTCCGTGCTCAACCGCGCCGCGGCGGATCGTGTTCCGGCGCGGACCGCTCCACCATCCCCTGCCCGGCCGAAACACCGTTGTGGAAGGGCAGGCCCTACCGTGTGCGCATGCACGAGGACCAGGGCGCGTTCCCGCCTCCCGACCCGACCGGGGGAATCGGGGTGATCGTCCCGTTCGACTTCGCCCTCGACCGGGAGCTGTGGCGGTGGGTGCCCGAGCCGGTGGCCCTGCATCTCACGCGCACCCCGTTCGTCCCGTCCCCGGTCACGGCCGAGATGGCCCGTGCCATCAGCGACCCGGAGCCGGTCCGCAGCGCCACCCGTGACCTGCTCGAACCCGGTCCCGGCATCGTCGCGTACGCGTGCACGTCGGGCAGCTTCGTCGACGGTGTGGCCGGGGAGACGGCGCTGCTGGAGATCATGCGCGCGGCGGGCGCCCCGTACGCGCTGACCACGGCCGGGGCGCTGGTGTCCGCGCTGGCGTCGGTGTCGGCCACGCGGGTGGCGATCGTCACGCCCTACGTCGACACGCTCACCGACCTGCTCGCCGCGTACCTCGCCGCCAACGGGGTCACGACGGTGGCGTCGGTGGGGCTGGGGCTGCTCGGCCAGATCTGGCGCGTGTCCTACGAGGAGGTGGTCCGTGCCGTGCGGGCCGCCGACCGGCCCGAGGCGCAGGCGGTGTTCATCTCCTGCACCAACCTCGCCACCTTCGACGTCATCGCGCCCCTGGAACGCGAGCTGGGCAAGCCGGTGTTCACCGCGAACCAGGTGACGATCTGGGCCGCGCTCTCGGCCATCGGCGTGCCGGCGCACGGGCCCGGGCAGCGGCTGCTGGCACGCGGCGCCGGCCGGCTGCCCCACCTGCGCGCCGTGCCCGACCCGGCCCCGCTGCGCCGCCGGTCGCAGGGCGACGCGACGTCCCTGCACCGCGTCCGGGTGCGCCTGCCCGACGAGTCCGGTGCGCTGGCCCGCCTCGCCGACGCGGTGGCCGGAGCGGGCGGGAACATCCTGGGCCTGGCCGTGCACGGCCAGGACTCCCGCTCGGTCGTCGACGAGCTGATCGTCGGGGGCGCGCCGGATCCGGAGCTGCTGGCCGGGTCCGTGCGCGCGTCCGTCGGGCCCGGGGCCGGGGCCGTGCTGGTCACCGAGGCCGACCCGCACGACCTCGTCGACGCCCCCACCCGCGCGCTCGACCTCGCCGCGCAGGCGGTGACCACCGGCGACCCGGCGTCCGCGCTGGCCGCGCTGCTGCACGCCGACTCCGTCGAGGCCCAGGCCGACCAGCCCGAGGACGACGACCACGTGCTCGCCGTCCCGGCCCCCGACGAGGGCTGGCTGGTGGCGCGGAGGTCGTGGGCGCCGTTCACGGTCACGGAGTCGGCGCGGGCGGAGGCGTTCGTCCGCACGCTGACCGCGCTGGCGCCGGTGCTGCCGTGAGCCTGCCCGCCGACTGGGAGCGCTGGCGCGACCAGGTCGACCTCGACGCCTACGACGAGCGCTGGGCGCAGCTCGCGCAGCCCCACGGCGAGGCCGACCTGGTGATGACCTACGCGCCGGCGGCCGTGCTCGACGGCGGCTGCGGCACCGGGCGCGTCGGGATCGAGCTGGCCCGCCGGGGCGTCACCGTGATCGGCGTCGACCCGGACCCGGACATGATCGCCGCCGCCCGGACGAAGGCCCCCACGCTGGAGTGGCTCCTGCTCGACCTGGCCGACCTCGACCGCCCGGAGCGGTTCGACCTGGCCGTGCTGGCCGGCAACGTGGTCCCCTACGCGCAGCGCCGCGCCGAGGTGGTGGCGGCCTGCGCGCGCCACCTGACGCCGGGTGGGCGGCTGGTGGCGGGCTTCCAGCTGCAGGACGGCTGGCCCACCCTCGCCGAGTACGACGCGTGGTGCGCCGCGACCGGCCTGGAGCCCGAGGACCGCTGGTCCACCTGGGACCGCGATCCCTACACGGGCGGCGACTACGCGGTCTCGGCTCACGTCCTCCCCGAGCCGTAGACCTCCCGGGCCCGTAGGACCTCCCGGGAGTTGCAGCAAGGCCCCGGCCCTTTCCCCGTGGACGGGTCCACCACCCGCCCGCCCTGCAGGATCGCCACCTCACGCGCGGACACCAGCCGCGGCGCCGCCATCCGGGCGGGCTCCATCGGCTCCCGCCGGCTTCTCCGGGGTCACCGGGCCGCCACGGCCGCGTCCAGGGCCGCGCGCATGGCCTCGACCGGCCCGGGGCGCCCGGTCATCAGCTCCACCTGCGCCACGGCCTGGTGCAGCAGCATCTCCAGCCCGCTGACCACCGTCGCGCCCGCGGTGGAGGCCGTCGCGGCGAAGGGGGTGGGCCAGGGCGCGTAGACCACGTCCAACACGACGCCGGTGGCGCCCGCGAGGGCGTCGGCGGCGCCGCCGGGCAGCGTGGAGACCACGACCCCGGCCCCGGCCAGCGCCGCCGCGGCCCGGGTGGGCTCGGCGAGCGCGTCGTCGACCACGGGGTCGATCCCGAGCCGCGACGCCGCCGCGCGCAGCTCCCCGGCCCGCTCGACCGACCGCACCAGTACCCGGACGTCGGCGATGCCCAGCTCCCGCAGCGCGGCGAGCGCCGCCTGTGCTGTGCCGCCCGCACCGAGGACCACCGCCGTCGCACCGGCCCCGCTCACCCCGGCCCCGCGCAGGGCGGCGACGATCCCGGCGACGTCGGTGTTGTCGGCGAACCACGCGCCGTCGCGCGGGACCAGCGTGTTCGCGGCCCCGGTCGCCGCCGCCAGCGGTGACACCGTGGCGGCGACGTCGAGCGCCGCGCGCTTGAGCGGCATCGTCAGCGACAGGCCGGCCCACTCCGGTCCGAGACCGGCGACGAACCCGGGCAGCGCGTCCTCCGCGCACTCGTGCCGCCCGTAGCTCCAGCCGTCGAGGCCGAGCGCGGTGTAGGCGGCGGTGTGCAGGGCGGGGGACAGTGAGTGGGCGACGGGGGAACCCAGGACGGCGGCACGCACGGGCGCCAGTATCGCTACCGGCGGGACCGCTCCACCCGCACGACCCCCTCGGCGAGGCGCCCCGGCCGCCGCCGCGATGCCGGCCGGCGCCGCGCTCAGGTGGTCCTGCACCACCGGCGACGGCGAGTGGAACGCAGGCCGCGACCGGTCGGGCAACCGGACCGCGAACACCGTCTCGGACACCGGGCAGGCTGGAGCGGCCCGGTCTCCGCGATGTGTCACGCTCGCCCCCGTGACGGGGACGGTGCTGGTGCTCGGTGGTCGCAGCGAGATCGGGCTGGAGGTGGCGCGGCGCCTCGCCCCCGGGTCCACGGTCGTGCTGGCCGCCCGCCGCAGCGCGGATCTCGACGACGAGGAGCGGGAGTTGCGTGCCGCCGGGGCGGCGGCCGTGGACCGCGTGGAGTTCGACGCCGACGACGTCGCCCGGCACCGCGAGGTGCTCGACGGCGTCCTCGCGCGGCACGGGCGCCTGGACACCGTCGTCGTCGCGTTCGGGATCCTGGGGGAGCAGGCGCGGGCCGAGCGGGACGTCGCGCACGCGCTGGCGATCGTGCACACCGACTACGTCGCGCACGTCTCCGTGCTCACCCACCTGGCGCAGCTGCTGCGCGAGCAGGCCGGTGGCACCGGGCGCGGTGGGGACCTCGTGGTCTTCTCCTCGGTCGCCGGCGCCCGGGTGCGGCGCGCCAACTACGTCTACGGCTCGGCGAAGGCCGGGCTCGACGGTTTCGCCTCCGGCCTGGCCGACGCGTTGCACGGCAGCGGAGTGCGGCTGCTGCTCGTCCGCCCGGGCTTCGTGATCGGGCGGATGACGGCGGGCATGTCCCCGGCCCCGCTGTCCTCGACGCCCGCCCAGGTCGCCGCCGCCACCGTGGCGGCGCTGCGCGCGGGCCGCGGCGAGGTGTGGGTGCCCGCGGCGCTGCAACCGGTCTTCGCGGGCCTGCGGCACCTCCCGCGCGCACTGTGGCGGCGGATGCCGCGCTAGCGGCGCGTCGCCCACACCGCGTAGAGCGGGTCGCCGCGCCCGGGCGGGGTCCGCAACCCGCCCCGGACCTGCCCGAACCCGCCGGACACCACGAAGAACGCGTTGACGATCTGCAGCCTGCCCTCGTCGTCGGCGGCGAGCCAGCCGCGGATCGCCTTGGTCGGGAAGCAGCGGTTCGAGAACGTCACGACGAACCGACCGCCCGGCCGCAGCACCCGCGCCACCTCACCGAACACCGCGACCGGATCCACGAGGTAGTCGACGGACACGCAGCAGACGGCGTCGTCGAAACCGGCGTCGTCGAAGGGGAGGGTGGGATCGGCGTTGAGGTCGCGCACGACGTGCGAGGCGAGCATCGGGTTCGCGGCCAGCTCGTCGGCGTTCATGCCCAGGCCGACCAGCCGCCGCGGCGCCGCGGTGAAGTGCGAGACCCAGGAGGCGCACAGGTCGAGCACGTCGCCGTCGAGGCCCAGCTCGGCGTAGAGGGCCCCGACGGCGGCGATCGCCCGGTCGTCGATGTGGGTGACGAACCGGGGCGGGGCGTAGAACGCGGTGTCGGGCGAGGGGTCGGAGCGGTCGAAGAAACCGGGTGGGAACACGTCGTCGGCCACGCCGCGACGGTACCGCCGAGCATCCGCGATCAAGGGCAGATGGCGGCCGTCCGACCGTGCCCGGCGACCATCAGCCCTTGATCAGCGCGACTCGGGGCTCCGGCCGTCGGGGCGCAGCCGCGGGCGGAGGTCGTCCGGGGACAGCGCGCCGGTCCCGCCGTCCTCGATCCGCCGGGCGAGCCGATCGGCGCGGGCGGCCAGGGCGGTGACGTCCAGCCCCGCCGGCGCGACGCCGACCCAGCGCCGCAGGTGATCCTGGCCACGGTCGAGCAGGGAGACCGCGCCGCGGGGGTTGCCGCGCTGGGCGTGGGTGAGCCCGACGGCGAGCTGTGCGAGGCCGCGCCACAGCTCCCGCTCGGCCGGAGCCGCCGCCTTCCACGCCGCCTCCAGCACCTCGTGCGCCGCGAACGGCTGACCGCCGTCGAGCAGCTCCTGGGCCTGGTCGACCGCCTGGTCCGCGGAGAGCACGAGCTCGTCCGGCAGGCGTTCCACCCCGACCGATCCGCGCGGCAGCGGCCGCCCCGCCGCGTCGCGGGGGCGGGCGTTGCGGGCCCGCCCGGAGCCGTCCCGGTCCCGGTCCATGGCGCAACGATGCCATGCGGCGCGGAACAAACGGGGCGACGGCGTTCGTAGAGTCCGTGGGGAGCCGGGTACGCGGGACCGGCGCGAGAGACCTGGGGGACGCACGATGACCGGCCCGACCACCCACATCCCGGAGCGCGCCGCGCCCGCCACCCGGACCAACCTGGTGATCGGGCTGCTGGTCGGCTCCGCGTTCGTCATGATCCTCAACGAGACGATCATGAGTGTGGCGCTGCCGACGCTGATCGTGGACCTGGCGGTCACCGCCAGCACCGCCCAGTGGCTGACCAGCGGTTTCTTCCTCACGATGGCCGTGGTTATCCCGATCACCGGGTTCCTGCTGCAACGGTTCACCCCGCGCCAGGTGTTCGTCGGTGCGATGTCGGCGTTCAGCACCGGCACCCTGGTCTCGGCGCTGGCCCCCGGCTACGGAGTGCTGCTGACCGGCCGGATCGTGCAGGCCGTCGGCACCGCCGTGATGATCCCGCTGCTGATGACCACCGTGCTGCGGCTCGTGCCGGTGCAGCGGCGCGGGTCGATGATGGGCACGATCTCGATCGTCATCGCCGTGGCGCCCGCCGTCGGGCCGACCATCTCCGGGCTGATCCTCTCCGCCCTGGACTGGCGCTTCATGTTCTGGCTGGTGCTGCCGATCGCGCTGCTCGCGCTCGGGGCCGGGGTGGCGCTGCTGCGGGTCGACTCGGAGACCCGGACGGTCCCGCTCGACGTGGCGTCGGTGGCGCTCTCGGCGGTCGGCTTCGCCGGGTTCGTCTACGGACTGACCGCGATCGGCGAGGCCGCGCGGGGCGGGGCGCTGGTCCCGCCGTGGATCCCGCTCGTGGTCGGCGCCGCGGCGCTCGTGGTGTTCGTGCGCCGCCAGCTCGTCCTGCAGCGGGCCGACCGGGCCCTGCTCGACCTGCGCCCGTTCACGCTGCGCCCGTTCGTCGTGTCGATCGTGCTGGTCGTGCTCAGCATGATGGCGCTGTTCGGCGCCCTGATCCTGCTGCCGCTGTACCTGCAGGACGTGCTCGGCACCGATCCGTTCGTCACCGGGCTCGTCGTGCTGCCGGGCGGGCTGGTGATGGGCCTGCTCGGCCCGTTCGTCGGGCGTGCCTTCGACCGCATCGGTGCCCGCCCGCTGGTGATCCCCGGCGCGGTGGTGCTCAGCGGTTCGCTGTGGGCGCTCACGGCGTTCGTCGGCGCCCCGCTGTGGACGGTCGTGGTGATCCACATCGTGCTCAGCGCCGGCATCGCCCTGATGCTGACGCCGCTGATGACCGAGGCACTGGGGTCGCTGCCCGCCGACCTGTACTCGCACGGCAGCGCCATCGTCTCGACGCTGCAGCAGGTGGCCGGGGCGGCGGGCACCGCGCTGTTCGTCACGATGCTCACGCTGTTCTCGGCCTCCGGGGGTGCCACCGACGCCCCGGGCATCCGTGCGGCGTTCCTGGTCGGGGCGATCCTCTCGACGGCGGCCGTGGGGGTCTCGCTCCTGGTCCGTGGACGACAGCCCAGCCCATGATCGGCAGGATCGGGACCTGAGCTGCGCATGTGCACGTCAGGTCCCGGACGGGGCGATCTCGGCCTACTGACTCGGACGTGGTGCTCGGCGTGCCCCCGGTGCGACTCGAACGCACACTGGATGGGTTTTGAATCCATTGCCTCTGCCGTTGGGCTACGGGGGCTCGGCACGTCCACGATAGCGGGTTGCGGTGGCCGGAGATCACAGCGCGGGCCGTCCGCAGGTCGGGCTACTCTGGATCCTTCCCGTTCCACCCCCCGTCCGGTGTGAGGAGTAGCCCGGTGACCCAGTCGGTTTCCGAGGAGAACAGCCCTGCGGACGAGGCCCGACCGGCCGTCGGCCTGCGGGTTCTCGTGGTCGAGGACGAGGCGCTCATCCGCCTCGACCTCACCGAGATGCTGCGCGAGGAGGGCTACGTCGTCGCGGGCGAGGCCGGCGACGGCGAGCAGGCGGTGAAGCTGGCGCGCGAGCTGGCGCCGGACCTCGTGATCATGGACGTCAAGATGCCCAAGGTCGACGGGATCGCCGCGGCGGGCGAGATCGTCGCGGAGCGGATCGCACCGGTCGTCATGCTCACCGCGTTCAGCCAGCGCGAGCTCATCGAGCAGGCGCGCGACGCAGGCGCGATGGCGTACCTCGTCAAGCCGTTCGCCCGCCACGAGCTGGTGCCCGCGATCGAGCTGGCCGTCTCGCGGTTCGCCGAGCGCAAGGCCCTGGAGGACGAGGTGGCCACGCTGACCGACCGGCTGGAGACGCGCAAGATCGTCGACCGGGCCAAGGGTCTGCTGATGAGCCGGCAGTCGATGTCCGAGCCCGACGCGTTCCGCTGGATCCAGCGCACCGCGATGGACCGCCGCACCACGATGAAGGCGGTGGCCGAGGCCGTCGTGGACGGGCTCAATCCGCCGCGCGGCTGAGCCGACCGGGGAGTTCTCCGCGCGTTCGGTCACGTCTTCGTCACGACCGTCGCCCGTTCGTGTCGATCGGGCCGACATCGAACTACCTTCTCCCCACCATCGTGCCCGGGCATCGAGCCCGGGCCGGGAACGTGCAGAAGGAGAACTGGATGGCGCAGCGCGCTGCTTTCCGTGCGGCGGCCCTCGTGGGGGCCACCGCACTGGTGCTGGCCGGTTGTGGTGGCGGTGGCGGTGACACGGCCGATCCCGCCGCCGCACCGTCCACCGCCGACACGGCCGCCCCGGCCTGCGAGCCGGCACAGGCCACCCCGACCGGGTCGCCCAGCACCGACCCGCTGATCATCGGGTCGCTGCTGCCGGAGACCGGGAGCCTGGCGTTCCTCGGCCCGCCCGAGTTCGCGGGCGTCGACGTCGCGGTCACCGAGATCAACGACGCCGGCGGCGTGCTGGACCAGCCGATCCAGCACCAGCGCGGCGACTCCGGTGACGACACGACCGACATCGTCAACCAGACCACCGACCGGCACCTGGCGGCCGGCGTGCAGGCCATCGTCGGCGCGGCCTCCTCGGGCGTCTCCAAGCTCGTGATCGACAAGATCACCGGCGCGGGCGTGGTGCAGTTCTCGCCCGCGAACACCTCCGACGAGTTCACCTGCTGGGAGGACTCCGGGCTGTACTTCCGGACGGCTCCGCCGGACGTCCTGCAGGCGCAGGCGCTGGCGGGCCTGATCGCCGGTGACGGCGCGCAGCGCGTCACGATCCTGGCCCGCAACGACCCCTACGGTACGGGTCTCGCCGACAACACCGAGCAGAACCTGCTCACCGCCGGCATCCCGCAGGACCAGATCCAGAAGATCATCTACGACCCCAACGCGGCGTCGTTCAACGCCGAGGTCGACCAGATCGTGCAGTTCGACCCCGACGGCATCGCGGTGATCGGCTTCGACGAGTCCAAGCGCATCCTCACCCGGATGACCGAGGTGCAGATCGGGCCGGCCCAGAAGTCGGTGTACGGCACCGACGGCAACATGGGCAACGCGCTGGGCGAGGGGCTGCCCCCGGGCCTGCTGGAGGGCATGAAGGGCACCACGCCGCTGACCGAGCTGGCCGGGGACTTCCAGGAGCGGCTGCTGGCCCAGGACCCGAGCCTGACCGACTTCAACTACGCGGCCGAGTCCTACGACGCCGTGGTCATCACCGCGCTGGCCGCGGAGGCGGCCGGGTCCACCAACGGTGCCGACATCGCCTCGGAGATCAACGGCATCACGGCCGACGGCGAGAAGTGCGAGACGTTCGCCGACTGCCTGGCGATCATCGACGCGGGGGGTGACCCGGACTACGACGGTGTGACCGGTGCACTCAACTTCACCGCGGCGGGGGAGCCGGGTTCGGGTTCCTACGGCATCCTCAGCTTCACCGCCGAGAACACCATCGCCGACGACACCGAGTTCGTGATCGTGGGCGAGACCGGCTGATCGTCAGCCGCGCACGACAGAGGGGGCGGTACCCGACGGGTGCCGCCCCCTCCGTGTGCGTGCGCGTCAGTTCGTCTCGCTGCTCCCGGCCAGCGTACCCAGGTACAGCTCGATGACCTTGGGGTCGTGCATGAGCGCCGGGCCCGTGTCGGTATAGGCGTTGCGGCCCTGGTCGAGCACGTACCCCCGGTCGCACACCTGCAGGCAGCGGCGCGCGTTCTGCTCCACCATGATGATCGACACCCCGGCGGCGTTGATCTTCTTGCAGCGCACGAAGACCTCGTCCTGCAGCATCGGCGAGAGTCCCGCGGACGGCTCGTCGAGCAGCAGGACCGAGGGCTCCATCATCAACGCCCGGCCCATGGCCACCATCTGGCGCTCGCCGCCCGACAGCGACCCGCTCTTGACCTTGCGCCGGGCACCCAGCATCGGGAACAGCTCGGCCACGTGCGCGAACCGGTCGGCGAACGACTTCGGGCGCAGGTACACGCCCATCTGCATGTTCTCCTCGATGGTCAGCGACGGGAACACGTTGTTGTTCTGCGGCACGTAGCCGACGCCCTTGGTGACCAGGACGTGCGCCTTCGCCCCGGTGATGTCGGCGTCCCGCAGCCGCACGGTGCCCTTGCGCACCGGGATCAGCCCGAACATCGTCTTGAGCAGGGTGGACTTGCCCGCCCCGTTCGGCCCGATGATGCCCACGATCTCGCCCTGGCCGAGGAAGAAGTTGCAACCGGTCAGGATGTCCACGCCCGGGACGTAGCCCGCGACGAGGTCGTCGGCGCGCAGCAGCGCGTCGACGGCGAGCTCGCGGTGCCGTTCGGGGGTGGCGGCGAGCTCGGCGGGGGTGAGCCGGGGGGTGGTGTCGGGTGTCTCCGTCACGATCTCGGCTCCTTGCCTGCCGCCGGCGGCTCCGCGGCCGCGGCCTGGGTCCCCATCTCGGCGGCCTCCATCTCGGCCACCAGCTCGGCCGTCTCGCCCACCGGGTTGCCCTCGTCGTCGAACTCCAGCGCCCGGTCGTGGTGCGCGCCCAGGTAGGCGTCGACCACGGCCCGGTTGGAGGAGAGCGCCTCCGGCGGGCCCTCGGCGATCACCGATCCCTGCGCCATCACCACCACCCAGTCGCTGACGTCGCGGATCACGTCCATGTCGTGCTCGACGAACACCACGGTCATGCCGTCGTCGCGCAGCGACCGGACGTGGCCGAGCAGGCTCTGGGTCAGCGCCGGGTTCACCCCCGCCATCGGTTCGTCGAGCATGACCACCGTCGGGTCCATCATGAGGGCCCGGGCCATCTCCAGCAGCTTGCGCTGGCCGCCCGAGAGCGATCCGGCGAGGTCGTCGGCCTTCGCGTCGAGCTTGAACCGGGCGAGCAGCTCCCGCGCCCGCTCGGTGACCTGCTTCTCCTGGCGGCCCCACGGGGTGAACAGGGCGCCGAAGAACGACTCGCCCCGCTGTCCCGTGGCGCCCAGGCGCATGTTGTCCAGCACGCTCAGCTTGGCCAGCGCCTTGGTGAGCTGGAACGTGCGGACGACCCCGAGCCGGGCGACCCGGTGCGAGGCCATCCGGTTGAGCGCGGTGCCGTCGAAGGTCCAGTTGCCGGTGTCGGCCCGGTCGAACCCGGTGAGCAGGTTGAACAGCGTGGTCTTGCCCGCGCCGTTGGGCCCGATGAGACCGGTGATCGCGCCGCGCTGGAACTCCAGGTGCGCGACGTCGACGGCGGTGAGCCCGCCGAAGGTCCGCGTCACGCCGTCGACGACCAGCACCGGGTCGGGTTTGGCCACCCCCACCTCGGGGGCGACGCCGGCGAGTCGACCACCCGGCGTCGCGTCGCGTGGGGCCGGCTCGTCGGCGACGGGTGGTGGTTCGGTCAGGGGGTCCTCCCCGGGGCGGTGGTCGGGCTCGTCAGCGGCCATCGAGTGCCACCTCCTGTCGACGTCCGAACAGTCCCTGCGGTCGGAAGACCATGAGCAGGCCGAGGAACAGGCCGACGAGCACGAAGCGGATCGCGCCGACGTCCTGCGACTCGATGAAGGGCAGCAGCGGGTCGGCACCCGCGGTCGCCTGGCGCAGGAAACCGTCGGTGATCGAGAGCAGGAACCAGAAGACCATCGCCCCGATGACCGGCCCGAGCACGCGCCCGGCGCCGCCCAGGATCAGGGCCGCGTAGGCGAAGAAGGTCTGCGCGGGGGAGAAGAAGTCCGGGGTCAGCGACTGGGTCGCCAGCGCGTAGACGATCCCGCCGAGAGCTCCGAACACCCCGCCGAGCGCGAGCGCCTGCATCTTGTAGGCGAACACGTTCTTGCCCAGCGCGCGGGCGGCGTCCTCGTCCTCGCGGATGGCCTTGAGCACCCGGCCCCACGGGCTGCGGACCAGCAGGAAGGTCAGCAGCGTGCAGAGGATCACCACGGTCCACCCGACGACCATCGCCCAGAGGTCGTTGCGCAGGAACGTCAGCCCGAGGAACGAGTAGGACTGCTGGGTGAACGGGTTGGCCGCGGCGTAGGTGCCGCCGAACCCGGTGAGGCCCTGGGTGCCCCCGGTGAAGTCGGTCTGGGAGACCGACCGGGTGATCAGGCGCAGGATCTCCGCGGCGGCGATCGTGACGATGGCCAGGTAGTCGGTGCGCAGGCGCAGCGTCGGGATGCCCAGCAGCAGCGCGAGCACCACCCCGGAGGCCATGCCGACCAGCACACCGGCCCACAGCGGCAGCCCGAAGGTCGCCACCGCGATCCCCATGCCGTAGCCGCCGACCAGGGCGAACCCGATCTGCCCGAAGTTGAGCAGGCCGGTGTACCCGAAGTGGATGTTGAGCCCCAGTGCGAGCAGGGCGAAGAAGATGGCCGACGGCCCGATGAACTGGGCCACCCCGTTGGAGAGCAGCGCTCCGAAGTCGATCATGCCGTCACCCGATCCTGGCCCGGGAGCCCAGCAGGCCCTGGGGGCGGAACACGAGGATCACGATCAGCACGACGAGCCCGCCCAGGTACTTGAGGTCGACCGGGAGGACCAGCGTGGACATCTGGACCAGGATCCCGACGATGAGGCATCCGACGAGCGCGCCGTAGGCGGTGCCCAGGCCACCGAGGATGACCCCCGCGAACATCAGCAGCAGCAGCTTGAAGCCCATCTCGTACTGGACCGTGCTGGACAGCTCGGAGAGCGCGAACAGCACGCCGCCCAGCGTGGCGAGCGCGCCGCCGAGGATCCAGACGAACAGCACCACCCGGTCGACGTCGATGCCCGACGACGCGGCCAGGTCCCGGTTGTCCGAGACGGCGCGCATCGCCTTGCCGATCCTGGTGCGCTGCAGCAGCAGCGCGACGCCGATCATGACCACGATGCTGATCACGATGGCGGACAGGTCCTTGTCGGTCAGCACGACCGGTCCGTACGACCGCGCGGTCTGCGCGGTGTAGTCGGCGAACGACTCCGACCGGCCGCCGAAGAAGATGAGGACGAGGTAGCGCAGCGCGATCGCCAGCCCGATGGAGACGACGAGCTGTGCGATCAACCCCACCCCGCGCCTGCGTAGTCGGCGCCAGATGGCCCACTCGTTCAACGCCCCGACGAACCCGCCGACGACGATCGCGATGATCGTGGCCGGGATCAGCTGGACGCCGCCGACCACGTTGACGGTCCAGGCGACGACCGCACCGATGGTGACCAGGTCCCCGTGCGCGAAGTTGGTCAGCCCGGTGGTGCCGAAGATCAGTGAGAGGCCCACGGCGGCGATGCCGATGACCAGGCCGAACCGGATGCCGTCGACGAGCAGCCGGACGAACTGGCCCGCGGCCGAGGTGTCGAGGCCGCCACGTTCCTCACCGAAGCGGAAGATGACGGTCGCGAGCCGGCCCTCGGCCACATCCCGGGTGACCTCGCCCTGCAGCACCTCGGTGCCCTCGGGGAGCGTGTCCTCCTCGACTCGGAACAGGTAGGTGCCCGGCTCGGGCACCTCGATCTCGAAGCGGCCGTCGGGGCCGGAGACGTCGTCCACGACGATGCTGCCGCCGCCGCCGACGGCCGTGACGGTGACGCCCTCGAGCAGCGTGCCCTCGGAGTTGCGCAGCGTGCCGTTGACCGCGATCCCGGAGCTGGTCTCGTCGTCGGGCGGCGGCGCCGGGGTCGAGGCCGACGCACTGCCGGTGGCGGCGAGGCCCGCGAGCATCATGATCAGGATGGTCCCGAGAAGCCATCTGGCCGCGGCGGATGTGCGGCGCTGCGCACCGTCCCGCGGCAGGGGGGCGGGCGGATGCACGTGCATGGGCCTCCTCGTCGGGCCGGGTGGTGACGGCGCAGAGTAGCCGTTCGCGACCGTTCCGGGGGGCGTCACCCGGTTGGCTGTATCCCAGATGTAACGAGATCGCGTCGCGCGCCGGGTCGGGAGGCGCCGAGGGGGGCGGCCGGGGTGCCCGCCGGCGTCACTACAGTGGGCCGCTCCGCGGCGTCACGTGCGGTCCCAGGAGGAGAACAGCATGCCCCCGAGGCGCGTCACCGTGTCCGCCGTGATCCTCCTCGGGACCCTGCTGCTCCCGGCCTGCGTCGCGGGGCAGGACGGCTCGGACGGGGCCGCCGCCGGTGGTGCGGGTGGCTGCGACACCAGCCGGGGAACGCTGGCCATCGGCCTGATCGCCCCGCTGCTCGGTGATCTCTCGGTGCTCGCGATGGGCATGCGCAACTCCGCCGACCTCGCCGTCGACCAGGCCAACGCCGCCTGCGCCGTGCCGGGCTACGAGCTCCGGTTGCAGGCCGAGGACGACAGGGGGCTGCCGGAGGAGGCGGCGGAGGCGGCGAGCAGGCTCGTCGCCGATCCGGACGTGGTGGGCGTGGTCGGCACGCTGAACTCCTCCACGGCGCAGGTCGTGCAGCCGATCCTCGCCGAGGGCGAGCTCGCGACGGTGTCGCCCGCCAACACCAATCCGTCCCTCACCCGCGGCGAGCGGTACACGACCGACCCGGTCCGCGCCTTCGACAACTACTTCCGGGTCGCGCCCACCGACGACCTGCAGGGACCCTTCGGGGCGCAGTACCTCGTGCAGACCGCCGGGCTGAGCGAGATCGCCGTGGTCGACGACGGCAAGACCTACGGCGTCGGGCTGGCGGACGCGTTCGTGGCCGCCGCCGAGGACCTCGGGGCCACGATCGTCGCCCGCGAACAGGTCGACGACCAGGACACCGACTTCTCCGGCCTGGTCACCGATCTTGCCGGGGTCGGCCCGCAGGCGGTCTACTACGGCGGCGAGTACCCGGTCGCGGGCCGGCTGTCGAGCCAGCTCGCCGGGGCGGGACTGGACGTCCCGGTGATGGGCGGCGATGCGCTGATCAACGCCGAGTACGTCCCGCTGGGCGGTCGCACCGGCGACCTCGGCACCAGCTTCGGCGCCCCCGTGGACCAGCTGCCGAGCGCGGAGCGGTTCGTCCGGGACTACCGCGCCGCCAACTACGTCGAGGACTTCGAGACCTACGGCCCGCTCACCTACGACGCCACCACCGTGATCATCCGGGCCCTGGCCGCGGCGCTGGACGGCGGTGAACGGTCAGCGGAGATACGGGCCCGCGTCGTCGAGGCCGTGCAGTCGACCGAGTTCGAGGGCGTCTCCGGGCCGGTGTCGTTCGACGAGTACGGCGACACCCGGCACAAGACGCTCACCGTCTACCGGGTCGAGGGCGCGCAGTTCGTCCCGGTGCGGACCGGGGAGTACCCGACCGGCTGACGTCCCCGCGCGGCCGGCGTCCGACCCCGCTACGGGCGGCTGTCGCGGTGCACGCAGGTGAGCCTGGCGGTGCAGGTGCGGCGGCCCTGCTCGTCGCTGATCACGATCTCGGACGTGGACGTGCTGCGGCCGACGTGGACCGGCCGGGCCACCCCGGTGACGAAGCCGCTGGTGGCCGACCGGTGGTGGGTGCAGCTCAGCTCCAGTCCGACCGGGAACCGCTCGGGCAGCGCGTGCAGCGCCGCCAGGGTGGATCCGAGGGTCTCGGCCAGCACCGCGCTCGCCCCACCGTGCAGCAGGCCGAACGGCTGACGGTTGCCCTTCACCGGCATCCGGCCGACCACCTCGTCGAGCGAGACCGTCACCAGCTCGATGCCCATGAGGTCGGCGAGCTGCTCGACGCGGTCGAACTCGGGCAGGTCCTCGGGATCGATGGGCACGGAGGGCAGCCTATGGCAGAATTCGCGCGCGGCGCGCACCACGCCGGACCTCCTGATCCCGCCACCCACGCGGCGGGGCCACGCGGGGGCGAAGGGGACTCGCTCCACCCGCCCCGGGCCTCCTCCGTCGGCCCTCCATCCCCCCACGGGTGCCTCGGGCAGCCACCAGCCGTGATCGGATCGACGGCCGGGCGGCACGCGGGGCGTGGGGCCGGGTGCCGCCGTCGCGGCCGCGAGAGGTCTGGTCATGACGAGTCAGAAGCAGCTCAAGATCGGCATCCGCGCCCGGATGGCCCGTACCGGGGAGAGCTACACGACGGCGCGCCGGCACGTCGCAGGCCTTCCCGATGCCGCGGTCACCGCTACCGGCTACCGGCTGCGCGGCGGGCAGCACCCGGGTTCCGCGTCGATCGCGAACGTCCTCGCCCACCACGGGGTGCGCTGCGGCGGTGCCGAGCTCACCGAGGCGCTGGTGTTCGGCGGCGCAGGCGGCCCGGGGGCCGGGTACATCCTGTGGGAGTTCGCCCACGACGACTCGCGGCCGGTCGTGCTCGCGTTCTCCTCGCAGTGGCAGTACGCCGACCGGGCCCTGCTCGCCGGGCTGGAGCGGCTCGGACGCGATCCCGGCGGCCAGAGCGGTGCGCAGCGTCGGCTCCGGCACGTCCCCGGTGGGTTCGGGCACGATCAACAGGTGCTTGGAGGAACCGACGCGCGAGCGGGCCGCGTCGAACTGCGCCCGGGGCACCGTGAGCGGCGCGACGCCGCGGTCGTCGAGCGAGTAGGTGTCCCCGTCGAGACCGTGCACGACGACCGGGTGCCCACCCCACAGCTCCGCCGCCGCAGCGGCGGCGTCCGCCCGCCCGGCGTCGCCCTCGCCCACCACCGACTGCTGGATCGCCGCCGTCAGCGACCGCAGCCGGGCGAACTCCGGGACGTCGACGGGCAGCGCGGCGTCCGCCGCCACCGTCCACGCCGCTCCGGCCTCCCGCCACCGCGCCGCCGCGGGCGCGAGATCGACGCCGAGTACCGGGGCGGCCTCGTCGAGGAACCGCGCGGTGAGGTCGCGCAGGTGACCACCCGTCATGCCCGCGGGCGAGCACCCCTCCCACACCGAGGCGAGCGCCCCCGCAAGCCCGCGGCCGTCGGCGAACACCCGCGGCCAGCCCTTCGCGGCGTTCGCGTCGGTCATCAGGCGCGCCCACTTGCGCCAGGCGGGGAGCGCGAACGACGTCGACGTGCCGCCGAGCCGCGCCGCGCAGTCCGCGGTCGGGGCGTCGCGGGCGCTGGCCGCGACGCTCGACTCGGGTCCGGCGCTGGTCTGGCCGGACCGGTACCAGGCCGGCTACTGGCACCTCCCCGCAGCGCTGGACGGGGTGCCGGTGCGCGTCGCGCGCACCGGTGGCGCGGGCGCTGCGCACGGAGCTGGACGCGGCCCCGCCGCTCGCGCCGGGCGAGCGGACCGACCTGTTCGCGGCGCTCGGGGGCGCGCTCACGGCCGTCCACGCGGCGGAGTCGGCCGCGGTGAAGGAGCTGGCCGCGGTGTCGGCGCGGATCGGGGGGACGGGGTGACCGCGGCCTGAGCAGCCCGGGCTGCGGCCGAAGGAACCCGGGGCCGACGACGATCACCGACTCGGAACCGGCGGGCGTGTCAGGAGCGTCGCCCGGTTCCGAAGCGATGATCATCGTCGCCGGGTCGCCGGGTCGCCGGGTCGCCGGGTCGCCGGGTCGCCGGGTCGCCGGGTCGCCGGGTCGCCGGGTCGCCGGGTCGCCGGGTCGCCGGGTCGCCGGGTCGCCGGGTCGCCGGGTCGCCGGGGCGGCCCGGCGAGCGGGAGCCGGCG
>NZ_JAJCYB010000018.1 GCF_029263155.1 Pseudonocardia sp.
GGGGCCCGGGGTGGTTTCCCCTCCCCCGGGCCCCGCGCCCCGCGGGCGGCGGGGGGGGGCCCCGCGGCCGACGTCGCGGGTCCACACGGCGGCGACGAGCCCGTAGTCGGTGGCGTTCGCCATCCGCACGGCCTCCTCGTCGGTCCGGAACGCGCTCACCGCGAGCACCGGTCCGAAGACCTCCTCCTGGCCGAGCTCGGACTCCACCGGCACGTGGTCGAAGAGGGTGGGCCGGAAGTAGAAGCCCGCGCCCAACCCGGCACCGTCGGGGGCCGCACCGCCGGTGACCAGTCGCGCGTCGGCACGGGCGCGGCCGACCATCGTGGCGACGCGCTCCCGCTGCCGGGCGTTGATCAGCGGCCCGAGGTCGGGATCGTCGAGGCCGGGGCCGATGGACATGGCCTCGAAGCGCTCCCGGACCCGGCCGACGAGCTCGTCGTGGCGCGACTCGTGCACGAGCACGCGCGAGCCTGCCGAGCAGGTCTGCCCGCAGTTCTGGGTGATCGCGTTGACGATGAGCGGGACGGCGTGGTCGAGGTCGGCGTCGGCGAAGACGAGGTTGGGGCTCTTGCCGCCGAGCTCCAGCACCACCGGCACCACGTTGGCCGCGGCCGCCGTGGCGATCGACGTCCCGACCGGCCGCGACCCGGTGAACGAGAGGTGGTCGACGCCCGGATGCGCCGCGAGCGCCGCCCCGGCCTCCGGCCCCAGCCCCGGGACGACGTTGAACATCCCCGGCGGGAACCCGGCCTCGCCGGCCAGCCGGGCGATCTCGACGGCGGTGACGGGGCTGTCCTCGGCCGGCTTCAGCACGCAGCAGTTCCCCGCCGCCAATGCCGGTGCGACGGTCCGGGCCAGCATCTGCAGCGGGTAGTTCCAGGGCGTGATGTGCCCGGTGACGCCGAACGGCTCGCGCCTGGTGAACGCCACGGCTCCGTCGGTCGGCGGCAGCGTGTCACCGTGGACGCCGCGCAGCACCCCGGCGTAGAAGTCGAAGTACCGCGCGGTGACGGACACGTCGGCCTGCGCCTGGCGCAGCGGCTTGCCGACGTCGCGGCACTCCAGCTCGGCGAGCCGTGCCGCGTCGCGGCGGATCAGGTCGGCGAGGCGCCGGAGCAGGCCCGAGCGTTGCTCCGCGCCGTGGCGCCGAACGGCGGTCTCGAAGGCCGTACGGGCGGCGTCGACGGCGCGGTCGACCGCGGGTGCGCCGAGCCGGGCCACCTCGGCGAACGGCGTGCCGGTGGACGGGTCGAGATCGACGAAGCGGTCCTCGCCCTCGATCTCCTCGCCTGCGACGAGGCCGGGAACGGTCAGCACGGTGTGTCTCCCCAGTGTGGTCGGAGCGGACATGGTCGGGGGCGGACGTGGTCGGGGGCGGAGACGGTCGGGGCGGAGACGGTCGGATCAGACGGAGCGGCCGCCGTCGACCGGCAGCACGACGCCGGTGATGAAGCGGGCGGCGGGCGAGGACAGGAAGACCGCAGCGTCGGCGATGTCCTCGGGCTGGGCCAGCCGACCCAGCGGGATCCCCGCGATGAACGCCGCCCGCGCCCGCTCCGGGTCCTCGGGCCCCAGGAACTGCGGCAGCATGGCGGTGTCGGTGGCGACCGGCGCGAGCGCGTTGACGCGGATGGCGTCACCGGCCAGCTCGAGCGCCAGCGTGCGCGCGAGGTGGTTGACGGCCGCCTTGCTCGACGCGTACGCGCCGAACCCCGGCCGCGCGCGCTCCCCCATCACGGAACCGACGATGGTGATCGCACCGCCGCCGGCCCGTCGCAGTGCGGGAACGGCGGCGCGGACGCAGTGCCACACCCCCTTGACGTTCACGGCGAAGATGCGGTCGAACTCGTCGGGGTCGGCGTCCAACGCCGGGGTCGGGAATCCGGCCAGACCGGCGTTGCAGCTCACGATGTCGAGCCGCCCGAACTCGGATTCCGCGATCGCGACGGCGTCGGCGACGGTGGCCTGGTCGGTCACGTCGGTGCGGACCGCCACCGCGGCAGCACCGCGGCCCGTCAGCTCCTTGGAGACCGCCTCGGCGCCGTCGGCGTCGATGTCGGCGACGACGACCGACGCACCGGCCTCGCCGAAGCGCAGCGCGGTGCTCCGGCCGATGCCCGAGGCACCTCCGGTGACCACGGCGACCTTGCCGTGCAGGACTCTCTCGATCATGGCGAGCTCCTCGTCGGACGGGCGGATGCGCCTTGCGAACCCTACTATGCATCATATGCACTGAAAATGCATTACTCAGGCCGCGAACGCCGCCGCCGGTCCGACGGGTGATGCGGGCCCTCACCACGGCCTGCGCGGGCTGCGCGTCCGCAGCTCCGCGCGGGACCCACGATGGCGTCGCGCCGTCCCCCGTGCACGCTGCGCTTCGGCGGGATCACGCAGGCCGTGCGCGCCCGTGTCGTCGGCCCCTACGGCTCGTGGATGACGCCCACCGTGCCGACGATGTGGTGCTCCATCTCCCTACGCGCCGCGGCCTGGTCGCCCTCGTGGAGTGCGACGCGGATGCGTTCGTGGTCGCCGTGGCGCCGGTCGAGGGCGTCGCTCAGCGGGTTGGGACTCCCGGCGGTATTGATCAGGAAGTCGGACAGGTCCCACATCCGACTACTGGTCTGCGCCATGACTCGGGAGTGCGCCATGAGGTGGATCGACTGATGGAAGCGGCGGTTGAGCAGCCGGTAGCCGCGGGCGCGGGTGGAGGGGTCGACCTCGGCGCGGAGCTGGTCGATCTCGTGGGAGATCGCGTCCATCTCGGCGAGCTGCTCGGGAGTCCGCCTGGTGGCGGCGATGCCGGCGATGGTGCCCTCGAAGCCGCCGAACATGACGAAGAAGTCCCCGACCTCCTGCGACGGATAGCTCGCCACCCGGGATCCGACCTGCGGATAGATGTCGACCAGTCCGTCACCGGAGAGGCGGCGCAGTGCCTCCATCACCGGCTGCTTGCTCACCCCGAACTCCAGCCGCAGCTGCTCGGTCGAGAGCTGCTCGCCTGCGACGTAGACGCCGTCGAGCAGGCGCTCCTTGAGCTGGTCGTACACGGCGTGGTTGAGCCGGCTCGTGGCCCGGTCGAGGCGAACGGGCTGGGGGCGGGTCACCGGCCGAGGGTAGCCGCGGCCGGTGCCCGCATCGGATGCCACCGGAGCCATGAGAACCGTCCCTTGCGGAGTTGCGACCCGCGTCCTACTGTGCTGCCAGCACGCTAGCATGGCAGCTACGGAACGTAGCAAGGTGCGGGCGCGGTACCTCGGAGCGGAGTCTGGGAGGAGGGCCACGATGGCGTTGGCCGTGTGCACGTCGTCGCACTCGCCCCTCATGGGGGAGAACGACCCGGCACCGGCGGTCGAGGCCGCGGTGGAGGAGGCGTTCGCGCAGGCCCGGGCGTTCATCGCCGAGTTCGCCCCGGAGCTGGTCCTGCTGCTGGGTCCGGACCACTACAACGGCTTCTTCTACGACATGATGCCGCCGTTCTGCGTGGGCACCGGCGCGACCTCGGTCGGGGACTACCGCACCGCCGCGGGGTCGCTGCCGGTGGACCGGGATTCCGCGTACGCGCTGGTCCGGCAGGTGCTGGCCGAGGGGCTCGACCTGGCCTACTCGGAGCGGATGTTCGTCGACCACGGCTTCGCACAGCCGCTGGAGATCCTGTTCGGCGGGATCGACGCCGTGCCGCTGGTGCCGGTGTTCATCAATTCGGTCGCCGAACCGCTGGGACCGGTGTCCCGGGTGCGCCGGCTCGGCGAGGCACTCGGGCGCGCCGCCTCGGCTCTGGATCGCCGGGTGCTGATCGTCGGGTCGGGCGGGTTGTCCCATGACCCGCCGGTGCCGCAGCTGGAGGGGGCCTCGCCTGCGGTGGCCGAGCGCCTGATCGCCGGGCGCCACCCCAGCGCGGCGCAGCGCGCCGAGCACGAGCAGCGGGTCCTCGCGGCCGGGCGCGCGTTCGCGGCCGGGACGGCCACGATCGCCCCGCTCAACCCGGAGTGGGACCGGCGGCTGATGGCGCTGCTCGCCGCAGGCGACCTCGACGAGATCGACACCTGGTCCAACGAGGAGTTCGTCGCACAGGCCGGGCACTCGAGCCACGAGGTCCGCACCTGGATCGCCGCCTACGCCGCGCTGTCCACCGCGGGCCCCTACGAGGTCCGGTCCTCCTTCTACCACCCCGTCCCGGAATGGATCGCCGGCTTCGGCGTCACCACGGCCGCCACGGCCGGACCGGGGTCCTGACACCCGTCACCGCACGAACCCGTCCGCAAGGGAGCAGTCATGGAGTTCTGCATCGGCAGTTGCGCGAAGATCGACAAGGTCGGCTGGGCGAGGCAGGCCGAGGACGTCGGCGCGAGCCACTTCGGCGTCGGGGAGGGGCCGCTGCTGTTCAGCGACCCCTACCAGTACCTCGCCCTGGCCGCCCGCGAGACCTCGACGATCAAGCTCGGCACGTGGGTGACCAACCCGCTGACCCGGATCCCCCCGGTCACCGCGAACTCGATCGCCACCCTCAACGCGCTCGCCCCCGGCCGCACCTTCCTGGGGATCGGGTCGGCGAACAACGCGCTGCGCTCGATGGGCAACCGTCCGGCGAAGGTCGCCGAGCTCGACACCGCGCTCGACCTCACCCGGGGCCTGCTCGCCGGCCAGCGGGTCACCCAGAACTGGCTCGGCCAGGAACGCGAGATCGAGTTCCTGGACAAGGAGGGCCACTGGTACAACCTCGACGACCCGATCGACGTGTGGATGTCCGCGGGCGGGCCCAAGGGGTTCGCGGTCGCGGCCAAGCACGCCGACTACGTGACCTACTGCCTCGGGCCCAACCCCGAGATGATCGGCGTGGTCCGCCGCGAGCTGGACAAGGCCGTCGCCGAGGCCGGACGCCCGCCCGGCTCGGTCAAGCTGGTCGCCCTGTCCTGGTTCTACCAGCTCCGCAACGGCGAGACCTGGGAGGACGGGATCGACAACGGATTCGGCTCGGGCCCGATCAGCTCGTGTCTCACCAACGCCGGGTTCATGAACGCCCACGTCGACGAGCTCGGCGAACCCATCGTGAAGGCCTCCACCGACGCCGCGATGGCCTACCTCGGCGACCCGAGCGCCGCCGACGCCCCGCACTACCTGGACACGTGGGCGAAGTACCTGCGCGGTCTCGACCCGGCGCACCGCCCGCTGATCACCAAGGAGCTCGTCGACTACTGGTGCCTCTACGGCAGCCCGGACGACCTGCTGGAGAAGACCCAGCTCATGCGCGAGGCCGGCTGCGACATGGTCAGCGTGTTCCTGTCCAACCCCTTCACCGCCGACCGCGACATCGCCGACATCGGCTCATCCATCCTCGCCCGCGCCTGACCCGTCCCTGGAGGACCATCATGGCCAGCTTCGACCCGACGACCACCGCCGTCGTCGGCGTGCACCTGCAGAACGACGTCGTCGGACCGGACGGCGCCTTCGCCGGGTTCTTCCGCGCGGAGATCGAGCGCACCGGCGTCCTCGACACCGCAGCGCGGCTGCTCGACGGCGCCCGCGCCGCCGGCGCCACCGTCGTCTACACCCGGGTGGCGTTCCGGCCCGGCTACGGCGACCTGAACCCGAACTCCCCGCTGCTCGGCATGGTGGCCCAGGCCGAATGCCTGGAGGACGGCAATCCGGGCGCCGCCGTCACCGCCGAGCTGGCCCCCCGCGACGGGGACCACGTCGTCACCCACACCCGCGTCGGCGGGTTCCAGGACAGCGACCTCGACGCCACCCTGCGCGGGGCCGGGGTGGACACCGTCGTGTTCCTCGGGGTCGCCACCAACGCCTCGGTCGAGGGCACCGCCCGCGTCGCGTCGGACCTGGGCTACCGCACCGTGGTGGTGTCCGACGCCTGCTCGGCCGGGTCGCCCGAGGCGCACGAGGCGTCGCTGGGCTCGCTGGGGCTGCTCGCCGAGATCGTCACCACCGACGAGCTGCTCGCCGGGCTGTCCGCGCCCGCGGAGGCCCACGCGTGAGTGGGGCGCAGACCGTCGTCGCCCGCACCGACACCCCGGTCTGGGTCGCCCTCGGCGCGGTCGAGCACCGCGTGCGCTACGTCGAGGTCGGGCCGTGGCGTACCCGCGTGCTGGAGGCGGGACAGGGCGAGGCGCTGATCCTGATGCCCGGCACGGGTGGGCACCTGGAGGCCTACGCGCACAACGTCGCGGCGCTCGCCGAGCACTTCCACGTGATCGCCTACGACTACCCCGGCCACGGCTACACCACCCACGCCGAGGCCGACCTGGAACTCGACACCTACGTCGGGCACCTCGCCGGGCTGCTCGACGCGTTCGGGATCGAGAGGGCGCACCTGAACGGGGAGTCACTCGGCGGGTGGGTCGCGATCAAGTTCGCCGCCGCCCACCCGGAGCGCACCGGGAAGCTGGTGCTCAACACCCCCGGCGGCACGATGGCCAGCCCCGAGGTGATGGACAGGATCCGCGGCCTGTCCCAGGCGGCCGCCGACGACCCGTCCGACGAGCGCATCCGCGCCCGCCTGCAGTGGCTCATGGCCGACCCGGCCACGGTCACCGACGAGCTGGTCGAGATCCGGCGCGCGATCTACTCCCGCCCCGGGTTCGCCGACTCGATGCGCCACATCCTGTGCCTGCAGGACCCCGACATCCGGCGCCGCAACATGGTCACCGACACCGACCTGGCCGCCGTGCCCGGCCCCGCGCTGGTGATCTGGACCAGCGACGACCCGTCCGGCCCGGCCGGGGCCGGCCTGGAGATGGCCGAGAAGATCACCGGCGGGCGGTTCGAGCTGATCACCGGGGCCGGGCACTGGCCCCAGTGGGAGCAGCGCGAGACGTTCAACGCCCTGGCGCTGGCGTTCCTGAGGGAGCAGCCGTGAGCGCACGCGACATCGCGCCGAGCCCGACCTCGGACGCCGCGTCCGGGCCGGGGACCGGGTTCGACACCGACGTCCTCATCGTCGGCACCGGCCCCACCGGCGGCGCCGCGGCGCTCGCCCTGGCCACCTACGGGGTCCGCGCGCACGCCGTCACCCGCTGGAACTGGCTGGCCGACACCCCCCGCGCGCACATCACGAACCAGCGCACCGTCGAGGTCCTGCGCGACCTGGGCGTGGAGGCCGAGGCCACCACGCACGCCACCCCGTGGGAGCAGATGGGCGACACCCTGTTCGCCACGAGCCTGGCCGGTGACGAGATCGCCCGGCTGCGCACCTGGGGGACCGGCGACGACCGCATCGGCGACTACGTCAAGGGCAGCCCCTGCCCGCTGCTCGACATCCCCCAGCCCTACCTGGAACCCGTCCTGGTCGGCAACGCCGCCGCGCGCGGCGCGACGTTCGGGTTCAACACCGAGTACCTGGGCCACACCCAGGACGACGCCGGCGTCACCGTCGCGCTCAAGGACCTGGTGACGGCCCGCGAGTACACGATGCGCGCCCGCTACCTGATCGGCGCCGACGGCGCGAGGTCCCGGGTCGTCGAGGAGCTCGGGCTGCCGCTGGAGGGCGAGCTCGCCCGCGCCGCCACCGCCTACGTGCTCTTCCACGCCGACCTGAGCCGCTTCGTCGCGCACCGCCCCTCGATCCTGCACTGGCTGATGACCCCCAGCGCCGCGTTCGGCGAGATCGGGATGGGCCTGCTGCGCGCGATCCGGCCCTGGCACACCTGGATCGCCGGCTGGGGCTACGCCCTCGACGGCCCCGGACCCGACTTCGACCCCGAGTCGGTCAAGGAGCGGATCCGCGGCTACGTCGGCGACCCCGACCTGGAGATCGAGATCGAGTCCTGCTCGAGCTGGTACGTCAACCAGGCCCACGCCACCCGCTACTCCCGGGGCCGCGTGTTCTGCGGCGGCGACGCCGTGCACCGCCACCCCCCGTCGTCCGGGCTGGGTTCCAACACCTCCATCCAGGACGCGTTCAACCTCGCCTGGAAACTCGCCTTCGTCATCCGGGGCCACGCCGGCCCGCAGCTGCTGGAGACCTACTCCGACGAGCGGATGCCCGTGGGTGCGCAGGTCGTCGCCCGGGCCAACCGGTCCCGCGTCGACTACGCCCCGCTCAACGAGTGCTTCCGCACCACCGGAGCGGCCGACCCCGTCGCGGCCGGCCTTGCCAAGCTGCGCGACTCCGGACCGAGCGGGGTCGCCGTACGCGACGCGCTGACCGCGGCGCTGGAGCTCAAGAACTACGAGTTCAACGCCCAGGGCGTCGAGCTCAACCAGCGCTACACCTCCACCGCCGTGCTCCCCGACCCGGAGGCAGGCGAGGAGCACTTCGCCCGCGACCCCCAGCTCTACCTCCAGGCCACCACCCGCCCGGGGGCCAAACTGCCCCACGCCTGGCTCCTCGGCGCCGACGGGCGACGCGTCTCCACCCTCGACGTCACCGGCAGGGGCAAGCTGTCACTGGTCACCGGCCTCGCCGGCGGATCCTGGGTCCGGGCCGCAGCCGAGCTCGACCTGCCCTTCCTACGCACCGTCGTCATCGGCGCCGACGGCGCTGAGGACGTCTACCGCGACTGGGCCCGGATCCGCGAGGTCCACGAAGCCGGAGCGCTCCTCGTCCGCCCCGACGGCTACATCGCCTGGCGCCGACCCGACGCCACCTGGGATGACGAGGACGCCCTCGTCCGGCTGCGGTGCGCGCTGGCCGCCGTGCTGTCGACCGCCGCCTGATCTCCCCCGTTCGTCGAGGTCAGGTGGGGGCCGTTGAACGACGACGACGACGCCGCGTTCGCGTTCGCGATCGGCGACACGGTCGTGGAACGCGCCTACCCCGCCGTGACGGCAGGCCTCAACCAGGGCCCTCCCGCCGGTCGCCCGGCCGCTCCACGGGTCTGCAGCCGGGCCTGGGCCGACGCCATGGTCTCGCGGTAGACGTCCGGCCCGTGGATGGAGGTCACCCAAGCAACCTGCCGCCAGGCTTCGAGGGCCTCGTGCAGCTCGGTGAGATCGAGGCGTTCGGTCGCCGCTGCATCAACCTCTGCCAGTGACGGTCGAAGGCCACCACATCCTCCGGCGTGAGCGCATCGCGGATCCGGGACGGCGAGGCGTCGACGAAAGGGATGCGGTCCGGTTCGGCAGGGCCCGCGGCGGCAGCGGTCACGCCTTCCAGGGTAGGGCCTGCACGGTGGACAACGCCCCATCCTGCTCGTGGATCACGTCCACGACCCATGCATCTGCGGCACGGAGTGTCAGAAGCGTTCGCCCGCGTCCACCGTCGTGGTCAGGCAGATGGTCGAGCAGCAGCTCGTCGACACGACGAACGGCGTGGCCACCGGGCGCGGAAGGCACCTCTGACCAGGCCGTTCGAGGGTGGAGCTGAGGGGAATCGAACCCCTGACCTCTTCGATGCGAAGCAATACCGAGAACGCTCCGTCCAGCAGGTTTACGCAGTTCAGAGCCCGTCTGGGTCCGTTTTCGTCCACTCATGTAGGCGGTCGTACAGAGCGGTTGGCCCTCAATCGGGTCCTCAATTGTGGATCTTTACCGTCAGCGGCTCGGTCAACCCGCCCAGGTGATCAGCAGGACGTCGACGCGCTGGTCGCGTTCCACGATGAGGTAGGTGGGCATCCCGGCCGCACCGAAAGGAAGGTTGCGGACCGGACCATCCGGGTTGAGCTCAGGATTCACCGAACGGCCGTTCCACGGCACCAGCTCGAGAACGGCGAGCGCCTCGGCCAGTGCCGGCAGGGCAGTGGCGGGGAGGGCGGCGATCGTGGCTTGGGCGCGTGGATCGATGTCGATCGAGTAGCTCACGGACGAGGCATCACTCGGGGAGCCCGAGCTCGGCCTTGAGCTGGGCCCACGGGACTGATCCCGCGACACGGTCGCCGGTCTGCAGCCGGGCCTGGGCCGACGCCATGGTCTCCCGGTAGACGTCCGGCCCGTGCGTAGCAGTCACCCAAGCCACGCGCCGCCACGCTTCCAGGGCCTCGTGCAGCTCGGTGAGGTCGAGCCGCTCGGTGGCCCGGCGCATCAAGGCCTGCCAATGACGGTCAAAGGCCACGGCGTCCTCCGCTGTGAGCGCATCGCGGATCCGGGCCGGCGAGGCGTCGCCGAAGGGGATGCGGTCCGGTTCGACAGGGCCCGCGGCAGCAGCGGTCACACCTCCCAGCGTAGTGCCTGCACGGTGGTTCACATCTCACCCTGATCGCCAATCGCGTGGACGATGCCGACGATGTGGAGCTCCATCACCCCCGTGCTGGCCGCGCGGGCTGTATCGGCGGTGGCGCCACTGGTACAGCGTCGCCTCGGGCACGCCGAGGTACGCCGACGTGTCCGGTACGCACCAGAGTCGCTCCCTCTCGTCCATCCTGTGCCCTCCGACCTGGTGAGTGGTTCGCTCGGAGCCCCAAGGTGCTGGTGCGGCTCTCCGACGGCGACCTCGCCGCGATCAAGACCGGCGCGGCGCGGGAGGGCCTCGCGGTCGGGGCATGGATGCGGGAGCTCGCCGTCCGCGCAGCCGACAACGGCGCGGGCTGGGACCTGGCGACGTCGCGGCGCGAGGTCGTCGCGCAACTGGTGAGGGTCCGGGTCAAGGTCGCCGTCGTCCTCGCTGCCGATGACATGCCGACGGTCCGCGACCGGGTCATGGCCGCGTTGCTCGGTCTGGACTCACTGATCGGTGACGCCGCCCGGAAGCCGCCGCGACGGGAGCCGCAAGCTGACCGAACTGACCGCCGAGGACGTCGACCACTGGCTGGCCGCCAAGGCCCGGACGCTGAGCACCCGCACGCTGCGCGAGATCAAGTCGATCCTGCGCCGCGCCGTCACCCGCGCCCAGGCCCGGGACAAGGTCAAACGCAACGTCGTGCTGCTCTGCGAGACCCCGACCGGGCAGATCGGGCGCCCGTCGAAAGCACTCACCCTCGACCAGGCACAGGCGCTGATCGACAAGGCCACCGGTTCGACCATGGGCACCTACGTCACGCTCTTCCTGCTCACCGGCGCCCGCACCGAGGAGCTGCGGGCCCTGACGTGGAGCCATGTCGACCTCGACGGCGACCCGGCCACGAACCCGCCGGTGCTGCCGCACATGATGATGTGGCGATCCGTCCGCGCCGGCGGGGACACCAAGACCCGGAAAGTCGCGCCGCACCCTCGCCCTGCCGGAACGCTGCGTGGAGGCACTGCGGGAACAGCGCGATCGCCGGCGACCGATGGGTGCACAACGACCTCGTGTTCGCCTTCGAGATCGGCACCGAGCTCGACTCGGCCAACGTCCGCCGCGGGTTCCGCCGCGTCGCCACGGCCGCGGGCCTCGACGCCGCGGCATGGACACCGCGGGAGATGCGACACAGCTTCGTGTCGCTGCTGTCCGACGAGGGCGTGCCGATCGAGCAGATCGCGCGGCTCGTCGGACACGCCGGGGGCTCGACGGTCACCGAGACCGTCTACCGCAAGCAGCTCCGGCCCGTGATCCATGACGGTGCCACGGTGATGAACCGCGTCTTCCCTCGCCGTAACGATAGGCCCTCAACCCGGCCCGCCAACGCTGAACGGCCCGGTCCTGAGCTCCGCTAGAAGCTCGTGACCAGGCCGTTTGGGGGTGGAGCTGAGGGGAATCGAACCCCTGACCTCTTCGATGCGAACGAAGCGCGCTACCAATTGCGCCACAGCCCCGGTGCCCGCCGTAGCAGGACGCTCGAACCCTACCAGCCGCTCACTCGCCCGCCGCGCGGCGGTAGTCGGGGCGGGCGGGGGCTTCGAGATCGTGCAGGCCGGGGTCGTCGAGATCGGCATCGACGACGGACGTGCCGGCCGGCAGCGGGGGCGGCGGGGCCGGGGTGAGCCGGGGCAACGCGGGCTCGTCCACCAGCATGGCCGTGGACGCGATGGGTCCGATCGGCTCGCCGGTGCCGGAGACCCGCTCGACGGTGTCGTCGACGAGGTCGTCGTCCTCGTAGTCGTCGACCGGGTACTCGTCGACCGGCTCGGGTGCGGGTTCCGGTTCGGGCTCGGGGCGGGCCACGTCACGGCCCCGCCTCGCCCACTCGTCGAGCTCGGGATCGTCGGCGGCGGGCGGGCGGCGGGTGCCGGCCATGCGGGAGGCGCGACGGTTGCGGATCGTCTCCTCCATGCGCACCTGCTGGCGCAGGTAGCCGAGGTAGCCGACCAGCGCCACGTCCACGGCGCCGTGCGCCCACCACAGTGCGGGCTGGACGAGCAGCGCCAGCAGCGCGGTGGCGGCCGCGGCGACCAGCAGGCCGAGCACGACGCGTTGCCGGAAGGCGTACCGGGCGCGTGCCGTCAGAGCGGCGGCCTCGGGGTCGAAGCCACCGCGGCCCGGCCGGTAGCGGGGTGCGGGTCGCTCCCACCGATCGTCGTCGACGTACTCCTCGTAGCCGGCGTCCTCGTAGCCGGCGTCCTCCTCGTAGCCGACGTCCTCGTAGTCCGCGTCCCCGTGGTCGGCGTCCCCGTGGTCGGCGTCCCCGTAGGAGCCATCGAGATCGTCGCGGGTGTCCCTGGTCGCACGGGCCGCGGGGATCCGGGCCGTCGTGGCCCGGGACCCGTCCCGCGCGACGTCGTCGTCGATGTCGTGCACGTCGTCCACCTCCTCCATCCGGTACGCCCGCCGGGGCCGCTCCAGCACCCGCCCGGACAGCGCGGCCACGCTCGGCCGGGCCACCTCCTGCTGGTGTCGTGCGACCGCCGGCACGAGGATCAGCAACCAGAGCACGACCAGACCCGCGAAGATCAACGAGCTGGGCACCGGCTGCCTCCTCCCCGACGGCGGCGGGCGGCGGTCCGAACCCTCCCCGGCCCAAGATCGCTACCCGACCACCACGGTAGTGAGCGACACGGCCAGGACGCGGCAGCGACGCGCCGTGACCGTGACCGTGAGGTTCACCCATGGGCCGCCAGTGACAGCGGTGACTGTTGTGGGTGAATCAGGCGCGCTCGGCCCGACCGGCCGCCACCAGCCGCCCGGCCAGCCCGCCCGGTGGGAGGTCCTCGACCGTGATCGCGAAACAGAGGTGGTCGCGCCAGGCCCCGTCGACGTCGAGGTAGCGGCGGAACATGCCCTCCTCGCGGAACCCGAGCTTCTCCAGCACCCGGCGGCTGGCCGCGTTCTCCGGGCGGACCGTGGCCTCCAGCCGGTGCAGCCCGGCCGGCCCGAGGCAGTGGTCCACGGCGAGCGCGACGGCCGCCGTCGTCACGCCCGCGCCGGTGACGCGCTGGTCGCACCAGTAACCCACGTAGGCCGACAGCAGCGGCTCGCGCACGACGTTGCCGATCATGACGTGGCCGGCCAGCCGCCCGTCGAGGGTGATCGCGAACGGCAGCGCGGTGCCCCGCCGGGCGGCCGAGCGCAGCAGCAGCCAGCGGCCGGGCCACTCCGAGGACGCGTGCCGCTGCCGCCACGTGCCCGGCATCGAGGGCTCCCACGGGACGAGATGGGCCTCGTCCCGGATGCGGATCGCCGACCACTCCGCGCCGTCGCGCAACCGCACCGGGCGCAGCGCCACCACGCCGACCCCGACCCGCAGCCCACCGGGTCGGGCGGGCCAGCCGGGGTGGCGCCCAGTGCCACGCTCCGGGAGTGCGTGGGCCACTTCTCAGGCCGGTGCGGGAAGGAACGCGACGGTGACGACCTCGTCGACGGTGGCCTCGGTGACGTCCTCGCCGACCACGATCAGCCCGTTGGACTCCCCCAGCGAGGACAGCAGGTGCGCACCGGAGGTGCCCAGGGGCTGCACGAGGTAGTCGCCGCTGGCCTGCTCGCGCAGCAGCCGCGCGCGCAGGTACCCGCGGCGGCCGGGCCGGGAGCTGATGGGGGAGGTGAGCCGGGCGGTCATGGTGCGCCGGTACGGGTCGGCCCGGCCCAGCGCCGAGCGCAGCAGCGGACGCACGAAGACCTCGAACAGGAGCAGCGCGGTGGCGGGGTGCGCGGGGAACAGGAACGTCGGGACCGCGTCGGGGCCCAGCCTGCCGAACGCCTGCGTGGAGCCGGGATGCATGGCGACGCGGGTGGAGTCGAGATCGCCGAGCCCGGACAGTGCCGCGGCGACCTCCGCTCCCGCGTGCCCGCCCGCCGCCCCGCAGACGACGATGACGTCGCTGAACGGCAGCCGGTCCTGCATGGCGGCGGAGATCTCGCGGGCGTCGCCGCGTACCAGCGACCCCCGCCCGGTCTCGGCCCCGGCGTCCCGGGCCGCCGCGGTGAGCGCGTGCGAGCAGACGTCGGGCACCTGGCCCGCCCCGGTCGGGCGCGCGACGTCGACCAGCTCGTCGCCCACGGAGATCACCGAGACCCGTGGCCGGGGGTGCACCATGATCTTGTCGCGGCCGGTGGCGGCGAGCAGGGCCACCTGGGCGGGCCCGATCACGGCGTCGCGGCGCACCGCGACGTCGCCGGGGAGCGTGTCCTCCCCCACCCGGCGGACGAACGCCGCCGACGGCACCCCGCGCGTCGCCACGAGCCGCGCGGTCCCGCCGTCGGTGTACCCGACCGGCACGACGGCGTCGGCCAGGGTCGGTAGCGGTGCGCCGGCCATCACCCGGACGGCCTGGCCCGGCTGCAGCCGCAACGGCTGGCGGGACCCGGCCGGGATCTCGCCGACCACCGGCAGCGAGGCCGGCTCGTCCTCCGACGCACCGGTCAGGTCGACGCTGCGCACCGCGTAGCCGTCGATGGCCGCCTGATCGAACGCCGGCAGCGGCCGCGACACGACCACCTCCTCGGCGCACCGCAGGCCGTGGGCCTCCGACAGGGACACCCGCACCGGGGCCGGGCGCAGCGCGCCGTCGAGGATCCGTGCGAGCTGCTCGTCGACCGTCCGCACGGCTGCCTCAGTCCGCGAGGCGCGCGGCCAGCCAGGTGCGCAGCTCGGGACCGTAGTCGGGGTGCTCCAGGGCGAAGTCGACGAACGCGCGCACGTAGCTGCCCGGGTTGCCCAGGTCGTGGCGCCCGCCGCGGTGCACCACGACGTGCACCGGATGGCCCTCGGAGATGAGCAGCGCGATGGCGTCGGTGATCTGCAGCTCGCCGCCCGCGCCGGGTGTGATGCGGTCGATGGCGTCGAAGACCGCGACGTCGAGCAGGTAGCGCCCGGCGGCGGCGAACGTCGACGGTGCGTCGGCGGCCGCGGGCTTCTCCACCATGCCGCGCACCTGCTTGACGTCGGGGGCGTCGGCGACGTCCCCGAAGGACGTGCTGCCGACGTCGAAGACGCCGTAGGCGGAGATCTCCTCGCGGGGGATGTCGAAGGCGCACAGCACGGTGCCGCCCTTCTCCGCCCGCACCTGCGACATCGTGTTCAGCACGCCCGAGGGCAGTACCAGGTCGTCGGGCAGCAGGACCGCGAAGCAGCCCTCGGCGGGGTCGATCGCCTCGCGCGCGCAGCCGATGGCGTGTCCCAGCCCCAGCGGCTCGTCCTGCGTCACGGTGCGCACGGCGATCAGCTCGTGGGCGCGGCGCACCTTCGCGGCCAACGCGTCCTTGCCACGGGCGGCGAGGGTGGCCTCCAGCTCGGAGGAGTCGGCGAAGTGCGCGGCGACCGCGTCCTTGCCCGGCGAGGTGACGATGAGCAGCTGCTCGGCGCCCGCCTGCGCCGCCTCGGCGGCCACCAGCTCGATCCCCGGCGTGTCGACGACGGGCAGGAGCTCCTTGGGCACGGTCTTCGTGGTGGGCAGGAACCGGGTCCCCAGCCCCGCAGCGGGAACCACTGCCGACCGGAACGGCGTCGCTGTCATGAGCAGGGAGCCTATCGGCGCCGGTAGCGTGGCCGGGTGACGGCACGCGCTGACGATCTCCACTCGTCCTCGAAAGGGTCCTGGCGCCGCAGGCTGCTGGCGGCCCGTGCGGAGCAGGACCCGCAGGTGCGCGCGAGGAGCGCCGCCGCGCTCACCCGGGCGGCCGTGGCGCTGGCCGCGCAGACCGGCGGGCCGGTGTGCGCCTACGTCGCCGTCGGCACCGAGCCGTGGTCCGCCGCCGGGCTCGACGCGCTGCACGCCGCGGGCCACGAGGTGCTGCTGCCCGTGGTGCCGACACGTCCCGCGCCGCTGGACTGGGCCCGCTACGACGGTCCGGACTCGCTCGCCCCCGCCCGGTTCGGGCTGCTCGAGCCCACCGGGCCGCGGCTGGGTGCCGAGGCCGTGTCCCGGGCCCGGCTGGTGCTCGTACCGGGCCTGGCGGTCGACCGGTCCGGCACCCGCCTCGGTCGCGGGGCCGGGCACTACGACCGCACGCTTCCGCTGGTCACGGCGGGTACGCCGCTGGTGATGGTGCTCGACGACGACGAGCTGGTGGACGAGCTGCCGGCGGAGGCGCACGACCACCCGGTCGGCGCGGTGCTGCTCCCCCGGCAAGGTCACGTGGTGCTCGGGAAGAACGCGTAGCACTCGCGGGTTATGCTGGCACTCAGCGCACGCGAGTGCCAAGTCGCTTTCAGGGGAAGGACCACAGGGGTGCCCACCTACCAGTACGCCTGCACCGCGTGCGACCACCGCTTCGAGGCCGTCCAGTCGTTCTCCGACGCGTCGCTGACCGTCTGCCCGACCTGCACCGGGGCGCTGCGC
This sequence comes from Pseudonocardia sp., assembly GCF_029263155.1. Classification (GTDB taxonomy): domain Bacteria; phylum Actinomycetota; class Actinomycetes; order Mycobacteriales; family Pseudonocardiaceae; genus Pseudonocardia. Next base: position 16,516 of record NZ_JAJCYB010000018.1, read on the forward strand.
AAGGTGTTCTCCTCGGTCGGGATCGTGTTCAAGGGCAGCGGCTTCTACCGCACCGACAGCCGCTCGGGCCCGGGCAGCACCGTCGCCAACGGCGCGTCGAACGGCGAGGCCAAGAGCGAGACGAAGAGCGGTGAGGCCACGAGCGGGTCGAGCAGCACCGCGAAGGGCGAGTCGTCGACGAGCGGCGGTTCCGCCTCGAAGAACGGCAGCAGCTCGTCCGGCGCGCCCGCGGCAGCCGCCACGTCCTGATGCGGCGGGCCGCCCGCGGGAGTTGTCCACATCCCGGGTCGGCGCTCCACAGGATCCCGGTACGCGCACCGGGCGGGCCCGCGGCGACCTAGTTTCCGCACCATGGGCTCTCGACTGTCACCGCTGTTGCACCACCGGCTCCGCGAGGTGGCCGGTGCCCCGGGCTGGCGCCGCACCGCGCTGCTGCGGCGCACCGCCGCCGGCCTGCTGGCCGCACTGGCCCTCGCGCTCGCGCTCGCCCCGCAGGCCGCGGCGGGCAGTGTCCCCGTGGTCGTCGCGGCCACCGACCTCGGGTCCGGATCGTTGGTGACCGCCGAGGCGCTCGCGGTGCGCGAATGGCCACCCGAGCTCGCCCCCGCGGGCGCGCTGACGACGACGGCCGCCGCCGAGGGGCGCGTCGTCGTCGGCGCCGTGCGGGCCGGCGAGCCCCTCACCGACGTGCGGCTCACCGGCGCGGGCCCACTCGCCTCCGGCAGCGCCGCGGTCCCCGTCCGGCTCGCCGACGCCGACGTCGCCGCGCTGCTCGTCGCAGGCCGCCGCGTGGACGTGGTCACGCTCGGTGAACGCGCCGACCAGCCGGTGGTGCTCGCCACCGACGCCGAGGTGCTGGCCGTGCTCCCCGGCCCGTCCGGTTCACAGGGTCCGTTGGTGCTGGTGGCGCTGTCACGCGAGGTCGCGACACGCGTTGCGGCGGCCACGCTCTCCGCCCAGGTCGCCGTTACTCTCCGATGATGCTCACGGGATTCAAGGACTTCATCCTCCGCGGCAACGTCGTCGACCTCGCGGTCGCCGTCGTCATCGGCACCGCGTTCGCGACCATCGTCTCGGCGTTCACGTCCGGGATCATCCAACCGCTGATCAACGTCATCGGATCGCCCGAGGCCGGGGGCCTGCGCGTCCAGCTGGTCCCGGGCAACGACGGCACGGTGGTCGACTTCTCCGCCGTCATCACCGCGGCGATCAACTTCCTGATCGTGGCGGCGGTGGTGTACTTCGTGATCGTGCTGCCGCTCAACAAGCTCAAGGAGCGGCGCACCCGCGGGGAGGAGCCCGGCCCGGCCGAGCCCACCGACGTGGAGCTGCTCGCCGAGATCCGCGACCTCCTGCGGGCCCGCGAGAGGTAGTGCTACGTGTCGCGGTCGTGGTGCGGTGGACGGTCGGCCAGGAGGTCGGCGTCCGGGTCCTCCGGGGAGGCCGGGTCGCGTTCGTCGGCCGTGGTGTCGGGCAGGACGTCGCCGAACACCTCGGCGAGCCGCCGACGCTGCGCCTCGCTCAACGGCTCGGCCGGCCCGGGCTCCACGGCTACTGCTCGAGCCCGGACAGCTCGGCGATCACGTGCGCCACCAGCGGTGTCAGCGTGGCCATCCCGTCGCGCACCGCCGCGCGCGACGGCGCCAGGTTCACCACCAGCGTGCTGCCCGACACCCCGACCAGCCCGCGGGACAGGCCGGCGTCGACGGCCCCCGCGGCGAGCCCCGAGGCGCGGATGGCCTCGGCGATGCCGGGGATCGGCCGGTCCAGCACCCCGGCCGTGGCGTCGGCGGTGACGTCGCGCGGCGAGACGCCGGTGCCACCGACGGTGACCACGAGGTCGACGCCACCGATCACGGCCGTGTTCAGCGCGTTGCGGATGGCGACCGGGTCCCCGGGCACCACCACCGACGCGTCGACGACGAGCCGGGCCTCCTCCAGCAGCTCGGTGACCAGCGGCCCGATCGTGTCCTCGCGCTCGCCGTGGCTCACCCGGTCGTCCACGATCACGACCAGGGCCCGACCGATCTCCGGTGCCGCCATCTCCATGTGCTCACCGTAGCGGGACGCACACCCGGCGCCCGCTGCGGTCTTACCGATCGCGGACGGCGGGCCGGACCGGCGCAGGCCCGACCGCGCGGTACGCCGTACCCGTCGGCGGCCTCGCACCCAGGTGGCGCGGGGGTCCCGCACCCGGACCCGCGACGTCGGCCGCTCCGGACGACCGCGACGGCACCGTCGGACCCGGCACGCACCGGCCTACTCTCACGGCGGTGCGCATCCTGATCACCGGCGGCGCGGGCTTCATCGGCTCGCACATCGCCGACCGGCTCGCCGTCGACGGCCACGACGTGCTGCTCCTCGACGCCCTGCTCCCGCAGGCCCACCGCAACCCTCCCGCGGAGTCCGGGCACGAGCTCGTCGTGGGCGACGTCCGCGACGCCTCGCTGCTCGCGCGTCTGCTCCCCGGCGTGGACGCGGTGTGCCACCAGGCGGCGATGGTCGGCCACGGCGTCGACCCGTCCGACGCGCCCGACTACGCGAGCCACAACGACTACGGGACGGCCGTGCTGCTCGCGGCGATGCACGCGGCGGGGGTCCCCCGGCTGGTGCTGGCCGGCTCGATGGTCGTCTACGGCGAGGGCCGCTACGAGTGCGCCGCACACGGGGCGGTCCGGCCGGGGCCGCGGCGCTTCGCCGACATCGACGCGGGCCGGTTCGAGCCGCCGTGCCCGCGGTGCGGGGAACCGCTGGCGCCCGGCCTGGTCAGCGAGGACGCCCCGACCGATCCGCGGTCGACCTACGCGGCCACGAAGCTCGCGCAGGAGCACCTGGCGTCGGCGTGGGCCCGGCAGACCGGTGGCGCGGTCTGGTCGTTGCGCTACCACAACGTCTACGGCCCGCGGATGCCCCGCGACACCCCCTACGCCGGGGTCGCGTCGATCTTCCGCTCGGCACTGGAGCGCGGCGAGGCCCCCCGGGTCATGGAGGACGGTCGGCAGCGACGGGACTTCGTGCACGTCACCGACGTGGCCGCGGCCAACGCGCTGGCCCTCGCCGCCGACTCAGGCGAGGGCGTGCTGGTGGCGGCGAACGTCTGCTCCGGCGAGCCGCGCACGATCGGGGACCTGGCCGCTGCGCTCGCGGCGGCCGTCGGCGGCCCGGCCCCGCAGGTCGTGGGCGGGGCCCGGCCCGGCGACGTGCGGCACGTGGTGGCCGACCCGGCCCGGGCCCGCTCGGTGCTGGGCTTCGAGGCGCGGGTGGGCTTCGCGGACGGGGTGCGGGCGTTCGCGACCGATCCGTTGCGGGGGTAGCCGCCCCGGGGCCAGCTCCGCGCCGTGGGCCCGGGGGCTGGTGCCGCACTAGGCGCGGGTGCTGCGGTCGGCCTGCTCCAGGGCGGTGGCGACCTCGGCGAGGTCGGCGAGCAGGTCCTGCAGGCGTTCGGCGCCGGAGTCCAGCGGCGCGGTGGCCAGCACCCACGCCTCCTCGGCCCAGAGCAGCTCGACGTCGTCGCCCACCGCGTCGCTGGCCGCGGCGAGACGTTCGGTGAGCAGCGGGCGCACCGCCTCGGCGTCGGCGACGAACGCGTAGCGCTCACCCACCGGCTGGAGCAGGTCCAGGCCCGCGTCGTCGGGCAGTGGGGCCGAGGGCAGCCGCAGCTCCACCGCGGCGGGGACGGCGTCGCGCACCTGGACCGCCGCGAGCACCGAGCTCAGGCGCCCGGCCTGCTCGTGGTCGAACACGTAGGCCTGGCGCGGGCCGTCCGGGGTCGGAACGTCACCGCTGATCAGGTTGCGCGCGCGGCCCGGGCCGCCCTGGTGGATGGTGCCGTAACGCCAGCGGCTGGGCAGCACCGGATCGGTGTCCAGGTACTCCCAGCCCCGTGCCTCGGCCCAGCGCCTGCGGTCGCGGGCCCCGCCCCCGGCGGACCGCCGCCGGTCGAGGTACAGCAACGCACCGCCGACCAGCAGCGCGATGACCGCGATGACGAACCACACGCCCGACGGAATGCCCACCGCGGCAGAGTAGCGCCGAACCCCACCAGAACAGCCGAACACACCCGCCCACCGGCGCGCCGCCGCCCCACCCCCGCCCCGCCCCCCGACTCGCAGTGGGGGGGGGGTTAAGGTACGGGGGGGGGGGGTATTCCCCCCCCCACCAACAGGGGGGGGGGGGGGGGGGGGGGGGGGGGGGGGGGGGGGGGGGGGGGTGGGGGGGGGGGGCGGCGGCCCCC
>NZ_JAJCYB010000019.1 GCF_029263155.1 Pseudonocardia sp.
CCCGACCCGGCGCGATGACCACGACCGCGCCACCCCGACGACCAGGCCCCGTCCGGCACCACGCCGACGGGGCCTGCTCACGCCGACGACATCGTCACCGCCGATGACGCCGCCATCGTCACCCTCGGCGGCGGCCAACACCCCGCAGGCGACGGGCTCGGTGAAGCCGGCGCGTCGCCCGTCGGCGAGCTGACGGGCCTCGGGAGTGAGAGCCTGTTCGTGAACTGATCACGTAGGCCCCGTCGGCGCTGTGGCGGTGATGTTCGGCGATGATCACGGCTCGTGCGGCGTGTCCCGCCCGGGCTCGGTGAGGGCTTCTGGACGGATCTGGATGTCGAAGTCCGCCCGTCCAGAAGCCCTCAGGATGTCTGTCTACCTCGTCTCGAACCTCACGGCCACGCCCGACACGCCCCCGACCGCCCGACCACCCTGCCCGGTGAACGGGTGCGGCTGCGCGCACCGTGTCACCCGCTACCCCTCGGACACCACCGACGCGGAGTGGGAGGTTCTGGGCCCGCAGGCCCGGGCGGTGATGGCCGAGCTGCGCCGCGGCCCGGGCGGACGCCCGATGGCCCACCGGTTGCGCGCGGTCGTGGACGCGATCCGCTACCTGGTCCGCTACGGCATCGAGTGGCGCGCACTCCCGGCGGACTTCCCGCCGTGGGAGGCGGTGTACGCGTTCTTCGAACGCTGGGCCGCCCGCGGCCTGCCCCAGCGGATCGTCCACGCGCTGCGCGACCGGCTCCGGGTGAGCGCAGACCGTGCTCCGGCACCGACCGCGGCGATCATCGACTCCCAGACCGTGCGCGGCGCGGACACCGTCGGGGCGGCCAGCTCGGGCTACGACGGCGGGAAGAAGATCAAGGGCCGCAAGCGGCACGTCGCGGTCGACAGCAACGGGTGGCTACTCGCGGTCCTGGTCACCGCTGCGAACGTGCAGGACCGCGACGCCGGCCACCGCCTGCTGGCCCTGCTGCGCGAACGGTTCTCCACCATCACCCTCGCGTGGGCCGACGGCGGCTACGCCGGACGGCTGGTCACCTGGGCCGCAGCCGTGCTGGCGCTCGCGGTCACCGTGGTCAAGCGCACCGACGACGTCCGCGGGTTCGTCGTGCTCCCGCGCCGCTGGGTCGTGGAACGTACGTTCGGCTGGCTGTGTCGCCACCGTCGCCTGGTCCGTGACTACGAACGCCGGCCCGAGCATCACGAAGCCATGATCTGGTGGGCCACCACCGCGATCATGACCCGACAACTCGTAGCCCAACGATCCGGAGGACCACCCCCGCCACGCTGGGGCACCGACCGCGCACCAGCACCACCCCGACAGCAGGATCGACAGGCCGCATGATCAGTTCGCCAACAGGCTCTGAGGCACGGCGGGCTGCTCGGCGTCGGCGGTCCGCCGGCGCCGTTGCGGACTTCGACGGCGACCGACTCGGCCTTGCCCGGCGTGCGGCCAGAACCACGCGAGCCGAGCTGGCACGGCTGTCGCGCGATCAGGCTCTCGCATTCGGCGAACTCGCGCTCGGTGTCGCTCGTGCGAACGGCACCCTCCGCGAGGTGCGCGGGGGTGCCGTTCGGTAGGTGCGGTCGTCAGATGCGCGGTCGGCCACCACGGGGGCTGTTCAGCAGCGTGCTCAGCAACCCGCGACCCGACCGGGGCGCCCCACCGTGCGGAGCGCCGGACGTGCCTCCCGGCGCGGGCCGGCCACGTCCGGGCGCGCCACGACCACCGGAAGCGGCGCCGCGGACGGCGCCGAGGATGCGGTTCAGGATCGGCATCGGGGTGTCTCCGTTTCGGTCGGTGCTGGCCACCCGGGGGACACCGAACGGCCGTTCACTCGATCTGGTGACAGGCTTCCCGGTGTGGGCGGGGCGCAAACCGGCGGCAGCGGTCGGGTCAGCGGTGCGGACCCGCCGGACCACCCGCGACGGTGAGCACGCCGCCCACGGTGTGCCGCAACCACGCCAGCAGGACGCGGTCGTCGAAGGTGAGCGGGACCTCGGGTCCCGACCAGCCCAGCAGCGCCACCGGACGGTGGGCGAGCGCGTCCCGCAGGGCCGCGGCCAGTTCCGGTGTCGCGCGCACGAGAAGGCCCTCGTGGGTGACCGCCTGGGTGTGGGGTGTGACCTCGGCGGCATCGGTGCCCGTGCTGAGCACGTAGCCGCAACCATGCCGGTCGTCGTATCCGGTGACCACCACGGGTCGTGTCCCCTCTCGCCGACCACTCCGGCCGTTCCGGGGGCACGCGCGCTGATCTTATCGGCATCGTGACGTCGACGCCCACGCCTGCGCCGGTTCGGTTCGGTGACCGGTGCGCGGTGAGCAGTTTCACCACGTGGAGCGTTTGCCCGGTGGATACCGCCCGGTAACAATGTCGCGTACGGTCGCCCGCCGCGCCGAGACGCGACAGCGGGTGGCAGAGTCGTTTCATCCGCGGGCGCTGTCACACGTATCCGGCGCGCCCGGTCAGACCCACCCGCGGCACACGCCCGCACCGGCAGGAGGTCGAAGAGGTCCGATGAACATCGTCGTGCTCGTCAAGCAGGTGCCCGACACCTACTCCGAACGCAAGCTGAACCCGTCGGACGGTGTCCTGGACCGGGACGCCACCGACGCCGTGCTCGACGAGATCAACGAGCGGGCGGTGGAGGCGGCGCTGGTGCTGAAGGAGGCCAACGACGGCTCCGAGGTCACCGTGTTGACGATGGGCCCGGACCGGGCCACCGACGCGATCCGCAAGGCGCTGTCGATGGGCGCGGACAAGGCCGTGCACCTCTCGGACGAGGCGCTGGCCGGCACGGACGCGGTCGGCACCGCGAAGGCGCTGGCCAAGGCGATCGGCACCGTCGAGGGCGTGGACCTGGTCATCGCCGGGAACGAGGCCTCCGACGGCCGCGGTGGCGCGATCGGTGCGATGGTGGCCGACGTGCTGGGTTTCCCGGCGCTCACCCACGCCCGCGAGATCACCGTCGACGGCTCGTCGATCACGGTGAAGCGCGAGACCGACGAGGGCATCACGATGCTCTCCGCCGAGCTGCCGGCGGTGATCTCGGTCGGTGAGAAGATCAACGAGCCGCGCTACCCGTCGTTCAAGGGGATCATGGCGGCGAAGAAGAAGCCGGTGGCCACGCTGTCGCTGGCCGATGCCGGGATCGACGCCTCCGAGGTCGGGCTGGCAGGCGCGCTGTCCGCGGTGACCTCGGCCGCGCCGAAGCCGCCCAAGAGCGCGGGCGAGAAGGTCGATGACGAGGGCGACGGCGGGTCGAAGATCGCCGCGTTCCTGGTGTCCCAGAAGCTCATCTGAGTCCGGTTCGACGAGTAGAAGGAGAAGACCCCATGGCTGAGGTTCTGGTCCTCGTCGACCACCTCGAGGGTGAGATCAAGAAGTCGACGTTCGAGCTGCTGACCGCCGCCCGCACGCTGGGTGAGCCGTCCGCGGTCGTGGTCGGCCCGGCGGGCACGGCGGCGAAGCTGGCCGACGGGCTCAAGGAGCACGGGGCGGAGAAGATCTACGTCGCGGAGACCGACGACGCGGCGTTCCTGACGCCGGAGGTGTCGGTGCTGGCCGCGCTGGTCGAGTCGGCCGCGCCCGCAGCGGTGCTGATCGGCGTGTCCGCCGACGGCAAGGAGATCGCCGGGCGGCTGGCGGTGCGCACGAACTCGGCGTGGCTCAACGACGTGGTCGGCATCTCCGGCGACGCGGTGTCGCACTCGGTGTTCGGTGGCGCGTTCGTCGCCGAGGCCAAGGCGAACACCGCACACCCGGTGATCACGCTGCGTCCGGGCTCGGTGGAGATCGAGCCGGCTGCGGGTGCGGGCGCGGAGGAGACCGTCGCGGTGTCCGTCGACGGGCGCAGCGCCACGGTCACCAGCCGCGAGCCGATCGTCGGCGGGGACCGCCCGGAGCTCACCGAGGCGTCCGTGGTCGTGTCCGGCGGGCGCGGCGTGGGCTCGGCCGACGACTTCGGCGTCGTCGAGGGCCTGGCCGACACCCTCGGTGCCGCGGTCGGTGCTTCGCGCGCGGCGGTGGACTCGGGCTACTACCCGCACCAGTTCCAGGTCGGGCAGACCGGGAAGACGGTGTCGCCGCAGCTCTACATCGCGCTGGGCATCTCGGGTGCGATCCAGCACCGCGCCGGGATGCAGACGTCCAAGACGATCATCGCGGTGAACAAGGACGCCGAGGCGCCGATCTTCGAGATCGCCGACTACGGCGTGGTGGGCGACCTGTTCACGGTGGCGCCGCAACTGAAGGACGAGATCACCAAGCGCAAGAGCTGACACCGGCTCACAGTGCATGAAGGCCACCTTCACGCCATCTGGTTGCGTGAAGGTGGCCTTCCTGCAATGAGGGGGAGGGGTCCGGGCCACCTCGGGGGGCTACCAAGAGCCCGTGACGTCCTCGCAACTGATCGCCGCGACCCCGCCGGCCGCCGCGTCGCGCTACTCACTCCTGCTCACCACCGACGACGCGGAGGTGCGGGCCGCGCAGCGGCTGCGGCACCGGGTGTTCTCCGGTGAGCTGGGCGCCGTGCTGCACAGCCCCGAGCCGGGGCTCGACGTCGACCGCTTCGACGCGTTCTGCGACCATCTCGTGGTCCGCGAGGACGTCACCGGCGAGATCGTCGGCACCTACCGGATGCTGCCGCCGGAGCGCGCGCGGGCCGCGGGTGCGCTCTACGCCGAGGGCGAGTTCGCGATCGACGCCCTCGATCCGCTGCGCGGATCGCTCGTGGAGACCGGCCGCTCCTGCGTGCACCCCGACCACCGCGACGGCGCCGTCATCAACCTGGTGTGGGCCGGGATCGCGCGCTACATGCTGCTCACCGGCAACCGGTGGCTGATCGGCTGCGCGAGCGTGCCACTGGCGGACGGCGGCGGCCTCGCCGCGTCGGTGGACGAACGGGTCCGCGCGCAGCACCTGGCCCCCGAGCGCTACCGCGTCACGCCGCACCGGCCGTGGGAGGTCGCCACCGCCGCCGGGCGGGCGCCGCTGCCGCCGCTGCTGCGCGGCTACCTGCGGCTGGGCGCCTGGGTGTGCGGTGCCCCGGCCCACGATCCCGACTTCGACTGCGCCGACTTCCCGGTGCTGCTCGGGCTGGACCACATGGACCCCCGCTACGCCCGCTTCTTCCTGGGCGAGCCGTCGTGACCCTCCCCGCGAGTCGGGGTCTGCGGGCGCGCGTGTCGGGGCATCCGTGCGCCCCTGCGGGCGCCTGGGTACCCGTGCCGGTCTGCGGGCCCCAGTGCCTGCCCGTTCCCGCGGACGGGCTCCGCACCGGGCCCGTCCGGTTCGCGCTCCGGCTGGGGTCGCTGGTGGCGGTCCTCGCCGTCACGCTGGTCGGAGTGGCGCTGCTGCGCGGGCGGGCCCAGCAACGCTGGGTCCGGGCCGCCGCGGCCCGGTCGCTGCGCGCCGCGGGGGTGCAGCTGCACACCGCCGGCCCGCTGCACGACGGTCCGGGCGGGGCGCTCGTCGTCGCGAACCATCTGTCCTGGATCGACGTGCTGGCCCTGCACGCCGCCGGGCCCATCCGGATGCAGGCCAAGCGCGAGGTCGCCGCGTGGCCGGTGATCGGCGGGCTCGCCGCGCGCATCGGCACCCTCTTCGTCGACCGCACCGGCCTGCGCGACCTGCCCCGCACCGTCGCCGCGACCGCCGACGCGCTGCGAGCGGGTGCGGTGGTCGGCGTGTTCCCGGAGGGCACGACCTGGTGCGGTGCCGCGGCCGGGACGTTCCGCCGGGCCGGGTTCCAGGCCGCGATCGACGCTCGGGTGCCCGTCCGGCCCGTGGCCCTCGTCCTGCGCCTGCCCGACGGCACGGCGACCCCGGCGGGCGCCTTCGTCGGCGACCAGACGCTGTGGGACTCGCTGTGCCGGGTGCTGAGCCAGCCCGGGCTGGTCTGCGAGCTGACGGTGCTGCCCGCCATCGGGCCGGACGCGGGGGACCGCCGCGAGCTCGCGACCGCCACGGCGGCGGCGGTGTCCGGCGTCACCGGCGTCGCGCATCCGGTGGTCGCGGCGCACCGACCGGTGCCGCATCCCGAACCGGTCGCCGCCTGACGCGCTGCGCCCTGATCGGGCGACTACCCTGTGAGCCGATCCTCGGCCGGTCCGGCCGGGCCGGACCGCGGCCCCGGTGCACCGGCGCAGCAACGGGAAGTGCAGGACGTGACGACTTCACCGCGCCCCACCTACCTCGACCACGCGGCCACCACGCCGATGCTCCCCGGCGCGGTCGCCGCCATGTACGAGGCGCTCTCGCGCACCGGCAACGCATCGTCGCTGCACTCGGCCGGTCGCCGGGCGCGCCGCGAGGTCGAGGAGAGCCGCGAACGGATCGCGGCGGCGGTGGGCGCACGGCCCTCGGAGGTCGTGCTCACCACCGGTGGTACGGAGAGCGACAACCTCGCCGTCAAGGGCATGTACTGGTCGCGCCACGCCGCCGACCCGCGCCGCACCCGCGTGCTGGTCCCCGGCATCGAGCACCACGCCGTGCTCGACTCCGCGCAGTGGCTCGCCGAGCACTCCGGCGCCGAGGTCGTGCTCCTCGACGTCGACGGCACCGGCCGCGTCACCCCGGACACGTTGCGGGCCGCGCTCGCGCAGTCCCCGGAGACCGTCGCGCTCGTCTCGATCATGTGGGCCAACAACGAGGTCGGCACCGTCAACCCGATCCGCGAGCTGGTCGAGGTCGCGCACTCCTTCGACGTACCGCTGCACACCGACGCGGTGCAGGCCGTCGGGATCCTGCCGGTCGACTTCGCCGCCTGCGGTGCCGACGCGCTCACGCTCACCGGGCACAAGCTCGGCGGCCCCTACGGGGCCGGCGCGCTGCTGCTGGGCCGCACCGTCGAGCTCACGCCGCTGCTGCACGGCGGCGGGCAGGAGCGCGACGTCCGCTCCGGCACGCTGGACACCCCGGCCGTCGTCGGGCTGGCCACCGCCGTGGAGCTCTCGGTCGCCGACGCCCCGCGCCGCGCCGCGATGCTCGCCGGGCTGCGCGACGACCTCGTCGGCAAGGTGCTGGCCGGGGTCGGCGACGCCACGCTCAACGGCGACCCCGGCGCCGGCACCGTCGACGGCGGGCCGTCGCGGCTGCCCGGCAACGCGCACCTGAGCTTCCCCGGCTGCGAGGGCGACTCCCTGCTGATGCTGCTCGACGCCCACGGCATCGAGTGCTCCACCGGCTCCGCGTGCACCGCGGGCGTCGCGCAGCCCAGCCACGTGCTGCTCGCGATGGGCGCCGACGAGGCCACCGCCCGCGGCTCGCTGCGCTTCTCCCTCGGGCACACCACCACCGCGGAGGACGTCGACGCGGTGGCCGCGGTCATCGGGCAGGTCGTCGACCGGGCCCGGCGGGCGGGACCGGGCCGGTGACATGAGGGTCCTGGCCGCCATGAGCGGGGGCGTCGACTCCGCCGTCGCCGCGGCGCGGGCGGTCGACGCCGGGCACGACGTCGTCGGCGTGCACCTCGCGCTGTCGGAGACGCCGGCCGCGCTGCGCGGCGGGTCGCGGGGCTGCTGCTCGAAGGAGGACGCCGGCGACGCCCGGCGGGCCGCGGACGTGCTCGGCATCCCGTTCTACGTGTGGGACTTCGCCGCCCGGTTCGCCGAGGACGTGGTCGAGGACTTCGTGGCGTCCTACGCGGCGGGCGAGACGCCGAACCCGTGCCTGCGCTGCAACGAGAAGATCAAGTTCGCGGCGCTGCTGGACCGGGCGCTCGGGCTGGGCTTCGACGCCGTCTGCACCGGGCACTACGCGCGGCTGGGTTCCGGCGGGCTCCGGCGGGCCGTCGACGCGGACAAGGATCAGTCCTACGTGCTCGCGGTCCTGACCCCCCGCCAGCTGGCGCACGCGATGTTCCCGCTCGGTGACACGCCCAAGCCCGCGGTGCGCGCCGAGGCGGCCGAGCGCGGGCTGCTCGTGGCCGACAAGCCCGACAGCCACGACATCTGCTTCATCCCCTCCGGCGACACCCGCGCGTTCCTGGGCTCCCGGATCGGCACCCGTCCCGGTGCGCTCGTCGACGACGCCACCGGCGCCGAGCTGGGCCGCCACGACGGCGTGCACGGCTTCACGGTGGGGCAGCGCAAGGGCCTGGGCATCGACGCCCCCGCCGCCGACGGGCGCCCCCGCTACGTGCTGGGTATCGAGCCCGTTACCGGCACGGTGCGGGTCGGTCCGGCCGAGGCGCTGGACGTGCGCGCGATCGACGCCGCGGCCGCGGTGTGGGCAACGGGCACGGCGCCCGCGGGGCCGGTGGAGTGCGTCGCCCAGGTCCGGGCGCACGGGGGGCTGGCCGCCGCGGTGGCCGCACCGGGCCCGGGTGCGTCGGTGCGCGTGGAGCTGCGGGAGCCGTTGCGCGGGGTCGCCCCGGGCCAGGCGGTGGCGCTGTACCGGGAGGACCCGGCGGGCGACGTGGTGCTGGGCAGCGCCCGCATCACCACCGCCCGCTGACGCCGCCCGCGGGTGCCGGAGCCGTCGAGAATCCTGTGGAGAGTATGTCGAGAACGGCCCGGTGGCTCCGTCCCAGTGCCGGATGCGGCCACCGGGGCCGCACCGCGACGAGGAGGACCGACAGATGAGGTACCTGCTGCTCAAGCACTACCGGGGCGCCCCCGACGCCGTCAACGACGTCCCGATGGACCGGTGGACCCCGCAGGAGATCGAGGACCACGTGCGGTACATGTCCGACTTCGCCGCCCGGCTCGAGGGCAGCGGGGAGTACGTCGACGGCCAGGCGCTCTCGCCGGACGGCGTCTGGGTCCGGTACGACGGGGAGGGCAGGCCGCCGGTCACCGACGGGCCCTTCGCCGAGACCAAGGACCTGATCGCCGGCTGGATGATCATCGACGTCGACAGCCACGAGCGGGCGCTCGCCCTGGCCGGCGAGCTGTCCGCGGCCCCCGGCGCGGGCGGAAAGCCGATCCACGAGTGGCTCGAGGTCCGGCCGTTCCTCACCGCCGCGCCCACGGTCACCGACTGCCACTGATGGACGACCTGCTGCTGCGGGAGCTGACCCCCGCGGTGATCGGCGTCCTCGTCCGCCGCGGGGTCGACTTCGCGACGGCCGAGGACGCCGTGCAGGAGGCGCTGATCCAGGCGACGCTGACGTGGCCCGGCGGGGAGCCCGCCGACCCGAAGGGCTGGCTGGTCACCGTGGCGTGGCGCAGGTTCCTCGACGCCCACCGGGCCGAGATCGCCCGCCGCGACCGGGAGCGGCGGATCGAGTCCGAGCCGCCGCCCGGCCCGACCGAGGCCGCGGACGACACGCTGGCACTGTTCTTCCTGTGCGCCCACCCGTCGCTGACCCCGACCTCGGCGGTGGCGCTCACGCTGCGGGCCGTCGGCGGCCTGACCACGCGGCAGATCGCCCGGGCCCACCTGGTGCCGGAGGCGACGATGGCGCAACGGATCAGCCGGGCCAAGCGCACGGTCGCCGGGGTGCGGTTCGACGAGCCCGGTGACCCGGCGACCGTGCGGCGGGTGCTCTACCTGGTCTTCAACGAGGGCTACACGGGTGATGTCGACCTCGCGGCCGAGGCGATCCGACTCACCCGCCAGCTGGTCACGCTGTCCCGGAGCGGGGGAACAGGGGCAGGGGGGACAGGGGCAGGGGGGACCGGGGCAGGGGGGACCGGGGACGAGGAGAACGCGGGCCTGCTGGCGCTGATGCTGCTGCACCACGCCCGGCGGCAGGCGCGGACCCGGCCCGACGGCAGCCTGGTGCCGCTGGCCGAGCAGGACCGGTCCCGCTGGGACACCGCGCTCATCGCCGAGGGCGTCGCGATCCTGCAGGCGGCACTGGCCCGCGACCGGCTCGGCGAGTACCAGGCCCAGGCCGCCATCGCCGCCCTGCACGCCGACGCCCCGCGCGCCGAGGAGACCGACTGGGTGCAGGTCGTCGGCTGGTACGACGACCTGCTGCGGCTCACCGGGAGCCCCGTCGTGGCGCTCAACCGGGCCGTCGCGGTCGGGGAGGCCGACGGCGCCGCGGCCGGGCTCGCGGCGCTGGCCGCCGTGGACCCCGGTCTGCCCCGCTACGACGCCGCCTCCGCCCACCTGCACGAGAAGGCGGGCGACCTTCCCGCCGCCGCCCGGTTGTACGCCGCCGCCGCACGGTCCGCCCCCACCCTCGCCGAGCGCCACCACCTCACGCTGCAGGCGGCACGGATCGGCCAGGCGCTCGCCGGGTGAGCTCCCGGCCGCGCCTCGGCACCCGACGTGCCGCTCCCGCCGGAGCGTGGTTGGCGCGCCGGAGGGTGGTTCGCGCGCCGGAGGGTGGTTCGCGCGCCGGTGGGTGGTTGGCGCGCCGGAGGGTGGTTCGCGCGTTGCCGGCAGCGCGCGGACCACCGTGGCGCGCGCGAGGGGTCCGCGCGCGAGGGGTGATCGGGCGGCCGGCTCCGGTCGGCCCGCCGCTCGTCGGGGCGGCGGCCCAGCCGATCAGCTGACGCCGGGCTGCAGGCGCCGGACGACCGGTCCTGCGGCCCGCCGCTGCTCGTGCAGTTGGCCTCGGGGCTCGTGGTGCCGGCGCCCACTGCCTCCGCGGCGCCCACTGCCTCCGCGGCGCCCGCCCCCGCAGGGCCGGGCACGCCATGCGCCGCCGCACGCCCGGGTTCGCGCCTGGTAGACAGCGCACATGAGCACCGACGATCCGCTGGCTGCCGCGCTCGCCGCCGCCGGGCTCGCCCCGGCCCCGCCCGAGCGGGAGGACCCGCTGGCCGCGGCGCTCGCGGCGGCCGGGCTGGGAGACGCGCGGCCCACCCCCAGCGGGGTCACCGTCGTGCAGGACGAGCCGGACGAGCCCGTCGAGCGGCCCCGCTGGCCCGCGGGCGTCGCCACCGGCGTCGGCTCCATGCCCGGCGACGACGTGCGCGAGTCCGCCGCCACCGTCACCGGCGAGCTGCCGCTGTTCCCGCACCTGCCCGAGCTGCCCGTCCGCGGCGTCGGCGCCGATATGATCGGGCGCACCGCGGGTCTGCTCGTCGACATCGCGGTGGAGGTGCGGCCCTCCGGATACCGCGTCGCATCCCGACCGGGGGCCGACCACCGCCGCGCCGTCGACCTGCTCCGCGGTGACCTCGACGCCTTCGACGAGGCCTGCGAGCCGGTCCGTCCGGGCTGGGTGAAGGTGCAGGCGGCCGGGCCCTGGACGCTCGCGGCGTCGGTCGAGGTGCGCTCCGGGCACACCGTGCTGTCCGACCGCGGGGCGGTCCGCGAGTTCGCCGCGAGCCTGCTGGAGGGGCTGCGCCAGCACGTCGCGGAGGTCGCCGCCCGCACCGGCGCACAGGTCGTGCTCCAGCTCGACGAGCCCGGCCTGCCACAGGTGCTGGGCGGGCTGGTGCCGACGCCGTCGCGCTACGGCACCGTGCGCGCGGTGTCGGGGTCCGCGGCGAAGGACGTGCTGCGCGAGCTGATCGACGGCGTCGGTGTGCCGGTGGTGCTCCACTGCTGCGCCGACCGGCCGCCGGTACCGCTGCTCGCCGACGTCGGCGCGGCGGGGATCGGCATCGATGCCACCCGTCCCGCGATCTGCGGCCGCACCGCGGTCCCCGCCGCCCTCGACGAGCTCGGCGCCGTCTGGGACGCGGGCACGCCGCTGCTGCTCGGGCTGGTGCCGGCGCTGGACCCCGGGCACCCGGTGCGCTCTCGCGACCTCGCCGGTCCGGCGTTCGACCTGGCCGACCGCCTCGGCTTCGACCGCGTGCGGCTCTCGACGCTGTGCGTCCCGACCCCGACCTGCGGGCTCGCCGGCGCCGACCCGGCGTGGTCGCGCCGCGCCCTGGAACTCTCCCGGGAGCTGGGCCGCGCCTTCCTCGACCCGCCCGACGAGGACGGACCCGACCGCCGCTGATCCGGGGCCCTACCCGGCGGTGCCGGCCCCGGCGGGCCGCCGCTGCCGCACCGTGGCGACGGCCCGGCGGGCCCGCTGGACCCGGTCGGCCGCGTCGTCGGCCACCTGGCGGCCGGTGACGGTGAAGAGGCGCGCGCCGTCGTGGCACTCGGCCTCGACGACGATGCCGTCGGGGGTGTTGTGGACGGCCAGGATCCGCCGCTCGGAGAGCAGGACGCGGGCGCCGTGGCGGGGGCAGTAGGCAGTGAACATGGTGTCGATCCTGCGCGGATCGCCGCCGGTCGACGAGTGGCAGGAAGGACTACTTTCACTGCTATCCTGCCAAAATGGACCGATGGCAGCTGCGCGACGTCGCGACGGTGGCGCAACCCGGTGTGGGCACCTTCAGCCTCGGGGTCTTCAGCGAGGTCTTCGGCTACGACCGCGCCGACGCCGGTCTGCCGTGCTTCGACTACGCCGTCGTCGGCGAGTACCCGGGCCCGGTACGGACCGACACCGGGCTGCGGGTCCTTCCCGACCACGGCCTGGAGCGGCTCGCCACGGCCGACCTGGTGGTGATCACCGGCAGCGATGGCCCCGACCTGCCGTCGGCCGCGCTCGCCGACGCGCTGCACGCCGCGATCGGCCGCGGGGCGCGGGTGCTGGCCCACTGCACCGGGGCGTTCACCCTCGCCGCCTGCGGACTGCTCGACGGGCGCCGCGCCACCACCCACTGGCTGCACGCCGAGGAGTTCACGCGCCGCTATCCCGAGGTCGACCTCGACGCGGGGGTGCTCTACGTCGACGCGGGCCCGGTGGTCACCAGCGCCGGCACGGCGGCCGGGATCGACGCCTCGCTGCACCTGATCCGCCAGGCCCACGGCCGGGAGGTCGCCAACGCGATCGCCCGGCGCATGGTCGTGCCCCCGCACCGCGACGGCGGTCAGGCGCAGTTCATCGAGCAGCCCGTGCCCGTCACACACGACCTGCTCGGCCCGCTGCTGGCCTGGGCCGCCGAGAACGCCGCCCAGCCGCTCACCGTGGAGGCGCTCGCGGCGCGGGCCAACCTGTCGCCGCGCACCTTCGCCCGCCGGTTCCGCGCCCACACCGGCACCACGCCCTACGCCTGGCTCACCGCGCAGCGCATCCGTCTCGCCGAGCGGATGCTGGAGACCGGTGACCTGGCGGTCGAGGAGGTGGCCCGGCACTCGGGCTTCGGGTCGGCAGCGGTGCTGCGGGAGCACTTCGTCCGCGAGCGGGGTGTGTCCCCGCTGGCCTACCGGCGCACGTTCCGCGCGACCGCGGCGGGCTGAGAGCGGAGCGTGGGCTGCAGCCCGACCGGGGTCGCGGTAGCTTCCGGGGCAGCCGCAGAGGGGAGGTCCGCCGTGTTGCGACGCCGCTGACGCACCCGACCCCACCGCCCGGTCCGGGCGGACCTTCCCGACCGCGACGGCGGTGCCCCACCGGGCTGAGCCGCGCGGTCGCACCGCGAGGAGCATCCCGTGAGTTCTGCTGTGCTCGACCGAACCGCCGCGCTGGCCGCGATCGTCGACGACGTCATCGCCCCGGCCGCGGCCGACACCGACCGCACCGGCGCCTACCCGCGCGCCGCGCTCGACGCCCTGGGAGCTGCCGGCTTCCTCGGCCTGTTCAGCTCCCCGGACGTGGGCGGGGGCGGCGGCTCCCTCGCCGACGTTGCCGGCGTCGTCGAGGAGATCGCCGCGGCCTGTGGCTCGACCGCGATGGTCGTGCTCATGCACTACGCCGCCGTCTCGGTGATCGAGGCGCACGGCCCCGTCGAGGTACGGGAGGCCATCGCCCGCGGCGAGCACGTGAGCAGCCTCGCGCTCTCCGAGGCGGGCTCACGCAGCCATTTCTGGACGCCCCTGGGCACGGCCACCACCGACGGCGACGCCGTGCGCCTCGACGCCGCGAAGAGCTGGATCACCTCGGCCGGGCAGGCCGACAGCTACGTGTGGTCGAGCCGCCCGCTCGCCGCCGACGGCCCGATGACGCTGTGGCTGGTCCCGGCGGACGCGGCCGGCCTGAGCGTGGCCGCCCCGTTCGACGGGCTGGGCCTGCGCGGCAACTCGTCGAACCCGGTGCGCGCCGAGGGGGTGCCGGTCGCGGCCACGGCCGGGCTCGGCGACGACGGCGCGGGCCTCGACATCGCACTCGGTGTCGTGCTGCCCACGTTCCTGGTCGGCAACGCGGCGTTCTCGGTCGGCCTGATGGAGGCACTCGTCGGGTCCGCGGCGGCCCACCTCACCTCGTCGCGGCTGGAGCACCTGGACCAGACGCTGGCCCAGCAGCCGATCCCGCGCGTGGAGTTCGCCCGGTTGCGCACCCGTGCCGACGAGGCCCGCGCGTTCCTCGCCGACACCCTCACCGCGCTGGCCGAGGGCCGCCCGGACGCGACGCTGCGTGTACTGCAGGTCATGGCCGTCGCGGCCGAGGCGTCCTCGGAGGTCGCCGACGGGGTGCTGCGGCTGTGCGGCGGGGCGGCGTTCCGCAAGGAGGTCGGTGTGGAGCGGCGGTTCCGCGACTCGCTCGCCGCCCGCGTGATGGCCCCCACCACCGACGCGCTGCGCGACTTCGTCGGCCGCGCCACGCTCGGCCTGCCGCTGCTCGGGGACGCCTGATGACGACCCTGCTGATGGGCGCGGTCGCCTACGACCCCAAGGTCGTCACGATCTGGGAGGGCTTCCGGCAGTGGTTCCGGGCCGAGGGCCTCGACGTCGACTTCGTCCTTTACTCCCACTACGAGCGCCAGGTCGAGGACCTCGTCGACGGTCGCATCCACGCCGCCTGGAACTCCCCGCTGGCCTGGTTGCGCTCGCAGCGCCTCGCCGCGGCGCGTGGCCGCACGGTGACCTCGGCGGTGATGCGCGACACCGACCAGGACCTGACGTCGGTGGTGGTCGTGCGCGCGGACTCCGGGATCGAGTCCCTGACCGAGCTCACGGGGCGCACGGTCGGCGTGGGTGCGGTCGACTCCCCGCAGGCCACGCTGATCCCGCTGTCGTACCTGCGGGCCGAGGGCGCCGAGCCGTCGGTGCGCCGGTTCGACGTCGGGGTCGGACTGCACGGCGACCACGTCGGTGGCGAGCGCGACGCCGCCCGCGCGCTGGTGGCCGGGGAGGTGGACGCCGCCTGCATGATCGACGGCAACCACCTGCTGTTCACCCGGGAGGGCACGCTGCCGGCCGGCGGCACCCGGATCCTCGGCCAGACCGGGACCTACGACCACTGCACGATGACGATCGTGGACACCGCACCCGCCGAGCTCGCCGACCGGTTCGTGGCGCTGCTGCTGGCGATGTCCTACGACGACCCGCAGGTGCGTCCCCTGCTCGACCTGGAGGGGCTGCGGGCCTGGCGCGTCGGGCGGACCAGCGGTTTCGAGCTGCTGGACGCCGCGGTGGACGAGGCGGGGTTCTACGACGGGACGGGTGCGGTGACAGCCCCGGAGTACCGGCCGTGACCGGGGGCGCCCCGCTCGATCTCGGGTGGCTGGGGTTCGAACGGGGTGCCCACCTGCTCGTCGACCGGGCGCTGCGCGCGCGGCCCACCGTCCACGTCGTCGGCGGCGACCCGGCGCTCGGCGTGCACCTGCGGGCCTGGTGCCGGGCCCGTGGGCACGGCTTCACGGCCGACCCGCACGGCGGCTGGACGGTCGCGCGCGGGCCTGCCGCGGAACAGCGCTGGGCGGGCGCGGAGCGGGCCGGTGGGCCGGCGGTGGACGGAATCGTGCGCCGACCGCCCGTGCACTGGGGCCTGGCCGCACGGGGCGCGCTGGTGGAGACGAGCGGCCCGCCGCCGGCGCAGTCGGGTGGCCCGTTCGACCTCGACGACCGCGACGTCGTCTGGGCCGATCTCGCGCCCCGCCTCTATGCGCACGCCGCGGCGGCTCAGTGGGACCCGGCCACGGCCGTCGACTGGTCCGCGGGGCAGCGGCCGCCGCCGGACGTCGAGTCGGCCGTGGTGCAGGTGATGACCTACCTCGTGGAGAACGAGCAGGCCGCGCTCGTGATCCCGGCGCGGCTGCTCGCCAGGGTGCACCCGCACTTCCGCGAGGTCCAGCAGTTGCTGGCGGTGCAGACCGCCGACGAGGCGCGGCACGTGGAGGTGTTCACCCGCCGCGCGCTGCTGCACGGCGGGGAGATGGGGACCTCCTCCGCCGGGGGGCGGGCGTCGCTGATGACGCTGCTCACCGAGCCGGACTTCTCCCTCGCCTCGTTCCTGCTCTCGGTGCTCGGGGAGGGCAGCTTCCTGGCGTTGTTGTCGTTCCTGGACGAGCACGCCCCGGACCCGGTGACCCGCCAGGTCACCCGCCTGGCCCGGGTGGACGAGGCGCGGCACGTCGCGTTCGGCGTGGCGCACCTGGAACACCAGTCGGCGCTGGACCCTTCGCTGCGCGGGAAGCTGCGCGCCGCCGTCGAGCGCCGCCACGACGCGCTCGCCGACACCGCGGGCCTCAACGCCGACGTCCTCGACGCCCTGGTGGTGCTCGCCGCGGGCGCCTGGACCCCGGAGGCGATCGCCCGGGGCCACGACGCCGTGCAGGAGCTGCACCGCGTGATGGACGAGGGTCGCCGCCGGCGGCTGACCCGGCTGGGTTTCCCGCCCGACGAGGCCGCCGAGCTCTCCGCGCTGCACACCCGCAACTTCATGTGACAGCGAGCGTCGCGGGAGAACGTCGGGGTGTCTCGATAGCCTGCGACACGTGAGTCCAGAAGCCCCCGCGCCCGACCCCGCGCATCGTCACGCGACCCTTGCCGAGGAGGTCGCGGGGCACCTGTTCCGCTATCACGTGCTCGACGCGCCCGTGATCTCCGACGGGCAGTTCGACGCGCTGTGGCGCGAGCTGCTGGAGCTGGAGGAGCGGCACCCGGAGTTGGTCACGCCCGACTCGCCCACCCAGCGGGTCGGCGGTTTCTCCACCGAGTTCACCGCGCACGACCACCTCGAGCGCATGATGAGCCTGGACAACGCGTTCGCCGCCGACGAGCTGCGCGCCTGGGCGGAGCGGGTGGCGCGCGAGATCGGCCCGGTGAGCGATACCGGGCGGGTGCACTACCTGTGCGAGCTCAAGATCGACGGGCTCGCCGTGAACCTGCTCTACGAGGGCGGCAGGCTCACCCGGGCCCTCACCCGCGGCGACGGGCGCACCGGCGAGGACATCACGCTCAACATGCGCACCCTGGTCGAGGTGCCGTCGCTGCTCACCGGCACCGACGAGTTCCCGGTACCGGCGCTGGTCGAGGTGCGCGGCGAGGTCTACTTCCGGCTGGAGGACTTCCAGGCGCTCAACGCGCAGATGGTCGAGGCCGGCAAGCCGGTGTACGCCAACCCGCGCAACACCGCGGCCGGGTCGCTGCGGCAGAAGGACCCGCGCGTCACCGCGTCGCGCAACCTGCGGCTGATCTGCCACGGCTTCGGCAGGCGCGAGGGCCTCACCCTGCAGCGCCAGTCGCAGGGATACGACGCGCTGCGCGCCTGGGGCCTGCCGGTCTCGGGGCGCTCGGTGGTGCTCGACGACGTCGACGCCGTCGTCGCCCACGTCGAGTACTGGGGCGAGCACCGCCACGACATCGAGCACGAGATCGACGGTGTGGTCGTCAAGGTCGACGAGGTGGCGTTGCAGCGGCGGATGGGCTCCACGTCGCGGGCGCCGCGGTGGGCCATCGCGTTCAAGTACCCGCCGGAGGAGGCCACGACGACGCTCCTCGACATCCAGGTCAACGTGGGCCGCACCGGGCGCGTCACCCCGTTCGCGGTGATGGAGCCGGTGGTGGTGGCCGGCTCCACGGTGTCGATGGCCACGCTGCACAACGCCCACGAGGTCGAGCGCAAGGGGGTCCTGATCGGCGACCGCGTGGTCATCCGCAAGGCGGGCGACGTGATCCCCGAGGTGCTGGGGCCCGTGGTCGAGCTGCGGCCCGACGACGCGCGGGCGTTCGTCATGCCCACCCACTGCCCGGAGTGCGGCACCGCGCTCGCCCAGCAGAAGGCGGGCGACGCCGACCTGCGCTGCCCCAACTCGCGCTCCTGCCCGGCGCAGCTGCGGGAGCGGCTGTTCCACGTCGCCGGGCGCGGGGCGTTCGACATCGAGGGCCTGGGGTACGAGGCCGCGGTCGCGCTGCTCGCGGCGGGCGTGGTGCGCGACGAGGGCGACGTCTTCGCGCTCACCGAGGCCGACCTGCTGGCCACCGACCTGTTCCGCACCAAGGCCGGGGTGCTCTCGGCCAACGGCCACAAGCTGCTCGCCAACCTCGAGTCGGCGAAGGACCGGCCCTTGTGGCGGGTGCTCGTCGGGCTCTCGATCCGGCATGTCGGCCCCACGGCCGCGCAGGCGCTGGCCCGGGAGTTCACCTCGATGGACGCCATCGAGGCGGCCGCCGCGGAGGCGGCCCGCGCCACCGAGGCCGCCGGGCTCGCCATCACCTCCGACGGTTCCGCCGCCGAGGCGGACGACGCCCCCGCGCCAGAGCCGGCCACCGCGGGTGCCGGCGTCCCACCGGTGGACGCGCCGGGATCCGCCGACGCGTCCACCGGTGGGACGGGCGCCGGGGACGGCCCGGCCGAGCCGTCCGCCGAGGAGCAGGCGCTGGCCGCGGAGAAGGCGGCGCGGGCCGAGGTCCGCACCCGGGCGAGGGCGCTCGCCGCCGCGCTCGCGCCCATCGCCGGGGTGGAGGGCGTCGGCCCCACGATCGCCGCCGCCCTGCGCGACTGGTTCTCCGTCGACTGGCACCGCGAGGTCGTCGCCCGGTGGCGTGCGGCCGGGGTCCGCATGGTCGACGAGGTCGACCACTCGGTGGCCCGCACGCTGGACGGGATGTCGATCGTCGTCACCGGGTCGATGGAGGGCTTCTCCCGCGACGAGGCCCGGGAGGCCATCACCGCCCGCGGTGGCCGCGCGGCCGGCTCGGTGTCGAAGAAGACCGCGTTCGTCGTGGCCGGGGAGTCGCCGGGATCGAAGTACGACAAGGCACTGGAGATCGGGGTGCCGATCCTCGACGAGGCCGGCTTCCGGGTGCTGCTGGACCGGGGGCCGGAGGCGGCCACGGCGGTGGCGACGATCGGCACCTGACGCGGACCGGCACGCTGAGACGGATCACCACGACCGTTTACCCTGCCGGACGTGCCTGCCGCCCTATCCCGTTCCGGGCCCGGGCCGGCCTGCGGCTGGATCCGGCCAGGTTCCGGGCCCCCGGCCCGAGCGAGGCGAATGCCGGCGCGTTGGGCCTTCATGATCATCGCCTGGGAACCGCCAGGAGTCGCATGTGCGCCTCCGGGTGCCGAGACGGTGATCATGTCACGGTCTGCACGCCTGCACGTTCCCAGCCGGTGATCACCGGGAGCGGCCGGGCGTCGGCGGGGCGCCGACGAGCGGCAGGCAGACACGACACGGTGTCCCCGCGCCGCGGTTCGCGGCGGCCGTCGCGGGGCGAGGTTGCGGCTCTGCTCCGTTCGGAGCAGGACTGTCGGGCAGTCTCCATCCGGGGGCGGTGGGTCGCGGAGCCCGGCGGCTAGGATGCGGCCGGTGGTGCGTCCTGAAAGCTGGATCAGGCCAGCGGGTGTGAGTCCCGCCTGGGTAGGTACCGGAGCGCCCAGTAGCAGGCCCCGGTTCGTCGGAGAGATCCGGCGGGCTGAGCGGGGCGTCGAGAGCCTCTTCGGAGGG
>NZ_JAJCYB010000020.1 GCF_029263155.1 Pseudonocardia sp.
GACGGCAAGACCGAGGAGGCGCTGGGCAAGCTGCGGCGCTCCCTGGAGAAGGCCGTGGTGCGTGGCAAGATGACCGAGGCCGATCGGGACGCCGCCATCGGGCGGGTGCGCGGCACCACGTCCTTCGACGACTTCGCGGCCTGTGACCTGGTGATCGAGGCCATCGCCGAGGAGCTGGACGTCAAACGCGCCGTGTTCGAGGCGCTGGACGAGGTCTGCCGGCCCGGGGCGATCCTGGCCACCACCACGTCGTCGCTGCCGGTGATCGAGTGTGCGGCGGCCACCTCACGGCCCGGTGACGTGATCGGGCTGCACTTCTTCAACCCGGCACCGGTGATGAAGCTCGTGGAGGTGGTCAGCACCATTTCCACCTCGGCGGACGTGGTGGCCACCGCCCGGGCGCTGTGCGAGACGCTGGGCAAGAAGGCGGTGTTCTGCGGCGACCGCGCCGGATTCATCGTGAACGCGCTGCTGTTCCCCTACCTCAACGACGCGGTCAAGATGCTGGAGGCGCACTACGCCACCGCCGACGATATCGACGCGGCGATGAAGACCGGCTGCGCGCTGCCGATGGGGCCGTTCGAGCTGCTCGACGTGGTCGGCCTGGACGTGTCGCTGGCCATCGAACAGACGCTGTTCCAGGAGTTCCGCGAGGCGGCGTTCTCGCCGGCCCCCCTGCTCGAGCACCTGGTCACCGCGGGCCGGCTGGGTCGCAAGACCGGGCAGGGGTTCCGGGACTACGCCGCCCGCTAGTCCGCCGGCTCGGCGATACTGGGCCGGTGCCCCGTCGTCATCCCGACCGCAGCGGCCGTGCGGCGTCGGACGGTCGCCGTACGCGCGTTCCGCCGGCGCCGTCCCCGGCCGCGGCTGGCGGGGGTTCGGTCGGGTGGGCGCGGGCCGCCGTCGGCTGGGCCCGTACCGAAGTCGCCGACGACGGCGAGTGGCTGGTCTGCACGGTGCCCGGAGCGCGGGCGTCGAAGGTCTACCGGTGCCCGGGATGTGACCACGAGATCCGCCCGGGTGTGGCGCACCTCGTGGCCTGGTCCGCCGGCGGCGCGGGAGCGGGCGCCGGCGCAGCGGGCGGCGCGGCCGGTTCACCGCCGGGCGGCGCGGCCGATGATCGGCGGCACTGGCACACACTGTGCTGGTCGGCCAGGCTCCGCCGCCGTCCCGGGTGCCGGGTCTGATGGCTGCCGGTCACATCGCGCGGTAGGGCATCCGGCGCATCGCGCCGTGGGGCCTTCATCGGGGGATGGCCCGGCCGGGTCAGCTCTGTCGGCCGACCGGGGCCGGATTGCGCCGTCGGGGGCTCGGCCGCGGCTTGCCGCCGTTGGCTCCCGGGGTCTTTGCGTCCGTTTCGGCGGATTGCCGTTCGTCGGCTGATCCGGCATCCGGTCGGGGCGTGCTCGCGTGCGGCAGGTCGGGCCGGTCACCATGTGTGGGCGCCGCGACCGGGCGGGGTGAGGTGTGACGTCGACCGCCGGTCCGTGGTTCGGGAGTGAGTTGTGACGCCGACCCGGCCGGCTCCTCGGACCCGGAGGCCGACCCGTCGCGTGCCGGCCCCGCGGGCGTGCCGGGCTGCTCGGTGCCGGTGGTATCGGTGGAGGTGCCGGGAGTCACGGTCGGCCTCGCCAGGCCCGGCACGGCCTCGTCGAGCACCCCGCGCAACGCGGAGAGCTGGCTGCGCATCCGTTCGCGCAGCGCATCCAGCTCGGCGACCCTGACCTCGGCGGACCGGATAACGTTCCGTGCCTGGTTCTCCGCGTTTGCGATCAACTCGCCGGACTTCGCGGTCGCGTCCGCCACGAGCTGGTTGGCCCGGTCGGTGGCGGCAGAGAGCCGGGACCTCGCCTCGTTCTGGCTGCTCGCCAGGTTCTGCTCGATGGTGGCGATCGCCTCGCTGCGCCGCGCGGTCATCGCGATCCGGAAGTCCTCCTCGACCTGGGCCCGCTTCGCGTCACTCTGGTCACGCAGGTCGTTCCGGCCCGTCTCCGCGGCGATCCGCTCGCGCTCCAACTCGGCAGTGACCTCCGCGCGCAGCTTGTCGGTCTCGGCGCGGGCCTCGTCGCGCACCCGCTGGGCCTCGGCGGTGGCCTCGGCGAGCGCCCGGTCGCGCTCGAGCCGCAGGGCGGTGCGCTCGTGCTCGAGACGCAGCCGTTCCTCCTCGTTGCGCATGGGCAGCTCGGCGGCGGCTGCTTCGGCCCTGGCGATGATGTCGGCGGCCTCGGCCTCCGCGCGTCGCCGACGCTCGGCCACCTCGTCCTGGGCGAGGCGCAGCATCGACTGCAGCCGCTCGCTCATGCCCTCGACGCTCTCCGGTGGCGCGGACAGGCGCCTGAGCTGGCCCTTGAGGCGGTCTGTCTCCGCCCAGGCTACGTTCACCTGCCTGGTGAGCTGGCCGTTCTGTTCGACAGCCGCGTCCCGATCGGCGGCGAGCATCCGCAGCTGCGCATCGAGATGACGCAGATAGTCATCGACCTGGGTCGCGTCATAACCCCTGCGGCTGATGGCAAATGCGGAACCCGGCGCCGGAAGGTGATCGTCTCCAGCAGGCATGCTGCACACCGTACCTGGGGGTTGTCACACGTACGTGAGCGGCCGGTGCTCGAACGAGTGGTTCGGATCGGGCTCCTCAGACGCCCCGGAACCGGTTGATGGCATCGATATGCAGCTCACGCTTCTGCGGGTCGCGAACGCCCAGGCCCTCGGACGGCGCGAGGCACAGCACCCCGACCTTTCCCTGGTGCGCGTTGGAGTGAACGTCGTAGGCGGCCTGACCGGTGTCGGCGAGCGGGTAGACCCGCGACACCGTCGGGTGGATCTTGCCCTTGGCCACCAGTCGGTTGGCCTCCCACGCCTCGCGGTAGTTGGCGAAGTGCGAGCCGACGATCCGCTTGAGGTTCATCCACAGGTAGCGGTTGTCGAAGACGTGCTCGTAGCCGCTCGTCGAGGCGCAGGTGACGATGGTGCCGCCCTTGCGG
>NZ_JAJCYB010000021.1 GCF_029263155.1 Pseudonocardia sp.
GCGGAGCGGCCCGGGGCGGCGTTGCCGGCGCTCCCGGCGGTGGCGCGGCCCGGTGGGTGCGCCGGGCCCCCCGTTGCAGCACGGCCACCTTCATCCAACGTTTTTGGGTGTTGGGGGCCTTCCGGCAACGCGGGCGGGTCCGTCGCGGCCCGCGCAGCGGCCGGGTGCGGCGGTGAACGCGCTGCTGCTCGTGGTGGCGGGCTTCGCGGCCGGATTGTCCGGGTCGATCGCCGGGTTGGCGTCACTGTTCTCCTACCCGGCCCTGCTGGCGGTCGGGCTGCCGCCGACGGCCGCGAACGTCACCAACACCATGGCGCTGTCGTTCTCGACGGTCGGGCAGGCGGCCGGGTCCCGGCCGGAGCTGTCGGGGCAGGCGCCGACGTTGCTGCGGCTGCTGCCGGTCGCCGCGCTCGGCGGGGCCACGGGGGCGGGCCTGCTGCTCGTCACCCCGCCGGGGGCGTTCGAACGGATCGTGCCGTTCCTGGTCGGCGGGGCGGCGCTCGTGCTGCTGGTCCAACCGCGGATCCGGGCGGCGGCCGACCGGCGCGGGCCGCGGCGCGCGGGCGCCGGGGTCGTCGGCGGGATGTTCGCCGTCGCCGTCTACGGAGGCTACTTCGGTGCCGCGGCGGGCGTGCTCATGCTGGCCCTGGTGCTGGTGGGGCTGCCGGTGTCGCTGCCGAGGGGCAACGCGTTCAAGGCCGTGCTGCTCGGGGTGGCGAACGCGGTGGCGGCGGTGGGCTTCGCGGTGCTCGGCCCCGTCCAGTGGTGGGCCGTGCTGCCGCTGGCCCTCGGCCTGCTGGTCGGCGGCTGGTGCGGCCCCGCGGTGGTGCGCAGGCTGCCGGCCGGGCCGCTGCGGGTGGGCATCGCGCTGGCCGGGCTGGCCCTGGCCGTCGGGCTCGCGGTGCAGGCCTACTGAGCCGAGCCCGGCGCCCCCGGCCGGGCGCGCCAGGATCACGGCGCCGGGGACGGCCCGCCGACGTGCAGCACCGTGTCGCCGTAGCGGCGCTCGCGCCGGGCCGCCAGCGGCCGCGGCCACCCGAACGCGGAGCCGGCGCGCCGCTCCACCACCACGGTGACGTCCTCGGCCAGCCAGCCCTGCGCGGCGGCGGCCGCGAGCCAGCCGGCCACCTCGGCGTCGGGCAGGTCGTAGGGCGGGTCGACCAGCACCACGTCGTAGCGACGCGTGGCCGGGGCCCCCAGCACGGTGGCGGCGGGTGCCGCCCGTACCTCGGCGCCCGGCAGGCCGAGACCCGCGACGTTGCGCCGCAGCACCGCCGCCGCGCGCCGGTCGGACTCCACCAGCAACGCGTGCGCCGCGCCCCGGGACAGGGCCTCCAGCCCGAGCGCGCCCGAGCCGGCACACAGGTCGAGCACCGCGGTGGCGTCCAGACCGGGGTCGTGCTCCAGCGCGCTGAACAGCGCCTCGCGCACCCGGTCCGAGGTGGGGCGGGTGCCGCGGGCGGGAACCTCCAGCCGCCGCCCGCCGACCGCACCCGCGATGATCCGAGTCACCGGGCGAGTCTGGCAGCCTCCAGCAGCGCGCTCGTCTTGGTGGGCTGTGCCGCGGTCGGGTCGATCCCACGGGCGCGCAGCAGCCGCCGGATCTGCGCGGCCGTGCGGGTCGCGCGCGACGGCGCGCACTTGGCCGAGACCTCGTACAGCTGCGAGCCGTCGGGGCAGGACCAGCGCTGCAGCTCCAGCCGCCGCGGGCTGCCGGGGAGGGTGCCCACGGTCCGCGTCACCATGGCCGGCCCGTGCACCCGCAGGTCGCGCAGCGGCGGGCGGGTGCCGGCGAGCATGCGCAGGAAGCGGCGCTGCTCGGCCGACATGAGCGTGCGCAGCGGCTCCCGACCGCGCACGGCGGCCCGGACGACCGAGGGCCGCAGCCGCTGCCGTACCGCGGTGGTCCACAGCGAGGTCGACGGCGACGCGTCGAGCTCGACGCTCAGGTCGCGGAAGCGCCGCAGCTCGCGGGGCAGCCGGACCGGCCGGGAGCGGCGCAGCTTCACGACGGAGTCGCCCGCGCCGACGCCCGCGGTGCGGGCCCGGACCACCAGCCCCTGCCCGAGCAGGTCGAGGTCGGGCGTGTCGAGGAAGTAGACCTCCCGGGTGCCCGTGGTGCGCACCCGCATGTCGGCGGCCAGCTCGTCGAGGCCGTCGCCCGGCACCAGGATCTTCACCTCGACGCGGTCGAGCCGCCCTGCGCGGCTCGCGGCCCGGTCCAGCCCGGTCCACGGCACGTCGTGCGGTTCGCCCATGAGTGCTCCCGGTTCACCGTCGGTCGAGCACCGGCGGGTCGGAACCGACTACCCGGATCCGCGCACCGCTACTCCAGTTCCAGCAGCAGGTCGCCGCCCTCCACCTGCTGCACCCCTCCGATGGCCAATCGCTTGACGGTGCCGGATCGTTGCACGGTGATCGACGCCTCCATCTTCATGGCCTCGATCGTGGCGACCGTCTGGCCGTCGTCGACCGTGTCGCCCTCGGCCACCGACAGCGTCACCACGCCCGCGAAGGGGGCCGCGAGATGGGCGTCGTTGCCGCGGTCGGCCTTCTCCGTGGCCTTGACGTCGCTCTCGATCGACTCGTCGCGCACCATGACCGGGCGCAGGTGCCCGTTGAGCGTGGTGAGCACGGTGCGGTAGCCGCGCTCGTCGGCCTCGGAGATGGCCTCCAGCCCGATGAGCAGCGTCACGCCGGGCTCCAGGTCGACGGCGTGCTCGACCTCGGGCTCCAGGCCGTAGAGGTAGTCCTTGGTGGACAGCACCGACGTGTCGCCGTAGGTCTCCTGGTGGGTCAGGTACTCCGTGGTCGGCGCGGGGAACAGCAGCCGGTTGAGCGTGGCGCGGCGGTCGGTGCCCCCGTCCTCCTCGGACATCAGGCCGCGGCGGTCGTCGATGGTGAGCTCGACGCTCTCCTTCTCCGGCGAGCGGCCCTCCAGCGCGCGGGTGCGGAACGGCTCGGGCCAGCCGCCGGGCGGGTCGCCCAGCTCACCGCGCAGGAAGCCGATGACCGAGTCGGGCACGTCGAAGTCGCCCGGGTCCTTCTCGAAGTCGGCCGGCTCGACCCCGGCGCCGACGAGGTGCAGCGCGAGGTCCCCCACCACCTTCGACGACGGCGTGACCTTCACCAGCCGCCCGAGCATCCGGTCGGCGGCCGCGTAGCAGTCCTCGATCAGCTCGAACCGGTCGCCCAGCCCCAGCGCGATCGCCTGCTGTCGCAGG
Source organism: Pseudonocardia sp. (assembly GCF_029263155.1). Classification (GTDB taxonomy): domain Bacteria; phylum Actinomycetota; class Actinomycetes; order Mycobacteriales; family Pseudonocardiaceae; genus Pseudonocardia. The sequence continues at coordinate 3,225 of NZ_JAJCYB010000021.1, forward strand.
TTGGACAGCTGCCCGCCGGGGATCTCGTGGTGGTAGACGCGCCCCGTCGGGGACGCGAGCCCGGACTCGAAGGGCGCGTACACCTTGCGCACGGCCTCCCAGTACGGCTCCAGGTCGCAGCAGTTCTCCAGGTTCAGGCCGGTGGCCCGCGGCGTGTGGTTGGTCGCCGCGACCAGCGACGACAGCGCGGGCTGGCTGGTGGTGCCCGACATCGACGCCGTCGCGGCGTCCACGGCGTCCACCCCGGCCTCGATCGCCGCGATCAGCGTGGCGAGCTGCCCGCCCGGGGTGTCGTGGGTGTGCAGGTGCACCGGCAGCTCGAACCGCTCGCGCAGGGCCCTCACCAGGGTGCGCGCGGCGGGCGGGCGCAGCAGCCCGGCCATGTCCTTGATCGCCAGCACGTGCGCGCCCGCGTCGACGATCTGCTCGGCGAGGTGCAGGTAGTAGTCGAGGGTGTAGAGCCGTTCACCGGGGTCGGACAGGTCGCCGGTGTAGCACAGCGCCACCTCGGCCACGGCCGTGCCGGTCGCGCGGACGGCGTCGATGGCCGGGCGCATCTGGGCGACGTCGTTGAGGGCGTCGAAGATGCGGAAGATGTCCATCCCGGTCCGCGCGGCCTCGGCCACGAACGCGTCGGTGACCTCGGTCGGGTAGGGCGTGTAGCCGACGGTGTTGCGGCCGCGCAGCAGCATCTGCGTGCAGATGTTGGGCACGGCCTCGCGCAGGGCGGCGAGCCGGTCCCACGGGTCCTCGGCGAGGAACCGCAGGGCCACGTCGTAGGTCGCGCCCCCCCAGCACTCCAGCGACAGCAGCTCGGGCGCCGTGCGCGCCACGTACGGGGCGACGGCGAGCAGGTCGCGGGTGCGGACGCGGGTGGCGAGCAGGCTCTGGTGGGCGTCGCGGAAGGTCGTGTCGGTGACGGCCACGGCGTCCTGCTCGCGCAGCCGCCGCGCGAAGCCCTCGGGCCCGAGCTCGCGCAGCAGCTGGCGCGACCCGTCGGGGGCGGGGGCGTCGAGATCGCAGGCGGGGAGCTTCTCGACCGGCTCGACCACGCGGGGCCGGTCGCCGTTGGGCCGGTTGACGGTGGTCTCGGCGAGGTAGGTGAGCAGCCGCGTGCCGCGGTCGGCGGGCTGGCGCGCGGTGAGCAGCTCGGGGCGTTCGGAGATGAAGCTGGTGGTGACCCGGCCGGCCTGGAACTCGAGGTCGGACAGCACCGCGGTGAGGAACGGGATGTTCGTGGAGACGCCGCGGATGCGGAACTCCCCCACCGCGCGGGTGGCCCGGCGGACGGCCGTGCGGAACGTGCGGCCCCGACACGTCAGCTTCACCAGCATCGAGTCGAAGTGGGCGCTGACCTCGGCGCCGGTGTGCGTGGTACCGCCGTCGAGGCGGACGCCCGGACCGCCCGGCGAGCGGTAGTTGCTGATCGTCCCGGTGTCCGGGCGGAAGCCGTTGGACGGGTCCTCGGTGGTGATGCGGCACTGCAGCGCGGCGCCGTGCAGGTAGATGTCCTCCTGGCGCAGCCGCAGGCCGGGCAGGGTCTCGCCGGAGGCGATGCGCAGCTGGGCGATCACCAGGTCGCGGTCGGTGACCTCCTCGGTGACGGTGTGCTCGACCTGGATCCGCGGGTTCATCTCGATGAACACGTGGTGGCCGCGCTCGTCGAGCAGGAACTCCACGGTGCCCGCGTTGACGTAGCCGATGTGGTCGGCGAACGCCACGGCGTCGGCGCAGATCCTCTCGCGCAGCTCGGGGTCGAGGTTCGGCGCGGGCGCGATCTCGATGACCTTCTGGTGGCGTCGCTGCACCGAGCAGTCCCGCTCGTAGAGGTGCACGACGTTGCCCTCGGCGTCACCGAGGATCTGGACCTCGATGTGGCGCGGGTTCACCACGGCCTGCTCCAGGAACACCGTGGCGTCGCCGAAGGCGGACTCGGCCTCGCGCATCGCGGCCTCGATGGATTCGCGCAGGTCTGCGCGCTCCTGAACGTGGCGCATCCCGCGCCCGCCGCCGCCGGCGACCGCCTTCACGAAGATCGGGAAGCCGACGTCCTCGGCCGCGGCCAGCAGGGTCGGCACGTCGTCGGAGGGCTCCGAGGACGCCAGGACCGACACCCCGGCCTCGCGGGCGGCGGCCACCGCCCGCGCCTTGTTGCCGGTCAGGTGCAGCACGCTCGCCGGTGGGCCGACGAACGTGATGCCGGCCTCCTCGCACGCCTCGGCGAGGTCCGGGTTCTCCGACAGGAACCCGTAGCCGGGGTAGACGGCGTCGGCACCGGCCTTCCGGGCCGCCTTGATCACCTCGGGGACGGAGAGGTACGCCCGCACCGGGTGCCCCTCCTCGCCGATCTGGTAGCTCTCGTCCGCCTTCGCGCGGTGCAGGGAGTTGCGGTCCTCGTACGGGTAGACCGCCACCGTCGACGCCCCGAGCTCGGCGCACGCCCGGAAGGCCCGTACGGCGATCTCGCCGCGGTTGGCGACCAGCACCTTGCGGAACACGGGCGACCCCTCTCGTGATCGTTGTGGGCAGAAGGTACCTGGGCGCACCCGATCGGACCGTGCGGATCCCGGGTCGCATCGGGTACCAAGGAGATGTGGCACACCATCCTCGGCGGTCCCGGTCCGCACGGGCCGCGGCGTCGGCCGGTGCGGCGTTCGCGGAGGGTCGCAGGCTGCGCCGGGCCGCGGAGCGCCGCCGCCTGCGCCCGCCCCGCCACCACGGCCCGGCGCCGTGGCTGTTCCTCGTCCCCGTGGTCATGTTCGTGATGGTGGCCGCCACCATGGCCGGGCTGGTCGTGATCGGCCTCGTGGTCACGGTGCTCGCCTCGGCGCTCCCGGCGCTGCTCGTCGGCGGCGTGGTGTTCGCCGCCGTCCGGCGCAGGCGACGCATCGCCCGGTCTGCGGGCACCGCCCCGCTGCCGGGTCGGCCCGCGGCGACCATGCGGCCCGAACTGGTGTGGTCGCACGCGCGCGACCGCTTCCACACCCTCGCGCAGGCCTACGCGGCCCACGAGTGCGACCCGATGAGCGTGCTGCGCCTGCCCGCGCTGTCGGACGTCACGGTGCCCAGCACCGGGCGCTTCGTCGAGGCGTTCGCCCAGGCCCAGGCGCTGGAGTCGGACGCGTTCCCGGGCGAGGAGCACGCCGCGGAGTTCGTCCGCGCGGTCGACCGGGCGCAGCGGTCGTGGCGCGCGGCCCGCGAGGCGGCCGAGCGCATCCGCCTCTCCGGCCTCTCCCCCGCCGAGCGGTCGACCGTGGAGCGGGTGCTCAAGCTGCTCACGGTGGCGCGCGACTCGGGCAGCGAGCCCGAGCGCCTGGCCGCCTACTCCCGCGCCCGCACGGAGCTGGCCAAGCTCGACGCCGCCGGGGTGATCCACCTGCCCCGCACCGCCGCGGCCGCCCTCGACGCCGCCGCCCGCGGCGCGCTCCCCGCATAGCTCAGCGCATCGGGACAGGGTCCGCGCGCCGGACAGGGTCCGCGCGCCGGTCCGGGTTCGCGCGCCGGACAGGGTTCGCGCGCCGGTCCGGGTTGCGCGCGGCGCCGGCAGCGCGCAAACCCCCACCCAGCGCGCGAGCCGGGGTCTGCTCGCGCCGATCCCGGGCGTGCTCACACCTTGTCCAGGTACTCCGCCCGGTCCTCCGCGACGACCTCTCCCACCAGCGCGGCCAGGCCCGGGCTCGACGCGAGACCGGGATCGGCGTCCACCAGGTGCGTGGCGTAGACCTGCGCCTTCGCGATGATCTCCTCGTGGCGCAGCAGCGACAGCAGCCGCAGCCCCGAACGGCGCCCGGACTGCAGCGCCCCGAGCACGTCACCCTCCCGACGCAGCTCCAGGTCGAGCCGGGCGAGCTCGAAGCCGTCGGTGGTGCCGGCGACGGCGTCGAGCCGCTCGCGGGCGGTGGTGGCCTCGGGCATCTCGGTGACCAGCAGGCACACCCCGGGCGCCGCTCCGCGACCCACGCGCCCGCGGAGCTGGTGGAGCTGGGAGAGCCCGAAGCGCTCGGCGTCGAGGATGACGATCGCGGTGGCGTTGGGGACGTCCACGCCCACCTCGATCACGGTGGTGGCCAGCAGCACGTCGATCTCGCCCCGCTCGAACGCCCGCATCACGGTGTCCTTCTCCTCGGCGGGGAGCTTCCCGTGCAGGACCCCTAACCGCAGGCCCTCCAGGGCGCCCTCGGCCAGGCGCGGGGCGATGTCGAGCACCGCCAGCGGCGGGCGCCGGGCCTCGTCGGCGGCGTCGTCGGGCGGCGGCGCCGCCTCGTCGGGCGCCGTCTCCTCGTCCGTGGCGTCCTCTCCCACCCGCGGGAACACGATGTAGGCCTGGTGCCCGGCCGCGACCTCGGTGCGCACGCGGCGCCAGACGCCCGCGAACCACTGCGGCTTCTCCGCCAGCGGCACCACCGTGGTGGCGATCGGCGAGCGGCCCTTCGGGAGCTCGCGCAGGGCGGAGACCTGCAGGTCGCCGTACACGGTCATCGCGACGGTGCGCGGGATCGGGGTGGCGGTCATGACCAGCATGTGCGGGGCGAGCTCGCCGCGGCCGCGCAGGGCGTCACGCTGCTCGACGCCGAACCGGTGCTGCTCGTCGACGACGACGAGCCCGAGCCCGGCGAAGCCGACGCGGTCCTGGATCAGCGCGTGGGTGCCGACGACGATGCCCGCCTCGCCGGACTGCGCGTCGAGCAGCGCCTGCTTCTTCGCCTTCGCCCCGAGCGACCCGGTGAGCAGCGTGACCCGGGTGGCGAGCTCCGCGCCGCCCAGCTCACCGGCCTGCGCCAGCGGTCCGAGCAGTGCGCGCAGCGACCGCGCGTGCTGGGCGGCCAGCACCTCGGTGGGCGCGAGCATCGCCGCCTGCTGCCCGGAGTCGACGACCTGCAGCATCGCGCGCAGCGCGAGGATCGTCTTGCCCGCACCGACGTCGCCCTGCACCAGCCGGTTCATCGGGTGCGCGCGCGACAGGTCGGCCGCGATCTGCGCACCCACCTCCCGCTGCCCCGCCGTCAGCGTGAACGGCAGCCGGGCGTCGAACGCGTCGAGGAGGCCGCCCGGCATCGGTGGGCACGCCGCCGCCGGGCGCGCCACCGTGGCCTGGCGGCGCAGCGCCAGCGCGAGCTGTACCCCCATCGCCTCGTCCCAGACGAGCCGGTGCCGCGCGGCGTGGATGTCGGCGTCGGTGTCGGGCACGTGGATGCGTCGCAGCGCCCGCCCGAGGTCGGCCAGCCCCTCGCGGGCGCGGACCGTGCCGGGCAGCGGATCGGTCGGATCCTCCAGGACGTCGAGCACCTGCCGCACGCAGCGCGCGATCACCTGCGAGCCGACCTTCGCCGTGGCCGGGTAGACCGACAGGAACGGGCGGATCTCGTCGGACTCGTCGAGCGGCTCGAACTGCGGGTGGGTGAGCTGCAGCTTCTCCTTGAAGATCCCGACCTTGCCCGAGAACACCGCGCGCACCCCCGGGTAGATCAGGTGCTTCACCTTGTGCGCGTTGAAGAACGTGCAGTCGAGCCGGCCGCCCTGCTCGTCGCGGATGACGACCTGCAGCATCGTGCCCCGCCGCGCCCGCATCTCCCGGATGGTGCTCTTCTCCACCTCGGCGACCAGCGTGGCGTGCTCGCCCAGCTCCAGCCCGGCGATCGCGGTCAGCTTCCCCCGGTCGACGTAGCGGCGCGGGTAGTGCCGGACCAGGTCGCCCACGGTGTGCATGTCCAGATGCGCGGCCAGCAGGTCGGCCGACTTCCTGCCGATGGTGGACTGCAGCGCACTCCCCATGTCGATCTCTGTCACTCCACCCCCAGCACCAGCGGATAGTCGGCCTGCCCCCCGCGGTGCACCACGACGTCGACCTCGGGATGGGTGCGGCGCAGGTCCGCGGCCAGGCCCTCGCCCAGCTCGTCGCCGGCCCCCTCCCCCAGCAGGGCCGTGACGATCTCACCCCCCGCGGTGAGCATGCGATGAGCCAACCACAGCGCACCGACAGCCAGATCCGGGGCGATCAGCACGACCTCGCCGTCGGAGAGGCCGAGCACGTCGCCGGGCTCGCAGCGGCCCACCCAGGTCAGTGCCTCGCTCTCGGCGACGAGCAGCGCCGCCGTGCGCGTCAGCGCCGCCGCCTCGGCCATCGCGACCACGTCGTCGGCCGCCCGGCGCCCCGGGTCGTGGACGGCCAGCGCCGCGAGTCCCTGCAGCACCGACGCGGTGGGGACGACGAGCACCTCCTGGCCGTCGCGCCGCGCGGCGGCGGCGGCCCGCTCGACGGTCCCGGTCAGCTCGGTGTCGCCGGGCAGCACCACGACGTGCCGGGCGCCGGTGCCCACGATCGCGCGCTGCACGGCCGGCGCGTCGACGGCGCCGGAACGCTCCAGGACGTCCGCGCCCGCCGTGCGCGCCAGATCCGCCAGGTCGGCCCCGGCCGCGACGAGGAGCACGGCGCGGGGCCGCTCGAACCGGTCGGGCGCGGGGGCGAGCTGGTCGGCGAAGCGCACCACGGTGATCCGGTGCGGGCGCCCGGCCGCGATCCCCGCCTCGATCGCCGCGCCGACGTCGGTGCAGTGCACGTGGACGTTCCACGTGGACGATCCGTCGACCTCCGCCCCGCCACCGACGACGGCCACCGAGTCCCCGAGCGCGTCGAGCTCCTCGCGCAACGCGGCGACGGCGGCGGCACCGTCGCGCCCGGGCACGTCGAGCAGGTACATCACCTCGTAGTCGAACACCGGCGAGCCGACCTCCCGCTCCGCCACGAGCGCGTCGCGGCCCCGGGCGGGTCCCCGATCGCCCGTCGGGGCGGGCGCCACCGCCTCCGGGCGCCCGCCCACGAGTGCCGCGAGCGCGTCGAGCACGAGGTAGAGGCCCAGCCCTCCGGCGTCGACGACCCCGGCGCGCGCCAGCTCGGGGAGCTGACCGGTGGTCTCGCGCAACGCGTCGCGGGCGGCGTCGGCGGCCGCGGCGGACACGTCGTCGAGCCGGTCGGAGCCCACCGCCACCGACGCGACCGCCGCCGCGGAGAGCACCGACAGCACCGTGCCCTCGCGGGGGCGGGTCACCGCGGCGGTGGCCAGGCGGTGGGCGCGACCCAGCCCGTCGGCCAGCACCCTCCCGCCCGCCGAGGGCCCGGCCACCGCGGCGATCGCGTCGGCCATACCGCGCAGCACCTGCGAGAGGATCACCCCGGAGTTGCCGCGCGCCCCCAGCAGCGCGCCCCGCGCGAGCGCCGGCGCGACCGGCTCCCCGTCGCCACGCGCCTCCTCGACGGCCGCGCGCATCGTCAGCAGCAGGTTGGTGCCCGTGTCCCCGTCCGGGACCGGGAAGACGTTGATCCGGTCGATCTCGGCGCGATGCCGTTCGAGGGCGGCCACGGCCGCCTTCGCCCAGCCGGTGAGCAGGGCGGCGTCCAGGATCGGGGGCACAGGCCCGAGGGTATGTGTCGCAGCCCCGGAGCCCGCAGGTACTCTTGGACTTCACGCCCGGGGTATCCCGGCGTTCCACCGATTCGAGGAGTGACCGACGTGGCTGCCGTCTGCGACGTCTGTAGCAAGGGTCCGGGCTTCGGCATGAACGTCTCGCACTCGCACCGCCGCACCAAGCGCCGGTGGAACCCCAACATCCAGACGGTGCGCGCCCGCATCGGCGGCGGCAACCGTCAGCGCCTGAACGTGTGCACCTCCTGCCTCAAGGCGGGCAAGGTCGCCCGCGCCTGAGCGCACCCCGACACCCGGCGACGGCACCTCCGCTGCGGCGGGGGTGCCGTCGTCGTCTGGCCTGCCGCCCATCCGGCGACGCGGCGGGTCCCGCGCGGCGCGAGACCCGCCGCGACCGGCATGCGGCAACACGCACCTCGACCGCGCCGCACTCGCGCCGAGCACCGGCGGCGCCCCGGCCGACGTGGCTGTCTAGGGCAGCTTCCAGTCCACCGGCTCGCCGCCCAGCTCCTCCAGCAGCGCGTTCGCACGGCTGAACGGCCGGGACCCGAAGAACCCGCGGTCGGCCGACATCGGGCTCGGGTGCGCCGACTCCACCAGCGGCACGTCCACCAGCAGCGGCGCGAGGTTGCGCGCGTCGCGGCCCCACAGGATCGCCACCAGCGGCTCGGCGTCCCGGTCGACCAGCGCGCGGATGGCCTGCTCGGTGACCCTCTCCCAGCCCTTGTCGCGGTGCGATCCCGGGTTGCCCGGCTCCACGGTCAGCACGCGGTTGAGCAGCAGCACCCCCTGGTCGGCCCACGGGGTGAGGTCACCGGTCGCCGGGGTGGGGTGGCCGAGGTCCTCCGAGTACTCGCGGAAGATGTTGGCCAGCGACCGCGGGATCGGCCGCGTCTCGGGCGCCACCGAGAACGACAGCCCGATCGCGTGCCCGGGCGTCGGGTACGGGTCCTGGCCCACGATCAGCACCCGCACCGCGTCGAAGGGCCGGGTGAACGCGCGCAGCACGTTCGCCCCGGCCGGGAGGTAGCGGCGGCCGGCACCCAGCTCGGCGCGCAGGAACTCACCCATGTCGGCGATCACCGGAGCGACGGGCCCCAGCGCCCGCGCCCATCCGGCCTCGACGACCTCGTGCAGCGGCTTGGCCATCTAGAGCCGCCGCAGCTCGGCGCGGAACCGCTGCCCGCGCTGGACGTAGGACGAGACGGCGTAGTCGGTGGCGTCGGCGGGCACCTCGAAGCCCTCGCGGACCCGCGCCGGGATCCCCAGCGCCATCGTCCGCGGCGGGATCACGGCCTTCGGCGAGACCACGGCCCCCGCCGCGACGATCGCACCCTCGCCGACCGTGGCGCCGTTGAGCACCACCGATCCCGACGAGATCAGCGCCCGGTCGCCGACGGTGGCGGCCTCGATGTGCACGTTGTGGCCCACGGTCACCTCGTCGCCGATGAGCGTCGGCTGCTCCAGCGTGGTGTGGACGATCGTGCCGTCCTGGATGCTGCTGCGGGCCCCGACGACGATGTGGCCGTCGTCGCCGCGCAGCACGGCGGTGGGCCACACCGACGACTCCGCGCCGATCGTCACGTTGCCGATCACCACGGCGTCCGGGTGGACGTAGGCGTCGGGGTGGATGTCGGGCTCGACGTCGCCCAGGGCGTAGAGAGGCACGGGTCGACTCTAGGACGTGGGGGGTTCGGGCCCCTCGCGCGGCATGCGGTCGGCCAGCTCGTCGACGACGAGGATCTCCGGGCGCACCGAGCCGCTGCGGTAGGCCGACCGGCCGACGAGCTGCGCGAGCACCGGCGCGGTGATGACCTGGAACACCGCGACCAGCAGCAGCGTCACCGCGTCGTCGGGCGCCAGCCGCAGCGCGGTGCCGGCCAGGATCAGCAGCAGGCCCAGGGTCTGCGGCTTGGTGGCCGCCTGCACCCGGGACAGCAGGCTCGGCAGCCGCAGCACACCGAGCGCGCCGAGGAGGCACTGCAGGGCCCCGGCCAGCAGCAGCACCCCGGAGACGACGTCGAGCACCGGGTTCATCGGTGCCGCTCCCGGCGCTCGACCAGCCGCGCGGCGCTGGCCGACCCCACGAACGCCACCAGCGCGAACGCCACCAGCAGCGGGATGTTCGATCCGTCCCGGTAGTAGGCCACGTACACGGCGACCGCGGCGACGATCAGCACCACGACCACGTCGAGCGCGGCGATCCGGTCGAGGGTGTCCGGGCCCCGGAACAGCCGGACCATGGTCAGCACCCCGGCGGCGAGCAGGAGCAGCAGCACGATCACGAAGACGACGTTCACGGGCGTCCCCCCAGCTGCCTGCGGGCCTGTGCGACCTCGTCCGGCGACCCGACCGCGGCCAGGACCCTGAGCTGCATCTGCATGGCCGCGGTCCGGGCCCGCTCCACCGCCGTGACCTCGCGCGGGCCGAGCACGTAGACGTACCAGAACGAGTCGACGTGGTCGATCTGCAGCACCATCGTGCCCGGCGACAGGGTGTAGGTGTTGGCGAGCAGTGCCACCACCCGGTCGGACCGGCTCAACAGCGGAAGCTCCAGTACCGCCCCGCGCACCTGCGGGCCGTACCACAGCGCCTGCACGCTCACCTGGACCGACGACGCGACGATGTCCCGCGCGACGAACCCGATCAGGCGCAGCACCTGCAGCGGCCGCACCGGCAGCCGGTCGACGAGCACCCCGGGCCGGAACAGGCCGCTGACCAGCAACCCGACCAGCACGCCGCCGACGAGGGTGAGCAGCGTGAACGATCCCCACAGCAGCACCCACACCAGGGCCAGCCAGGCCACGGTCCACGCCCGCGTCACCGCACGTCCCCCAGCACCGCGACCAGGTAGGGCTCGCGTTCGAGCAGGTCCGTCCCGGCCCGTCCGGTGATCGCCGTGAGGGGTCCGGCGAGCACCACGATCCCGAGGCTGACCGCGACCAGCCCCGCGGTGGCCGCGTACATCGGCACCGGCGTGCGCGCCACCCCGACCACCACCTCGTCGACGGGATCGTCGTCGGGCAGCGCGGGCGCCGGTTCCCCCCAGAACACCCGGACCCACACGCGGGCCAGCGCGTAGAGGGTCAGCAGGCTCGCCACGATCACCACCCCGGCGACGGCGGTGGGCCACGGCCCGGCCGACACCCCGGCCTGCAGCAGCGCCAGCTTCGCCACGAAGCCCGCCGTCGGCGGCACCCCGGCCAGGGTGAGCGCGGCGATCGCGTAGATCACCGCCAGCCCGGGCGCGGTGCGCAGCAACCCACCCATCCGGTCCAGCGCCACGGTGCCGGTCCGACGGGTGATCAGACCGCTGACCAGGAACAGGGTCGCGAGCACCGTGATGTGGTGGGCGGCGTAGAGCGCCGCCCCCGACACCCCGGCCGCGTCGAAGACCGCCAGCCCGAACAGCATGAAGCCGATGTGGCTGACCAGCAGGAACGACAGGCTCCGGTTGATGTCGTTCTGCACAAGCGCCCCCAGCGCGCCGATCAGCATGGTGGCGGTGGCCAGGACCAGCATCAGCGTCCAGGGCTCCTCGCGGGAGAACAGCAGCGTCTGCGTGCGCAGCAGGGCGTAGAAGCCGACCTTCGTCAGCAGCCCCGCGAACAGCGCCGCCACCGGGCCCGGCGCGTTGGGGTAGCTGTCGGGCAGCCAGAAGTGCAGCGGCACCATCGCGGCCTTGATCCCGAACACGATCAGCAACATCAACCCGAGCACCGTGACCAGTCCCGGGGGGAGCAGCTCGATCCGCCCGGCCAGGTCGGCGAGGTTGACCGTGCCCGTGGCCGCGTAGACCATCGCGATCGCGGTGAGGAACAGCAGCGAGGACAGCAGGCTGACCGTCACGTAGGTCATCCCGGCCCGGATCTTGGTCGAGCTGGTACGCCGGGTGATCAGGACGTAGGACGCGGTGAGCATCAGCTCGAAGGCCACGAACAGCGTGAACAGGTCCCCGGTGAGGTAGGCCAGCGACACCCCGGCCGAGAGCATCAGGTACATCGGGTGGAACGTGGTGCTCGACGTGCCGCGGCCGTAGTCGGCGATGCGCTGGTCGATCGCGTACACCAGCACCGCGAGGGTGACCAGGGTGGAGATCAGCAGCAGCAGCGCGGAGAGGCGGTCGGCCACCAGCGCGATACCCACCGGCGCCGCCCAGCCGCCGAGCTGTGCGACCACCGGACCCTGCGCGTCGGCCACCAGCAGCAGCACGGCGGCGATCACCGAGACCGCCGAGAGGACCACGATCCCGACCACCCGCTGCAGCGCGGCCGAGCGGCTGCCGACGACCGTGACCGCCGCGCCCAGCAGCGGGAGCAGCACCGGGAGCGCGAGGAGCGGTGTGACATCGGTGGTCATGACCGTGCCTCCCGCTCGATCTCGTCGTCGGCGTCGGACTCGTCGGCGGCCTCGTCCGGCTCGTCGTCGTGGTCGTAGTCGGCGTCCAGGGAGGCCGAGGGCCGGGTCTGGGTGGCGATCCGGCGGTCCTCGACGTCGTCCTGCACCTCGTCGTGCCCGACCAGGACGAACGAGCGGTACCCCAGCGCCAGCAGGAACGTCGTCAGCGCGAACGTGATGACCACGGCCGTGAGCGCGAGGGCCTGCGGCAGCGGGTCGGTGATGGCCTCGACGGGCACCGTTCCGACGATCGGCGGCCGCCCCGGCGGGCCGCCGGCGATCTGCAGCAGCAGGTTGGTGCCGTGCCCGAGCACCACCACGCCGAGCAGCACGCGCATCAGCGAACGCTGCAGCAGCAGGTAGAACCCGACCGCGAACAGCACCGCCACCGCGGCGGCCATCGTCAGGTTGATCGTCGTCACGTGAGCTCACCCGCGTCGCGCATGTCGCGCTCGATCCCGGCACCCAGCGCGCGCAGCAGGTCCAGCACCGCGCCGACGATCAGCAGGTACACCCCGGTGTCGAGCAGCAGGCTGGTCTGTGTCGACACCGTGCCCAGCACCGGTAGGTCCACGCTGAGGTAGGCGGTGGACAGGGCGGGCGCGCCGACCAGCAGGGGGGCCAGTGCCGTGAGCACCGCGATCGTCAGCCCGGACCCGATCAGCACCGGCGAGCGGACGGCGATCACGGCACCGAGACCGGGGCCACCACCGGCGATGTAGCGCAGCACGAACGCGAGCCCGGCGACGAGCCCGCCGGAGAAGCCGCCGCCGGGCGAGTAGTGCCCGACCAGCAGCAGGTACAGCGAGAACACCAGCATCGTCGGGAACAGGGTGCGGGTGGCGACCTCCAGCAGCAGGGTCCGGTCGTGCCCGTCGCGGCACTCACCGGAGAGCATCCAGGGCTGTCGGGGTCGGTCCCACTCGCCGAAGGGGACGGGTGCGCGCGTCATCCGAGAACGTCCTCCTCGTGCTGGGGGCTGCCCTGTCCGCTCTGCAGGTCGCTCCGCCCGCCCGGACCACGCCGGTCGTAGCGGGTGGCCAGCACCAGGCTCGCCACGCCCGCGGCGGCGACGAACAGCACCGAGATCTCGCCGACGGTGTCCATCGCCCGGAAGTCGACGAGGATCGCGGCGATCACGTTGTCCGCCCCCGCCTCGTCCGGGGCGAGCGCGATGAAGTCGTCGCTGGCCGAGGCCGGACCGACCCGGGCCCCGGAGAGCACGACCGCCACCCCGGCGACGACCAACCCCCCTGCGGTGGCGAGGGCCGCCTTGAACAGCTGGATGCGCCGCGCCGAGGGCTGCTCGGTGAAGTGCGCGGGCAGCCGGCGCAGCACGAACACGAACGCCACCAGCGACAGGGTCTCCACCAGGAACTGGGCCAGCGCCAGGTCCGGCGCCCCGTCGACGACGAACAGCCCGCCCACCCCGTAGCCGACGATGCCCACCAGCAGCACCGCGGAGAACCGCCGCTTGGCCCGCAGCGCGGCCAGCGCGGCGAGGATCACCGCGGCGGCCAGCGGCACCTGTGCAAGGTCGTGGTAGGGCCGCTGGTCGTCCGGCCAGACCCCGCCGAGCAACGTGGTCGGCCCGAGGAACAGCACCACGACGGCGAGGATGGTGCCGAGGTAGGCGGGCAGGGACCCGACCTGCAGCCGACCGGTCACGACGACCGCGATCCGTTCCAGCGCTCCCACGGTGGTTTCGTAGCCGCGCTGGGCGTCGAGCGGGCTGCGGTCGTGCAGGGTCCGCAGGGGCCCGCGGTACCGGTGCAGGAGCAGCCCGCCGACGATCACGATCACGGAGAACAGCAGCGGCAGCTTCAGGCCGTGCCACAGGGCGAGGTGGTAGTCCGCCGCCTCGGCGTCGGCGGCGACGTACCGCCCGGCGTACCCGGCCGCGAGCGCGTCGACGAGCGGGAAGGCGACCCCGAGTGCGAGCCCGATTCCCGCGCACAGCCAGATCGGCCCGGTCAGCAGCGCACCGGGGGCGTGCACCGGCGTGTCCTCCACGCCGGGCTTGCGGGCGAAGGCGCCCCACAGGAACCGGGCGGTGTACGCGGCGGTGAGCACCGAGCCGACCAGCAGCCCGAGCGCGACGATCCAGCCCCGGGCCCCGCCCTCGTGCAGGAACGCCTCGAACGCCGCCTCCTTGCCGACGAACCCGATCAGCGGTGGCAGCCCGGCCATCGACGCCCCGGCCAGCGCCGCGGCCACCGCGAGCCCCGGCATGGAGACGCGCAGGCCGGAGAGCCGCCGCAGGTCGCGGGTGCCGGTGGCGTGGTCGACCGCGCCGGCGATCATGAACAGCGGCGCCTTGAACAGGCCGTGCGCGAGCAGCATCGCGATTCCGGCGAGCGCGGCGATCCGCCCGCCCGCCCCGAACAGGACCATCAGGAACCCGAGCTGGCTGACGGTGCCGAACGCGAGCACCCGCTTGAGGTCGGTCTCGGCCAGCGCCCGCCAGCCACCGATCAGCATCGTCGCGATCCCGGCGACGACGACCGGCACCCACCACAGCGCGACCTCGGCGAACGCGGGCGAGAGCCGCGCCACCAGGTAGACCCCCGCCTTCACCATCGACGCGGCGTGCAGGTAGGCGCTGACCGGGGTGGGCGCGACCATCGCGGCGGGCAGCCACGGGTGGAAGGGCAGCTGGGCGGACTTCGTGAACGCGCCGAGCAGGATCAGCGGGAGGGCGGCGGTGACCAGCCCCCCGGACGGCGGGTCGGCCAGGATCTCCGAGATCCGGTAGGTGCCCGCGGCCTCGCCGAGCAGCACGAAGCCCAGCAGCATCGACAGCCCGCCCAGCACCGTGACGAGCAGCGCCTGCAGGGCCGCGCGCCGGCTCTCCCGCTTCTCCCCGCTCTGCCCCACGAGCAGGTAGGAGGTGATGGAGGTGAGCTCCCAGAACACGTAGAGGGTGAGCAGGTCGTCGGCCAGGACGAGCCCGAGCATCACGCCGGCGAAGGTCAGCAGCAGGGCCGCGGACCGGGTGGCCTCCTCCGAGCGTGGCCCGAAGTAGCCGACGGAGTAGACCAGGATCACCGCGCCCAGCCCGGAGACCAGCACGATCATCGCGAGCGCGAGCGCGTCGAGGCGGAAGCTCAGCTCCAGCCCGAGCGACGGCGCCCAGGCCAGGGTGCTCGTGACGCCCTCCTCCAGCGCCGCGTCCACGTGCGCGAGTGCCCACACGACCGTGCCGGCCGGCAGCACCGCGGCGACGGCGAACGCGGCCCGGCGACTGCGCGCGGAGACCAGCGGCAGCAGCCCGGCGACGACGAGATGGGCGACGACGAGCGCGAGCAAGCACCGTCTCCTCTCATCACCTGGACGGGCCCCGGGACGAGTACCCGGGCTCGCCGGGGCCATCCGGCGCGGTGCGAAGATGATCACCGATCCGGGCCAGCCTACCGGCGCACGCCCGGCGGCAGCGTCCGGAGCAGCTCACCACGGCGCGGCGCCTGATCCGTGCAGAGCTCGCAGCAGGGCCGGGCCTCACAAGAGTCGCGGAACTCGCAGACGTCGCAAAGCTCGCGGCCGCCGTCGGATTCACCCCGGGTTTCCCCGGCGACGCCGGCCCGGCCACCGTCGCCGGGGTCCCCGCCCGGCCCGCCCCCGGCCGCTCCGGCCCGCCTGCCCCGCGAGGCTCTACCCGAAGCCGGCCGGCGAACCCTGCGAGGGCCCCGCACCGCAGGCGAGGGGCAGGGTCTTGGCGAAGCAGCGGCTGTCGGGTTCGCACCGGTAGGCGCCGAACCCGGGAATCGGCGCGTAGCCCTCGCTGCGGTACAGCGCGATCGCCTCGGGCTGCCGGGTGCCGGTCTCCAGGATCGTGCGGCGGCGGCCGCGGGCCGCCGCGGTGCGCTCCAGCTCGGCCAGCACGGCGCGGGCGTACCCGCGGCCCCGGTGGGCGGCGGCGACGTACATGCGCTTGATCTCCGCGTCGCCGTCGCGCAGCTCGGGATCCGCGCCGTCGCGCCCGCGGGCGCGCCAGCCGCCGCACGCCACGGCGATCCCGCCCGCGTACCCGACGGTGAAGTGGCCCAGGGGCGGGGCGAACTGCGCGGGGTCCAGCGGGGTGATGTCCTCGTCGCCGTAGCGCTCGCGGTAGACCGCCTGCACCTCCGCGATGAGGCGGACGGCGTCGGGATGGTCGAACGCGGTGGGCCGCAGATCCAGCACGTAGCCGACCCTACGACGGGGCGCGACGGCCCGGTGACCGACTTCCGGGAGGCCCGTGCCGCGTAGGCGCCCGGCCCCACGCCGCCCGCCGTCCGCCGGGGTCACCGCTCAGCTCGGCGCACCTCGGGATCCGGCCTTGGCCTTCTGCCGCCAGGTCGTCAGCGCGCGCTCGGTGTAGCCGTTGGGCTCGGTCCGCCCGGCGAACACCAGCTCCAGCGCCGCCTGGAACGACGGGCTCGCGTCGAGGTCGGCGGCCATCGGCAGGTAGCCGGGCTCACCCGCGTTCTGCTCGTCGACCAGCGCGGCCATGCGGGCGAACGTCTCGCGCACCACGGCCTCGTCGACGACGCCGTGGTGCAGCCAGTTGGCGAGCAGCTGGCTGGAGATGCGCAGCGTGGCGCGGTCCTCCATCAGCCCGACACCGTCGAGGTCGGGCACCGTGGAGCAGCCGATGCCCAGCCCGACCCAACGCACCACGTAGCCGAGGATCGACTGGGCGTTGGTCTCCAGCTCGTGGCGGATGGCGTCGTCGGACGGGGTGGCGGTCTGCACGGGCACGTTCAGCAGCTGCAGCCGGTCGGTGTGCCGCCCGGACAGCTCCTTCTGCCGGGCGAGCACGTCGGTGCGCAGATAGTGCAGCGCGTGCAGCGTGGCGGCGGTCGGCGAGGGCACCCACGCGCAGTTCGCCCCGGCCTGCGGGTGGGCGATCTTCTGCTCCAGCATCGCGGCCATCGCCGCCGGCTTGGCCCACATGCCCTTGCCGACTTGGGCCTGACCGGTGAACCCGGCGGCCAGCGCCACGTCGACGTTGAGGTCCTCGTACCCGGTGAGCCAGGACGTGGACTTCATGTCGTCCTTGGGCACGACCGGGCCGGCCTCGAAGTCGGTGTGGATCTCGTCGCCGGTACGGTCCAGGAACCCGGTGTTGACGAAGATCACCCGGTCGGCCGCGGCCTCGATGCAGGCGCCGAGGTTGAGCGAGGTGCGCTTCTCCTCGTCCATGATGCCGATCTTGAGGGTGCGCGCGGGCAGGCCCAGCGCCTCCTCGACGGCGGCGAACAGGTCGACGGTCAGCGCCACCTCGTCGGGCCCGTGCTGCTTGGGCTTGACGATGTAGACGCTGCCCGTGCGCGAGTTGGAGTGACGGCCCAGACCGCGCAGGTCGTGCAGGGCCGCGGTGGCGCAGACCAGGGCGTCGAGCACGCCCTCGGCGACCTCGGTGCCCCCGGCCAGCACGGCGTTGGTGGTCATGTGGTGCCCGCAGTTGCGCACCAGCAGCAGCGATCGCCCGGGCAGCGTCAGCGCCGACCCGCCCGGCGCGGTGTAGGTGCGGTCGCCGTGGACCGTCCGCTCGACCGTCCGGCCACCCTTCTCGAAGGTGGTCGACAGGGTTCCGGTCATCAGCCCGAGCCAGGTGCGGTAGGCCTGCGCCTTGTCGGCGCCGTCGACGGTCGCGACCGAGTCCTCCAGGTCGACGATCGTGGTGACGGCCGACTCGACCACGATGTCGGCGACGTCCGCGTGGTGCTGTCGCCCGACCTGGTGCTCCGGGTCGATCGTCAGCTCGACGTGCAACCCGTTGCGGCGCAGCAGGATCGCGCCGTCGCCCGACCCCGCGAGCTGCGCGGGATCGGCGAGGGCGGGCGTGAGCGCCCCGTTCTCGATCCGGTAGCCGGTGACCTCGGCGTGGCTGCCGGAGGCGAGCGGGAACAGCTCGTCGAGCAGGCGGTCGGCCTCGGCGATCACCTGCGCGCCGCGTCGCTCGTCGTAGCCGGGCCCGAGCTCGTGCTCGAGCGGGAGCGCGTCGGTGCCGTACAGGGCGTCGAACAGCGAGCCCCAGCGGGCGTTGGCCGCGTTGAGCGCGTAGCGCGGCACGGTGGCGGGTACCACCAGCTGGGCGCCGGGGACCTCGGCGATCTCGGGGTCGACGCGGCTCACCTGCACGCGGGGCGCCGCCTCGGGCAGCAGGTAGCCGATGCCGGAGAGGAACTCGGCGTAGGAGGCGGGATCACCGGCGCCGTGCTCGCGGTGCCAGGCGTCGATCCGGGTCTGCAGCTCGGCCCGCCGGTCGAGCAGGGCGGCGATCCGCGGGGCGAAGCGCGTCTGCAGGTCGGCGAGCACGCCCCAGAAGCGGTCGGGCGTGATGTCGAGGCCGGGCAGCAGCTCGTCGGTCACGAGGGCGCGCAGGGCAGGATCGACCTGGAGGTCCGTCTCAGACATATACGTTTTCTACCATACGGATTCACTTTTCCGCATCACGGAAGTACGCTCTGGCTTGCCGTGAGGTCGGCGGGAGCCGACGCTCGACGGTCGGCCCTCCCGGAGGTGACGCTCCGCGGCACGGGCGGGGCACCGGTGCGCGTCGTAGGGTCGTGCACGACGGATCGACGACGAGGAGGCCCGACCGATGTCGCTGCCGGTTGCGGTGCGGGACGCGTTCGAACGGGTCCTCGCCCCGGGGGACGTGCTGTCCGACCCGGTGCAGTGCCGCTCCTACGAGTGCGACGGGCTGACCGGCTACCGGGTGCGGCCCGACCTGGTGCTGCTCCCCCGCGACGCGTCCCAGGTGGCGGCGGCGGTGCGGGTCTGCCACGAGCACGGCGTGCCGTTCGTGGCGCGCGGGGCGGGCACCGGGCTGTCGGGCGGTGCGCTCCCGGTCGCCGACGGGGTGGTGATCAGCCTGGCGCGGCTCAAGCGGGTGCGCGACATCGACCCGGTGAACCGGCGCGCGGTCGTCGAGCCCGGCGTCACCAACCTGGAGATCACCGCCGCGGCCGCGCCGCACGGGCTCTACTACGCGCCCGACCCGTCGAGCCAGCAGGTCTGCACCATCGGCGGCAACGTCGCGGAGAACTCCGGCGGCGCGCACTGCCTCAAGTACGGCTTCACCACCAACCACGTCCTGAGCTGCGAGGTCGTGCTGGCCGACGGCTCGCTCGTCACGCTCGGCACCGACACCGGCGAGCAGGCCGGGCCCGACCTGCGCGGGGTGTTCCTCGGCTCCGAGGGCACCCTGGGCATCACCACGTCGATCACGGTGCGGTTGCTGCGCACCCCGGAGTCGGTACGCACGCTGCTCGCCGACTTCCCGTCCGTCGCGGCCGCGGGCGACGTCGTCTCCGACATCGTGGCGGCCGGGATCGTGCCCGCCGCCGTCGAGATGATGGACACCCTGGCCATCGAGGCGGCCGAGGAGGCCGTGCACGCCGGCTACACCGTCGGCGTGCCTGCGGCGCTGGTCGTGGAGCTGGACGGGCCGGTCGAGGAGTGCGACGCCCAGTTCGAGCAGGTGAAGACGATCTGCGAGAAGCACGGCTGCACCCGGCTGCACATCGCGGGCTCCCCCGAGGAGCGGGCGAGGATCTGGAAGGGCCGCAAGGCCGCGTTCGCCGCCGTCGGCCGGATCTCCCCGGACTACTTCGTGCAGGACGGCGTCGTGCCCCGCACCCGGCTCGCGGAGGTGCTGGACCGGATCGCCGGCATGGGCACCGACGCCGGGCTACGCGTGGCCAACGTCTTCCACGCCGGCGACGGCAACCTGCACCCGCTGGTGCTCTACAGCGCGGCCGCCGGGGAGACCGAGCGCGCCGAGCGGCTCTCGGGCGAGATCGCGGAGCTGTGCGTCGAGATGGGCGGGTCGCTCTCGGGCGAGCACGGGATCGGCACCGACAAGGCGTGCTCGATGCCGAAGATGTTCGGCGAGGAGGACCTGGCCGCGATGCGCCGGGTGCGGGACGCGTTCGACCCGCGGGGCATCTGCAACCCCGGCAAGGTCCTGCCCACCCCACGGTTGTGCGGCGAGCGCCCGGGGAAGTACAAGCCACACCCGCTGGAGGAGTCCGGAGTGATCGAGCGCCTGTGAACACGAGACGGTGAAGACGAGCCTGTGAAGACGACCACGACTCTGCGGCCCGCCGACCTCGCCGAGGTCCGCGACGCCGTGCGCGACACCCCGGGGCACCTGGCGATCGCCGGCGCCGGCACGGCCGCAGGCTGGGCGGGCCCGCTCGACGCGGTCGACGCGGTGCTCGACGTCTCCGGCCTCGCCGGGGTGATCACCCACAACCCCGGCGACATGACGGTGTCGGCGCGCGCCGGCACGCCGCTGCGCGCGCTGGTCGACGTGCTGTCCGAGCACGGGCAGCACGTGTCGCTCGACGCCGCCCGGATCGCCGACGGCGCCACCCTCGGCGGGTTGCTCGCCACGGGCGACGCGGGCCCGTCCGCGCTGGTGTACGGCACGATGCGCGATCTGGTCATCGGGACCACGGTGGTGCTCGCCGACGGCTCGGTGGCCCGCAGCGGCGGGCACGTGATCAAGAACGTCGCCGGCTACGACCTGGCCAAGCTGCTGCACGGGTCGCACGGCACGCTCGGCGTGCTCACCGAGGTGGTGCTGCGGCTGCATCCCGTGCCGAGGCGTACCGCCACCGTCGTCGTCGACGCCCCGCTGGCCGACGCGGCCGCCCGCGCCGCGCGCGTGCTGGAGGGCCCGTACGAGCCGGTGGCGCTGGAGTGGATCAGTGACGGCGCGCTCCTGGTCCGCATCGAGGGCACCCCGGAGGCGCTCCCCGCGCGGGCGGCGCGGCTGCGGGAGCTGCTGGGAGGGACCGCGGAGCTCGTCGACCCCGGCGACGAACGGCACTCCCGTACGCCAGGTGTGGACGGGAGTGCCGTTGGTTCGCCCGATCCGTGGCTGCGCCACGCCGAGATCACCCGCGGGCTCCCCGAGGCCGCGGTGCTGCGGATCGGGGCCCGGCCCTCGGTGCTGCCCACGCTGGTGTCCGAGCTCGCGCCGGTGGCCGCCACCGTCGGGCTCGGCACGGGGGTCGCCACCGTGTCGCTGCCGCCCGACGCCGTCGCCGACGCGCACACCCGCGTCCACGCCGCGGGTGGCACGTCGCAGCTGCGCTACCGCCCACCCGGCGCCGACGCCCCCGCCTGGGGGCCACCGCCGTCCGCGCTCGCCGTGCTGCGCGCCGTGAAGACCGAGCTCGACCCGGACGGCCGCTTCGGTCCGGGCCGCTTCTCCCCCTGGATGTGATGTGAGTACTCCCGCAGGCTCCGCCGAGACCAACCTCCCGCAGACCGCACCGTCCGCGTTCGACGCACACCGCCCGCCCGAGCGCGAGCTGCTCGACGACTGCGTGCACTGCGGCTTCTGCCTGCCGACCTGCCCGACCTACCAGCTGTGGGGCGAGGAGATGGACTCCCCGCGCGGCCGCATCTACCTCATGGACCTCGCCCAGAAGGGCGAGATCGGCCTCGACGGGCCGTTCACCGAGCACATCGACGCCTGCCTGGGCTGCATGGCGTGCGTGACGGCGTGCCCCTCGGGGGTGCAGTACGACCGGCTGCTGGAGTCGGTGCGCCCGCAGGTCGAGCGCAACGTCGAACGCGACCGTGGTGACCGCCTCTTCCGCGACGCGATCTTCTCGCTGTTCCCGTACAAGCGGCGGTTGCGGGCGGCGGCGCTGCCCGGTGCGCTCTACCAGAGGCTGCGCCGGATCCCCGCCGTCGCGAAGCTCGCCGACCGGCTCCCCGGCCGGCTGGCGGCGATGGAGTCGCTGTTGCCGCCGGTGTCGGTGCGCGAGGCGTTCGCGCGGCTGCCCGTGTTCACCCCCGCCGTGCACGCCCGCCGCGGGCGGGTCGCGCTGCTCTCGGGCTGCGTGCAGGACGTGTTCTTCCACCGCGTCAACGAGGCCACCGTCCGCGTCCTCGCCGCCGACGGCTACGACGTGCTCGTACCGCGTGACCAGGGCTGCTGCGGTGCGCTCGAGCTGCACGCCGGGCGCGAGGAGACCGCGCTGGGCCGGGCCAGGCGCACCATCGCCCGCTTCGAGACCCTCGACGTCGACACGATCGTGACCAACGTGGCGGGCTGCGGGTCGTCGATGAAGGAGTACGGCCACCTGCTCTCCGACGACCCCGAGTGGGCCTCGCGGGCGGCGGCGTTCAGCGCCCGGGTGCGCGACGTGCACGAGGTGCTCGCCGACCTGGAGCCGGTGGCGCCGCGCCACCCGTTCCGCGCGCGCGTGGCCTACCACGACGCCTGCCACCTCGGGCACGCGCAGAAGGTGCGGTCGCAGCCCCGCGCGGTGCTGCGCAGCATCCCGGACCTGCAGCTGATCGACATCGCCGAGGCCGACCTGTGCTGCGGCTCCGCGGGCATCTACAACATGGTGGCGCCGGAGGCGGCGGGCGAGCTCGGGGTGCGCAAGGCCGGGAACGTGCGGGCGGCACGGCCGGACGTCGTGGTCACGGCCAACCCGGGCTGCCTGCTGCAGATCGGCAAGCACCTGGGGCGCGACATCCCGTTGCTGCACCCGGTGCAGCTGCTCGACGCCTCGATCCGGGGGGTGCCGGTGCCCCGGAGCTGAGTGCCGCGGGCCCGGGCTACTCGCCGACGATCGCCGACCCGTCGATCTCGTCGGGGCCGGGCGGGGGGACGAACGGGGGCGGAGCGTCCTGGTCGAAGTATCCGCGGCCGACCTCGTCGCAGGAGGCGCCGAACTCGGGATGGGTGTTGGGGTTGATCCGCAGGGCGGTCACGAACCGGTCGATCCGCGGGTCGGCGGCGTCGTCGACGGCGAGCTGGTGCCCCCAGGACTGCAGGGAGATCGGCTGTTCCATGCCCGGGTAGGGCGAGAGGACCAGGTACGGGTTGCCCTCGACGCGCGCGGCCAGCGCGTCGACGGTGCCCGCGTCGACCCGGTCGGGGTCGTAGGCGATCCACACCGCGCCGTGCTCCAGCGAGTGCACGAGGTTCTCGCTGCGCACCGGCTCGGGATAGACGACACCGTTGCAGGCGGCCCAGGCCTGGTCGTGGTTACCGCCGAAGGGCGGGGCGGCGGTGTAGGCCACCCGCTGGCCGGGGCCCACGTGCTGTGCGTTCTCGACGTTCTCGATCCGCACCCCGTCGATCCGGCGGGACGGGTCCGGGTCGTCGGCGGAGGGCACGAACGAGCTGAGGTCCGGCGCGGGTGACGCGACGCCGCCGACGATGTTCGCGCAGCTCGCGAGCAGGACCGATGCGGCCACGAGCAGAAGCACGGTCCTACGCACGCTGGGTCACCTCACGCCGGTGGTGGGACGCGCACGTTACGACATCCGGGCCATACCGGTGCCGCTCGGGGGGCGACATCCGCCGCGGACAGGCAAGGTGCAGGCCATGAACGTGGACCGCTGCGGCGGCGTGGCCGTCGCCGAGACCCTCACCGCGAACCTGGTCGACATCGTCTTCGGCACCCCGGACCATCCGCTGCTGCCCTACCTCGCGCGCGCCGGGATCACCGTGATCACCCTGCCCGACGGCGGTGCGGCCGTGCGGGCGGCGGCGGCGTACGCGCGGGTGTGCGGCCTGCCCGGCGTCGTGGCGGCGACCGGCACCACGCACCAGCCCGGCCCGCTGCTGCTGCTCACCACCGGTGACGGCGCCGCGGCGGCATCGGCCGAGGCGGCCGCCGACGCCGTCACCGGCGCGTTCGCGGCAGTGCTCGACGGGCCGCCGCGCACCGTCCGGGTCGATGTCCCCGCCGACGTGCTCGACCGGCCGTGCACCGGCCGCGCCCGGCCCGTCGACGCGCCCGCCCCGGCACCCGCGGAGCCCGACGCCGTCGCCCGGGCCGTGGAGCTGCTGGGCACGGCCGAGCGTCCGCTGGTCATCGCGGGCGGCGGGGCGATCGACGCGTCCGACGAGCTCACCGCACTGGTGCAGGCCCTCGGCGCCCCGGTCGCCACCACCGCGAGCGGCAAGGGCGTCGTCGCCGACGGGCACCCGCTCTCGGTCGGCGCCTCGGTCGGCCTGCCCGCGGTGGTGGACGCGGCCGCGGACAGCGACGTCGTACTCGTGGTGGGCAGCGGCTTCGCCTGCCCGGAGGGTGTGCCCGCGATCCACGTCGACGTCGTGGAGTCACCGCTGCGCCGCAGCGGCGCCGACATCGCCCTGCACGGTGACGCGACCGCCACCGTGGCCGCCGTGCGGGCCGGGCTGCCGCAGTGGGGCCGGTCGATCGGGGTCGTCCGCGCCGCGTCGCTGCGCGAGAGCTGCCGGGAGCAGGCCCGGGCGGACGGGCGCGCGTTCGAGCTGGTCAACGACGTCCTGCGCGAGGTGTTGCCGTCGCACGGGGTGCTCGTCGGCGGGACGACGCCGGTGACCCATCTCGGCTCGCGGCACTTCTTCCCGGTCCCCACGCCGCGGCTGTTCAGCTCCGGCGGCCTGTCCGCGGCGGTGGGTGCCTGCGTCGCCGGCCCGGCCCGGCCGGTGGCCGCCCTGCTCGGCACCGGGGCCTTCGCGTCGGCGGGAGGCGAGCTGGCGGCGGCGGTGGCGCTGGGCCTGCCGATTCCCGTCGTCGTGGTGCGCGACGGCAGCGACGCCGGCGGCGACGGGGGGTCCGGCGGCGCGCACGAGGTCCGCGCGAACGAGCCCGACGACCTGCCCGACCTGGTCGAGGACGCGTTCGAGGCCGACCGGCCCACGGTGATCCGGCTGGGCTGACAGGGCACCGCCTCAGCGGGTGAAGTGGTCCCAGCCCGAGGGGTCGCCGGTGTACTCGCGGCCGTCCACGCGCACCTGCGGCGCGCCCTCGGCGACGGCCCCGACCGCGGTCCATCCCTCGGGCGGCGCGTCCGGGAACGTCGCCACCAGCGCGTGGTCCTCACCGCCGGTGAGCAGCCAGTGCAGCGGGTCCACGCCCAGCGCCCGCCCGACGTCGGCGAGCCGGGCGGGCACCGCGAACGCCGCGGACCGCACGTCGATCAGCACCCCGGACGCCACCGCGACGTGCCCGAGGTCGGCCAGCAACCCGTCCGAGACGTCGATCATCGACGTGGCCCCCGCCCGGGCCGCCGCCGGCCCGGCCGGGTACGGCGGCTCGGGCACCCGGTGCGCTCCCACGACGGCCACCGGTGAGCGGAACCCGCGACCCAGCACCGCGAGCCCCGCGGCCGACCAGCCCAGCCGCCCGCACACCGCCACCACGTCCCCGGGCCGCGCCCCCGACCGGGTCACCGGGGCCCTGCCCTCCAGCGTCCCGAGCGCCGTGACCGAGACGACGAGCTGCGACGAGGACACGACGTCCCCGCCGACCACCCCGGCCGAGGCGATGCCCGCCTCCGTCCACAGGCCGTCGGCCAGGCCCTCCAGCGTGGCGACGGGCGTGTCGGCGGGGCAGGCCAGCCCCACCAGCAGCGCCGTGGGCACGGCGCCCATCGCGGCGACGTCGGCGAGGTTCGCCGCCGCGGCCTTGCGGCCCACCTGTTCGGGGGTGGACCAGTCCAGGCGGAAGTGCACGCCGTCCACGAGCACGTCGGTACAGGCCACCACCCGCCCGTCCGGCGCCGCGACGACCGCGGCGTCGTCGCCGGGGCCGAGCAGCGTGGCCGCGGGCTGGGAGCGCCCCGCGGTCACCCGCGCGATCAGGCCGAACTCGCCGAGCGACGCGAGCGTGTTCTCCGCCTCAGGGTGCGCGGACGATGTGGGCAACAGGGACACCTCCGGTACGTTCGGCTTCCGACTTTCCTCCCCCGGAGAGCCGTAACGGAAGGGGCACGACGTGGTGCAGGCGTACATCCTGGTCCAGACCGAGGTCGGGAAGGCCGCCGCGGTGGCGACCGCGATCTCCCAGATCACCGGGGTGATCTCCGCGGAGGACGTCACCGGACCCTACGACGTCATCGTCCGCGCCGAGGCGGCCGACGTCGACCAGCTCGGCCAGCTCGTCGTGGCCCAGGTGCAGGGCGTCAGCGGGATCACCCGCACGCTGACGTGCCCGGTGGTGCACCTGTCCTCCTGACATGCCCCGCACGCGCCAGCCCCTCCCGGTCGTCCTCGCGATCACGCTGCCGCTGCTGCTCGCCGTCGCGGTGGCGGTCATCGGGCTGACCGGCCGGATCTCCGGTGTCGACGCTCCCCCTCCGCCCGACACCACGCCGCTGGCCACCCCGCCGGTGGAGGCGCCCGACGCCGGGAGCCCGGAGTGCACCGCGCTGCTGGCCCGGCTCGACGGCGGCCTCCCGGCGGACGGCTCGACGTTGCCCGTCCGCGAGCTCGCCGAGCCGGCCCCGGCCGGGGTGCGCGCGTGGGCGGCCTCGCCGCGGCCGGTCGTCCTGCGCTGCGGGCTGCCCCGCCCGGCCGAGCTGACGCCGACGTCGGCGCTGCTGGAGATCGACGGCGTGCAGTGGCTGGAGCTCGACGACGGCGTGCCCGACCCGGTGGTGGTGACCTACGTGACCGTCGACCGCCCGGTCTACGTCGTGCTGACCACCCCCGTCGACGCGGGCAGCGGGCCGCTGCAGACGGTGTCCGGCGTGGTCCGCGACACGTTGCCCGCCACGGCGGTCGCGGTGCGCTGAGGGCTGTCTACCCTCATACCCATGGTGACGATGTCCCGGGCCACCGAGGACTACCTCAAGGCGATCTACAACCTCGCCCATCTCGGCGCCCCGGTCACCACGGGCGCGCTCGCCCACGAGCTCGGGGTGTCCTCGCCGTCGGTGTCGGCGATGGTGAAGCGGCTCGAGGACGGCGACCTGCTGGCCCGGCCGGACAGCCGCTCGCTGCGGCTCACCGACTCCGGCGAGCGGGCGGCGCTGCGGGTCGTGCGTCGCCACCGGCTGCTCGAGACGTTCCTCGCGCGCATGCTCGACGTGCCGTGGGACGAGGTGCACGCCGAGGCCGAGCTGCTCGAGCACGCCCTGTCCGAGCGGCTCGAGGAGCGCATCGACGCCGCGCTCGGCCACCCCACCCACGACCCGCACGGCGACCCGATCCCCCCGCGCGACGGCCCCCACGTGGAGGTGCGCGGCACGCCGCTGGACACGGTGCCGGTGGGCACCCGGTTCCTCGTCGAGCGCGTGTCCGACCGCGACAGCGCCGCCCTGCGCTACCTCGGCGACCTGGGCGTGGTCCCGGGCGTGGTGCTCGCGGTGGACGAGCAGGCACCCTTCGGCGGGCCGCGGTGGGTGCGGGTCGGCGCGGAGCGGCACGCGCTGAGCGGGGCGCTGACCCAGCTCGTGCACGGCCACGTCGTCCGCGACTGAGCCGCCGCGGCTCCACCCGAGACCCCCTCACCGGCCGACGGCCCGCACCGGGTGCAGCCGCGCACCGACCACGGTTCGCGCGCCCAACCGCGGCCCGCGCGCTGCCAGCAGCGCGCACCGTGCAGATCGGCGCGCGAACATCCCCCACCGGACGAACGGGCCGCACCAGGCACCGCCCGCGCGCCCGACCGCGGCTCGCACACCGAACCGCGGCTCGCACACCGAACCGCGGCTCGCGCACCGAACCGCGGCTCGCGCACCGAACTGCGGTTCGCGCGCTGCCGGCACCGCGCCAAGCGCACTTCGGCGCGCGAGCCGCACCACACAGCCCGACCACGTCGACACACCCCCCACGCGGCGGTTCGCGCGCCGGGCGGCGGTTCGCGCGCCGGGCAGCCGTCCGCGCGCTGCCGACGGCGCGCGGAACACGCGCCGACGCGCGGGGCCGCTCCACCCCGGGTCGCGCGAGCTCGCGTGATCGCCTCCCTCAGCGCAGGCCGGTGCCCCGGGCCAGCGCCGTCTCCACCAGCGTGGAGAGCAGCGCGGGGTAGTCCAGCCCGGTGACGGCCCAGGCCCGCGGGAACATCGAGATCGGGGTGAAGCCGGGCATCGTGTTGACCTCGTTGACGGTGAGCTCCCCGTCCGCGCCGACGAAGAAGTCCACCCGCGCGAGACCCTGCCCGTCCAGCGCCCGGAACGCCGCGATCGCCATGTCGCGGATGCGGTCGGACTCCGCGTCGTCGAGCTTGGCGGGGATGTCGAACTCGCACACGTCGTCGAGGTACTTGGAGTCGAAGTCGTAGAACTCGGCGTCGCCCACGATGCGGATCTCGGCGGGCACGCTGGCCCGCACCGACCCGTCGGGAAACTCCAGCACCCCGACCTCGACCTCGCGCCCGACCACCGCCGCCTCCACCAGCACCTTGGGATCGTGCTCGCGGGCGGCGGCGATCGCGGCGTCCAGCGCGGACCAGTCGGTGACGCGGGTGATCCCGATCGAGCTGCCCGCCCGGGCCGGCTTGACGAAGGCAGGCAGGCCGACGGTCTCCCGCTGGGCGGCGGTGAGCGTGTCGGTTCCCGGGCGCAGCACCACGAACGTGCCCACCGGCAGCCCGTCGGCCGCCAGCAGCTTCTTGGTGAACTCCTTGTCCATGCCCGCCGCGCTGGCCAGCACCCCGGCGCCGACGTAGGGCACTCCGGCCATCTCCAGCAGGCCCTGGATCGTGCCGTCCTCGCCGTAGGGCCCGTGCAGCACCGGGAACACGACGTCGACGCCGGAGAACACCTCGCCCGCGCGGTCCGGGTCGAGGACGACGAGCCCGCCGCGCGTCGGGTCGCCCGGCAGGGCCAGCGCGGTGCGGGAGGCGTCGACGGTGGGCAGCTCGCGACCGGAGATCGCCAGCTCCGCGACGTCGTCGGTGCCCAGCACCCATGCCCCGGCGGGCGTGATGCCGACCGGCACGATCTCGAACCGCTCGCGGTCGAGCCGGCCCAGCACGCTGCCCGCGGACACGCAGGAGACCGCGTGCTCGCTGCTGCGCCCGCCGAACACCACCGCGACCCGGACCCTGTTCGCCGTCATGGCGACCGAGGGTAGGCGGGCCGGGGGGCCGTGGCCGGATCGGGGCCGGAGCGCACCCTTGACTTAGCTAGCTCGCTGGCTAACCTGATCCCGTGACCGAGGTGGGGGTGCACGAGGCGAAGTCGACGCTGTCGGAGCTGCTGCGCCGCGTCGCCGCGGGCGAGGAGGTCGTGATCACTCGCAGCGGGGAACCTGTGGCGATGCTCGTGCCGGTACCCCGACGGGGACCACGCCGATTCGGGGCCGATGAAGGCCTGTTCGTCGTCCCTGAGGACTTCGACGACCCGCTACCCCCCCACGTCCAGCGCTACTTCGACGGCGACGGATGAGGTACCTGCTCGACACTCACGTGTGGTTGTGGTTGCAGAGCGACACCGCGAGGGTGCCCGACTCCGTACGAACGCGCCTGGCGGATCCGGCCTCGACGGTCCTGCTCTCCTCGGTCAGCTCGTGGGAGATCGCGATCAAGTTCGCGCGGGGGAAGCTCCCTCTGCCCGAACCGCCTGCCACCTACGTCCCCACCCGCATGTATCGCGATGCCATCACCGCGCTGCCCGTCAGCCACGCGCACGCTCTGCACGTCGCCACGCTGCCCCACCACCACAGCGATCCCTTCGACCGGCTGCTGATCGCCCAGGCGCAGCTCGAAGGCATCCCCCTCGTCACCGCCGACCGGCGGATCCCCCGCTACGACGTCGAGGTCCTCCCGGCCTGACCGGTCACGGTGCGAACCGCTGCTCCAGTTCGTGGATCTCGGGCAGGCCGATGAGGTCGGTGAAGCCGTCGAACGTGGGCAGGCCGGGCAGCGCGGCCGCGGGGGTGCCGTCGTCCATCAGCGTCTCCAGGAACGACCGGATCCCGGCCGTGGCGGCCAGCAGCGTGCCGATCGGGTAGAGCACCAGCGAGTAGCCCAGCTCGGCGATCCGCTCCAGGGAGATCGGCGGGGTGCGGCCGCCCTCGGCCCAGTTGAACACCAGCGGCGCCACCCGGCGCAGCTCGCGTGCCACCCGGGCGATCTCCTCCTCGCTGGTGGGAGCCTCGACGAACAGGACGTCGGCCCCGGCCGCGGCGTAGGCGCGGGCGCGGGTGATCGCCGCGTCCAGCCCCTCGACGGCAGCGGCGTCGGTGCGGGCGATGATCAGGAAGTCCGGGTCGCGCCGGACCGCGACGGCGGCGCGGATCTTGCCGACCATCTCGTCGGTAGCGATCACCGCCTTGCCGCTCATGTGCCCGCACTTCTTGGGGCTCACCTGGTCCTCCAGATGGATGCCCGCGACGCCCGCCTGCTCGTAGGCGGCGACGGTACGCAGCACGGTGACCGCGTTGCCGTAGCCGGTGTCGGCGTCGGCGATCACCGGCACGTCGACGGCGGCGGCGATCCGGCGCGCGTTGTCGATCATCTCCGAGCCGCCGAGCAGGCCCACGTCCGGACGCCCGAGCAGCGACGCGGTGGTGCCGAACCCGGTCATGTAGACGACGTCGAACCCGGCCTGTTCCACCAGCCGCGCCGACAGCGCGTCGTACGCGCCGGGCGCGACCAGCGGGCCCGGGCCGGCGAGCAGCTCCCGCAACCGGGCGCGCGGCGCGCGGGGCGTCCCCAGCAGGTCTCCCACGAGCATCCCTCCGCCGAATGTATGCAAACAGCCTCAAAGTAGCGCCGAACTCTTGCCGAGGACACACCCGATCCCTACTTTGCACACAATCGTCCGCGGGGAGGTGGGGCATGACATCGGCGGAGCGCACGCTCAGCTCGGTGCGCGAGCTCATCCTGCGCGGCGAGTTCGCCACCGGCGCCCGCCTGGGTGAGGTGGAGCTGGCCGACCGCCTCGGGGTGAGCCGCACGCCGGTGCGCGAGGCGCTGAGCCGCCTCGCCGCCGAGGGCCTGGTCGAGATCGTCCCCAACCGGGGTGCGCGGGTCAGCAGCTGGTCGGTCGCCGAGCTCGAGGAGGTCTTCGACCTGCGTGCCGCGCTCGAACCCCGGCTCACCGCGCTGGCCGTCCCGAACGCCCGGCCCGGCGACGTCGCCGCGCTCGACGAGCTGGCGCACGCGATGCTGCTCGTCGGGCTGCCCGGGCCCGACCAGGACCTCGACGCGGTGGTCCCGCTCAACCGCGAGTTCCACGCCCACCTGGTGCGCCTCGCCGCGCACCCGGCGATGGCGAGCGCGCTGGCCGGGGCGATCCACGCCCCGATCGTGCTGCGCAACTTCCACGCCTACGACGGCGCGTCGCTGCGCCGCAGCCTGGCCCACCACGGCGAGATCGTCGCCGCAGTGCGGGCGGGCGACCCGGCGTGGGCGCGGGCCGTCATGACCGCCCACATCCACAACGCGCGGGCCGTGATGGTCCGGGTCGCTTCCCAGGAGGAGACATGACATTTCGGCTCGGGGTCGACGTGGGCGGCACGTTCACCGACGTGCTGCTCGTGGAGGAGGCCTCCGGCGCCACGTGGCGCGCGAAGACCGCCTCCACGCCGGCCGACCAGGCGGTCGGCGTGCTCACCGGCATCGGCAAGGTGTGCGCCGAGGCGGGCATCTCGCTGTCGGAGGTGGCCGAGGTGCTGCACGGCACCACCGTGGCGACCAACGCGATCCTGGAGGGCAAGGGCGCCGCCGTCGGCCTGGTGACGACGAAGGGGTTCCGGCAGGTCCTGCAGATCGCGCGCTCCTACGTGCCGGGCGGGCTGGCCGGCTGGATCATCTGGCCCAAGCCCGAGCCGCTGGCGGCGCTGGAGAACACGGTGGAGGTCGACGAGCGCCTCGCCTCCGACGGCACCGTGATCCGCCCCCTGGACGAGGCCGACGTGCGGGCCCAGCTCGGCACGCTGTCGGGCATCGAGGCGCTGGCCGTCTCGCTCATCAATTCCTTCTCCGACCCCGCCCACGAGCGGCGCATCGCCGAGATCGCCGCGGAGGTCCTGCCCGGCGTGCCGGTCTCGCTGTCCTCGGACGTGCTCCCCGAGCTGCGCGAGTACGAGCGCACGATCACCACCGTGGCCAACGGGTACGTGCAGCCCCAGGTCAAGCGCTACCTCGAGACGCTGGCGGGATCGCTGCGCAAGGGCGGCGTCACCGGGGAGCTGTCGGTCCTGCGCAGCGACGGCGGGCTGTCCGCGGCCGGCGCCGCCGTCGACGCTCCGGTCACGATGCTGCTGTCCGGTCCGGCGGGCGGCGTCACCGGCGCGGTGTGGATCGCCGAGCAGTGCGGTTTCCCCGACCTGATCACCTTCGACATGGGCGGCACCTCCACCGACGTCGCGCTCGTCCAGGGGCTCACGCCGCGGATCGGGCGGGAGACCCAGGTCGGCGACCTGACGGTCCGGGCGTCGAGCGTGGATGTCCGCACGGTCGGCGCGGGCGGCGGGTCGATCGCGCACGTGCCGGAGCTGACGAGGGCGTTGCGCGTGGGCCCGCAGTCCGCGGGCGCCGACCCGGGCCCCGCCGCGTACGGCAAGGGCGGCACCGAACCGACCGTCACCGACGCCAACGTGGTGCTCGGATACCTCCCGCCCTCGCTCGCGGGCGGCGAGATCACCCTGGACGTCGCGGCCGCGCGGGAGGCCGTCGACGCGGTCGCGAAGTCCATGGGCCTCGGGGCGCCGGAGGCCGCGGCGGCCGGGATCGTCGACATCGTCAACGAGAACATGCTCGGCGGGCTGCGGCTGGTGTCGGTCCAGCAGGGCTTCGACCCGCGCGACTTCGCGCTCGTGGCGTTCGGTGGGGCGGGCCCGCTGCACGCCAACGCCCTCGGGAAGCTGACGGGCGCGTGGCCGGTGATCGTGCCGCCCTCCCCCGGCGTGCTGTGCGCGCTGGGGGACGCGACGACGTCCAAGCGCAGCGAGTCGGCCCGCACCGTGCTGCGCCGCTTCGCGGACCTGACCGGAGACGAGCTGGCGACGCTGCTGCGCGAGCTGGCCGCGGACGCGGGCGGGCGGCTGGCCGCGCAGGGCGTCGCCGAGGCCGACCGGACCACCAGCTACCAGGTGGACGTGCGCTACCACGGCCAGGGGTTCGAGATCCCGATCGACGTCGCCGAGCCCGACCTGGAGGCGCTCGCCCGCGACTTCGACGCCGAGCACGAGCGCCTGTTCTCCTTCCTGCTCACCGCCGACCACGAGCTGGTCAACGCCCGCGCGACCGTGTCCGGGCCGCGCCCGTCGGTGGCCGCGGTGACGCTGCCGGAGTCGGAAGGACCACCGACCCCGATCGACACGCACCCGATCCACGTGGCCGGCGGCGCCGTCGACGCCGACGTGTTCGACCGCACCACGCTGCGGGCGGGCGATGTGGTCACCGGGCCGGCGATCGTCGTCGAGATGGACTCCACGACGCTCGTCCTGCCCGGTCACACCGCCGAGGTGCACCCGTCCGGCGCTCTGTTGATCAACCCCGTGGAGGCGTGAGAGATGGCCCGGATCATCGAGACCGCGACCGGCGAGATCGAGAAGGGTGACGTCGACCCCGTCACGCTCGACCTCATCGAGAACGGCCTGCGCAACGCCCGCTACGAGATGGACGAGGTGCTGTTCCGCACCGCGCTGTCGCCGGGCATCCGCGAGCAGCACGACGAGTTCCCGCTGATCGGCGACCCGGGCGGGAAGATGGTCGTGGGCCAGTTCGGGCTCTCGATCCCGGACTTCCTCGACGGGTTCGACGGCACCGTCGCCGAGGGCGACGTGCTGCTGACGTCGGACCCGTACGCGTGCGGTGCGGCGATCAGCCACGCCAACGACTGGCTGATCGTCGTGCCGATCTTCCACGACGGCCGGGTGGTCGGGTGGGCGTCGATGTTCGGGCACATGTCCGACGTCGGCGGCAAGACGCCGTGCTCGATGCCGACCGACGCGCGCACGATCTACGAGGAGGGGGTGGTCATCCCGCCCTTCAAGCTCTACCAGGGCGGTGTCCTGAACGAGGACGCGCTGCGGATCATCCTCAACCAGGTGCGGATGCCGGACTGGAACCGCGCCGACCTCAACGGGCTGGTCGCGGCCTGCCGCACCGCGTCACGCCGGGTCGTGGAGATGTGCGAGCGGTTCGGCACCGCCACCTACCTGTCGGCCCTCGACGCCCTGCTGCAGCGCAACTACGACGCCATGAAGGCGCTGCTCGCCATGGTGTTCGAGGACGGCCGCACGCTGTCGTTCACCGACTACATCTGCGACGACGGAGTCGGCAACGGGCCCTACGAGCTGACGATGAGCCTGACCCGCACCGGCGAGAAGGTGCACATCGACTTCACCGGGTCGTCCCCGCAGGCCGTCGGCCCGATCAACTACTACATCAACGAGAACCTGACCCGCATGTTCTTCGGGATCTACATGATCACCGTGGCGGACCCGCAGATCCTGTGGAACGACGGCTTCTACCCGCTGGTGGACGTCACCATTCCGGACGGCTCGTACTGGAAGCCCAGGCACCCGGCGTCGCTCAACGGGCGCAACCACGGCATCGGGCGGGTGTTCGACCTGTTCGGTGGGCTGCTCGGGCAGACCAACCCGGCGCTGCTCAACGCGGCCGGGTTCTCGTCGTCGCCGCACTTCATGTACTCGGGCAACTACTCGTCGGGGGACCGCAAGGGCGAGTGGTTCCAGCTCTACTCGATCGGCTTCGGCGGCATCCCCGGGCGGCCGCTCGGCGACGGCCCGGACGGGCACTCGCTGTGGCCCAGCTTCGTCAACATCCCGTGCGAGTACCTGGAGTCCTACTACCCGCTGCGGATCGAGAAGTGGGAGACCGTCACCGACACCGGCGGCGCGGGCCTGCACCGCGGCGGCAACGGCGTCGACGTGGCGTACGTCTTCGAGGAGCCCGGCACCATCGCGATCCACGACGACCGCTGGCTCACCTACCCGTGGGGCGTGAACGGCGGCACGCCCGGCGCGCGGGGCACGAAGTGGATCGAGCGGGCCGACGGGTCGCGGCAGGTGCTGCCGTCGAAGTGCCACGACGTGCCGGTGGCGCCGGGCGACGTGCTGCACTTCGTGACGTGGGGCGGCGGGGGGTGGGGCGATCCGCTGGAGCGCGACCCCGCGCTGGTGGAGCTGGAGGTGCGGCGCGGGCTGGTGAGCGTCGAGGGCGCCCGCCGCTACGGGGTGGTGGTCGGCGACGCCGCGGCGACCCGGGAGCTGCGGGACGCGATGCGCAGCGTGCGCCCGGCCGAGCTGCCGGTCTTCGACATGGGCCCGCCGATGGCGCAGATCCTGGCCAACTGCGAGGCCGAGACCGGGCTCCCCGCGCCGAGGCGCCCGGTGTGGACCTGACGGCGTTGGGGGGAGGGCCCCATCAAGGAGGCCGGGTTGGGGGTGGGGGGCCTACAGGCACCGGGGGGCGGGCCGGGCCGGGGCGCCCCGGGCCCCGGGCGCG
>NZ_JAJCYB010000022.1 GCF_029263155.1 Pseudonocardia sp.
CGCCCACACCCCCGGCCCCACCCCGCCCCGGGCTATCATGGGCTGTGGGGCGGCGGCGGTGTCCGACAGGCCCCCAGCTGCCCTTGATCGCCGGGGTTCGGTGCGGAAGGGGCGTGCGGTGACCGACGCGACGCTGTCCACCGTGCGCAACGCCGCCCGGCTGCTCAAGGCGTTCCTCAGCCGGGAGGAGTCGCTCGGGGTCTCCGAGCTGGCCCGACGGCTGGGGCTGGGCAAGTCCAACGTGCACCGGCTGCTCACCACGCTGGTGGCCGAGGGGCTCGTCGAGCAGGATCCGCGCTCCGGCGGCTACCGGCTCGGGATCGTGATGTTCGAGCTCGGTGAGGCCGTCAAGGTGCATTTGGACCTGCACGCCGCCGCGGGCCCCGTGCTCGCGCACCTGCGGGAGCAGACCGGGGAGTCCTCGCAGGTCGGCGTGCTCGACGGCGACGAGGTCGTCTACGTCGACCGGCTGGAGAGCGCCCACTCGCTGCGCCTGTTCACCGAGACCGGGCGACGGGTGCCGGCACACTGCACGTCGAGCGGGAAGGTGCTGCTGGCCCACGCCGAGGAGGCCGCCCGCGAGGCGTTCCTCGCCCGCCCGCTGGACCGGCTCACCGCGCACACCGTCGTCGACCCCGCCGTGTTGCGCGACGAGCTGGCCACCGTACGCGCCCGCGGCTGGGCCGAGGCGATCAACGAGCGGGAGATCGGCGTCGCGAGCCTGGCCGCCCCGATCCGCGACCTCCACGGCGACGTCGTGGCCGCCGTCAGCATCGGCGCGCCGGTGGCGCGGTTCGGCGCGGTGCCACGGCGGAGGTTCGCGCGGGCGCTGGTGGAGGCCGGTGAAGCGGTGAGCCGGCGCCTGGGCTGGAACCCCGAACTGGCCACGAGGGCCCGCGAGGCATGACCCACCCGTGCCACCCCGGCCACCCCCACCGCCCCGGCGCCTCCCGACCGCCACGTTCCGGCCAGCGGAACGGGGGTCGTGACCCACGGACCGCGGCCCGACACGATCAGTTCCGGACACCGACGACTGGGAGCACCACATGCCCGTGACCGACGCACCGGCGAAGGCCCGGGCGCTCTACGACGCCCGCCGCACCCGCGTGCCGATCCCGCCCTTCACCGACGCCGACCCGGGACTCGGGATGGCCGACGGCTACGCCGTGCAACGCGAGCTGATCGCGCTGCTGCTCGCCGACGGCGACCGCATCATCGGGCACAAGGTGGGGCTGACCAGCAAGCCGATGCAGAAGATGATCGGCGTCGACTCCCCCGACCACGGTCCGGTCCTCGCCTCCACCGTCTACCGCGACGGCGACACGATCCCGCTCGACCGCTTCATCCAGCCCAAGATCGAGGCCGAGATCGTGTTCGTCCTCGGTGAACGGCTGCAGGGCCCGGGCGTCACCGTCACCCAGGCCCATGCCGCGATCGCCGGCGCCGTCGCCGCGATGGAGATCGTCGACTCCCGCATCGTCGACTGGAAGATCAAGCTCGCGGACACGGTGGCCGACCTCGCCTCCAACGGGGCGATGGCCACCTCCAGCCGGATCGTGCCGCTCGACGGCATCGACAGCCGCCTGATCGGCATGACGCTGACCCGCAACGGCGAGCTGATCGACACCGGCGCCGGGGCGGCCGCGCTGGGCGACCCGGTGGCGGTCGTCGCGTGGCTGGCCAACGTCCTCGGCGAGAACGGGGTCGCGCTCGAGGCGGGTCATCTGATCATGACGGGAGCGTTGCACGCCGCCGTCCCGATGACGCCGGGCGACGTCTTCCGCGCCGAGTTCGACCGGCTCGGCCCGATCACGGTGAGGGTGTCGGCCGGCGCAACCGGCACGGGGAGCGCAGCATGAGCAGCCACGAGTACGCAGTCCAGTTGCAGAAGGCGGTCGCCGACCGCACCGCGATCGACGCCCTCGGCGTTCCCGACATCCCGGCCGCCTACGCCGTGCAGCGTGTCCTGCGCGACGCGGCCGGCCCGCTCGTCGGCTGGAAGCTCGGCGTCACCAGCCGCGCGAAGCAGGCCCAGGTCGGCGTGTCCAGCCCGGTCTTCGGGTTCCTGGCCGGGGCCAACGCGCTCGACATCGGGGAGCCACTGGAGACCTCAGCGCTCATCCAGCCGCGCTGCGAGCCCGAGATCGTGTTCGTGCTCGGGCGCGACCTGGCCGGCCCGCACGTCACCGCGGCCGACGTGGTCTCGGCGTCGTCCGGGGTGGCGGTCGGCATCGAGGTCCTCGACTCCCGCTACCGCGACTACAAGTTCACGATGGCCGACGTCGTCGCTGACAACACCTCGGCGGGTCGCTTCGTCGTCGGCACGCCGGTGCCGACGGCCGGCATCGACCTGCGGCTGGTGGGCGTGGTGCTGGAGAAGAACGGCGAGCTGGTGGCCACGGCGTCCGGGGCGGCGTCGCTGGGGCACCCGGCCGCCGCCGTCGCCTGGATGGTGCGCACGATGGCCGCCGACGGCGAGGGCCTGGTCGCCGGGGACGTGGTGCTCTCCGGCGGGCTGACCGCCGCGGTGCCCGTGGGGCCCGGCGACATGGTCGTCGCGTCGATCGACCGGCTCGGCACGCTCGAACTCGGCTGCCGCTGAACCTCGTGGGTGCGCCGCGGTGCCCTGGCACCGCTGCGTACCCACGGCTCACGAAGGAGGGCACATGCCGCTCGTCCAGATCACCCTCGCGAAGGGCCGCACGCCGGAGGAGATCGCCGCGCTCGGGGAGGCGGTGACGGCCGCGGTGCACGAGTCCATCGGCGCGCCGCGGGAGAACGTGCGCGTCGTCCTGCGCGAGTGCGAGCCCGAGCACTGGTTCGTCGGCGGGGAGTCGCTCGCGCAGCTGCGCGCGTCCGGGCAGCGGTGACGGGCCGGGGATGACGCTCGTGGCGCTGGGCGCCGCGGACGGCCGCGACGCCTGGGTCGTCGAGTCCGACGACGGGCGCCGCTTCGCGGTGTTCGCCGTCGGCGACGGGCCGGGGGCCGGGGGCCTCCGCGTCACCGACGCGGTCTGCCCACACAACCAGGGCCCGCTGGAACAGGGCTGGCTGCGCGAGGGCCGGGCGGTCGTGTGCCCGTGGCACTGGTACCGCTTCGACCTCGACACCGGCGAGTGCACGACGGCCCCGCAGCACCGCCTGGGCACCTACCCCGTCGTCGAGCACGGCGGCGAGTGGTTCGCCGACGTGGGTGAGCCGCCACCCGAGATGTCCTGGTCACAGCGGCTCCGCGCACTGGCCCGACCGGAGGACGGACGCTGACGCGGCCGTCGGCTCGACGGGCCACCACCCGCCGGTGCGCAGTCGGCCGGTCCGCGTGGGAGCGACGGCAGGTGACCGTGTCGAACGGTGCCCGTCGTCGCCGGCAGACTCACCGCCGCTGGCTGACGACCGCCCCGACGATCGCGCCCAGCACCAGCGGGACGTCGCCCAGCAGGATCACCAGCCCGATCGCGCCACCGGCCAGGGCGCCGACGAACGGCAGCTCGAACAGCGTCCCGACGCCCACGATCAGCAGTGCGAGGAGCACCGCCGGCATCAGCGAGGCGAGGACCGCCCGTCCGATCGTGCCGGCGAACCAGCCACCGACCAGGCCCGCGACGACCGGGCCGAGGATCGGCAGCCAGAACAGCAGGATCGACAGGCCCACCATCCACAGCGTGGCCTTGATGAACGACGCGCGCGGTTCGGTGGTTCTGCGCATGGTCATGCCGGGCCCCCTCGCCGTTGTGTGCCGTCGATCGTTGCACCGCCGTGGTGATCCCGCAGCCCGGTGGTCGACGGGCGAGGTGCTCGGGTCGCCGGTCAGTGCTCCGGCTCGTGCCCCGTCGCCACCGTCCCGGTCGGCGTGATCTCCCCGGTCCATCCGCAGCCCGTGCAGGAGCAGTAGAAGCGCCGCTCGTCGGCCTCCCAGAACTCCGTGGCGATCCCCAGCCCGCCCGCGCACTGCGGGCAGAACCGGGGGGCGTCGCGGCGGTGCGCGGCGGCGTCGGCCGAGAAGCGCCGGTCGACCGGAGCGGTCACCCCTTCTCCGCCGCGATCTTGTCCGCCGCCGAGATGTGGATCTTCTTGATCGTGTCGAGCATCGGCGAGAAACGGGTGGAGCCCATGTCGCAGAAGTCGAGTGCGAACTGCGCGCCGCCGGCGTGGAACTTGTCCTTCTCGCACGGCAGGTCGATCCGCTCGTGCTGCTCGCGGATCGTGCCCAGCGGGTCCTCGCCGCGGGCCACCAGGTCCATCTGCTCGCGGAACATCTTGCGCAGCATCGCCACGCCGATGTCGCTGCGCCCCAGGTGCTCGGTGGTGCGGTCGGTGATCGCACCCTGCGTGCACCAGGCCATCATGTCCTGGCCCTCGACGTAGTTGGTGACGTGCCGCCCGGCCTTGTCGAACACCGGCACCTCGTAGTCGGGGATCTGCGGCTGCTCCACGTGCTCGTAGCCGTCGGGGCTGTGCACCGTGTAGAGCATGAACCGCGTGGTCGTGCGGTTGATCGGGACCCGGATCTGCATCTGGTGGACGCCGCCTCCGCCCACCCGCATGTTGTACGGGAACACCAGCGGGTGGCCGACCTTCCAGTCGTCGTTCTCCTCGGTGGCGCCCTTGAGCACGCGGCGCTTGATGATCCCCCACTCGAACGGGGTGAACCCGATCTTCACGTGCTCCTTGCCGAACGAGGCCGGTGCGGTGAAGCCCTCGTGGCGGCCGACGAACTCGAAGTAGCGCCCGTGCAGGAACTCGACGTGGTGCGGGTCGACGGCGTTCTCCATGATCTGCACGTAGTTGCAGGGCAGGTCGGCCCAGCCGATGTCACGGAAGCCCTCCATCACGTAGGTGTCGAAGCGTGGGAGCTCGGGCGCCGGGGACGGTCCGACGTAGGCCCAGACCAGCCCGCCCATCTCCTCGACCTGACCGGCCTGGGCCCGCACGCGGTCCTGGAACTGCGTGTTGTCGCGCTCGGCGGGCTGCTCGGTGCACGCGCCGGTCGTGTCGAACACCCAGCCGTGGTAGGGGCAGCGGATGCCGTCGGCCTCCACCACGCCGTAGGCCAGCGACGCCTTCCGGTGCGGGCACGCCTCGGGCACGATCCCGTAGCGCCCCGACGGCGACTTCCACAGCGCGAAGAAGTCGCCGAGCAGCTCCACCCGCTTGACGGGGAACTCCTCGAGCTCACGGGTGAACGCCACGGGGTACCAGTAGCGCCGCAGCACCTCCCCCATCGGCGTCCCGGCCTCGACCTGGGTCAGCTGCTCGTTCTGCTCGGCGGTCAGCATGTGATCTCCCGGTTGTGGTGGTACGCCCGCCTGA
This sequence comes from Pseudonocardia sp., assembly GCF_029263155.1. Taxonomy (GTDB): domain Bacteria; phylum Actinomycetota; class Actinomycetes; order Mycobacteriales; family Pseudonocardiaceae; genus Pseudonocardia. Next base: position 5,311 of record NZ_JAJCYB010000022.1, read on the forward strand.
GGGCATCGCAGACCAGACGGTAGGTAGCCATCGGGGCCCGGACAAGGGATCCTTCCCGCATGGAGGGAAGGCCGTCCTGGGAGCTGACGTCGGTGCGCAACGCGGCCCGGTTGCTCAAGGAGTTCTCCCGCACCGACCGCGAGCTCGGGGTCTCCGAGCTGGCCCGGCGCCTGGACCTGGCCACGTCCACGGTCCACCGCCTGCTCGCCACCCTCGCCGCCGAGCGGCTGCTGGAGCGCGCGCCGGGCGGCTACCGGCTCGGGCTCGCGGCGTTCGACCTGGGCGCCAACGTGTCCTCACACCTCGACCTGCACGAGGCGGCGATGCCGGTGATGGCCACGCTGCGGCACTCCACCGGCGAGACCGTCCAGCTCGCCGTCCTCGACGGGCTGGAGTCGGTGTACATCGACCGGCTGGAGAGCCCGCACACCGTGCGTATCTTCGCCCGGGCGGGCACGCGCCTGCCCGCCACGACGACCAGCACCGGCAAGGCGCTGCTGGCGGCGCTGGCCCCCGACGAGCTGGACCTGCGCCTGGCGCACTGGGTGCCACGTCGGCACACCCCGTTCAGCATCGTCGACGAGGGGCTCCTGCGCGCGCGGCTGCAGGAGATCGCCGCGCGCGGGTGGGCGGAGAACCGGGAGGAGAGCCGGGTGGGGGTGGTGTCGGTCGGCGCGCCGGTGCACGGCCCGGACGGCGCGGTGATCGCGGCGCTGTCGGTGGCGGCCCCCACCGACCGGGCCGGGGCGGCGCCGCTGCGCCGCATCCGCGCGGCCGTGGTGGAGGCCGCGGAGGTGGTCGGCCGCCGGCTCGGCGCCCCGCCCCGCCCGCGACCCCCACGACCCCGACGACCCGATGCGTCGTGACGTCCGTCGGCCGTCCGTGTTCGCCCGGGCGCGCCCGCGTGGCGGCAGCACGGCGCGGCGGCGGCACCCTACGCTGCACCGAATGGGGTGGCGATATGGCGAGGGTCTCGGGAATCGCGAGCAGCGGGGCCGGCGACTCCTCCGGGTGCGCAGCGGGGGTTCGGTCGTCGTGTTCGGCGTCGTCGCCCTGCTCGCCGGATGCGCGGCGCCCGCGGCGGAGGTCGCCGACCCGCCGCCCGCCGCCACGACCGCGCGCACCGCCGTCCCGACGGAGCCGGAGCGACCGGAACGTCGGCGGATCGTCGTGCACGGCACCGGCGACGTGAACCTCGACCCGGACTACATCCCCGCGCTCCGGTCGGAGGGCTACGACCACGCCTGGTCGGGGCTCGAGGGCCTGTTCGCGGGCGACGACCTGACCGTGATCAACCTGGAGTGCCCGGTCTCCTACGGCGGCACCCTCGTGCCCAAGCAGTTCAACTTCCGCTGCGACCCGGCCGCGCTGCCGGCAGCCCGCGAGGCGGGGGTCGAGGTGGCCAACTTCGCCAACAACCACAGCCGCGACTACGGCGAGGTCGCCCTGCTCGACTCCATCGAGCAGGCCCGCGGCGCCGGGATCGAACCGGTCGGGATCGGAGCCGACGTCGAGGAGGCCAACCGGCCGGCGATCCTGGAGGCCGGCGGGTGGCGGATCGCGGTGCTCGGCTTCGGGGGCGTGGTGCCCGCCGCCGACTGGCTGGCCACGGACTCCCGCCCCGGCATGTCCAGCGGCGACGACATCGACTCGATGACCGCCGCGGTGCGCGCCGCCGCCGAGCAGGCCGACCTGGTGTTCGTCTCCATCCACTGGGGTGCGGAGCTGGAGACCGAGCCGCAGGCCGTCGACGTCGAGCGTGCCGAGGCGATGATCGACGCCGGGGCCGACGGCATCTTCGGCCACCACGCCCACCGCCTGCAGCCCCTCGGCGAGCACGCGGGCCGGCCGATCGCGTGGGGCCTGGGCAACTTCGTGTGGCCGAACTTCTCCGCCGCGGGCTCCCGGACGGCGGTGGCGCAGTTCGTCGTGGAGCCCGACGGCTCAGTCAGCGGCTGCCTGCTCCCCGCGCAGATCGTCTCCCCCGGACATCCGGAGCTGACCGGCGCCCGGGACTGTGCAACGCTGTAAGCATGAAGCTCCCGGAGAGCGCACGCGCTCTCGTCGAGTCCGGATGTCTCGCGCACTGCGTCACGCTCAACCCCGACGGCAGCCCCCAGGTCAGCGCCGTGTGGGTCGGCCTGGACGGCGACGAGATCGTCATGGCCCACCTCGGCAACCACCGCAAGGTCCGCAACCTGCGCCGGGACCCGCGCATCGCGTTCTCCCTCGCCGGGCCCGCCGCCAACCCGATCGGCATGCAGGACAACCTGGTGATCCACGGGACGGCCACCGTCACCGAGGGCGGCGCCCCGGAGCTGCTGCGGCGCCTGGGCACCGTCTACACGGGGGGCGAGTTCCCGCTGCCCGCCGACCCGCCACCCGGCTACGTCGTGCGGGTGCGGGTGGACCGCGTCGGCGGCACCGGACCCTGGAACGCCTGACCACCCCGTCGACCGGCCGGCCCGCTGCTCCTAGCATCTCGACCGTGGACGACCCGTTCGTCACCCGCGCCGCCCTGCGGGCCGACCTCGAGCGGCTGGGTGTGGCTCCCGGCCACGACGTCATGGTGCACGCCGCTCTGCGCCGCGTGGGACCGATGCTCAACGGCCCGGACGCACTGATCGGTGCCCTGCTCGACGCCGTCGGCCCGGACGGCACGGTGCTCGCCTACACCGACTGGGACGCCCGCTACCACGAACTCCTCGACGGCGAGGGGCGCGTGCCGCAGCGGTGGCGCCCGCACGTGCCGCCGTTCGACCCGTCCGCGTCCCGGTCGATCCGCGACAACGGTGCGCTGCCGGAGTTCCTGCGCACCACCCCGGGGGCGCTCCGCAGCGGCAACCCCGGCGCCTCGGTGGCCGCGGTCGGGGCGGGCGCCGGGTTCTACACCGCCGACCATCCGCTCGACTACGGCTACGGCGCCGGCTCCCCGCTGGCCCGGCTGGTGGCGCGGCGCGGGCGGGTACTGATGGTCGGCGCGCCCCTGGACACGATGACGTTGCTGCACCATGCCGAGCACCTCGCCGACGTCGCGGGCAAGCGGGTGATCCGCTACGAGGTGCCGCTGCGCACCCCGGACGGCGGCGTGGAGTGGCGGGTCACCGAGGAGTTCGACACCGCGGACCCGGTCGTGGACGGGCTGCCCGAGGACTACTTCGCCACGGTCGTCGAGGAGTTCCTGGCCGGCGGGAACGGGACCCGGGGCACGGTCGGGGCGGCGCCGAGCGTGCTGGTCGACGCCGCCGCGATCACGGCGTTCGCCGTGGCGTGGCTGGAGGACCGCGGTCGGCGGGTTCGCAGCGGCCCACCCCGCTAGCCGCTCACCCGTCGACGGGCCGAGCGCCACGCCGTACGTTGCCCGGAGATCGGGCCGCGGAGATCGTCCACGTCGGTGCGGCAGTCCGGCGGCCCCAGCACCGGTGCGCTCAGCGCAATCGCCACTCGGCGCACCGGCCCACCTCGAAGGCCTCGTCCGAGGGGGCGATGGTCAGCGTCGTCGGGCCCTCGGCGAAGCCGTTGGCGATGATGTCGTCGAGGTCGCCCGACGTTCCCCGCAGGCGAGCCCAATAGCACTCTGACGAGCCGGCCGTCCGGTATGTGCCCGCCGCGATGTCCTCCCCCACGAGGAACGTCCCCGTGCCGGGGATCGTGTTCTCCTCGTACTCTCGCTCCGCGGCGCCGATCGCGGCCTCACGAGCATCGAGCTCGGCGGCCCGCTGATCGAGTTCCTGCTCGCGGCCGTCCTGCCGGGACTCCCTCGCGCGTACGGCGGAACGCTGCGACCGAAGTGTGCCGAGCTCGCCCTCGGCAGCTGCGAGATCGTCGCGCAACGAGCTCGACTGCTGTTGCGCAGCCTCCAGCTCGCTCGCGGGAACGCCGGTGTCGGCGGCAGCGCCGATGACGACGCCCATGACGAGCGCCGCGGCGAGCCCGACGACCCACGGCCACCGTCGTGGCGGGACGGCCTCGGCCACCCGTGGAACGTCGTCCGGGATACGAACCTCCAGATACTCCTGAACTGCTGTGATGGTCGCGTGGGAGATTCCGGTCCGTCAAGGACGTGCGACCGGCTGCCCTGACGATCCGGCGAGCGCGCCGATCCGCGTCAGCCGCACGTTCGGCGACGCCGCACTACGGGTACCTGCAGGCATCTCATCCGCTCTGGTGAAGGAGGACCCGGTGGACGTCACGCGCATGGGCGAGCAGGCCCTGACCGGCTGGCGCAGGAAGGCGGGCGAGCCCGTCGCCGAGAAGCTGTCGCAGTGGACGCGGCTGGACCCGCAGGCCGCCCGGGCGGTGGTCGGCGGGGTGCTGTTCCTGATCCCGGCCTGGTACGTCACGAAGACCGTGGCCGCCGCGATCAGGGCCGGCCGCGGCTGACCGCCGGGAACCCGACGGTGCTCGTGCGCGTCCTCCCTCCATGACACGCGGACATACGTCGCTCGCGACCTGCGCGCTGCTGTTGCTGCTGCTTCCGGCTTGCGGGCGTCCCGCACCGCTCGCGGCGACCGACACCGGGCTCGCCCTGCGGGTGGAGCTCGTCGGCGGGTTCACGACCCCCACCGCGCTGGCCACCCGGGTCCCCCCGGTCTCGGTCTACGCCGACGGCCTCGTCATCACCGAGGGACCGCAGATCGCGATCTTCCCGGCTCCGGCCCTGCCGAACCTGCAGGCGCGCCGCATCGCGCCCGACGACGTCCGGACGCTCGTGCAGCGCGCGCTCGACGCGGGCGTGGGTCGCGACGTCGACCTCGGTGAGCCCCCGATCGCGGACGCGACGACCACCCGTTTCGTCGTCGGGTCCGGTGCGGACCGCGAGCAGCTCGACGCCTACGCCCTCGCCGAGACGGCCGGAGCGCCCGGACTCACACCGGAGCAGCAGGCGGCGCGGACCGAGCTGAACGAGCTCCTCGCCGCCCTCACCGACCTCGGGCGCACCCTCGGGCCGGGTGCGGTGAGCGCGGAGGAGCCCTACGAACCGGAGTCCGTGGCGGCGGTCGTGACGCCGTGGACCGACCCGGCTCCGGAGCTCGGCGAGCAGCCGGAAGCGGAATGGCCGGGGCCCGAACTGCCCGGCGAGCCCTACGCCCCGGGGCTGGATCTGAGCTGCACCGTCGCCACCGGCCCGGCGGCCGATGCGGTGCTCGCCGCCGCGGCCGGGGCGAACTCGGCGACGCCGTGGACGTCGGCCGGATCGCGCTGGTCGGTGGCCCTGCGCCCGCTGTTGCCCGACGAGGCCGGCTGCGCCGACCTGCGCGACTAGGGGCGGCAAAGCCGTTCAGTTGGCGGCCGCGCGAGTGCGGACACCAGCGCCGTCCGATGCCCAGGTGCGCCGCACGGTGGGCGGGCGGGCCACCCCACGTCAGCCGCCCTGGTCCTGGTCGCCGCCACCACTGCCGGGCCCGCCGCCCCCGTCCACCCCGCCGTTCCCGCCGGACCCCTCCGGCCCGCCGTTCTCACCGCTGCTCCCGCCATCCCCGTCGCCGCTGGTGTCGTCGCCGTCGCCGTCGCCGTCGCCGTCGCCGTCGCCGCCGTCCTCGTCCTGCCCGCCGTCGTCGGACGGCGGGGGCTCCTGGGTCGCGTCGGAGGTCGGGTCCGCGCTGTCCTCCGGTGCCGACGTGGTGCGGGGTGGCGCCTCACGGGTGGTCGGATCCGGCTCCGGAGTCGCCGGGTCCGCCCCCGGAAGATCGGCGGCGAGCCGGGCGATCGCCGCGAGGACCGGGTCGGCCTGCTCGGCGGTGAGCTGCCCGCTCTCGCGGGCCGCGACCGTCCGGCGGGCCAGCTCGTCGAGCGCCTCCCGCGCCCGCCCGTAGTCGCCGGCCACCACGGCCTCGTCGACCAGCGAGAGCTCCTGGCGCAGCTCCGGCACGGCCTCGCCGGGCGGCACCTCGCTGCCGCACCCGGCCAGCGCGACGGCCAGCACGACGGCGGCCACGAGCCTTCCGGGCCGGTTCATCCGTTCACCGCCTCGTGCAGCTCCTGCAGGCTCTCCCGGAACTGCGGCGGCACCTCGGCGGGGATCGTGCCGGTGCCGCCCGCGCCGGCGCCGCTGCTGAGCAGGGTGACGACCAGCACGACGGCCAGCACGGCGAGCAGGCCTGCCCCGACGGCCACGAGCAGGGCCGGGCGCACCGGCCGCCGCCGGAGCGGCTGCGCCGCGGCGGCGGTGGCAGGCCCGGCCGCGGGGAGGTCGGGCCGGGTCGGCGGCCGGCCGTCGCCGCGGGTCCCGCCGAGGTCGAACCGCCGGGTCGGTGGGTGCCCGTCGGTGGACCCGGAGCGCAGCGCCACGGTGGCCGCGGCCTGGTCGAACCCGGCGGCCGCCTCCATGAGGGCCGAGCCGACCGCGGCCGGGGTGGGGCGCGTCGACGGATCCAGCGCGGTCATCGACCGCAGCAGGCCCGGCCACGGCTCGGGAAGCTGGTCGGGCACCGACGGCGGGCGGCTGAGCCGGGCGAGCGCCGCCTCGGTGGACGGGCCCGAGTAGGTCTGGACACCGGTCAGCGCCTCGAGCAGGACCAGTCCCAGCGAGTAGATGTCGGCCGCGGGGCCGACCTCCTCGTTGCGCACCTGCTCCGGCGCGAGGTACGCGGCGGTGCCGATCATGACGCCGCTCCCGGTGAGCCGGGCCGCGTCGGCGGTCAGCCGCGCGATGCCGAAGTCGGCGAGCAGGACCCGCCCGTCGTGGGAGAGCAGCACGTTGGCCGGCTTGATGTCACGGTGCACGATCCCCTCGGCGTGCACGTAGCGCAGCGCGTCGGCCAGCCGCACGCCGATGGTGGCCACGTGCGCAGGCTCGAGCGGGCCCGCCCGGCACAGCTCGGCCAGCGAGGAGCCCTCCACGAGCTCCATCACCAGGAACGGCCGTTCGCCGTCGGTACCCGCGTCCAGGATCATGACCAGGTTCGGGTGGCGGAGCTGGGCCAGCATCCGCGTCTCGGCGCCGAACCGCGCCCGGTCCTGCGGGTCGGCGGAGACCGCGCGCAGGATCTTCACCGCGACCGGCCGGTGCAGGACCTCGTCGCGGGCGCGGTGCACGTCGGCCATCCCGCCCCGGCCGATCACCGACTCCAGGGCGTAGCGGTTCGCGAGCACGGTGTCGTCGGGCACGTGGGTCAGGCTCCCGCAGTCGTCCGGGCGCGCCGCGCCGGGCCCCGGCCGGCGACGGCCGACATCGGTATCCGGTCCTGCGGACACGGCTCGGCGAGCGCTCGGGGCCGGTCGCGGTCGCCAGTCATGACAGGCAGCGTAGTGCTCGGGCCCGGCGCGGATCCCGCACGTCGCCCTCCGCCGCCGACACCGCCTGCGGTCCCGCCGGACGTCCGGTCACCGGGGGGCCGACCGGGGCGCCCGGACCCGGCGGCGGCTGGTCAGTGGGCCGGGGGGACCTGCACCGAGAGCCGGGGCACCCCGGCGAGCAGCCGCAGGGCGAACTCGTCGGGGGCGTGCACCCCCGACCCGCCGGGTCGCGCCCGCGCGGCGGCGACGTCGAGCACCTCGCGGGGCCGCATCGGTGCCGGCCCCGGGCCCTCCGCGTCGGGGACGCCGTCGAGGTGGCGCGGCACGATCCGCCATCCCGGCGGCCCACCCGGGCGGTCGTCGGGCACCAGGCCGTGGTGCAGCGACTCGGGGTCGGGGTGCAGCTCGATCAGCGCGACGTCACCGAGGAACAGCACCAGCAGCACGTCGTCGGACAGCCGGGCCCGGCGCAGCACCGGGCAGCGGCCGGTGCGGTCCCCGTCGACCCAGCCGTCGACGTGCAGGGCCGGCCAGGCCGACACCACCTCGGAGCGGACCAGGCAGCCGGACACGGTGAGCGTGTGCGCGCCCTCCGGGACCAGGTGCTCGGCGGCCGCCTGCATGATCTCGAACAGCAGGTCGCGCTCGGTGCCCGGGTCGCCGCGCAGCGACCGCCCGGCGCCGAACACGCCGTCGAGCAGCGCCCCGAGCCAGCCCGGGTCGAGCCGGAAGGTGCGCAGCGACTCCGGCGGGAGCATCGCCGGGTCGGGGACGAGGTAGCCGAACGGGACGCCGTCGAGGACCAGTAGCCGCCGCATGAACGACAGCACCGCGGGCGGCGGCCCGGGTGCCTCGCCGGTGGGTGCCTCGAGGTGCGGGGTGTCGGCGGCGGTGGCCCGCCGGTGGGCGTGCCGGCGGTGCTCGGTCTTCCAGCGCACCAGGTCGCGCGCCACGGACGGGTCGGCGAGGGCCAGCGTGCGGCCGAGCTCCCAGGCCGCGGCGTGCGAGGTGAGCAGCATCCCGGTGTGCCGGTCGACAGCCAGCAGCGCGTCGGCGACGTCGTGCGGGGGCGGCGGGAGCGGGGGCTCCTCGAGCCGGGCCACCAGCGGCCCGCGGTACCAGGACCGGACCCGGCCGCCGTTGCGCAACCGGTGCGGCAGCAGCGCGTGGCCGGCGCGGAGCATGTCGACGCCGGCGCCGCTGCGGCCCTCGACGGGGACGGTGAGCCCGGCCGGGCCCGACGGGCCGGTGCCGGTTCCGGCGAGCCCGCGCAGCAGGTCGCGCAGCCGCTCGGCACCCGCGTCGGCGCCGAAGTCCCAGCGGTCCAGCAGCACCAGCCGGACCGGGTCGTCGGGCGCGGTGGCGGCGCCGAAGTCGAACCGGAACTCCTCGCCGTCGTCGGGTTCTCCGGGCCCCGGCGGGCGGGCGAGGTAGCGGCCCTCGACCGAGACCAGGTGGGCGCGGTAGCGCCGGCCGGGCACGGTGACCCGGCACCCCAGCACGACCGCCCGGGCCTGCGCGGTGACCGCCAGGTCCGCCTGCGGCCCGGCGCGCTCGACGTAGTGGGTGGTGTCGCCGTCGATGCGCCACTGCGCCCCGGGGACGGCCACCCGCACCCGGGTGCCGGGGTCGGGCGCGTGCCCGTGCTCGCGCAGCAGCTCGCGCAGCGCTGCCGGGAGCAGCTCCCGGTCCAGGTCGTCGGCCAGCGCGCCCGGCATGCTGTCCAGCAGGCGTTCGCGCACGTGGGTGAGGTGGCCCAGCCAGGACGCCGCGGGCAGCAGGTCGGCGAGCAGCCCGCGAGGGACGTCGAGCACCCGCACCGGCTCGGAGTCGGCCGGGCCGGGCTCGTCGCCGAGCCCGGGGAACGCCGGCGCCGCCGACGGCGCCCGCAACGAACCGAACGGCACCTGCTCCTCGCGCACCGCGGGCAGCCCGCCGGACCCCGCGATCTCCGGCTCGGTGAGCAGCAGGACGGCCAGCCACGGCGCGCGGGCGGTGTCGGCCCCGCGCAGCGCGCTGCGCTCCCACGGCAGGGTGCTGCGGGTGAGCACGACGTGGGCGAGCACGTCGGCGTCCTGGCCGTCCGGGCCGGCGGGCGGGAACCGTGACTCGGTCCAGGACGGCTCCAGCGCCACCCGCGGGCCGAGCACGTGGATCCGGGTGCGGGTCGTCGGCGGGGCGGGCCCCAGGCTCGTGGGGACGACGGTGCCGGGCAGCAGCGGCACCGGGACGTGCCCGGTCAGCGGCTGGGTCACGGTGATCTCGTAGCCGCCCGCGTCCAGGGCGGGCTCGTGCGCGTCGACGAACACGACGCTGTTCGGGTCGGTGGTCACGGGGCCGCTCCGGGGTGGCGGGGACGGGCGGGCGGGGTCGCAATGATCACGGGGGTCACGGGGGTCACGACGACTCCGGGGGCACGGTCAGCTCCACCGCGACGGGCCGGGCGAGGAACATCTCGTCGAGGTCCGGGCCCGGCCGGACCAGGCCGGGATCCACGCCGAGCCCGCGCAGCAGCGCCGCCCGGGCGCGGGCCACCTCGGCGGGCGGCACGGCGGCGACCTCCTCCCCCACCGGCACCGGTTCCGGGGTCCATCCCGGGCCGGCGACACGGGCGGGGATGTCGTCGTAGGCCATCGCGTCGCGGCGCACCGGGGTGGACGAGCCGGGCGCGGCGCGGCGCGGCGGGCGCAACTCGAACCCGGCCAGGGTGTCCGGCACGTGGGCGGACCCGTTCACGGCCGGCCGGGCGCCGCTCGGCTCGCCCCACAGCGCGGCCGGCACGGCCTTGCGTACCGGGGTGAGCACCATGTCCTGCGCGGTGCCGTCGGCGGTGCGCTGCACGGTGACCGTCAGCGGCGCGTCCAGGCCGCCGACGGCCACCCCCATCGGGGCGATCCCGATCGCGTGGGTCGCGCCGGGAACGGTCGTGGCCGCGGAGCCGTTGAACCGGTAGCCGGTCGCCGGGACCTGGGTGGCGACGACCATGACCAGGTCGTGCGCGCTGACCACCCACTCCGCGTCGAACCCGGTCCCGGGCCCGGTCGGGCGGACCAGCCCGCTCCCGCAGGACACGCCGACGATCGCGGTGGACGCGGGCAGCGCGGCGGCCCGGAAACCGTCCCAGGACACCGGCGCCGTCGCCGGCGGGCGGGTGTCGCCGAAGTGCACGGTGAACGAGGTCAGGGTCAGGTCGACCTCGGCGACGCCGGCGAACTCCGGCCCCCACACGTGTACGTCCACGCCGACCTCGACCTCGATGGCGTGCCAGCGGGCCCCGACGTCGACGTAGGCCCGGGCGTCGTAGGCGAAGGGCTGCCAGGAGGCCAGGAAGTCCGCGCCCATCCGGAACCAGGCCTCGACCGCGCCGCTGGTGTAGGAGGCGTCGAAGTGTCCCCCGGCCATGATCGCGTGTCCGGTGAGCGCGTAGTAGAGGTCGCCCTTGATCGCGATCTCGTCGCTGACCTGCCAGCTCAGCGTCGGCCGCGGCACCCTCGGGTAGTGCGCGGGCACCCGGAACGCGGGGTGGTAGCCGCCGAGGGTGACCACGAAGTCCCCGGCGTGCGGGCCGGCGAACCAGGAGTGGAAGGCGGCGCCGCCGGTGAGGTGGCAGGACCGCGACAGCACGTAGGAGGCGCTGGTCAGCCGGGCGTCGACGCCGAGGAAGCCCTCGTCGGGCAGGAACCGGGCGTGGTACCCGAGGTGGATCTCGGCGACCGGGTCGACCGGCGACCCGGGCACCGGGGTCGGGGCCACCAGGGTGGAGGTGCCGAGCAGGTCGATCCGCAGCCGCTCGCCCAGCGACACGGTGAGCAGCGCGAACGAGTCGATGAGGGAGAAGGAGGTGAACCGGATCCCCGCGGCGGCGAACATCTCGCCGACCGCGGGGGGCAGGAACTCCTCGAACGACTCGAGGGTGGCCATCAGCTCCGACGCCTCGGGGAGCGCGGCGCCGGCACCGGCTCCGGCCTGCGCGACGAGCGGGAACTCCGCGATCCGGTCGACCGTGGGCAGCACCAGCCTGCGGTGGTAGCCCAGGCCCGCGGCCAGTCCGGTGACGAAGAAGAACGACGGACCGCCGAGCGGGTAGTCGAGCACGGCGTAGACGAACAGCGACGGGTGCCCGTCGACCACCCCGTAGGCGCCGATCGCCGAGAGCGAGAGCGTCTCGGTGCGCAGCAGCGCGGCCCCGGCGAACTCCTCGGCGCCCAGCCGCAGGAACGTCCCGCCGAGCTCGAAGGCGCCGGTCCGCACGTCCAGGCCCAGCCCGCGCAACCCGAAGGTGGGCTCGAACGAGGTCAGCGGGGTCGCGACGGACAGGCCGTCGAGTGAGAGGGTCAGCCCGGCGAGCCCGAGATCGGCGTCGAGGAGCAGCTCGATCGACCGGGTGCCGGGGTCGAAGCGGGCCCCGACCCGGCGCAGGTGCACCGGGCCGAACGCGCGCTGCACCGGGTACCAGCTGACCTCGCCGCCGCTGCCGGCGTGCGTGACCGGCGGGGCGCCGCGGGTAGCGGCGGGGGCGGGTCCGGCGGGGGCGGGTCCGGCGGGGGTGGGCAGCGCGGTGTGGTCGAGCTCGACGCCCAGGTCGAGGTGCACGGTCTCGGTGCCCAGGGTCAGCGCGACGACCAGTCCGACCGGGGGCAGCGCGGTCGCCGGCTCGTCGAGCGGCCCGTACCCCGCGGGCAGCGCGGCGTTCACCGCGCGCACCGCGGCGGCGTCCCAGTCCCCGGAGGCGACCACCAGCCGCAGGTCCAGGGCGACGTCGGTGCCGGCGAACATCTTCCCCACCAGCGGCAGCCGGGACAGGTCGAACCCGGCGCCCATGTCGACCAGCGCGAGGGTCGCGCCGCCGGTCCGGGCGAGCAGCGCGTCGGACAGCGCGACCGGGATCGGCAGGTCGATGCCCACCGCGGCGAGCAGGTCCCCGACGGTCGCCGTGCCGGCGCGCCGGTAGGCCGCCACCAGCACCTCGGACCCGGCCGGCGGGACCGGCCCACCCGCCGCGGCCGGGTCGCCCGCGTCGCGGGCGAGCAGCAGGTCGAAGGTGTGGTCGCCGACCCGCAGCCGCCCGGAGACGGTGCGCCGGTAGGCGTCGGCGCCGTGGTGGGCCAGGGCCAGGTCCAGCCGCAGCTCGCCGCTCACCGCGCCCAGCTGCGCCCCGGTCACGATCTCGAACGACGCGTCGCCCGACCCGGTGTGGAAGGCCAGTTCGAGGCGCTCGACCCGCGGGGCGGCCGACATCAGGCCCTGCGGCAGCGGGTGGTCCCCGAACCGTTCGGCGATCCACGCCGCCAGCTCGCCCAGCTCCAGCGGTTCCCCGGTGAGCAGCGCCCGCAGCGTCCAGCCGTGCCCGCCGTGGTCGCTCACCGCCCGCAGCGACAGCGACCGCTCCCCCAGCGCGAGCTCGCCGCGCAGCCCGGCGCGCAGGGCCCGCTGCTCCCCGGGGCCGGCGGCGCGGTCCAGGGCCAGGTCCAGCTCCAGGTCGCGCACCCGCAGCTCGGCGCCGCCGACCGGGACGGTGAGCAGGTCGGCGGCCCGCGCGTGCAGGGTGAAGGTGCGCGGCGCGGTGCCGGGCCGGGCGGTGAACCCCAGCTCGGTGATCGCCGGGCCGGACCCGCCGAGGACGGGCAGGTGCAGGGCCGCGAGCAGGTCGTCGAGCACGACCGGGTGCGCCCCGCCGTCGACCAGGTGGCCCTGCACGGCCAGGTCGGGCCAGCGGGCGCCGACCCGTACGGTGGCCGCGCCCAGCCCGATGTCGCCGGCGACGCTCACCCGGGGGAACCGGGCGAGCGGGTCGAGCGGGTGGTCGACGTCGAAGCGGACCACGATCCCGCCCACGGTGAGGACGTCGAACCCGGGCACCAGCGGCCAGCGCCGGTCGCGGCCCACCCGGACCGCCGCGCCGACGCCGATCAGCACCCGGTCGTCGGACGCGTCGAGCCGCAGGTGCACCTCGTCGAGGGTGAAGGTCTCCGGGGTGCGCAGCGGCTCGGGCAGCCAGGCCAGGTCGGCGTGCGGGTCGTGCGCGGTGCCCAGCAGCGCGGCCAGGTCGGCGAAGCCCAGACCGGTGACGCCCGGACCGCCGGGATCGGGTCCCAGCACGGCGCGCTCGACGTCGGTGAGGGTCCCGTCCAGGTCGACCGAGGCGGTCATCGTCTCGCCGAGCAGGTCGAGGCGCACCAGCACCGGCCGGTCGCCGACCCGGACCGGCCCGACCAGGTGGCGCACCATCGCGAGCATCGGCGGCTCGGCCGGGTCGAGCACCCACGGCTGCTCGGCGACCTGCGCGGACAGGATCATCCAGAACACGTCGGTGGACAGGCCGGGGATGTCGATGCCCGCGGCGAGGGTGACCGGCCTGGCCACCCAGGCGCTCGTGGGGGCGCCGGTGGCGTCGGCGGCGATCCCGAAGCGGGCCCGGTCGCTGCCCCACAGCGGCGCGGTGCCCTCCCAGGTCCGGGGCGACCCGGCCGCGCCGGTGACCCGCTCGACCACCACCGCCACCGTCTCCGCATCGGGGGCGACGACGGCGAACAGCCGGCCCAGCGGGGCCAGCGCGGGGTCGTCGACCCGCAGGGTGCGGCCCGCGGCGAGCCAGGTCGGTTCGCTCACGAGTTCTCTCCCGGTTCGGCGAGCAGGTCGGGCAGGGCACGGCGGCGTTCGGTGTCGACCCGGCCCGCAGCGGCCGGCGCCCGGGTGAGCACCGCGCGGCGGCATCGGTCACCGCGCGCCACGCGGGCCGCGAGCAGGGTGGCCACCGCGGCGGCCACCCGGCCCGGGTCGGCGGGTGCCGGGACGCCCGGGCGGGTCGGGTCCAGGGCGGACCGGCCGTCGCGGGAGCGGACGAACGCCTCCGCCGGCACCGTCACCGGGTCCCGCTCCCGGCCGCGTCCGCCAGCAGCCCGGCCGGCGGCGCGGCGAGGGCGGTCCCGGCGAGCCGGGCGGCCCGGCGCAGCGCCTCGGCGAGCACGACCCGCCCGGCCCCCGCGGGCGGCGCGGGGGCGGGCGTCGTCCCGGCGGCGTGCGCGGTGGGCAGGTGGAACGCGCCGCCGGAGAGCGGTTCCGCCCCGTCGAGCACGGCGCTGCGGACCTGGGAGGCGGTGAGCTGCGGGAAAGCGCTCCAGACCAGCGCGCACACCGCGGCCACGATCGGGGTGGACAGCGAGGAACCCGCCCCGGTCCACCAGCGGGCGCCCCCGTCGGTGGGGAACGCGATCGCGCCGCCGGTGGCCGTCTTGGTGGTGGCGGTGACGTGCGGGATCCGCACCCGGTACGGCCCGGCCCCGGCTGCGGGGCCCGCCGCCAGGGCGAAGTCGTAGCCGTGGGTGACCTCGGCGGCGGCCCAGCCCGCGACCACCGGCGAGCAGCCCCCGGCGACCAGGACGTTGCCGGCGTCGGCGGCGAAGACGGCGTAGACGCTCGGCGAGTCGGTCACGTGCGGGTCGGCGGCGGTGTCGTTGCCCGCGCCGACGACGTGCAGGGCGACATCGCGCAGCTCGTGCAGCCGGACCGCGGCGAGCGCCCGGTGGCGGGCCAGGTCGGCGGCGGTGAGGTCGTGCGGCGCGGTGTGGCTGATGCTGCCGGACAGGACGGTGCGCCGCCCCTCCGGGACCGCACCGAAGGTGCGCCACATCGGCACCCCGGGCCGCGAGGTCTGCTCCAGGGTCACCTCGACCGCGTCGAGGGTCACCGCGAGGAACGCGTGGGCGACCATCGCGGCGTGCAGCACCGCGCGGAGCCCGGCGTCGGCGAGGTCGGCGTCCGCGGCCTGCCCGTCGGCCTCGACGAGCAGGTCGAGGTGCTCCCAGCGCGAGCCGAGCGCCGCGAGCGCGGCGTCGACGTCGCCGTCCGGGGCGTCCAGCGCGGTACCGACCCCGTCGAGCGCGGCGGTCAGCTCACGGCGGAGTGCGGGGGTGAGCCTGTCGGCGAGGGCGCCGGCCGGGTCGAGCTCGCGCTGCCGGCCGGCGTGGTCCAGGAACGCGGTCAGCGCGCCGCGCACCCCCGCCCAGGCGGCGGCCGCGCCGCCGCGATCGCCGCCGTCGAGCGCGCCGGCGAACGCCTCCAGCGCCGCGCCGGCCCGGGCCCAGCCCGGCCGCACCGCCCGCAGGAAGTAGGCGGTCCGCGGGTGGTCGGTCCGGTGCGGCCCGGGCCAGGCGCACGGGTCGTCGAGGACGTCCGGGCGGCTGCCGACGACCCGCAGGGGCGGTTGCGGCGCCGGGCCGTGCGTGTCGTCGGGGCGCGCCGCCCGGACCTGGTCGGCCAGGGCGGGGTCGGCGCCGTACTCGACGATCCGCGCGCCGACCGCGGCCCGGCCGGGCAGGTCCGCGATGTGCGCCTGCAGCGCGGTGCGCAGCGGGTCGTCGCGCCAGTCCCGCAGCGAGGAGGCCGTCCGCGCGAGGGCGGTGGCGGGGTCACCGGCCGGGAACACCTGCCGGGTGAGGAGACCGGCCGGCGGCCCGGCGGCCAGCGCGGAGGTCCCGACCTCGCCGAGCAGCAGGTCCCGGGCCGACGGCGGCGCCTCGGCGCCGTCGAACAGCTCGCGCACGTCGTGCGGCCGGGTCGCGGGCTCGGTGCGTCCGTCGAGCAGGACCGTGTGCAGCAGCCCGCCGAGGCGGCCGCCGGTGACCGCGAAGCTCGTGCCGCCCGGGGTGCCGGCCAGCCGCCAGCCGCCCCCGCCGGGGTCCGGCTCGCCGTCCGGGTCCAGCCGCACCCCGAACGCGGCGGTGAACGCCTCCGGTGTTCCGCGCAGCGCGACCGTCGGGCCGTCGATGGATTCCACGGTCAGGCCGAGCTCCTCCAGCGCCGGCACCGCGGCGCGCACCCGGTCCGGGTCCGGGGTGGGCACCGCGCCCGGCCCGCCGGTGCCCGCGGCGCCGTCCAGCACCGAGCGGACGTCGCGGGAGCGGATCACGGCCTGTGCCGCGACCGTCGCGGCGGTCACCGGGGCATCCGCCGGGGCGGCGCGGCGCCGTTCACGGCAGCACCCCGGTCGCGGCCACCCGCTCGTCGAGCAGCGCGGTCAGCGGGGTCCTCAGCACGTCCGTCGAGGCCTGCATCGCCGCGATCAGCGCACCGGGCAGGCTCACCCGCCCGACGTCGGCGACGAGGTTCGATCCCCCGGAGATCCCGTCCCCGCCGACGGTCGGGATGTGGAACCCGGCGGCGCCGGGCTCGGGGCCGTCGAGCTCGGGGGCGCCGGCGAGCACCGCGCCGACGACCTGGCCCGCGGACAGGTCCGGGAACGCGCTCCAGACCAGCGCGCAGACCGCGGCCACGATCGGGGTGGACAGCGAGCTGCCGCTCCCGGTCCACCAGCCCTGCGCGGGCTCGGTGTCGGGGAACGCGACCGCCCCGCCGGTGACACCCATCGTGGTCGCGCAGACGTGCGGGATACGTACCCGGTGCGCAACGGTCGCACCCTCGGCGGGCGGCACGGTGATGCCGTACCCGTGGGTGCGCTCGACGCCGAGCCAGCGACCCGCGGCATCGGGCCCGCACCCGCCGACGACCAGGACGTTGTCGGCGTTCGCCGCCGCCACCGCCTCCAGGTTGGGGGCGTCGGGCGTCGGGTCGCCGGGCTCCGTGGCGTTGCCCGCGGCGAGGACGTGCAGGGTCTGCGCGGCGCGGGCGCGCTCGCGCAGCCGCAGGGCCGAGACCCCCTGGCGCGTGCGCACCGCGGCCGCGGTGATCGCGGCGTCGGCGAGGCCGTAGCTACCGGAGAGCACCGTCCGCCCACCCGCCGGGACCGGCCTGCCCCAGAAGTGCACGTCCGGCCGGACGTGCTGCGCCAGGGTCACGTCGACGTCGTCGAGGGTCACCGCGAGCAGCGCGGTGGCGACCATCGCGCCGTGCCGGGCCATCCGCTGCTGCGCGGCCTGCCACGCCTCCTCGTAGCGCGGGGTCTGGAGGTCGAACCACCTGTCCATCGAGATGACCGAGCTGCCGAACTCGCCCCAGGCGTCCCCGATGTCGTCGGCGTCGGCGGCGGCGAGCGCGGCGTCGACGTCGGCGAGCCGTTCGCGGAGCAGGGCCGCCGACTCCGAGCTGAACAGCAGGTCGGCGTCGTGTGGCGCGGCGGACTGCAGCTCGGCGATCCACGTCGCCGTCCGTTCGACGGCGAGGCGCAGGTCCGCCCAGGTCGTGCGCAGCTCGGTGACGGCCGCGGCGACCGCGGGGTTGCCCACGGCGGCGACATCCGCGGCGCAGAGCTCGACCAGCTCGACGAGGGCGTCCCGGGCGGGCCCGACGGTGTGGGCGTAGCGGGCGGCGCACCGCTCGACGGCGCTGCGGGCCCAGCCGTCGTGGTCCCGGCGGGGCGGCGCCCCGTCGAGGGCCAGCGGGGCGGGCCGGGCGGCCCCGAGCCCGGAGAGCACCGCCTCGATCCCCGGGGGTGCCGAACTCTCCACGAGGACGGCCGAGACGGGGGCCCCGCGGACCCTGGTGATGTGCTCGTGCAGCGCGGCGCGCAGGCCGTCGTCCGCCCAGGCCTGCAGCGCCGCGCAGCCGGCCACGGTGGCGGTGGCGGCGTCGGTGGCCGGGAAGGCCGCCCGGCCCGCGGGCCACGGCGGCGTCCCGGTGTCCAGGGTGCGGCCGATCTCCCCGAGCAGCAGGTCCTGGCCGGTGAGCGGATCGGGCGAACCGGTGAACAGCCGCCGGGTCTCCACCACTCGGGCGGCCGCGACCGCGGGGGTGTCGAGGGACACCGCGTCCAGACTCCCGCCGAGCCTGCTGCCGGGGTCGACGACGACGGCGTCCGGATCGGGGGTGCCGGTGAACCGCCAGGCCCCGTACCCGGGGGCGGTGGCGGTGGCGACCCAGCCGATCGGCACCCCGAACGCGGCGGTGAACGCCTCCGGCGTCCCGCGCAGCGCGAGCGTCGGGCCGTCGACCGACTCCACGGTCAGGCCGAGCTCCTCCAGCGCCGGCACCGCGGCGTGCACCCGGTCCGGATCCGGGGTGAACGTCGTGCCCGGCACGCCGGTGCCCCCGACGCCGTCGAGGACCGAGCGGCCGTCGCGGGACCGGACGAACGCCGTGGCGTGCACGGTGGGGGGTCTCACGACGCACCGTCCCCGGGCGCGGCCGGGGACCGCTTCATGATGAAGCACAGCTCGTAGTAGGCGGGCCGGACGTCGACGGGCTCCCCGCCGCCGGTCCCGGACGTCACCGCGGTGGCCTCGACCCGGGCGGTGCGGCTCCAGGCGAGCTGCTCCTCGCTCCCCGCGCGCGGGACGTAGACCTGCAGCGTCGCGGCGTCCACCTGCTGACGGAAGGCGACCTCGCCGGACGCGTGCACGGCGTCCAACGCGGCGGCCACCTGCGGACCGAGCCCGCGGACGGCCGCCATCGTCGCCCGGTGCGCGGCGTCGCGCTGCTCGCGCACGCGAAGGTGGTCCATGTCGGCGACGACCGCCCGCGTCTCCGGCGACACCATCGGCACCCAGTGGGCGTGCTCGGCGGTGTCCACCGACGCCTCGTGGGTGTGCCGGGGCAGCTCCTCGACCCGCAGCGTGCGCCGGTCGGAGCCGCCCGTGCGCGATGTCCCGGGCCCTTCCGGGGCCCCGCCGCGGACGAACCGCCCGACCAGGTCCGGGGTGCCGTGGCTGCCGTCGCAGAGCAGCCAGCCGTCGGGGACCTCGGCGGCCGGGCCGTGCCACATCACGATCGTGCCCGGCGGCAGCAGCTCGCCGTAGCGGTCGTGCACCGCCCCGTGCACCTTGAGCGCGGCCGCGGCGGTGTCGCGGTGCACCCGGGTCTTCTCCACGTCGAGCACCCGCTCGTCGTCCCAGTAGCCGGGCACGTCCTCGAGCCGCAGGCTCACCCGGGTCCGGCCGGCCGGCAGGTCGGTGAGCAGCCTGGCCACGACGATCCCGACCCGCTCCGAGGGGCCCAGCAGCCGGTCCCGGGTGGGGGTCAGCACCCACTGCGGCGACTCGTCCTGGGTGTCCACCTCGACCCGCCAGTCCGCCGGTTCGGTGGACACCCGTGCGTCGAGCAGCTGGTCGGTGGTGCCCAGGGCCCACGAGTCGTCGGGGCCCCCGGCGTCGAGGCCCAGCACCAGCGCGGTGCCGACCCCGTCGACGGGGGCGCGCAGCAGCACCGGGCGCGACGCCGAGGAGTTGGCGAGATACAGCCGCAGCGTGTTCGGGGTGATCCCGTCGTTGAGCACCACCGGGTCGCCGGTGACGCCGAACCGCAGCGGGGAGCGCCGCCGCCCGCGCCGGCCGACCACCCGGGCCACCCCCACCCGGGCCGACGACCGGCCGGGATGGTGCGGGTGCGGATAGCACAGCTCGAGGTGGGTGCCGTGGCTGCCCAGGTCCCCGGCGGCGCGCACGTGGTCGAGCGTGACCGCGATGGTGCCACCCGGCGGCAGGATCGTCGGCGCGGTGACCGCGAGCAGCAGCGACACCCCGCCGTCGGGCCGGGTCAGCGGCTCGACCCGCCAGCGGGTCGAGCCCGGGTCCACGGCGTGGCGGGCGTCGCCGGCCAGCGCACCGGGCCGGAACCGCAGCTCCAGCCACCGCGCGCGAGGGAGGTCGGCCGCGGGCAGGTCCACCGGGAACGACGAGCGGTTCTCCAGCACCACCGCCGCGGCCCGGCCGGGTGCGTCGTCGTCGGTGATCGCCAGGGTGGGCTCGTCGGCGGCGTCGCAGAGCCGGAACGCCAACGGGGCCGACTCGTCGACGTCGGGGTGCGCGGCCAGGTCGGCATGGCGCTGCGCGGTGAGCTCGGCGGGTGCGCGGAGCTCGCGGTGGAGCCGGACCGGGCCGACGTGCAGGCCGCGCACCCCGCGCCGCCGCTTGACGACCTCGACCCGGGCGGTGCGGCGGAACGGCAGGTGGTCGACGACGGTGGGGTGCTCGGCGACCACGGTGGAGCCGACGAGCAGCCGTGCGGTGCGGGTCGGGCCGTCCCAGAGCACGGCGAGGTGGTGCCAGTCGCCGGGGTGCAGGGCCTCCCCCGTCGAGGCCGGGTGCTCGGCGGGGCCGTCGAGGTCGACGGTGGCCCCGAACCGCTCGTCGCCGACGACGACCTCGACCCGGGTGCGGCGGGCCCGCTGGCGGGTCAGGTGCAGCGCGACCAGCGGCGGCGGCTCGCCGACCGCGGTCGCGACCGGGTCGTCGTCGGACTCGTGGGGTTCCTCGGACGCCCCGGGGATCAGCTCGCCCCAGCGCACCCACACGGTGAGCGCGAGGGCGGTGCGCGGCTGCTCGGCGTCCGGTACGGGCAGCGCGAGCCGGCCCTCCACACCGGGCACCCGCACGGCGGCCCCGAGCACCGGGTCGGGCACCCGGTGGTCCTCGCCGGGGACCCACGCGCCCGCGGCCCGCTCCGGCCGGATCCGCGTGGGCGCGGGCCGGGAGGGGTCGAGGTCGACCACCGGCGCCCGTTCGGCGGTGCTCATCCGGCCTCGTCCTGCCCGGGGACGGGGGACAGCCGCAGCCAGCCCTCGCGCAGCTCCTGGGGCCCGGTGAGGGTGGCATCGGTGCGCGGCTCGCGCAGCGCGGCGGACGGCGTCTCGTGCCAGCCGGTGCCGGTCCGCTCCAGGAACGACCAGCGGTGCCCGGGTACCACGGGCAGCGCCACCTGCAGGACGTCGGGATCGGACAGCAGCGGCGCGGCCGGGAAGGTGACCGCGATGCGGTCCAGCGCCGGGCCGTACTGCTCCGGGGGGATGGTGAGCACCTTCGTGGGCAGCACGCCGGTGGTGGCGTGCACGCTGCCGCGCGGGTCCATGAGCATGGTCAGGTGCACCGGCGGCCCGTCCACGGTGAGGGTGATGTGCCCGCCGCCGCGCTCGATCCCGTCGGCCGCCGGCTCGTCCGGGCCGGCCTGGGGAGCGGCGAGGCGGTCGTCGGCGAACCCGTCGCCGCGTTCCTCCCAGAACCCGAGCAGGCCGTCGTCGAGCAGGCCGTGCTCGCCCAGGCGTAGCGGGAACCGGACGTCGGTCAGGCCGGCGGTGCTGCGTGGGGCACCGCCCAGGGCGGCCCGCAGCTGCGGCCAGCCGCGGTCGACCGGCGGGGCGCCGAGGATCTCCAGCCGCACGCTCGCCCGCACGACCGCGACGGGGCGGCCGGTGAGCAGCGCGAGCGGGCTCTCCCGGGCGTGCGCGTCGGGCATCACCTGTTCCAGCCCGGCGACCAGGGTGGCCAGCAGGTTCCGGCGCTCGGGGGCGCTGCGGTGCAGCAGGTGCACCACCACGCGGCGCAGGTGCGGGTCGGCGATGTCCTCGGGCGGCACGATCCGGTCCCGCCCGGGCGCGGGACGCCAGCGGCCCGGCACGTCGACCGAGCCCAGCGCCTGCCCGTCGGCGGCGTGCACCATCAGCCGCTCGTCGAGCACGTCGGGCACCAGCCAGCCGCAGACCGGGCCGGTCGAGGGATGGTCACCGGCCTCGTCGGAGGGGGTCCCGGCGGCCAGCCAGCGCAGCTGCAGCCGGGCGGGCGGGACGAGCCGCGGCGGCAGCGAGAACACCTCGACCCGGTCGGTGCCCTCCCCCAGCCCGGTGATCGGCATGGCCTGCGAGCCGCGCAGCGCCGGACCGGAACCGTCCACGGGCACGTCGCGCACCTGCCCGAAATGGTCGACCAGCCGCAACCCGACCAGCTGCAGCCGGCCCGCCCGGATCGGCATGAAGTGCAGCAGCGGGCGGGGCGCGTCGCGGGTGTGCCGCCCGATCGCGCGGGCCACCCGGGTGGCGAAGGCCCGGGCCTCGGGGAAGGCGAGCGGGTCGTCGATGCCGACCGGCAGCGTGGGCTCGTGCATCAGCAGCGCCGCGTTCAGGCCCGAGAGCGACACCGACCGGACCGCCCGCCCGGCATCGGTGCCCAGGTACTCCCCGGCCTGCGCGGCGACCTCCCGGACGAACGGGTTCGCCGTCTCCGGCAGCCGCTCCAGCGCGGCCCGCAGCTGCCGGCCGGGGTGCGCGGAGAGCATCGAGCGGCCGGTGACCAGGCTGACCCGCGGCGAGCGCGGCGCCGTCCCGGGATGGCGGGGTTCGAGATCGGGGCGGTTCTCGCGCAGGGTGTAGCGGCGGGTGAGGTGGCCGGGGGCGTAGCGGTGCCCCACGTTCCCGTGGTCCCCCTCGGCGGGTTCCCCCTCGGCCGGTTCCTCGTGCAGGGCGACGGTCCAGTCGAGCATGATCGGCTGCCGGTCCCCGGCTACCGGGTCGGCGCCGCGGGCGGCGGCCACGATCGCGGCGATCTCACGGGCGACCGGCGACGACGGGCCCGCCGGGTCGCCGCGGTCGTCGTGCGCCGCGACCAGTCCGGTGGCCGGCTCGGCGCCGAGCCCGACGACGCCGCAGTACACGGTGCCGCCGCGTTCGGGATGGCGGTCCTGCGCGGCCACCGCGGGCCCGGCGAGCAGCAGCACCGGGTCGCGGGGCCGCCAGAAGCGCGGGCCGGGCCGCACGTCGAGCTCGTGGCGCACCAGCCGGGCCGGTGCCAGCGCCCCGGGCAGCACCAGCTCCAGGACCACCCGGTGGCGCTGGGCGCGGCCCACCTCCCGGGCCCGCTCTGCGGCCACGGCGCTCCACCGCTGCGCGTGCCCGGCGTGCTCGGCGCGGGGGAACAGCGAGCGGGCGACCCGGGCCGTGGCCTGCGCGCCTGCGGCGTCCGGGGCCGCGTCGCCGAGCCAGGCCACGACCGCGGGGGCCGCCGTTGCGGGGACGGGGACCTCGGGAGGCGTCGCGGCGCGCACCACCCGGCGGAGCGCATCGAGAGCCGCCGCGCGCAGCGTCGCGTCGTCGGGCCGCGCGGCCAGACCCATGGCGAGGTCCGCCCCGAGCAGACCCGCGGCCCCGGCCCGGGCGGCGAGAAGCGGCCAGTCGAGCACCTCCTCGGCCCGGACCTCGCACCTGCGGGCGTCGTCCTCGGCGAGCGCGGCGGTGATCGTCGTGGCCAGCGCGGCGAGCTCCCCGGTGACCCGGTCGGCCTCGACGATGTTCGTCTCCAGGTCGGCCAGGCTCGTCAGCTCGATGTGGTGGCGCAGCTCGTCGACGTCGGGCCGGTCGAGCCGACTGCCGCGCGGCGGGTACTTGCACTCCAGGTAGGCGCACCAGTCGGAGTGCAGCCCGGCGGAGAGGACGTCCTGGCGGCGGGCGAGCCGGTCGCGCTGCGCCCCGAGCCGGCCGAGCTCGGCGAGCCGGGCCAGGACCGCGGCCGGCGCGGTCCCGGCCGTGCCGCCCGGGGAGCTCGGCGCGTCCGCGGGCAGCCCGCGACCGCGCGCCCGGACCGTCCAGCCCGAGCCGCCGGGCACCCCGACGAACTCCTTGTCGTGGCGGGCCTCGCGCAACGTGGCGACCGCGTCGGGCCGGGACGGGTCCAGGCGGGAGGCCAGCAGGATCGACTCCAGGGCCTCCTCGTGCCGGGCAGCGGCGGCGTCGTGGTGGTCGTCGGGGAGGTGGGCGGCCGTCACCGGGTGCTGCAGGTCGGCCAGGTGCGCGGCCAGCGCCTCGGCACCGGTGGCACCGAGCACCACGTGGTCGAGCCGGTCCGGCGCCGGCGCCGGGGCTGCGGGCGGGTCCCAGCGGCCCGCGCACAGCAGCCGGGTCGGCCGGGCCACCGGGGTCTCGTCGGAGGCCACGGCGGTCCAGCCGAACTCCTCGCGCAGCCCGGCGATCAGCTCTGCGTCGCTCAGGCCGGGGTGCGCGGCGGCGTGCGCGGCGACCGGGTCGTCCCGGAGGCGGGAGTACCAGCCGAACACCCGGTAGGGCCCGCCGCCCGGGCCGGGCCGGTGGAAGCCGAACACGCTGCGGCAGTTCGGGTAGTAGGCGTGGAAGGCCGGGTGGCCCCACCCCAGTGCGGTGAGGCCGTCGAGATAGTGGGCGTCCGGGTCGTGCGGGCGCCAGTCGGCCAGCGGGATCCGGCGGCCCAGGTACCGGAACGGGGCGCGGCCGCGCTGGTCGGGCGGCATCAGGTAGGACACCGCGTCGGTCGACGCGTCGGCGCCCTCGGGGTGCAGGTAGTCGCTCTCCACGACCCACCAGCCCCCGGGCGCCCCGACCAGCCACCGGTCCGGCGCCCGCGGGAACTCCACGGACGCGGCCGTGGCCCGCGCGGCGGCCGAGTCTGCGGATGCCCGCCCGGCGGTTGCCTGACCGGCGGGTGGCCGACCGGCCGGGCGGTGCCGGCCGCGGGTGAGGGCCTCGGGCAGCGTCCAGTGCAGGTGGTCGCCGGGCGGCAGCCACGCGCTCGCGTCCTCGAACGGGGTGGCGGCGACGGCCTCGGCGAGGTGTGGTCGGCCGGGGTTGACGTCGCGACGGCCGTCGTACCACGGGAGCCGGGAGAAGTCCGCGAGCGGCCCGGCCGTCACCGTCTGCTCGTCGACGGTCAGCAGGTCCACCCGGACGGGGACGACGAGCGCGTGGGAGATCACCCGGGCGTCACCGTCATGGCGGCGAAGCGTAGGACAGCGGGTCCGGTCGGCGCCAGAGTCGACCCCAGATCGGAACGATCCGTGCAAATTACCCTCTTACTTGAACAAGTGTTCATAACTAAGGTGAGCGAAACGCGCGGACCGGCCGCGCCGTCACCCGATGGAGGCGTCCCGTGGATCGAGTCCGCCGAATCACCCGCCTCGCTGCCGCCGTCCTGTCGGCAGCGGTTCTCGCCGCCTGCGGGGCACCGCCGACGCAGGCACCGTCCGCCGGGGCGCCCGCCGGCCCGCTGCGCATCGCCACCTCGTTCACGATCGACTCGATGGACCCGATCCAGGAGGGCTTCTGGATGCCCGAGTTCGGGGTCGCCGAGACCCCGATGCGGGTCACCCCCGACGGCGAGCTGGAGCCCTGGCTGATCGCCGGGCTCGACCGCTCCGACGAGCGGACCTGGGTGCTCACCCTGCGCCCCGACGTCACCTTCCAGAACGGCACCCCGCTCGACGCGGCGGCGTTCGCCGCGAGCATGACCCGCCAGCTCATCGAGTCGCCCTCGGCCCAGGCCCAGCTCGCCGGGGCCACCGCCGCGGCGAGCGGCGAGCTGGAGGTGACCCTCACCACCCCCACCCCGGACGCGAGCGTGCCGCACGCGCTGGCGAACGAGGCGGTGTTCGCGATCTACGACAGCGCGACGGTGCAGGCCGCGGGCGAGGACGTCGCGAGCCTGGTGGGTGCGGGCATCTACACCGGGCCCTACGCGGTGCGCGCCCTCGACGAGCAGCGCGTGGAGCTCGACGCGTTCGCCGGCCACTGGGCGGGCCCACCGCCGCTGCCGGGGGTCACCGTCCGGTTCGTCGCCGACGCCCAGGCCCGGATCCTGGCCGTGCAGAACGGCGAGACCGACCTGGCGCTCTACGTCCCGACCGACGCCAAGCAGGTGCTCGAGGGCGACCCGAGCGCGGTCTTCGTCACCCCGGAGCGGGGCACCGGCACCGCGACGCTGATGATCAACCTGCAGCGGGAGCCGTTCGCCGACCCCGCGGCCCGGCGCGCGCTGAGCCTGGGCATCGACTACGCCCAGATCGCCACCGAGGTCCTCGACGGCGCCTACGACGTCGCGCAGAGCCTCTACTCGACCGTCCACGACTTCGCGGTGCCCAACCAGCGCACCGACACCGCCGCGGCGACCGCGCTGCTCGACGGGGCCGGCTGGCTCCCGGGCGCCGACGGCGTGCGGGCCAAGGACGGCACGCCGCTGCGGATGGTGCTGCTGACCTACCCGCAGCAGCCCGACACCCAGACGATGGCCATCGCCGTGCAGTCCCAGCTCGCCCCGCTCGGCTTCGCCGTGCAGATCCGCCAGGTGGAGGACGTCAACGCCGCGCTCGCCGACGACCCCGACTGGGACGCCGCGGTGGTCTTCAACGGCACCGCGGGCTTCACCGGGTCCCCGGAGCCGTTCCTGCGCCGCTACCTGGTCACCGGAGGCGACCGCAACTACGGCGGGGTCGCCGATCCCGAGCTCGACGAGCTGACCGCGCGGCTGGGCGCCACCTTCGACGAGGCCGCCCGCGCGGATCTGCTGGCCCGGATCCAGGAGATCGTGATCACCGAGCGGACCTACCTGGGGGTGCTCGCGGTCAAGCGGTTCCCGGTGGTCGCCGCGCCGGAATGGGCCGGCTACGAGCCGTCGAACTCGCTCAACCACGTCACCGCCGACACCCGGCCGGGTGCCTGATGCGCCGGCTGGTCACGGTCGCCACGGCCGCGCTGCTGCTCGCGACCCTCGCCTGCGGCGGCCCCGCCGCGGACGACACCGACCCCGGGCAGACCGGCGGCGAGGCCGCCCCGCTGCGGATCCTCAACTCCTTCGTCGCCACCGGCATCGACCCGGCCGAGCCCGGAGCGCAGTGGTGCTGGGAGTTCGGCTACTGCGAGCACCCGATGCGCCTGGGCGCGGACGGCGAGCCGGAGCCGTGGGTGCTCGAGGCACTCGACCAGGTCGACGAGCTGACCTGGCGGCTGACCCTGCGCGAGGGTGTCACCTTCCAGAACGGCACCGCCGTGGACGGGGCCGCGCTCGCCGCGGGCATGCAGCGCCAGATCGACGAGTTCGCCGCGCTGGCCGCGATCCTGCCCGGCGCGACCGCGCAGGCCACCGGCGCGCTGGAGGTGACCCTGCGCACCGCCGAGCCGGTGGCGATCGTCCCGCAGCTGCTCGCCGAGCGGACCCTGTTCCCGGTCTACGACGCCGCCGCCGTCCTCACCGCGGGCGAGGACCTGGCCGGGGCCGGGATCTTCACCGCGCCCTACGCGGTCACCGGCCTGGACGACGAGCGCCTCACCCTGGCCGCCCATCCCGGCTACTGGGGCGGCACCCCGGCCCTGCCGGGCGTCGAGGTGCGGTTCGTCAGCGACGGGCAGGCCCGGATCCTCGCGTTGCAGAACGGCGAGGCCGACATCGTGCTCTACCCGCCGGGCGGCGTGCAGGACATCCTGGCCGGCCAGGACGCGATCACCCTGCGCCGCCAGCCGGTGGCCCAGGAGGCGATGCGGCTGGCCCCGAACGTCGGCGAGGGCCTGACCGGCGAGCTCGCGGTGCGCCGCGCGGTCGCGCTGGGCGTGGACTACCGCGCGATCGCGCAGGACGTGATGGGCGGGCTCTACGACGTCGCCGAGGGCATGTACCCCGCGGAGCTGCCCTACGCACTGACCACCCAGCGCACCGACCCCGCCGAGGCGGCCCGCGTGCTGGACGCGGCGGGCTGGGTCCCGGGGCCGGACGGCGTGCGCGCCCGCGACGGGGTGCCGCTGTCGCTGGTCCTGCTCGCCTACCCCCAGCAGCCCGACACCGCGACCGTGGCGGTGGCGATCCAGGCCCAGCTGGCACCGGTCGGCATCGGGGTGGAGATCCGGCAGGTCGACGACATCAACGCCGTCATCTCCGAGCCGCCGCAGTGGGACCTGGCCCTGATCTTCAATACCACCTACTCGTTCTTCAGCGGCGACACGGTCACCCCGCTGCGCCGCTACCTCTACTCCACCAGCGAGGACAACGCCGGGCGCTGCGGGGTCGCCGATCCCGAGCTGGACTCGATCATCGACACCCTGCAGGGCACCGTCGACGCGGGCGAGCGCGACCGGCTGCTGCGGCGGGCCCAGGAGATCGTCATGTCCGAGCAGCACTACCTGATGATCGCCGGGCTCAAGCCGTTCCCGGTCCTGGTCAACCGGGCCTACTCCGGGTTCGAGGTACCCACCGACCGCCGGCTGATCACCGCAGAGACGGCCCCTACCGGGTGAGCGGGGCGCTGCGGCTGGTCGCGGGACGGTTCGGGCAGGCGCTGGCCGCGGCGTTCGGGGCGAGCATCCTGGTCTGGGCGCTGGTCCCGCTCGCCCCGGGGGACCCGGCCCTGCGGGTGCTGACCTCGCGGGGCGTGAGCGACCCTCAGCCGCTGGAGATCGAGGCCGTGCGGATCGAGCTGGGCCTGGACCGCCCCCTGGTGGCCCAGTACCTGGACTGGCTGTCCCGGGCGGTGCGCGGGGACCTCTCGGAGTCCTACCGCACCGGCCGCCCGGTGCTCGACGAGCTCGTCGCCCGGCTCCCGGCCACCGCGCTGCTGGCGGGGGTGGCGATCGCGATCGCGGTGCTCGCGGCGTTGCCCGCCGCGCTGCTGGCCGCGGCCTGGGCCGGGCGCTGGCCCGACGCGCTGCTGCGCGGACTGGCGCTGGTGGGGGCGGCGATGCCGGCGTTCCTGGTCGGCCTGATCCTGCTGCAGGTCGTGGTGCTCGGGCAGGGCTGGGGCCGGGCGCTGTCCGACGGGGCGCCCTCGCAGGTGTGGCTGCCCGCGCTGGTGCTGGCGCTGGGCCGGGTGGCCGACTGGTCGCGGCTGCTGCGGGCGAGCCTGCTGGAGTCCGCGGGCTCGGGGTACACCCTGGTCGCGGCCGCGCGCGGGGCATCGCGGGCCCGGGTACTGCTGGTGCACGCCCTGCCCAACGCGCTGCTGCCCTTCCTCACCGCGGTCGGGGTCGGGATCGGGGTGCTGATCGGCGGGACCCCGATCGTCGAGGCGGTGTTCACCTGGCCCGGGATCGGCGGCTACGTCGTGCAGGCGATCAACGCCCGGGACCTGCCGGTGATCCAGGGCTTCGCCGCGCTGGCCGCGCTGGCCTACGTCGCGACCAGCCTGACCGTCGACGTCATCGGGGGCCTGCTCGACCCGCGCACCCGCAAGGCGGCCGCATGAGCGGGCGCGGCGTGCTCCCGGGGTCCCGCAGGGCCGACCTCGCCCGCCGCGCCGTGCCCGCCGCCTGGACCGCCGCCCGCCGCGAGGTGCAGGCCGTGCCCGTCCGCCGCGGCGTGCTGGCGCGGCTGCTCGCCCACCGCACCGGCCGGGCCGGGCTCGCGCTCGCCGCGGTGCTGCTGCTGGCCGTGCTGGCCGGACCGCTGCTGGTGGGGCAGTCGACCACCGAGCTCGACCTGGGCGACAAGCTCGCCCCGCCGGGGCCCGAGCACTGGCTGGGCACCGACCAGTTCGGCCGCGACCAGCTCGCCCGGCTGCTCGAGGGCGGGCGGCGCTCGCTGGGCGCCGCCGCGCTGGTGCTCGCCGGCGCGCTGGTGATCAGCATGACGATCGGCATCGCGGCCGGGCTCGCCGGGCCGGTGGTCGACGCGGTCGCGATGCGGGTGGTCGACGTGCTGCTCGCCCTGCCCGGGCTGATCCTCGCGCTGGCCGTCGTCGGGGTGCTCGGGCCCAGCTTCTCCAACCTCGTCCTGGCGCTGGTGATCTCCTCGTGGGCCTACTACGCGCGGCTGGCCCGCAGCTACGTGCTCGCCGCGCGCTCCCGCGGCGACGTGCTCGCCGCCCGGATGGCCGGCATCCCCGGCCCGCGGATCGTCGCCGGCCACATCGTGCCCGGGGTGGCGACCCAGCTGCTGGTGGTCGCCACCCTCGACCTGGGCGGGGTGATCGTCGCGATCGCGGGACTGTCGTTCCTCGGGCTCGGCGTGCAGCCGCCGGACGCCGAGTGGGGCGCGATGCTCTCCGAGACCCGCCTGTACTTCACCACCGCGCCGTGGCTGCTCGCCGGGCCGGCCGTCGCGACGTTCCTCGCGGTCACCGCGGCCAACCTCGTCGGCGACGCCCTGCGCGACGTCGCCGGGCCGGACGCGGGCGGGCGGCTGTGACCGATCCGGCCCCCGGGTCCTCGCCGGTGCTGTCCTACCGCGGGGTCGACGTGACCTACCCGGGAGGTGGGCACGCGGCCCGCGGGATCGATCTCGACGTCGCGGCGGGCGAGTGCCTGGCCCTGGTCGGCGAGTCCGGCTGCGGGAAGACCACCATCGCCCGCGCGGCGGTCGGGCTGCTGCCGCCGGGCACCCGGGTCTCCGGCTCGATCCGGGTGCGCGGGGTCGAGGTCGTCGGGGCCGGGCCGCGGACGTTGCGGGCGCTGCGTGGGCGGGCGATCGGCTACGTCGGCCAGGACCCCTACGCCGCCTGCAACCCGCTGCACCGGGTGGGCGGCCACGTCGCCGAGGCGTGGCGGGCGCTGGCGCTGCGGCCCCCGCCCGGCGGCGTCGGGTCCGCGCTCGCGGCCCTGGGCATCGCCGACCCGGCGGTCACCGCCCGGCGCCATCCCCACGAGTGGAGCGGCGGGATGCTGCAGCGCGCGACGATCGCCGCCGCGGCCGCGCACGACCCGCCGGTGATCGTCGCCGACGAGCCGACCACCGCCCTGGACGCCGACCGCGCCGACGGCGTCCTGGCCGGCCTGCGCGCGACCGGGGCGGGGGTGCTGCTGGTCAGCCACGACCTGCTCGCGGTCGCCGGGCACGCCGACCGGGTGGCGGTCTGCTACGCCGGGCGCGTGGTCGAGACCGGCCCGACGGCCGACGTGCTCGACCGGCCCCGCCACCCCTACACCCGGGCCCTGCTCGCGGCCACCCCGCGCCCCGGCGCGGGGCTGCCCGAGCCGCTGCCCGGCACCCCGCCACCGCCGACCGACACCGGGCCGGGCTGCCCGTTCGCGCAGCGCTGCCCCGAGGCCGACGCCGACTGCCACACCCTCGCTCCCGGGCTGGAGGACGACCTCGCGTGCCACCACCGGTGAGCCCGGCCCTGCAGGCCGTGGACGTGTCGCGTCGCTACGGGCGCGGCCGCGGCGCGGTCACCGCGGTCGCCGCGGCCTCGCTGACCGTGGCCCCCGGGGAGATCGTCGGCATCCACGGGTCGTCGGGGTGCGGGAAGTCGACACTGCTGCGGCTGCTGGCCGGGGTGGAGCGGCCCACCTCCGGCACCGTCTCGCTGGCCGGGCGCCCGCTCGCCGGGCGCCACCCGGTGCCCGGCGCGGCGATGCCGATCCTGCAGGACCCGGTCGGCAGCCTGGACCCGCGCTGGCCGGTCTGGCGCTCGATCACCGAACCGCTCACCGCGCCGCACCGCCCGTCCCGCCCGGACCGCGCCGGCCGCCGGGAGATCGCCCGCGAGCGGCTGGAGACGGTCGGGCTGGCCGGGCTCGACCTCGACGCGCGGCCCGGGGAGCTCTCCCGCGGCCAGTGCCAGCGGGTGGCGATCCTGCGCGCGCTGGTCGCCGAGCCCGCGGTGGTGCTGGCCGACGAGCCCACCTCCGCGCTGGACGTGTCGGTGTCGGCGGGGATCCTGCACCTGCTCGCCGGGGTGGCCGGGCGCGGCGCGGCGCTGGTGGTGGTCAGCCACGACCTCGCGGTGCTCGACGTGCTCTGCCACCGGGTCCTGGTCATGACGGGCGGGCGGCTGCCCGGGTGAGACCGCGCTCAGCCGCCGCGGACCACCCGCTCGGCGCCGCCCTCGTCGACCCGCTCGTGCCAGACCCCGTCGGGCTGCACGACCACCAGCGGGCCGAGGTTGCACGGTCCCAGGCAGCCGGTCGGGGTGACCAGGGCGTCGGTGCCGCGGGCGGCGCGGCTGAGCCCGCGGTGCGTCGCGCCGGCGCCGAACGCGGTGCACCGCGGCCCGCGGCAGACCAGGACGTGGCGCGCGTGCTCGGGGATCACCGACCAGGCCGGGCTGCGGTACGCGGCCGGGCTCGCGGTGACCGGCTCGCCCTGCTCGACCAGCGCGGCCACCGCGCCGGCCAGCGCCGGTGCCGCGGTCAGGCCGTCGCCGATCCGCACGTCGAGGTCGTCGCCGCGGGTCTCCCGCCAGTTCGCCACAGCCCGCGCGATCCAGGTCGTCAGGTAGGCGTCGGCGGGGACGGCGAGTGGCACCAGGACGACCTCCCCGGCCCCGGCGGCACGGGCGTCGTCGAGCACCGCGTGCACCGACGGGTCGGCCTGGTCGAGGTAGCCGACGACCACGGGACCGTCGAGCCCGGCCCGCACCGCGGCGGCCAGGGCGTCGGCCGAGCGCCGGTCGACCCCCGCCGGCGTCGGCCGGGCGACGAGGACGACCCAGCGCGTGGACGGGCCCGCGTGCGGGGCGGGCCCGGGGAGGGTGGGAGCGGCCATATCGAAGACTACTGTTCATCTGTTCAGATGTTCAATAGTTGATGTGGTCGCGCACCGCCGCGGGTCCCCTCACTCACGCACGATCCGCCGGGGCTCCGCGAGCACGGCGCCCGCAGATCCCGGGTCGCCGAGGCGCTCCCCGACGGTCCGCCGGGCCAGTAAGTCGGGCAGGGCGGCGGAGAACTTCAGACCGCGCAGCGCCGCGTCGTGCACCGGGGGTTCGGGCAGCGGAGCGCCGGCCAGCGCCCGGATGCGCGCACCGGCCCGGACCGGGTCGTCGCCGTGCCGCAGCCGGATCACCCGGTCGCCGAGCCGCTGGCGGGGGTCGACGAGATCCCCGAGCGCGGCGTGCAGGCTGCGGTTGGCCGCCGCTCCCGCCCAGGTCCACCAGTGCAGGTCTCCGTCGGGCGAGTGGTGGAGCACCGTCGCGGAGCCGTCGACGAGATTGCCGTGGTGATCACGCAGGTCGGCCAGGGCACCGGTGGCACGCTGGGTCAGGGTGACGCCGGCGGGGTCGGCGCCGTGCAGCACGTCGCGCATCCCGCGGGTGACGGCGAAGGACAGCCCCGGGCCGCTGCCCGACCAGGTCGCCCTGCCGGGCAGGTCGGTGGGCTCGGCGAAGCAGCGCCGGCGCACCCAGTCGACGTGGGTCACCTTCCAGGCGCGGCCGGCGAGCAGCAGCACCCGCGGCGCTCCCCCGGTGTCGGTGAGCAGTGCGTCGTCCCCGACCGACCCGATCTCGTCCCGCCCGGCCAGCACGGTGAACTCCGGCGCCGCGGTGAACACCGCCAGCAGGTCGGAGAAGTGCCTCCGGCCGAACCGCCGCTCCGCCTCCGGCCCGATGAACACCAGCTCCCCGTCGGTCTCCAGGAACCCCTCGTCCACCAGGTGGGCGAGGATCTCCGGGCCGTCGGCGGCCATCGGCCCCAGCCCGTTCCAGTGCGCGACCGCGGTCGAGCGGTCGACCGCGTGCCGCTGCAGGGCCAGCGCGAGGAGCTGCTGGGCGACGATGTGCCGCGGTGCAGGCGGCGCGACGACGGGCTCGACCCAGCCCTGCGACCACCTCAGCAGCAGCCCGGCGGCGTGCAGCAACTGGTCGTCGTCGACGGCCAGGAACAGGCAGTTCCGCGACGTGCCGGGCCGTCGCCCGGTCCGGCCGAGCCGTTGCAGGAACGAGGCGACGGTCGCCGGCGCGCCGATCTGGATCACCCGGTCGAGGTCTCCCACGTCGATCCCCAGTTCGAGGGTCGAGGTGGCGACGATGACGCAGTCGCGGGCCTCCGCGAAGGCCTCCTCGGAGCGTCGCCGCTCGGCCGCCGAGAGCGAGGAGTGCGACAGGTAGGTGTCGATCCCCCGGCCGCGCAGCGCGCTGCCCAGTTCCTCGGCCCTGCGGCGGCTGTCGACGAACACGAGTCGCTTCTCGCCGCGGTGCAGGGCCGCGATCACCGTCGCCGCCCCGGCGACCGAGCCGACGTGGTCGAGCCGGACCTCGGCCGGGATCGTGGCGGCGGGCGGCGCGACCACGGCCCGTGGCCGCGCCGTCCCGGTGCCCTGCAGCCAGCCCAGCAGGTCGTCGGGGTTGCCGACGGTGGCGGACAGCCCGATCCGTTGCAGCGGCCGGCCCGCGAGCCCGGCGAGCCGTTCCAGCAGGTGCAGCAGGTGCCAGCCGCGGTCGTCCCCGGCGAAGGCGTGCACCTCGTCGACCACCACCGCCCGCACCCCGCCGAGCAGGGCGGCCGCGTCGACGCCGGCCGAGACCAGCATCGACTCGACCGACTCCGGGGTGGTGAGCAGGATGTCGGGCCGCTCCCGCTGCGCGCGGCGCCGGGCGCCCTGGCCGGTGTCGCCGTGCCAGGCGACCGCGGTCCGCCCGACCCAGCCGGCGTAGTCGGCGAGCCGGGGCGCGAGGTTGTTGAGCAGGGCCCGCAGCGGGCAGAGGTAGAGCACCGAGGTGCCGGTCCACCCCTCGGTGGCCATCCGGGTGAGCAGCGGCAGCGCGGCCGCCTCGGTCTTGCCCCCGGCGGTGGGGGCCAGCAGCAGGCAGTCGGCGCCGGCGAGCACCGGGTCGACGGCGGCCGACTGGAGCGGACGCAGGCCGGGCCACGCCAGCGTGTTGACGACGTGGTGCTGCAGGACCGGATGCAGCCGGGCGAACGCGGTGGTGCTCACAGGGCGACGTCATCGGGGTCGGTGAGCGCCCGGCGCTCGACGTCGGTGAGCTCGGTGTCGGCGACGGTCAGTGCGTAGTCGCGGCGCGGATCGAAATCGGCGAACTGCTCGACCCGGTCGAGCACCTCCCCGACCAGCTTGCGCAGGAACAGCCGTGGCGCGACTCCGACCCGACCACCCAGCCCGCCGGTGACCGCGCGGGCGAGCAGCGCGAGGTACTCGTCGTCGACGACCCGGTGGATGCGCAGCGGGTCGGGGGCTCCCGCGGCGTGCAGGTCGCGCACCTTCGTCCCGAGCTCGACGAGGCGGTCCAGGTCGAAACCCGGGAGCCGGACCTGCGGGGCGCGCGGGTTGTCGAACCGCGGGTCGGTGCTGAAATCGGTGTGCAGGCGTTGCTGCAGCGGGGGCAGCAGCGCGATCCCCTGCCGTCCGTCGAAGAACGCCGGGGTGCCGGTGATGAGCAGGTAGAGCCCGGGGAAACGCCCGCCGTCGATCTCGTCGAGCAGTTGGCGAAGGGCGTTGAGGGCCTTGGCGCGGGCGTCGCTGCGCACCCGCTGCAGGGTCTCGACCTCGTCGAGCACCAGCACCAGCCCGGGGTGTCCGGCGTCGCGCAGCACGGTGAGCAGGCCCTGCAGGAACCCGAGGGCGAGGAAGTGGTCGATGTCGCCGCGCACCCCGGCTGCCCGCCGGGCCGCGGCCGCGACGTGCGGCTGTCCGGCGAGCCAGGCGACGATGCCGTCGGCGGTGCCCGCATCTCCCGCCGCGAGTGCCCGGCGGTAGCCGCGCAGTCCGGCGGTGAATCCCGGCGCGGTGCGGTGCAGGTCGGCGAGGCGGCGTTCGAGCAGGGCGTCCACCGCTCCACCCAGGGCCTCGGCGTCGTCGGCGTCGATGTCCCCCTCGGCCAGTGCGTCCTCCTCCAGGGCGTACAGCCAGCCGTCGAGGACCGGCCGGAACGCGCTCGGCGGGTCGCTGGCGGTGCCGAGCCGCTCGCACAGCCGCCGGTAGACGGTCTCGAGGCGGTGCAGCGGGGTCTCGGTCTCGGAGATCTGCACCTCCGCGACGGCCATGCCGGCGGCCTTGGCCCGTTCGCCGATCCAGCGGGCGGCGAAGGTCTTGCCCGACCCGTACTCGCCGCGGATCGCGGTGAACGCCGCCGCCCCGCCGCGGCAGGCGGCGAGCTCGGCGGTGACGGTGGGCGCCAGCCGGTCCAGCCCGACCGCGAGCAGGTCGAGCCCGTTGTCCGGGACGGTACCGCGCCGCAGCGCCGCGAGGACGCTGCGGCGCCGCGCCGGGCTGACGGCGCCGGTCATCCCGCATCCAGCGGGAACTGCTCATCGAGGAGGGCGAGGTCGAGCGCGATCGCCCGGTCACCGTCGACCAGGCTCAGCATGGTGTAGCTGTCGCGGTTGAGCACCCGACCGAGCGTCGAGACCAGCCCGCGCGGGTGCCGTGCCGAGGCTCCGGCGGCGTCGAGCACCGGCCCGACCGGGAGCCGCCCGCCCGCCTCGGCGAGGACGTCGACCACCGCGGCGATCACCTCGGCGGAGGGCCGTCGCCGGGCCGGGACCTCCTCGTGGGCCACGGCGAAGGCCTCGGAGCGGACGAGGAGCCGCCCCCGGCCGGCCGGGGCCTCGGTGTCGGGTTCGCCGGGCAGCTCGAACAGGCTCTCGGCCTGGGGCGCGGGCCGCCCCCGCGCCCGCGACGGACCGGCAGGGCGCACCGGCGGGGCCGGCGCGGAGGCAGGGGCGGCGGTCCACCATGCGGGGACGCGACCGGCGGGACGGACGGTCCAGCCCACCGGGACCTGCGCCCCCGGTGGGACCAGGACCAGCAGCGGGATCGCCGCCTCGGCCAGCGTGGCACCCCCGTGGTAGCCGCCGCCGGCGCGGGCGCCGTAGCGGATGTCGTCGGTGGCTGCGAGAACGGCGCGGCCGCCCGGGGTCAGTATCCGGGGGCCGTGCAGCAGGACCTCGCCGTCGCCGGCTGGTTCGTCGTCGGTGCGCCAGCGGGCGCCGCCACCCGTCGACGGTCGCGAGGTGGTGGTCCCCTGCTCGAGGACATGGCCGTGGTCACCGGTGAGCACCACGGTGCGACCGGCCTCGACCGCCCGGCGCAACAGCGCGGGCAGCCCGGCCACCTGCCCGACGGCCCACCGGGAGTCCGGGGCCGCCCGGCCCTTGCCGAGGGCGTCGTCGACGGCGTTGAGCACCACGGCCACCACGGCGCTGCCCTCCCCTGCGGCCAGCGCGGTGTCGAGGTCGGCACCGAGGTCGGAGCCGTCGCGACCGCCCACCCCGGACTTGTGCACGAGCGTCGCACCGCCGCGCGGCCAGAACGGGTGCCGGGGGAAGGCGGCGCGCTCGACGGCCTGGTCGCCGTCGCGCAGCTCGGCGCAGAGCAGGCTGGTGCGGCTGTAGCGGGTCTCGGTGGGGAACGCCGCGAGCACCGCCTCCCGGGCGCCGCCGGGGTCGCGCACGATCTCGGTCCAGCCGCTGTCGGGTGCGGTCAGCTCGTCGGCGAGGTCGGCGGCCACCGCCCCGGACATGCCGTCCACGACCACCAGCAGCAGCTGCGCCTGCGCCGCCAGCGGGGCCACCACGCGGGCCAGCAGCGTCTCGACGGCGAGCAGCGTCTCGGGTGTCTCCGGAGAGGCCGCGAGCCGAACGGAGAACGCCCGGTCGGCGTCGCGGCGCGCCGCTCCGGCCCGGCGGGCGACGTCGGCGAGAGCTGCGGCGACCCGGCCGTCCGGGTCGCCGCCACGGACCAGGGCCAGCTCACGGTCGACGCGGGCCAGGTCCTCGGCGTGCGCGGCCACGGCCTCGGCGGTCGTCGGGTAGCCGGTGCGGGGCCGGGACGCGAGCCAGCGGTGCAGCCGGACCGCCGCCCGGACCCGGGCCACCCTGGGCTCCTCCGCCCGCGCGTCCCGGTGCTGTTCGACCGGGTGGAGGTCGGCCTCGTCGAGCGAACGGGCGGCTCGGGCCAGCCGTTCGGTGAATCCGCCGGGGAGCACGCCGCTGTATGCCGCGAGGGCCGCGGCGCCCAGCTCCTCCAGCAGGACCCCGGCCTGGCGGAGCTGCTGGGTGCGCCGGGCGGCCGGCGCCTCGACCACGTGCTCGACGGCCGCCCGGCCGGCGGCCTGCAGAGCTGCCCGCCCGGGGCGTGGAGCATCGAACCGGGACTGCAGGAAGCCGCCGAGCGCTCCGGCGGCGACGACGTCGTCCTCCGGCGCCGCGGTGAGGGTCTGGGCGACCAGCAGGTCGGCCAGCACGTCGTCGCGCTGCTGCGCGAGCCGGACGACGATCCCGGCTGCAGGCCCGAGGCGTTCCTCCAGGTGCGCTCTCAGCCCGTGGCGTTCCTCCTCGGGCAGGCCGCGCCACCGGGCGCGGCGGTCGGTGGCGTCGAGCGCGCCGACGAGCTGCGGCAGATCGGCGTCGTCGGGGTCCAGGTCGAGCCGGGCCGCGACGACGAGGCTGCGGGCCCGGCGCAGGCCGAGCGCGGCCCCGCTGATCGCCGGCAGCAGGTTCCCGGCGTCCAGGGCGAGCAACGCGTCGACGAGCCAGGCCGTCCCGCGGATGCGCGGGTCGAGATCGCGGACGCGGAGCATGTCCGACAGCAGGGTGTGCCGGTCGGCGTCGAGCAGCCGCCCCCGATGCAATCGGGCGAGGACGGCGTCGCCCAGTTCGCTCTCCGAGCGGTCGGTGAGCACCACTGTCAGCCGGCGGGCCCGCCGGCCCACGGGTGCGGCATCGCCGACGCGGGCTGAGTCGAGAGCTGGGTCGTCGGCGAGAGCGGCGAGCACGGCCAGGACCGACGGGGCGGGGACCACCCGGACGGTCCGGCCGTCGAGCTCGATCTCGGCCGGGCCCTGCCAGCGGGGCCGCCCGGACGAGCGGATCCCGAGCGCGGTGGCGGGTCCGAGGCGACCGAGCTGTGAGCGCACCCGGGCCAGGACCGCCCGCTCGGCGGCGCCGTAGCCGGTCGCGGGGGTCTCGTTCTCGCTCCCCGTGGACCGGGCGGGGCTAGCCACCGGTACCGAGCACCCGGAACACGACCTCGACCTGGGCGTCGGCCGGGAGCCGGTCGCGCAGGGCGGCGAGGACCTCGTCGCGACCACCGCTCACGGTGCGGGCCGGGTCGGGTCGGAGCTCGCGCGCCTCCTGCTCCCGTGCCTCCCGTTCGGCGGCGAGCGACTCCTCGGCGGCGCGGCGACGCCGTTCCTCGGCGGCCCGCTCCCGCTCCCGCTGCTCGGCCTCCCGCCGCAGCTCCTGACGTTCCAGTTCCCGCCGTTCCCGATCCCGACGCTCGCGCTCGGCCTGTTCCGTGGCCAGCCTGGTCTCGGTCTCGCGGTCGCGCCGCTCCTGCGCCGCCTCCCGCTCCCGGTCGCGCGCGGCGTGGTCCTCCCGGTCGTCGGCGGCGATCAGGTTCAGTGTGCCGGTGCGGGCCGCGGCCAGCACCGTGTGCAGCGGCGCCGCGTCCTCCCCGGCGGACGCGCCGGCGGCCAGGGTCTCGCGCAGCGGCGCGGCACCGGGGCGAGCCAGGTCACGGAGGCGGTCGAGGACCTGCCAGTCGGCGCCGCGCAGGGTCTCGGCGACCGCGCCTGCGGTGCTCAGGGTCCGGCCGAGCGAGACCAGCGGGTGCTCGATCGGCGCCTGCGCGAGCACGGTGACGATCCCGGACGGGTCCTCGGCGCCGCGCAGCTCGGTGAGCAGCCGGTCGGCGGCACCGGCCAGCGCGAGCCGTGCCGGCTCGGGGCGTGCCTGGTCGGGGCGGTCCTGGTCGGGAGGTAGCGGCACGCCGAGCCGGGGCAGGTACTGCTCCAGCAGGGTCACCAGCTCCGCGGCCGGCGACCGCAGCAGCCGGGCGGCGTCGGAGACGGCGGCGAACTGGGCGACCGAGCGCGGGGAGATGACCCGCTCGGGCACCGCGACCCCGAACAGCAGGCCGGCCCGTTCCACGGCGACCGCCCAGGCTGCCGGGTCGGGCAGCGTCAGCGGTCGCAGCACCATGTCGTCGCGGACCTCGTCGAGCGTGGCCGGCGGGGGGACCTGCTGCCCGGCCCGCACCCAGGCGCGCCGGCTGAGCTCGGCGTAGGTGGCGATGACGAGGTTCTCGACGCCGGTCTCCAGCCCGAGGTCGGCCAGCCATCCCCGCACCCGCCGGACCGGCAGCTCGCTGCCGCCGTCGCGGGCCGCGCGACGCTCGAACTCGGCCTCCCAGTGCCGCGACAGCAGGAACGGGCCGCCGTGCAGCTCCCCGAGCTGCAGCGGGTGGGCGAGGCGTTGCAGCGCCGCCCGCTCGCTGCGGTCGGTCTCCACCCGCCCTCCGTCGGCCTCGGCTGCGCGGCGGACGACGGCGAGCACGGTGCGCAGCTCGGCGGCGGTGACCGCGGTCCCGCGACGCGCCGGGTCGAGCTGGGGGTGCTCGGGGTAGCTCGCGGCGAAGCACTGGTCGACCAGGTGCGTCAGGGCGTCCGGGAAGGAGCGGCCGACGTCGAGCCGGGGGGTCAGCGCCGGGTCCAGGCTGATCAGGTGGTCGGACCACTCCAGCACCCGGGCCGGGTCGGGCTGGGCCAGCCCGTAGGCCTGGCGCAGCACCTCCCGCAGCTCGGCCCGCAGTGCGTCACCCTGGTTGCGGAGCAGGTCGCGGGCGCGCTGGCGGTCCTCGGCGCCGAGGTGGGTGGCGTTCTCGTCGAGCCGGTTGCCCACCAGCAGGTGCTCGATGCGCACCAGCGTGCCCACCTTGGCCAGCACCGTGCCGGTGACGAACGCCGGCAGCCAGGCCACGCACCGGCGGGCGTGCTGCTCGCGCAGCTCGGAGAGCCGGTTGCGGTCCTCGGCGGCGGAGTAGGTGTCGGCGTCGAAGGGGAAGTCGAGGACGAGCCGCCACCGGCCGTCCTGCGCGGGGGTGAACACCTCGTCGCGCAGCTCGGCGCGGTCCCGCACATTGCCGTAGACGATCTCCACGGCCCGCTTGCTGCCCCGCCACACCACCGGGTGGCCGATCTCGAACGCGCCGTCGTCGGTCACGCCGAGCGCCCCGAGCAGCAGTTCCCGGAACAGCCGGCGGCGGGCGGCGTCGTTGTCGACGTGGGTGACCCGCTCCAGGATCTGGCCGAGGTCGACGCTGACCAGCTCGAGGGTGACGCTCGGGTCGTCCTCACCGCCGACGGTGAGCTCCGCGACCTGCCCGGCCCAGCTGCGCAGCCGCCTGCTCACCTCGGCGATCTCCTGGCCGGGGATGGGGGTGCGGACGCTGCCGTGGTTGAGCGCGGCGAGCCGGCGCGCGGTCATCCCGCCCATGGCGGGCACCTCGGGCGCCAGCGCGGCCAGCAGCAGCGTCTTGACCAGGCGGTCGTCGGATCGGAAGGCGACCAGCCGGGGGCCGCCGTCGCCTGCCTCGATCTGCTCCTCGGTGAGCTCGCGCTGGGTCAGCAGCATCGGCCGCAGGGTGCGGCGGTAGAGGGTGCGGGCCTTGTCGAACTCGTGCTTGAGCTTCTCGGTGAACGGCTGGTCGTTGCCGTCCGCGATGGCGTCGAACAGGTCTCCGAGCGGGACCAGCTCGCCCAGGCGCAGGTCGTCGCGCCGGTCGACGAGGATCTGCTGCATGAGTTTGAGGGCGGTGCGCTCGCGCTGCAGCGCCGAGGACACGTGCACCAGGGTTTGCATGAACGCCGGGCTGAACGGATAGGTGCGGCGGAACGCCTCGCCGTCGCCGTCGGTGAGCAGGATGTCGCGGGTGGCGCCCGGGAGGGCGTCGGTGCGTCGGAACGCGGTGGCGAGCAGGTCCCGCGCGGCGTCGTCGACCGGCGCGAGGATCCGCTTCTCGGCGATCAGCCCGAGGTTGCGGTCCTCGAGGGTGACGGTGAAGAAGCGCCCGTCCCAGTAGGAGAGCTGGTCCTGGAACGACAGCGTCTCCGCGCCGGTGCGGCGGGCGCCCATCAGCTCGCGCAGGTCGCGCTGGCGGGCGACGAAGCTGACGATCGGCACGGCGCGGCGGGCGTCGGAGGACTCGACGAGCTTGGCGACCTTCTCGGTCTCGCGGGCGACGAAGGCCGGGTCGCCGATCTTCCCGGCCAGCCAGAGGACGAGCTCGTCGAGGAACAGCACCAGTCCGTCGTTGCCCAGGTCACGGGCGTGCTCGCTGATCGCGGAGAGCCCCTGGTCGAGCGGCACGAACGCGTTGGCCGCCCCGGCGACGCTGTCGACGTAGCTGGGCATGAACACCGGGACGGCGTCGGCGACCAGCCGGCGCGCGAGGCCGGAGTCCGGCGGGCCGTCCAGCGCGGAGTCGACCTCCGCGGCGGTCCAGCCGGTGGCGACGTCGCCCCAGTCCCCGTCGTCCCCGCCGTTCTCGTCGCCGCCCGCGGGCAGCCGGGCCAGGAAGGCCTCGGCCCCGAGCGAGTCGCGCAGGGCACGGGTGTCGGCGAGCAGCCCCTGCGCCCGGTAGACCCGCGGCAGCGGCGCGTCCGGGTGGTGCCGGCGGACGTGGGAGACGTAGCCGCCGAGGACGGCGGCCTCCAGGCTCTCCGCGCCGATGAGGTGGTAGGGCACCAGCATGAACCGGCGCTCCCCCAGCCAGGGGTGCGCGGCGAGGGCGTCGGCGAGCTCGGGGCGGGACCGGGCCGAGGTCTCGCCACGCAGCAGCGCGTGCAGCACGGCCATGAAGTGGCTCTTGCCGGAACCGAAGGAGCCGTGCAGGTAGCTGGCCTTGGACCGGCCCTCGACGAGCGCGGAACCGATCAGGCCGAGTGCCTCGTCGAACGCGACCCGGAGCTGCGGGGTGATGACGTAGGAGTCGAGGGTGTCGCGGGCGTGCTCGACGCCCTCGGTGAGCCGCAGCACGAAGTCGCCCTGGTGGATCCGCTCGGGGATCCGGATCAGCTCGCGCAGCAGGGGCGCTCCGGTGGTCACCGGTGTCGTCGTCACAGTGGGCGTCCCCCCGTTGGTGCTCGGGGAAGCGTAGTGGAGCGACCCGGCGTCCGCGGACGGCGGTTACGGCCGCACGTTCGGGTCGAACGTCGCGATCCCGAGACCGCTCCACGCGGCCAGCAGCCGGGCGTCCCCCGATGCCGCGACGAGATCGGGATCGGCGAGCTGCTCCGCCGCAGCGCAGTGCACCGCGTCGTAGCCGCGCAGAGCGCACCGGTCGGCGAGGGCCGCAGCCCGGCGGACCAGCGCATCGTCGAGGCCGATGACGTCGATCTCGGACCACATCCGCTCCAGCAACGCGAGGCTCTGCTCATGGGCGCGCCGGCCGAGCCGATCGGCCCGGTACGCGGCCGCGAGCGCCGCGGCGGTCTCGACGAAGGTGGTGCGGCATGTCGCCACGTCGTCCGCGTCGTCCCAGAACCGTCGACAGGCGGCGCTCCCGTCCTCGGCGACGAGCAGCGGGACGACGACCGACGTGTCGAGGTAGCCGATCACCGGCGTTGGTCGTCGATCAGGTCGGACACCGGACCGTCGGCGTGCACCGGGTCGGGGGCGGGCGACTTGCGCCGGGTCGCACCGGTGACCCGGCCCTCGGCCCGCAGCCGCTCCAGACGCGTCGGTGCCGCCACGGGGACGATCCGGGCGATCGGGCGGCCGTTGTCGGTGACGGTGAGGGTGCGGCCCTCACGAACCTGCGCGAGGTGACGGCTCAGCCCGTCGCGCAGCTCCCGGATGCCGATCTCCATGGCCTACCTCTCGCGACGCGATGTGACCACTTTCGGCCTGGCCAATTGTAGCCACATCGCAGCCGACAAGGGTGGACTTCACGAGCGGGGCTCACCTCGGTCGGTGCCGATCCGGACGCCCTCCACGCAGTCGCACGGTTCTGTCGGGGGTCGAATGTATGTTCGCCTCATGCAGCAGATGGCCGGCCCCGACGCCCTGGCAGGGATGCCGCCGGGGCCGGGGCTGGCGGCCGCGCTCGCCGCGGTCGACGCCGGCCGGGTGCCGCCGGAGCGGGCGGTGGAGGTGCTGCGCGCGCGGTACCGGCAGCTCGCGCACGAGCAGGCCGGGGTGCTGGCGGCGATGGTCGCGGTGTCGCGAGCCGTCCCCGGATCCGCCGAGCGCGCGGCGGCGCCACAGGAGTGGGCGGCCGGGGAGATCGCCGCGGCGCTGACGCTGACGGCCGGGTCGGCCGGCTGGGAGCTGTCCTTCGCCGAGACGCTGGTGACCGCGCTGCCCCTGGTGCACGCCGCCCTCGCCGCCGGCCGGATCGACCGGGCGAAGGCGCGGGTCTTCGCCGACCACCTGGGCCCCGACGTGTGCGAGCTGACCGGAGCGCAGGTGGCGGCGCTGTGCGGCCGCTTCCTCCCGATGGCTCCCGCGCTCACGGCCCGGCAGCTGGCGGCGCGGATCCTGCGCGCGGTGCTGGCGATCGACCCGGGTGCAGCCGCCCGGCGCTACCGGCGCGCCGTGCGCGAACGCGGGGTCAGCCTGTACCTGGGGCGCGACGGTGCGGCCACCCTGGTCGGCGACGGACTGCCGGCCGCCGAGGCCGCCGCGGCGGCGGCGCGGCTGGACCGCCTGGCCGCCACCGCGCGCCGGGCCGGCTGCCCCGGCGGGCTGGCCGCGATCAGCGCCGACCTGTACCTGGGGATGCTCGACGGCTCGTTCCACGGCCTCGCCGAGGCCGAGATCGTCGACGAGCTGCGGCGCCGGCGGCGCCCCGAGGACGAGGACCCGGACGACGACAGCTCCGGGGGGAGTGGCGCGGGCGGGACCGGGGACGACGCCCGGGCCGAGGACCGCGGCGAGTCCGCGAACGGCAACGGCGGGGTCGCCATCGGCACCGCGGGCTCGGCCGGGACCCCAGGCGGGGTCTCGGGAGTCGGTGCCGGGGCCTCCCCCGCGACCGTCGGCGGCGAGGACGGGTCGGCTCGAGCATCCGGTGACGGGGGCGAGCCGCGCGGGGTGCGCGACGGGATCGAGGTCCGGGTCGGGCTGGGCACCCTGCTCGGCCACGACGAGCGGCCGGGCGAGATCGCCGGGCTCGGCCCGGTCACCGCGCCCGCGGCCCGCGCCGCGGTCGCCGCCCAGCGTCTCGGTGCGGAGTGGCGCTTCGCCGTCACCGGTCCCACCGGCGAGCTGTCGCTGGCCGGCGTCCTGCGCCGGCGCCCCGCCCGGGCCGGCTCGGCGCCGACCGGCTCCGACCGCTCCCGCGGCGGCGTGGTGGAGATCAGCGTTCCCGCCGCGGAGCTCGCCGATCTGGTCGGCTCGCCGGGCCCGTGGCGCGGGGTCGTCGAGGAGATCGCCGCGCGGTACGCCGACCGCGACCGGCTGCTCACCCGCCTGGACGACCGGGCGGGCAGCCGGTTCGTCCGCGGCGCGCTGGCCCGGCACGTCC
This sequence comes from Pseudonocardia sp., assembly GCF_029263155.1. Taxonomy (GTDB): domain Bacteria; phylum Actinomycetota; class Actinomycetes; order Mycobacteriales; family Pseudonocardiaceae; genus Pseudonocardia. Next base: position 49,917 of record NZ_JAJCYB010000022.1, read on the forward strand.
AGGTCCGCGACCGCACCTGCATCCACCCCGGCTGCGACCGCCCGGCGGTCACCGCCGACCTCGATCACACCCGCGACGTGGCGCTCGGCGGCACGAGCACCGAGGCGAACGTCGGGCCCACCTGCCGCCGCCACCACCGCTACAAGCACGACCTCGGCTGGCGCCTGTGCCAGCCCTCTCCCGGCTGTTTCGAGTGGACCAGCCCGCTGGGCCGGGTCTACCGCACGCGCGGCGAGCCGATCCATCACGATCTGCCCCCGCCGGTGCCGGGCCCGGTCGAGCCGCCCGCCGAGGACGCCGGTGGGACGCGCCTGGACGTGCCGATCCTGTGGCGGCCGACCCGCCGCACGGCGGCCGCGAGACCCGTGCCCGCCGGACCCCCGACGGTGGACCGGCGCGACGACGACCCACCACCCTTCTGACACCGGCCTCAGCCCAGCTGCCACTCCCACCCGGCGGCCGCCCCGAGGTCGAGCACGAGCGTGCCCGGGCCCTCGGGCAGGTCCAGCACCACCGGGTAGTCGTAGCTGCGGTTCGGGCGCAGCTCCATCGGCGAGTCGTAGCCGCACGAGGTGGCGGCCGACATCGTGCCCAGCTCGCCGTGTGAGCGCCCGTCGGCGTCGACGAACTCGAAGGAGTGCGCGGTCGGGTTGAGCAGGACCAGCATCCCCTCGGCGTCGTCGAAGGTCTGCACCGCGACCGGGAGCTCGACGAAACGGCCGTTCTCCGGGCCGTCACCGAATCCCTGGTCGCAGGTGGCCTCCACCGGGTCGCCGAGGGTGAACTCCATCAGCGGCTCACCGCCGTCGGGACCGATCTGCGCGGCCTCGCCGAACTGCTTGGGCAGGTTGCCCAGGTCGCTGAGCCCCTCCGGCTGGGCCGCCGGGGCCGGCGCGGCGGGGACCGCGCCGTCCGGGGCGGCGCCCTCCGGGATCGAGCCCGCGCACCCGGTGAGAAGGGCGAGGGCGGTGACGGCGAGGACGGCGATGCGGGCGATGCGGGCGATGCGGCTCATGCGGTTCGTGCTCCCCTGTCGGGTTCGGGTACACCCGTGTCACCGTGCGCCGGCGGCCCGCCATTAGCAGGCCGTCGCGGATCGACACCGGTCTGCAACCTCGGAGGGTGCCGACCGACCGTGGGCGTCCCTCGGCGAACGCGGAGCCGATCGGGCGGGCTGCGGTCCCGATGCCGCCACACAGCGGAGGAGGCGGCACCGTAACGACACGGAGCGCCCCGACGACCTCGTCGACACTTGACGGGTCGACACTGACGGGACGGCCGGCAGCGGAGCCGCGTCCGCCGCGGTCGGCCAGGCGGGAGTGCTCGGAATGCGATCCGGGGTTGCTCGACGACGCTCGTGCTGGACGGCCGTGCTCGGGGTCGCCGTCCTGTCGCTCACGCTGCTGTCGGGGCCTCGCCCGGCATTCGCACAGGACGTCCGGACCATCACCATCTCCCCCGGGTCCGGCGCCGTCGGTACCACCGTCACGATCAACGGCACGGGATGGGATCACGACACCTACGCGGGCGGCGTCACCATCGAGGTCGCCCAGAACTACGGCAACGGCAACCTGGAGCTCCTCGCTCGCCTCCGGACCGGACCGGTCACGGACGGCAGGTTCACCGCGACGACGACCGTCCCGGATACGGCGCAGCCGGGCCAGGTCAGTTTCAGCGCGGTCACCGGCTCGGGAGGCCCGACGGCTGCGAGCCGGAAGAACTTCACCGTCACCGGCTCTCCCCCGGCCGACCCACCACCCGACAACCCACCGCCCGTAGACACGCCACCGGACCAGCAGCAGCCACCGGCCGACGGATCGGGCGACGGACGGCCGTCCGTGCCGGGGACCGATCCGGATCCCGGATCGACGACACCCGAGCTGGGCTCGAGGTGCTCCCGACGAGATCGGATCCTTCATCGCCGGGAGCACCTCGTGACCGCGCCGCGGCACCTCCGCCCGGCGATCCTCCTCGCGCTGACGGCCGCGCTCGCCTGCGGGTGCAGTGCGGACTGGTCGGAGCTGGAGGAGAGGGCGACCTCCAGGACGCCCGCCCAGCAGGCCGAGATCCTCGATCCCGACGTCCGGGCGTCCTTCCTGGAGACCGGCGAGCCGCTGCTGCCGGCCGGGTCGACCCTGCAGGTGGCCGAGGAGACGTTCGCCGAGACCACGCCCGGCTACGCCGAGGTCGAGGCGGAGGTACGCGGACCGGAGCCCGGCCGGTACCTGCTCCGCCTCACGCGGGACGGCTCGAGGTGGCTGATCCTGCATTCCGTGGCGCTTCCCGCCCAGGACGGCGGATCGTGATGAGGCGCTCCCGGATCCTGCTCCTGTGCAGCGTCGTCGTGATCGCGGCCGTGGCCGCGTCCGTGGCGATGCTGCTGCGGGGCCCGGGCGAGCAACCGGACGCCGCGCCGCCCCAGGCGACCGCCGCCGTCGCCACGCTGCTGTCCTCCGGTGACGTCGCGGAGCTGCGGACGGCGCTGTCTCCCCCGCTCGCCCGGTCGCTGGCGCCCGACCAGCCCGCCCCGCCCTCGGAGCCCGTGCGGGTCGAGCTGGCCGACTGGGGCGCCCTGGGCCCGTTCGCCGCGGCCACCGCGCTCGTCGGCCCCGCCGACCGGCAACAGGCGATCGACGTCGGGTTCCGGCTCGTCGACGGGCAGTGGCGCATCACCTTCGCGCGGGTACGACCATGATCCGTCGGCGGTGGGTACCCCTGCTGGCCGCGGTCCTGGGACTGGTGACGGCCACCGGCGGCGCCTCGCCGAGCGGACCGGAGCCGGTACGGGGAGGGACGTGCATGCTCGGTGGCGGTGTGCAGTCCGCGGCGGTGGAGCCGGGGCTCGTCCCGGTGCTGTTCGTGCACGGGATGAACTCCGACCCGACCATGTGGGACGAGCCGATCACCGGTACCGACAGGTCGTTGGAGCAGACCGTCGTCGAGGACGTCGAGGGCGTCCAGACCTTCCGATTCGACTATCGCGCGGTCGCCCTGGAATGGGTGGACGCCGAGGGCAGCGGCCCGGCGCTCGCCGGGACCCTGGCCTGCCTGGCCCGCGCGGCCGATCGGAAGGCGGTCGTCGTCGCCCACTCGTTGGGCGGGCTGGCGACCCAGTTCGCGTTGGGGCGGACCCCCGTGGCCGCGGACGGGACGCATCCACACGTCGCGGCCGCGATCACCCTCGGAACACCGTTCACCGGCTCGCAGCTGCTCGCCTACTTCCAGGACATCCGCGAGGCCGGGGCGGAGCTCGACGCGGTGGACGGCAACGATGCACAGACGCAGGCGTTCGACGCGGCGCTGACGACCTGCGCCGAACTCGGACTCGCCGACCTGAGGGCCGGACGGCGGAACCGCTGCGATGTCATCGCGGTCGCCGACGGCCCCCTGGGCACCGCGCTGCAACCGTCGTCGGACGAGATCGGCCGGCTCCCGAGCTGGCCCGACGGCGTCGCGCTGCTGCCACTGGCCGGCGAGATCGAGACCGGGGCCGCCCTGTTCGACCCTCGACCCCCCGACCTCCCCGACCTGATCGGGCCGGGGGCCCTGTTCAGACTGCCGACGTTGATCCGCACCGTCGAGGGCGGGGTCGGGGTCGGCGACCTCGCGGTCGGCCTCGACTCCGCGCGCGCTCCCGACCCGGCGGTCTCGCCGTTGCGCTGCCGGGCCCTCGACGCGCCGGACGACGCCTTCCTGCTGGACTGCTTCCATCGCAACCTGCAACGCAACCCGGTCCTGGCGGGCTCCGTGCTGAGGACGGTGCAGGCGGCGGTGCAGTCCCAGCTCCCCGACCCGGTGGAGACGGTGGACTGGACCGACCGCAGCTACCCGATGACCTGCTCGGGGGTGAGCGACGGCCCGTTCACCGCCGTCGTCGCCGGCGGTAGCGGTACCGGTCCGGGCGACGGTACGCACGACGAGTACATCGTGGAGGTCCTCGCCGTCGCCGTCGACGACCTGACCGGGGACGGCAGGTCCGAGGCCGTGGTCTCACTGCTCTGTGCGCCGCGGAACGTCAGCCCGAACTATTTCACCGTCGAGCTGCACGTCCACGGGCCCGGACCCGAGCTCCTGGCGACCCTGGTGGCCCCACCCGGCCCGGGCCCGTCGGAGTTCGGGATCGAGCCCCGCCTGACCGGCCTCCCGTCGGTCGAGGACGGGGTGATCACCCACGACGTGGACTACTGGGTCGGCGCCGATCCCCGGGCCGGGTCGTCGGTCACCCTGGCCCGGTCGTGGCGGTGGAACGGGACGACCTTCGAGGTCGTGTCGTGACGCGGGCCCCTCGTCCGCGTCACGTCCCCGCGGCGTCGCCGGCGGAACCGGCATCCGGCAGCAGGTAGCGCATGCCGCGGCGTTGACCGGTGGTGGTGAGGCGGCCGTCGGCGACCAGGGACTTCGCCAGGGCGCGGGCAGCGGCGGCGTCGAGGCCGGTGAGCTCGCGGATCCGTTCGTTGGACAGCGGTTCGGTGGCGGCGGCGGTGAGTACGGCGTCGGCGTGGGCCGGGTCGGGGGCGCTGCGGGGACGGCGGCTGCCGGCGCCCCGGGCCTGCGCGGTCGGGCCGCCGAGCTGGGCGCCGGTGCGACGGCCGGGCAGCGGGGCGACGTTCACCCGGCCGTCGGGGCGCCACCGGGCGAGCTGGTCGCGGCTGACCCGGAGCTCACCGAGCTGGGAGTCGAGGAAGCCGTCGTAGATCTCGGCCGGGGTGGTGCCGTAGAGCGGGTCGGGCTCGGGATGCCACTGCTGCACCCAGGGCAGCACCTCGGCGAGCCCGGCGAGCAGCGGCAGCACCCGGTCGGTGTCCCAGCCGTCCTCGGCGCGGCGCCGGCTGACCAGCACCGCGAGCGCCTGGGCCTGCTCGCGGTGGTCCCAGCCGGCCCAGCCGAGCAGCAGGCTGCCGTCGCCGTCGCGGGTGGCGGCCGGGTAGGAGACGAACCGCTCCTTGGCCACGTCGAGCTTGTTGCGGTGCGACCAGTAGCTGCCGCGCAGGAAGTCTGCCTGGGCGTACTTGGGCGGGACCGGGACATCGCCGATCTCCCGGGCGATCTCCCGGCGGACCTCCGGGTCGGTGACGTCGGCGCCACCGTGGCCACCGTGGCCCATCCGGGCGGCGATCGCGTCCTCGCGGCGCTGCAGCCCCCAGGTGTGCTCCCACTCGGCGCGCTTGGCCAGGCCGGCCGGCTTGTAGCGGTAGGCGGCGAGGAACGGGACGTGCTCGGCGTCGAGGAGGGCACCGAGGATCTCGGCGAGCTCGGCGTCGGGGCGGCCCAGCTCCTGGCCGGCCCACAACGCGGCGACCGAGCCGAACTCCTTGTCCTCCAGCAGCCGGTCGGCGAGCGAGCGGACGGTCTGCGGGGCCGGCTGCTGCTCGCCGTTGTCGTCGACGGCGAACCAGAGCGCGCGGTCCTCGCACCGGTCGAGCAGCCAGCCCCGCAGCGCCAGCTCCTGCAGGGCATCCCAGCCGTCGCCTCCCCAGCGGCGCTTGCACTCCGGGCGCTCGATCAGCGCGAGGTCGCGGCGGCGTTCGATCAGCGCGATCCGGGCCTCCACGGTGCGGCGGTAGGCCTGCGACCAGTGCGCGGGCGGCCCGACGATCGGGGTGGAGCCGTGCCGGGCGAACCACTGGGTCTCCGCCTGCCCGGCGGCGACCTTGCGGGCCAGCACGATCTCGAACGCCCGCTCACCGAGCGCGAGCGGCTCCGCGTCGCCGACCGCGTCGCGTTCCGCGGAACGCGGCCCGAGCACCTGCGCGGCCTCGGCGTCGGTGAGCAGGCCGTAGCGGCGGTAGACGTCCCAGTCCAGCTCCTCCTGCGCGGAGATCATCTCCGCACGCAGGCGGTCGTACTCGACGCGGGCCGCGGCCAGGGTGTCGCGGGTCGGGGCGGCGCGCTCGGCGACCGCGGCGGGGGTGGTGGCGGCCAGGCGCTGGGCGAGGGAGTCGAGGTGGCGGGCGCGGGCGAGGGGGAGGTCGGCGGGGAGGGGGAAGCCTTCGAGGTTGGTCCCGTTGAACTCGAAGCGCTCCATCCAGTCCTCGGGTTGGATCCCCCGGCCGATCCCGCTGCCGCCCTTGGGAAAGCACACCTGCTTGAGCCAGAAGCACGCCGTCGACGAGTTCAGCACCCCGAGCAGCTCCAGGTGCCGGTCCTCCCCCGCCCCCGCCGGCAGCTTGATCACCGGCGCGGACTGCTTGAACACCTTCCCGCCCCGGTCCAGCACGAAGTGGTTGTGGGTCGACACGAACGCGAACGCGATAGACAGCAGCTCACGGTAGCGGGCGGGTACCCAGCGGTACCAGGACCACCACGGCTCGCCCGCCTGCAGCCGGGTCTCGCCACCGAAGCCGGTGATCGACTGGAGGACCCGTCGGTTGGGCCAGAGGTACCGGGCCCACCTGCTCGCCGGATCGAGCGGGAGCAGCGCGAAGTCGGCGCCGTAGGGGGCGACGGCGATCTCGTCCTCGGCGATCTCCCAGTCCCGGACCAGGTCACCCAGGATGACCGGCTTCGTCACCCCGGGCTCCATGCGCAATCTCCGGGGCAGGTCCGGCACGGTGAAGAACACCTCGTCCGCGGCCGGGAAGCTTGCGAATCCGATTCGCCCATCCAGCTCGGTCGCCAACGGGGTGGCCGACCCGGACTCCAGTGCTGCGAGCAGCTCGCTGGCCCCGCCCCCCGACAGCGACCACGGGTGCCCCGCCAGCCGCTCCCGCGGCAGGTCGACGACGCTCACCCAGTCCGACTCCGAGCCCGGGTGGTCGACCTGTGCCTCGATCGCGGTCCAGACCAGGCCCTTCTCCGGGTCGTCGGGCTGGCCCGGCTCGCCGCGCACCCCGAGCACGGCCCGCACGGCGCCGCGGCGGCTCGGGGCGCCGCGGCGGCCGATGAGGATGACCGTCGGTGTGCCGTGGCCGGGGATGTAGGCCCCGGAGGTGTCGATCACGTGCGACAGCTCGACCCCGGGCAGGAACTCCTCGATCAGCTTGGTGCCGAACTCGCGCTTCATGAACGCGTTCGAGGTGATCTGGCCGGTGTGGCCCGACCCGAGACCGTCCGCGCCGGGCCGCCGGGCCAGGTCGAAGATCCGCTGCGCGAACGGCACGGTGAGCTGGAACTGGCGGTGGCACGCCGACCAGCGCTCGCGGTAGGCCGCGCTCTGCTCGGGGTCCTTCACGGTGATGTAGGGCGGGTTGGCCACCACCACGTGGTACGTCCCGGAGTGCAGCAGCTTCTCGTCGGCGAACTCGTGCACGTCCTCCCAGCGGGCCCGGTACCCGGCCATCTCGTCCACCTCGGTGAACGACTCCTGGCGTTCCAGCGGGAGCAGCGAGTCGCCGCACCCGATCACCACCGGCCAGCGCTGCCCGGCGGCCTCGGCGAACGTCGCCACCCCCGCCACCTGCAGCGCGGCCACGAACAGCCGGAACCGGGCGATCGCCACCGCGAACGGGTTGGTGTCCACGCCGTGCACCGACTCGCACGCCCGGCGGGCCAGCGTGTAGCCGTCCAGACCCGGGGACTCCTCGCGCCAGGCCTCGACCAGCCGGGCGAACGCGCCGAGCAGGAAGTGCCCGCTGCCGCACGCCGGGTCGATCAGCCGCAGGCCGTCGACGCCGAACTCCTCCACCGCAGGGTCGAGGGTGCGGCGCAGGATGAAGCGCTCCACGAACCGCGGGGTCTGCAGCAGGGCGTAGCGCTTCTTCGCGTCCTCGGACAGGTCCTGGTAGAGGTCGCCGAGGAACCGGGTGTCCCAGTGCTCGTCGGTGAAGTCGCGGCGCACCTGCCCGTCGGCGCCGGTCTCCCGCCAGAACGCGATCAGCCGCTTCGCCGCGTCGTGGCCCGGCGGCACCCAGTGCTCGCCGGTGCGCAGCGCGTAGGCGGGGTTGTGTTCCGGGTCGAACAGCAGCCGCCCGGCGTCGGTGGCGCGCAGCACCTCGAACTGCTTGGCGAGCCAGTCGCCGTCGTGGTGCTCGGGATGGGCGCGGAAGTGGTCGAGCTGGGCGTCCTCGGCGTGGGCCCGCCGCGCGCCGGGGCCCGACAGCACCGGGTCGATCAGGCCGTTGTCCTCGCTCCAGCGCAGGAACACCGTGCCCAGCACCCAGGCCACCGCCACCTGGGTGAGCTGCGCGTCCCGCCACGCCGGCCACTCCGCGGCGGTGCGGCGGGCCCTGCGCTCGGCGGCGTGCTCGTCGCGCAGCACCCCGGCCAGCACCTCGTCGGCGGCGACCTGCTCGGCCAGGTCGGCCTCCAGGTGCCGCACCTGCCCCTGCAGGTCGGTGAGCAGCCGGCTCGCGTCGATCACGTGGTGCGTCCCCTCGTCATACCGTTCCCATCGGGCGTCCCGGCGCCGCCCGTTACCCGGGCGACGAGCCGGCCCACCTCACCATGACCGGCGGCACACCCGGCCATCGGCCACGCACGGCGGCGCTCGGCCACCCGGCCTCGGGACACCGGCCGCTCACCGAGGGCCCACCCGGTCCGCCGTGGCGGCGAACGGATCCGAGTCGTCCCGGCCGGTACGCAGCGCGGTGACCCGCCGCCGGATGTCGATCAGCTCGTCGCGGGCGACGTAGACGCGCCCGCGCTTCTGACCACGGGGCTCCAGGAGCCCGGCCTCGACGAGACCGCGCAGGTCACGGCCGGCCGTCACATCGGTGATCTCGTCCGGGGTGTCCTCGTAGTAGGACCGGTAGGTCGCGTTGCGCACCCGCAGGCCGACGGTGGCGTCGAACAACGCCATGATCGTGCGCTCGGGCAGCCTGCGCCGCGCCACGAGTCGTTCGAGCTCCGACCACATCCGTTCGCTCTCGTCGATGCGTCGCAGGATCGTCCGGCCCTGCCGCAGGTGGGCGGTGAGCATGTACCGCAGCCATGGTCGCGCGTCCCGATCCGGTTGCCAGGAGCCGCCACCGACGACGCCGAGGACGTCGTGGTAGCTGCGCGTGTTGCGGCCCAGATATTCCTCGACGCTCATGAACACCGGGCTGAGCACACCGTCGCGCGCCAGCACCAGGCTCTGCAGGCATCGCGCCATGCGGCCGTTGCCGTCCCGGAAGGGATGGATCATGACGAGGTTGAGGTGCGCCATCGCCGCGGTGACGATGCGGTCCCGGTCCTCGCGAGGCTCGTTCAGCTCGTCGACGAGCTCGGCGACGAGGCCGGGCACCTCGTCGATGTCCGGGCCCTCGTGGACGACCTCGCCGGTCTCGTCGTCGCGGACGTAGATGCTGCCCGCGCGCCACAGTCCGGGGCGGTTCGCGAGCGCGTAGCTGGTCATCATGTAGTGCAGCGATTTGATCAGCCGGGAGCTGTAGGCGAAGTCGTCCTCGCCCGCGAGCTGCAGCACGTAGGTCATCGCCTCGCGGTACCCCCGCAGCGCGAGGCGGGTCTCCTCGGGCGCGTCGAGCGGCTCCTCGCCCGCGGCGACGTCGACGGCGTCGTCGAGGCCCGCCTGGTAGCCCTCGATGCTGTTGGACCCCTGGATCGCGCGGGCGAGCGAGACGCGCCGCAGCGATCCGGCCCATCGCCGTGGTTCGTGCATCTGGTGCCGCAGCTTCACCCGCAGGTCCTGGATGCTCGCGAGCACGCGGAGCTCCGGCTCCTCCAGCGCGGGCACCTCGTAGATCATGTCTGATAATCGGTTGCCACCCTGCAGTATGCAGGCCAGCAACAGCCTCCTTGTCTGATATTATCAGACATTCCTATGCCGCCGTCGCCCATCGGGACGGCGCCACCACCCACTCCTCGCCGGTGGTCAGCCCCACCACGTGCGTGCCGATCCGCGGCGGCTGCTGCTCGTCCTGGGCCGGGCACAGCAGCACCAGGGTGCGCGGCCCGCCGTCCCGGCCCGCGGTCCGGGCCGCCGCCAGCAGCCGGTCCAGCAGCGCCATCCCGCCCTCGTAGCGGCCGAACGGGGTCAGCGCGTCGAGCAGCAGCACCGGCTGCGCCATCCACGTCGATTCGAGCCGGTCCCAGGCCTGCGCGATCACCCGGCCCAGGTTGGTCCGGGCCCGCGAGTCCGCGTCGGGGGCATCGGCGCGCAGCACCACGTCGAAGTCGCTGATCCGGCGTTCCCGGGCGACCTCGCGCAGCGCCCCGACGAACGCCGCGGATGCGTCCACCGGCTCGACCCCCAGCACCGCGGCCGCCCGGTCCCGGGCCGCGGCCCAGCCAGACCGCCGGACCGTCACCAGGCGGGTGCCGCCCTGGTCGAGGACGTGGCGCAGCCGCGCGTCGGGGCCACCGTCGGCGGCGGCCGCCGGCCCGCCCCGCCCGTGCCCGGTGCCGGTGTGCCCGGAGCGGGTGGAGCTACGGGTGTCCGGCCCGCCCGGCGGGACGAGGTGCTCGCCGTCCCAGCGCAGGTCGAAGTCGGCGTCGGCGAGCAGGCCGGCCAGCGCCCGGCCCCGCGGGAGCGGCGCCAGGCCGGGGAAGCGGGCGGCCACCCGACGGCGCAGCGCCTCGTCGCTGATCCCGCCCGCGGGCACCCCGGCCCCGGCCTGCGAGAGGCGCAGCGCACGCACCGGGTCCAGGTCGCGCGGGTAGACCTCCAGGCGGGCGTTGACCAGCACCGAACCCGACGCCGCCGCGGCGAGAGCCACCAGCCGCTGCTCCGCCGGCACCAGGTCGTGCCGCGCCGCGACCTCGGCCAGGGCGCGGACCACCGCCCGCGGCGTGGGCAGCGGGTCGGTCGCGGCCAGCCGGACCGCCTCGTCGCCCAGCTCGGCGGCCATGTCCAGCAGCTGCGCGTCACCGGGGGTGTCCAACGGTTCGTCCTCGGCGACCTGCAGCGCCACCAGCACCCGATCGCGGTGCCGCCGGGTCGCCAGCAGCGGCTCCTCGGCGCTCCCGTCGGCCTCGACGATCGCGCGCAGCACCGCGTAGCCCAGCGCGAGCCGCCGGGCCGGGTCCTCCTCGTTCCCGCAGCCTCGCGCGGCCAGCAGCTCCGCGACCAGCTCCCCGGCCGCGGCGACCCGATTCAGCGCGCGTAGCCGGGCCACCAGCTCGTCGCGCAGCACGACCAGCACCGGATCGCCGATCCAGGCCCGGCGCCGCGCTGCCAGGATCTGGCCGATCCGGGCTCGGGTCAGCCCCGCCGCCGCACCGACCTCGGTGAGCGTCGGCCAGCGCGCGGCCGGCAGCACCCCACCGGCGTCGGGCATGCCGAGCACGAGCCGCACCAGTGCCGCCGGGTCGGCCCCCTTCCCGGCGGGGTCGGGCAGCAGCCGGGCGGCCACCGCGTCCAGGCCCGGTGGCAGGTCCCGGGCGGTCTCCGGGCGTGGGTCCGGGGCGGGGCTCGCCGCCGGCACGCCCAGCCGGCGGCGCCACGCGGCGACCCGGTTCACCAGCTCCAGGCGGGTCGTACGGGACAGCCCCCGGGCCCGCCACAGCTCCCGGGTCGGGACGGCCAGCAGCGTCCCCACCGTCTCCGCCCCGAGGCGCTGCGCGACCGCCACCGCGCGCAGCGACAACCCCGCCGCGTCCAGCGCGGTGTCGGCCGTCGCGGCGTCGGCGGCGGCGTCGCGGCTCTCCTGCGGGTCGTCGGTGGCGGTGTGCGAGGTCCGAGCCGGGGCCTGCGCGTCCATCGTGGTGAAGACCCGGTTCCAGGCCTCCCGCAGCGCGCCCGCGGTGCCGAACCGCTGCGCGGCGTCGCGGTGCAGGGCGCGGCGGAAGAACGCGGTCAACGGTTCGCGCAGGCCGGCGTCGAACAGCTCGGCGGACACCGTGAGCTCGCCGCCGAACCGCGGGTCGGTGCCGTCCTCTCCCCAGGCCGGCAGCTCCAGGCTCGCCATCTCGTGCAGCGTCGCGGCCACCGCGTAGAGCTCGGCGGCCTCGTCGTAGACCGGGCGCCGGTCGCTGCCCAGGAACGGGTCGCGGTAGCCGCGGGTGCCGGCCGCGGTGTCCGACGCGCTCGCCCCGGCCAGCGAGAAGTCGAACAGCACCAGCGCCGGGCCGCGCTTGGGATGGCGGCGCACGCCGAGGTTCTCCGGTTTGACGTCGCGGTGGAAGGTGTCGTGGCGCCCCAGGAAGTCGATCACGTCGAGGAGCTGGTCGCCGAAGCGCTGCAGCTGGTCGGGCAGCAGCGACTCCTCGGCCCGCAGCAGCTGCGCCAGGGTCTGGTCGCCGGCGTTGTCCAGCTCGATCGCATGCCGGTTGCCCAGCGGGAACACCCCGCGGCGCAGCCCGACCAGGTGCTCGTGGCGCAGCCCCTCCAGGACGGTCGCCTCGTCGGCCAGCCGGTCCTGCGACTGCGCCGACCTGCCGACCTTGAGCACCGACTCCAGTCCGTCGCGTTCGACGAGGAACGCTCGCGCGGTCGCGCCGGTGCCCAGCACCCGGCGGACCCGGTAGCCCTCCGGCAGCTCCGCGCCGGCCGTGGCCTCCCACGGGTCCTCGACCGGCTCGTCGGGCGCCTGCGCGGCGACCGCCTCGGCGAGATCGTCGAGCAGCGCCTCCAGGTCGGGGTAGCGGTCGGCCACCCGCGGGTCGGTGGCCAGCGCGATCACCGCGTCGAGATCGGCGGGCAGCGTCTCGTCCACCGCCGACGGGCGCAGACCCCCCTCGGCGGCCAGCCGCTGCGCGAGCTCGGCCCGGCCGGCCGCCGGGGGGCGGCCGGTCAGGATGAGGTACGCGGTGGAGCCGACCCCGAACACGTCGATCGCGACGGTGCCGTCCGCCTCGCCGGTGAACTCCGGCGCCAGGTAGGCCTCCGCGGCCGCCTCCACGTGCCGGCCGGCGTGCGTGGTCGGCACCACCCGGTGCGTGGTCGCCGAGGAGGACAGGCCACGGGCCGCCGACTGCCACTCCCCCACCCGCAGCCGCGGCCGGCGCCACCCCTGCACCGGGTCGGGCTCGACGACGATCGCCCGCGGCGACAGCGCCCGGTGCACCAGGCGCCGGTCGTGGGCGAACCGGACGGCGTCGGCGAGCTGGCGGACCAGGTCGAGGCGGGCGGGCAGGTCCAGCTCGCGGCCGTCGCCGGCGAGGTAGTGGTCGAGGCGCCGGGCGTCGGGGTGCTGGTCGATGACCAGCGCGGGGCCGTGGTCGTGCTGGAGCAGGTCGGTCGGCACCAGCAGACCGGGATGGTCGATGCCCCGCCCGGCGAGGTACTCGCGCTCGGCGGCGCCGCGGACCGACTCGCGGGTCTGCGGGTCGGACTCGCGCTCGTAGAGGTAGATCCGGATCCGCCGGTACTCCCCCTCGAGGTCCTCCCGCGAGGCGCGGTGGTCCTGCCAGGTCGGGCCCGAGTCGTAGGGGCGCGGCTCGATCCGCCACGGCCCGACCGAGACGCTGCGCCGGGTGCGGTGCACCCCCACCGTCGCCAGCAACCGCGGCAGGGCCCGGAAGAACTCGTTCGACGGGGGCGCGTGCCGGATCGGGCCGAGCAGCAGATCCGCCCCGATCCGGCCCAGCATCCCGGCGGCTCGGGCGTCGTCGGGGACGTAGAGGTGGTCGCGGCGGCCCTGCTCCAGGCGGCACTCCATCCCCGGGTCGGCCAGGAACACGCACCCGCGCAGGAACGGGACCCGCACGCCGCGCTCGCGGACCGCGGCCCGGTCCAGCAGGCTCTTGAGCTCCTTGGCCTTCTGGTCGGCCAGCGGCACCGGGCTGTCCAGCGTGCGGGTGCGGTTCCCGGAGAGCACCCAGGTCGCCCCGGAGTTCGACAGCGGGCCGCGGAAGTTCTTGATCTCGACGAGGAACAGCCCGGTCGGCGCGGCCACCAGCAGGTCGACCTCACGGATGTGCCCCTGGTCGGAGACGAAGGTGAAGTTCGACCAGGCCTGGTAGGGGTGGCGGTCGGGCAGCAGGTCGCGGACGTGGCGCAGCGCCGCCCGCTCGGGGGCGTGCGCGGACGGGGTGATCTCGTTCCAGCGCGCCGAACCCGCGTCCACCGTCACACCCCCTCCCCCGAAGGTGCGCTTCCGCACCGCCGGAACGCGACCGTAGCGGTCCGGGCGAGCCGGACTGTCGGTCGGATCTGGTGGACCACCACCCGCCACACCGTGGACGGGCGGCCGTTCCCATGAGGAAGCGCCTGGTGCACCCCGCCCACCTGCCGGCCGGGGGGGGGCCGGGAGGTGACCGCCCCCGGCCCCGCGGGGGAAGGGGGGCAACCGCCCCCGGGG
>NZ_JAJCYB010000023.1 GCF_029263155.1 Pseudonocardia sp.
GCCCTCCAACGTCGACCTGCCGTCGTCACCGTGTCGTCGGCGACCAACGAGATCAACACGCCGCGCCGCACGCCCCCATCGTCGTCACGCCCGAGGACGACCTCGCCCCGCTACGTCGTCGTTCTCAGCGGCGGCTGACAGCCGTCGACGACCTCCCCGCCCCGGCACCGTTCACCGGCGTCAGCGCGGTCTGCAGCGCCACCGACCCCACCGGCGGCCGCTGCCTCACCCCCGCCACCCGCCACGCCCACGACGAGATCATCCGCGCCTTCGGCCCTCCCGGCCCCGGCGCGCCGATCCGCACCGCAGGCTGCTGGGACGAACACGCCTGGAATCCCACCAGCGACCACCCCCAAGGCCGAGCCTGCGACTACTTCCCCGCCGCGGCCGGCACCCACCCCCAGGGCCAGGAACACCAGAACGGATGGCGGCTCGCGACGTGGCTCCGCACCCATGCCGCCGCACTCAAGGTCGAGTACCTGATCTGGCAGGGCCGCATCTGGTCACCCGACACCCCCGACATCGACGGAGGCTGGGGACGCGCCTACACCGGCGGCGGCATCTACGACGCCGACGACGCAACCGGCGGCCACTACGATCACATCCACGTCAGTATTCGGACATAAGGTACATAATTCACGTCTGGCGGCCCGAGGCGCACTCTCCCGAGGAGTTGTCCACAGGCAGTCGAGGGCAGATGGGAAAGTCGGGCACGGTGTGCCGCAGCCTGACCCGATGCCCAGATCGCCCGCCTATGGCATCGCGTCGTCCATCCTCGCCGTTCTGATCCTCGCCGGGTATTCGACCGGGCCTGGCTCAGCGGGCGAGCTTCCTCTACGGACCGGTTGCTCGTCGGTGGTCGCACAGCGGGCCAATATCGAGGCGCAGGTGGTGCTCGACGTGCACGCGGTCAACTGTCGCGGCCCGAACCGGATGCCCCTCACGCAGGACCTCGCGGTCGGAGTGGTTGCGCACGCCGCATGGCAGTCGCTCCAACTGCCCGTCGACGCCGTTCACGTGACCGTTGCCGCCAGTGGGGCGCCACCGGACGAATCGCCATCGATCCTCACCTCCGACGAGCTGGCCGACCGCTTCGGCCCAGGTCCGTCCGGTGTCGTGTGGCCGGTGTCCGAGAGGTCGGACGAGAGGATCTGGGTGCTCCTGCCGCTGGCCTACTTCGCCGCCGGTGTGGCGATGCTGCTCGTGGTCCGACGCTTGCAGCGTGCAGGGGTGGTCGTGGTTCTCCTGCGCCGCTGACCGGCCCGGATCGCCGTCCATCTGCTCACGAACGCTCTATGCCCGCCGGCCAGACGACCTCGATCGACCGACCGCAGTCACGGGCGTACCCCACGGCCTCCGCAGTGCCTCCGTTGCCCGAACCGTCCCAGACGGCGAGAAGCAGATCGCAGCGGTCGATGAGGTGCCGGCTGGCGGCGAGGTACGCCGCCGGACCAGACATCTCGTGAGGCATCGTGACGGTCTTCGCGGCCGAGTCGAGGTACGCGTCGCAACGCTCTCGGCTGACCGGATCGGTGATCCCGGTGAAGTAGTCGCTCGCCGGAATGACGACCTCGATGGCTCCTCCCAGTTCGAGGACGGCATCGGCGAACGCCTGGTCGGCGCCCCGGGCGAGGCAGGTCAGCCCGACGAGGTCATCCGCGTGTGGCCGGAGCAGGTCGAGTAGCTCCTGGCGCACGAGATCGATCGAATGCTCGGTGAGGTTCGAGTGACCGGTGACGCCGACGACTGGCATGCGGCTCCCTGTTCGTGGGGTTCGAGGAAGGGCCGATCCTATCCACCGGGGACGACGACGAGTCGGAGCGAAGGCTGCGTTGTGCAGTACCGTCATCCCCTGTGGGAGTCGCCGGGCAGGACGGGCTACGCATCGCGTGCCTCACCACCGGCGAGCGGATCCGGATCACACGCGAGTCGCGGGGGATGACACGCCCGGTGGTTGCCGGGCTCGTCGGGCGCAGCCCCGACTGGCTCAAGAAGATCGAATCCGGGGTCCGTCCGCTGAACTCGCTGCCCCTGCTCATCGAACTGGCCCGCACCCTCGGCGTGGCGGACCTCTCCGAACTCACCGGGGATGACTTCGATGCCCCGGTCAGCGTCTGGGAGAAGGACGTTCACCACGTCGTGCCGGCGATTCGCGACGCGATGCGGGAGGTGTCGTTCGGGTCGACGTCGGACGCCACTGTGCCGACCGTCGTCGACGCCGACGACCTTTCCGCACGGGTGCGGCGTCTCTGGCTGCTCTGGCACCGGTCGTCCCGGCAACGGTCGGAGGTCGGTGCTGCGCTGCCGGCCCTGATCCGGCAGGCGCACGCGTCGATGCGGGCAACCGAGGGCGACGCACGGCGCCGATGTCGAGCGGCCACCGCCGACCTGTACCGGCTCGTTCAGCGGCTGCTCGCCCACATCTGCGAGCCGGAGCTGCACGCCTTGGCCGTGGAACGGGGCCGGGCCCTGTCCGAGGACGCGGACACCCCGATATCGCTGGCGCAGGCCGCATGGGCATCGTCGGTCGGGCTCTGCGCGTCCGGACACCACGAAGCCGCCGCACAGCTGGCCGACGACGCGGCGACCGAACTGCTGCGCTCGTGCGGCGACGACCTCGATCCGGCCGCGATGGGGACCGTCGGTGCACTGCAGCTCGAGGCCGCGGCCGCACACGCGTTGGCCGGCCACGAGGGCAACGCCTACCGCTATCTCGACGCGGCCGCGGCAAGCGCGGCTCGCATGCCCAGCGGAACCTGGCACCTTCCTTCGGCGTTCGACCGGACGAACGTCGAGATCCTCGCGGTGATCGTCGGAGTCAGCCTGCGTCGCCCCACCGAGGCGGTGCGACGAGCGAACCGGATCGACCTGCGACGCTGCCCGTCCGTGGTCCGCCGATCGCGCCTGTTGCTGGAGTGCGCGACCGCCCATGCGAACCGGCGGGAGTTCGGCGACGCCGTACGCAGCCTCGGCTCCGCGACCACTGTCTCGGCCGAAGCCGTCGCCCTGATCCCGTGGGCGCGGACGCTCGCCGACGAACTCGCTGAACGAGCACCGCGCCCTGCACGAGCCGAGGCCGAGCGGTTGAGATCGGCGTTGAGGGCGGTCGGCTGACGAGGGCAGGGGGACAATCCGTCCCCCGAAGAGGGTCACGGCGAGCTGAGGCTTACGGCCGTGTCCATGAGCACCGGCCAGTGCGCAACCGCGAGATCCGAGGAACGCCCTCCTGGTGTGCGGGCCGGATGGCAGCAGGTGCTCGCTCCCCCGCGGTTCGGGCACCGCTCGGGCCTTGAGGACGGCCGTTCCGATCGGCGTGCGCTTCCGGTCGAGGCGCCGAGGCCCGCCGCCGCCAGGCATCGCCGGTCGCGCACCAGCACCGGTCCAGGATGGTGGGCGCCGCCCGGTCGACGAGCTCGTTCCCGGCGATCCGGCGGCACGAGTACGAGTCGGAGAACAGGCCGGCATCGGGCCGAGACGGCGAGCGCACCGACGACGTCCGGCTGGGCCGGTCCTGCCGTCATGGCCGTGAAGGCCGAACACGGCACCGCGACCGGCGCCGAGGCGGCCCTGTCACATGGGCCGGACGTCGATCTCGATCGAACCGTGGCTTCTGACGTTGCGGTCCGGCTTGCGAAGTCCGGTCGCCGTGACGGGCGTCCTGCGCGCCGACGGCCCGACGGCCACGATCAGAGCCGGAGACAGCCAGCCGTACCCGTTCGAGCTGTGACTGACCGATCATGAAACCCCGCTTCGAGATCCAGGGCAGGCTCATCGAGCGCCGTGATGGGGTCCGGATCCGCGATGAGGTCCGCAGGGCCAGCGCGCAGAGCCACGAGGAGGCCGTCCGCTTGGCGATCGCGCTCCGAGCGGACGGGTTCACGGTGTGGATCTACCGAGTCGAAGCCGGCAGCGGCAGCGAACCGGTGTACCGGTCGGTCGGCATGTTCGAACCGCAGGCGGGCGCGAGCGGGCCGTCGTCGACGCCCGGGTCGGGTCGCGAAACTCCGTAGTCGAGCCCGTCGGACCGACACCGGCGTTGCTCCGTTCGAGGGACACCCTCCGGTTCGCCCACGGATCCGGGAGCGCCCTGGTAGGCCTGTCCCCGGGTCGTGACCTGGGTGACCACGCAGAAGCCACGGAACAACCACGCGACGACCACGCTCGACCGCAGTATCGACTCGACCGGGAATCGAGGGGGTCGCGTGACGACAACGCATCGGATCGCGCTGCTGCCCGTGCTCATGGCGGCGCTGGTGACCAGTTGCACGTCGGCGCCGGTAGCGACCCAGCCGACCACGCCGTCGCAAGACGCGTTGCTGGCGTACGAGCGCTACTGGTCGGTCTCCCAGGACGCGTTCGCGGCGCCGGGCGCGCGGGACTGGTCCGCCGAGCTCGAAGGCGTGGCGTCGGGGCCCGCGCTCGACAGCCTCCTCACGGATGTCCGCAACTACGCGGACTTCCCCGCGCACACCGAGGGCGCCGTCACCCGCTCCCCCACGGTCGGCAACGCGACGCACGACCGGGTGGAGGTCGTCGACTGCGTGCAGCTCGGCGACTCCCGCCTCATCGCGGACACCACCGGCGAGGTGCTCGACGACCTGGCCAACCGGGTTCCGCGCTACCGGTTCCGTGCCGAGGTCGTGCTGCGCGGCGACGTATGGCTGGTGGATCGCGCCGAGCCGGCGTTGGACGAGCCGTGCTGACCGCGGCGGGCCTGGGTGTCGTGCTCCTGGTATCGGGGGTGGCGGGTGATCCCGAGCCGCCTGGGTGTGCGGTGTCTGACAGTCATGGGAGGTGTCTGGTCATCGCGGTGGATCCCGGCCGACCGGGTCGGCCGGCGGCACCTGACCGCGACGAGGCCCCGGAGCCGGCCGCACGCGACGAGAGCGGGTCCGAGGCCGAGGAATCGGCTGAGTCACGTCGACCGCTGTTGCAGGCCGTTCCCCTGGGCAACGGTGGCTGGACGCAGGGCGAGGTGCTCGACACGGCCGACTTCCTCGAACCGGCACCTGCGGAACCCGGCGGCGAGCAGGTCGACTTGGTGGTGCTTGCGGAGGTTCTCGCGCAACGCGCGATCGAGCAGCTGGTCCTCGACCCGCCGGTCCCCCTCACGTCGGTGAACGGCTCCGGGTGGGTCGGGGTGCCCATGTGGATGTGGATCGAGGGCGGCGCGTCCTCGACCGGCCCGGTCTCGGCCACCGCGACCGCCGGGGCGGCGCGGGTGACGGCGACCGGTCGGCTCTCCGCGGTGGAGTGGTCGATGGGGCCGCCCGGCGCCGAGGTGCGCTGCGCGGGGCCGGGCACGGCGTGGACCGGACAGACCGGGTCGTCACCGGACTGCGGCTACACCTACGAGCTGCGCTCCCTGCCGGAGCGGACCGACGGATCTGGCCGCTGGACGGTGATCGCCACCAGTGTATGGACGGTGACGTGGACCGGGGTGAGCGGCGGGGTGCCGGTCGCCGGCGAGGAGACCGTCCGGGTGTCCGCGGAGACGACGCTGGGCGTCGGCGAGGTCCAGGTACTGGTCGGAGGCACGCGATGACCGCGACGATCGCGCGAACCCCGGACGCGGCGCCCCCTCGTCCGTTGCGCCGTCGCCGCTCGTCACGACGCCTGCTCCTGGCCGTGACGTTGGGCCTGGTCGGCGCGCTGCTCGGCGCCTTCGCCTACCGCGGCGCGGTGGTACGCGAGGGAGTCGTGGTGATGGCGCGCCCGCTGCCGTTCGGCTCCGTCGTCCAGCTCTCCGACCTGCGCGAGATCGACCTGCCGCTCGGCTCGGGGCTGGCCACGGTGGCGTGGGACGACGTCGGCACCGTGATCGGGCAGCTCGCGGACACCGATCTGCGGGCCGGCCAGACGCTGACGCCCGACTCCGTCACCCCGGATCGCGTTCCCGCTCCCGGAGACGCGATCGTCGGGCTGTCGGTCGAAGCGGGCCGGGTGCCCTCCACCGCGCTGGCGCCGCGCGACGAGGTCCTGGTGATCACGGGGGCCGGGAGCCCCCTGGTCCGCGCGACCGTCGTCCGGGCGGGCGAGGTCGACGTGTCCGGTCGCCGCAGCGTCGACGTCCTCGTGCCGCAGGCCGACGCGGAGGAGCTGGCGCTGGCGTCCGTCGACGACCGCGTCGCGATCGTGCTGCTCGGGCGGGGGTGACCGACGTGCTGGTCGGACTGGTGTCGGCGAAGGGCAGCCCGGGCGTCACGACGTCCGCGCTCGCGCTGGCGTCGCAGTGGCCGCGCGCCGCGCTGGTGGTGGAGGCGGACCCGTTCGGCGGTGACGTCCGGGCCGGACTGGGACGGGGCGAGTGGCCGTCCGACGCCGGGATCATGGAGGCCGTCGTCGACATGCGCTCCATGGATCTGGACGTGGCCGTGGCATGGCGGTTGCACCGGCCCACCGAGTACTCGCCTTCCGTGCTGGCCGGGCTCGGCTGCGTCGGGCAGGCGTCGACGTTGCCGTGGTCGCGGATCGGGTCGGCGCTGGCGCGGCTGCCGGGTGCCGACGTCGTCGCGGACTGCGGACGGTTCGCCGTCGCGGACGGCGTGACTCCACTGCTGCGGGTGTGCGATGTGGTCGTCGTGGTGACGGGCTCGTCGCTTCGGGCGGTCCGGGCGGCGGCGCGGATCGCGCCGCGGCTGCAGGAGGAACGCGACGTGCGGCCCGGGGATCCGCGGGTGCCGGTCCTCGTGGTGGGCGCGGACGCCCCGTACCCGGCCTCGGAGGTCGCCGTGGCGTGCCGGCTGCCGCTGCTGGGTGAGCTGCCCGACGACCCGCGCGCCGCCGCGGTCTGGAGCGACGGCGACCAGCCGCGGCGCGGCTTCGGTCGCAGCCCCCTGCAACGCGAGGCACGAAGACTGGCCGAGGCGCTCGCGGCCTCCGGCGACGACCGGCGAGGTGTGGCATGACGCGGAGCCTCAACGGGGTGTCCCACCGCGCCGTGAAGAGGCCGCCCGTCACCGACCAGGTCACGACCCGACGGATCCAGACCGCCGTGCTGGCCCGGCTTGCCGCGGAGCTGGAAGGCCGCGCGCTCGATCCGGCCGACCAGCGCCAGCTCGTGCTGGCCTGGATCCAGTCCGAGCTCGCCACCGAGGCCCGACGGCGCGCGGTGAGCGGCGAACCACAGCTCGACCACGCCACGGAACGCGTCCTCGCCCGCGCCGTGGAGAACGCGCTGTGGGGGCTGGGTCGGCTGCAGGAGCTGCTGGACCTGCCCGACGTCGAGGACATCCACATCATCGGGTGCGAGGTGCCGATGCTGCGGATGTCCGACGGTTCGGTCCGCAGGGCGGCCGCGCCCGTCGCGGACACCGACGCCGATCTGGTGCAGCAGCTCCAGCACATCGCCGCCCACCACGGCAGCTCGGAGCGCGCGTTCTCCCCGGCCCAGCCGTGCCTGAACATGCAGCTGCCCGACGGCTCCCGGCTGGCCGCGATGCGCGAGGTCGTCCCCCGCCCCGTGGTGACGATCCGCAAGCACAGGCTCGTCGACGTCCGGCTGCGCGACCTGATCCGGCTGGACACCGTGTCGCTGCAGCTCGCGCGGTTCCTCGCCGCGCTGGTGACGGCCCGCCGGAGCATCCTGGTCACGGGGATGCCGTCGAGCGGGAAGACGACCCTGCTGCGGGCGTTGGCGCGGGAGATCGGTCCGGACGAGCGGTTCGCGACGCTGGAGACCGAGTTCGAGCTGAACCTGCACCGACTGCCGGACCGCCACCCGCTGCTCTATGCGGCGGAGTGCCGGGCGGGGTCGACCGAGCGCGACCCGGCCACCGGGCGTCCGGCGGGTGAGATGACGCTGTCGGATCTCCTGCACCAGACGCTCCGGATGTCGGTGACCCGGGTGATCGTCGGCGAGGTCCGCGGTGCCGAGGCGCTGCCCATGCTGGAGGCCATGAACGCCGGCATGCCCGGTTCGATGTGCACGCTGCACGCGGGCTCGGCGGCCGAGGCGTTCGAGCGGCTCGTCACCGCGACGATGAAGGGCGCCGGGGCCGGGTGGTCCGACGCGTTCGTGACCCGGTTGGCCGCGCAGGGCATCGACTACGTCGTCCATCTGCGGCACACCACGACTCCCGACGGTCGGCGGACGCGGTTCGTGGCCGAGGTCTCGGAGGTGACCTCGGTCGGCGAGGGCGGTGGGGTCGCGATGAACCGGGTCTTCGCGCCGGCACCGGGCACAGATCCGCGCGCGGTGTTCCAGCTGCTGCCCCAGAACCGTCGCCCGTTCGACGAGGCGGGCATCGATCTGGGGTTCCTGCACGAGTCGAGCGGGTGGGCCCGGTGACGCCCGCGGAACTGGCGGCCGCCGCGGCGGGAGCCTGCGTGGCCGTCGCGCTGGTGGTCCTGGGTGGCCGTGCGACCGGCGAACAGCTCGTCGCCGCACCCGCGACGCCCTGGGTACGTCGGATCCGGCTCGCCTGGGCGGCCGCCGGTGACCCGGCACGGCCCGACGCCGATCGGCGCCGCCGGGCGCTGGGGTGGGCCGTCGCCGGTGTCGTCGTGTGGGCGCTGTCCGGGTGGCCCGCGGCCGGTGCGGCGACGGCCGCCGCGGGTCTGTGGTTGCCGTGGCTGCTGGGCTCGACCCGGGTCGTACGCACGCGGATCGAGAAGCTCGAGGCGCTGGAGGGCTGGTGTCGCCGGATGGCCGACACGCTCACCGGCGGTGGGGCGATCGGTCTGGCCCAGGCCATCGTCACGACCACGGCACGGGTCGACGACCCGATCGCCCCGGCGGTGCGCACGCTGGCCCGCCGCATCCGCGACGGCGCAGGGGGCGACGACCACGCCGCCGCGCTGCGCGCGTTCGCCGACACCGTCGACGACCGCACCGGGGACACCGTCGCGGCCGCGCTGTTGCTGGCGCTGCGCCAGCAGAGCGGCGGCATCGCCGAGGTCCTGCGACAGCTCGCCGACGGGGTCGCGCGCGACGTGCGGGCCAGGCGCGACATCGAGGCCGCCCGCGCGGAGTCGCGGCAGTCGATCCGCATCCTGCTGCTGATCCAGGCCGCGCTGCTCGTGCTCATCGGCCTCGTCCCGACCTTCGCCGCGCCCTACGGCACGCCGGTCGGGCAGGTCGTGATGGCGGTCCTGCTGTCGGGATCGGCGGTCCTGCTGGTGTGGATGAGGCAGCTGGCTCTGGGCCGGCCGTCGCCGCGGTTCTTCGGAAAAGCTGGAGAGTTCGCGAAAACCGAAGGGGCGACTGCTGGGAACTCGTTGGTGGGGCTGCCGTGATGCTGTCAGGTCGGGCCTTGGGTTCGCGAACCGGACGCGTCGGTGTCGGCGCGGTCGAGGTCCGGGGAGGGGTTG
>NZ_JAJCYB010000024.1 GCF_029263155.1 Pseudonocardia sp.
TTCGTGGTGGCGCACTTCCACTACGTGCTGTTCGGCACGATCGTGTTCGCCACCTACGCCGGCATCTACTTCTGGTTCCCGAAGATGACCGGCCGGATGATGGACGAGACGCTGGGCAAGTTCCACTTCTGGACCACGTTCATCGGGTTCCACCTGACGTTCCTGGTGCAGCACTGGCTGGGCAACGAGGGCTTCCCGCGCCGCTACGTGGACTACCAGGCCCAGGACGGGTTCACCGTGCTGAACTCGATCTCCTCGGTGGGGGCGTTCGTGCTCGGGGCCTCGACGCTGCCGTTCATCTGGAACGTGTTCAAGAGCTACCGCTACGGCCGAGTCGTGACCGTCGACGACCCGTGGGGGTTCGGCAACTCGCTGGAGTGGGCCACGAGCTGCCCGCCGCCGCGGCACAACTTCACCGAGCTGCCCCGCATCCGCTCCGAGCGCCCGGCGTTCGAGCTGCACTATCCGCACCTGGTGGAGCGCTTCCGCGAGGAGGCGCACCTCAGCCACCGGGCCGATCCGGGCGAGCTGATCAGTCAGAAGATCGGGCCCGAGACCCAGCCGGACGGCGACCCGAAGTCCCGTTGACCCGGTGACCAGCGTCCTGATCACGGTCACCGGCCCCGACCGGCCCGGTGTGAGCTCGGTGCTGTTCGCGGCGCTCACCCGCCACGGGGTCGACCTGGTCGACGTCGAGCAGGTCGTCATCCGCGGCCGGCTCACCCTCGGTGCGCTCGTGACGGCCCACCACGATCCCGAGGGGTTGCAGGAGGCTGTCGAGCAGGCCATGGCGAGCATCTCGATGCAGGTCGAGACGTCGCTGGAGGCCGACGACGACCCGGCCGGGCGGCGGCACTCGACCCACGTCGTCGTCATGATGGGGCGGCCGATCACGGCGCGGGCGTTCGGGTCGGTGGCCCAGGCCCTGGCCGACGCGGGCGCCAACATCGACGGGATCCGCCGGGTGGCGGACTACCCGGTCACCGGGTTGGAGCTGATGGTCTCCCCGGTGCCCGGCCACGGCTCGGAGGAGTACCCGCCGGGCACGCTGCGCAAGCGGCTGGTCGAGGTGGCGCGGGCCGCGGGCGTGGACGTCGCGGTCGAGCGGGCCGGCCTGGCCCGGCGCAGCAAGCGGCTCATCGTCTTCGACGTGGACTCCACGCTCGTGCAGGGCGAGGTGATCGAGATGCTGGCCGCGCGCGCCGGCGCCGAGGCCGAGGTCCGGGCCGTGACCGAGGCCGCGATGGCCGGGCAGCTGGACTTCACCGAGTCCCTGCGCCGCCGGGTCGCCGTGCTGGCCGGGCTGCCGGAGTCGGTGATCGCCGAGGTCGCCGCCGAGCTGGAGCTCACGCCGGGCGCACGCACCACGATCCGCACGCTCAAACGACTCGGGTACCGGTGCGGCGTGGTCTCCGGGGGGTTCACCAGCGTGATCGACGGGCTGGCCGCCGATCTGGGGCTGGACTTCTGCGCGGCCAACGAGCTGGAGGTCGTCGACGGGCGCCTGACCGGCCGGGTCGTCGGGGAGGTCGTCGACCGGCCCGGCAAGGCGGTGGCGCTGCGCCGGTTCGCGAAGGAGTTCGGCGTGCCACTGGAGCAGTGCGTGGCCGTCGGCGACGGGGCCAACGACATCGACATGCTCTCCACCGCCGGGCTCGGGATCGCGTTCAACGCCAAGCAGGCGCTGCGCGAGGTGGCCGACACCGCCCTGTCGCTGCCCTACCTCGACGTCGTGCTGTTCGTGCTGGGCATCACCCGCGACGAGGTGGAGCGGGCCGACGCGGCCGAGGGCATCCGCCGACGCGTGCCCATCGCGTGAGCCCGCCCGCGAGCGCGCAACAGTGCTCCGGCACCGCCTCGCACCCACGGTCGGGGGCGGTGCTCGCGAGCCTGGCCGACCGCGTCGGGGCCGCCCGGACCCTTCCGCCCGAACCCGACGGCGTGGTGCGGGCGATGCCGGTCGTGCTGCGGCTGGAGCGACCCCCGCCCGCGCGCACCCCGCTGCTGGAGGCGGCGGCGGCCGCGGCGCTCGCCGTCTGTCTCGATGCCCGCTCCGGGCCCGGCGGGGAGTGGCACCACGCCGTGTCCACGTGGGTGGGCGGCCGCATCCGCAAGATCGCGCGACGGGCGCGTGGCGCGCACTGGGACGCCGTCCAGGCGCTGCCCGGCGTCACGTGGACGGTGGGCGACGCCCAGGTCCGCGCGCTGCTCCCCGGTCCCGTCGACGACGTGCCGCGCGTCGTGTCGCGGCTGCAGATCGCCGGGACCGACCTGGAGCCGGACGATCCCGGCCCGCCCCCGCCCGGCGACCCGGTGATCTGGGTGGACGCGGCACTGGAGATGACGGTCGGCAAGGCCGCTGCGCAGGTGGGCCACGCCGCCATGCTGTACGCCGCCGTGCACCGGCTCGGTCGGGTCCCCGCGTTCGCGGTGCGCTCCGCGGACCCCCGGCTCTGGGCGGAGCTCTGCGCCGACCCCGCCGCGGTGACGGTGCGCGACGCGGGGTTCACCGAGGTGGCTCCGGGCACGGTCACCTGCCTCGTCCGATGAGCGGTCGGCCGGCGGGACGGCCGCCGAGGATCTCGCTCGAGGCCGTCCTGGCCGCCGGACTGGAGATCGGGCTGGTGGATCTGTCGATCGCCGCGGTGGCCGAACGGCTCGGGGTCACCAGGACGTCGGTGCACCGCCATGTCGGATCCCGGCGCGACCTGGAGACCCTCGTCGGCGAGCATCTCGTCGAGACCGCGCCGCAGCCGGGTGACTCCGGGGCGCCGTTGGAGGAGCACCTGCTGGAGTTCGCCAGGGGGCTGGTCGCGCACGTCCGCGCCCATCCGGGGCTGGCCGGCTACTACGCACGCGGGTTCCCGCGCACCCGGCGCTCGGCCCGTGTGGTGGAGGCGTTCGATGCCACGCTGGTGGCCCGCGGGCTCAGCGGCCCGGCCGCGGCGCGGCTCGCCGCCGCCGTGGCCAACCACGCGATCGCGCTGGCCGCCTTCGCGATGCTGGACGAGCAGTACGTCTCCGACGCCCCGGAGTTCCTCCTGGACCCCGACGAGTTCCCGATCCTCGCGGACACGCGGCGGGCCTGGGACGAGGCAGGCCCCGACGCCGAGTCCTGGTTCGACTGGTCGCTGCGGGGTGCCGTACGGGGGCTGATCCAGCAGACCCTGCACGGGCCCGGGTACTTGTAAGGCGAGCCTCGCCATAGCTATAGTTCACCCCGAACTAAATCCGTCGAGGGATTGGGGTGGCCGTGCCGTCCACGCTGTCGACCTGCGCGGCCGCGGCGGCCGTGCTGCTGCTGGCCGCGTGCGGAGGTCCGGCGCCGACCTCGGCGTCCGCACCGGCCGGGGAGCCCGGCTTCCCGGTGACCATCGAGCACGCGTTCGGGTCCACGACGATCCCCGCCGCGCCGTCCCGGATCGTCGCGCTGAGCTTCGAGGAGGACGTGCTCAGCCGGATCGGGCTGACCACGGTCGGCCATCTCGACAACCTCGTCGAGCCCGGCGTGCCCTATGCCTGGCAGGTCGGCGAGGTCGACCTCTCGACCAGTCGGGCGCTCGGCGACCCCGGTGGTGCGATCGGGCTGGAGGAGGTCGCCGCGCTGGATCCCGACCTGATCCTCGCCACCAACTACTTCGCACTGGAGGACGTGTACGAGGGCCTGAGCGCGATCGCCCCCACTGTCGGGTTCCGCACCGGGTGGGGCGAGGCGAGCTGGCAGGACACGGCGCGGGTGATCGGGCAGGCCGTCGGCCGGGAGGCGGCGGTCGAGGAGCAGGTGGCCGAGGTCGAGGCCTATGTGGACGCGCTGGCCGCGGAGCTCCCCGGGCTGCAGGGCAGGACGTTCAGCTCGGTCTACAACTACGAGCCCGGGATGTTCGCGGTCGACACGAACCCGCAGGGGCACACCGCGCGCCTGCTGGGCGAGCTCGGCATGTCCCTCTCGCCCCGGATCGTCGCGGAGGTCGAGAACCGATCGCTGAGCGCCGAACGCATCGGACTGATCGACGCGGACCTCGTCGGGCTCGGATTCGCCGGCGACGAGCTGCGTGCCGAGCTGACCGCGAGCCCGCTCTACCGGGCGCTCCCCGCGGTGCAGGACCGGCGGGTCCACCTCTCCGACGTCGACGGCGCCACGGCGGGCAACAACCCGACGCTGCTCAACGTCCGCTGGAACCTCGAGCAGCAGCGGCCCGTGCTGGAGCGGGTGGCCGCGAGCTGACGCCGGACTGTCGGTGGGTGCTGCCATCATCGGCCCGTGGCCATCCGCACGATCGACATCGCCGAGCGGCGCGCCCGCCTCGCGCTGCGGCACCGGCACGCGGTGTCGGCCCGCACCGATGACGTGGTCGCGATCGCCGACGACCTGGTGGCGCTGCACTCCACCGACCCGGTCACGGTCCATCTCTCGGCGGCCGCCCGGATGCGCGCGCCCGCCCTGGAGCCGCTGGGTGCGGCGCTGTACGAGGAACGCTCGCTCGTCCGCCACCACGCGATGCGGCGCACGCTGTGGGTGTTCGGGCACGAGACGGCCCGGCTGGCCCACCACGCGAGCACCACCACGATCGCGGCGGTCCAGCGGCGCAACGCACTGTCGATGCTGGCGGCGGGCGGCGTCGCCGACCCCGGCTCGTGGCTGGACGCCGCGGCCGCCGACGTCGACGCCCTGCTGCGCGAGGCCGGCCCGCTGACCGCCCGCGAGATCGGCACCCGGCTGCCCGAGCTGGCCCGCCCGATCCCGGTCGGCGGCGGCGGCGCGCACGCCACCACCATGGCCGCGCACACCCGGGTGCTGCTCGTACTCGGCTTCGAGGGGCGGGTGATCCGTACCCGGCCCACCGGCACCTGGATCAACGGCCAGTACCGGTGGGCCTCGGCGGAGCAGTGGCTGCCCGGCGGGTTCGGCGAGGGCGATGTCCGCACGGCCGCGGCCGGGCTCGCGCGCCGCTGGCTGCGGGCGTTCGGGCCGGGCACGCGTACCGACCTGCAGTGGTGGGCGGGCTGGACCGTCGCCGTCACGAAGGCCGCGCTGGCCGACGTCGGCGCGGTGGAGGTCGAGCTGGACGAGGGGCCGGGCTGGGTGCTGCCCGACGACGTCGACCCGGTTCCGGATGCGCCCCCGACGGCACGGCTGCTTCCCGGGCTCGACCCGTCGACGATGGGGTGGAAGCAGCGTGGGTTCCACCTCGATCCCGCCCACGTGCCGGTGCTGTTCGACCGCAACGGCAACGGTGGCCCGACCCTGTGGGTGGACGGCCGGATCGTCGGGGGATGGGTGCAGCGCCGCGACGGCACGATCGCGATGCAGCTGCTGGAGGACGTCGGTGCACGGGCTCGGGCTGCGCTGGAGGAGCACGCCGGCGAGCTCGAGGCCCTGCTCGGTGACGTCCGGTTCACCGTCCGCTTCCCGGCGCCGCTGCAGGCCCAGCTGCTCGGCTGAGCAGGCGCCGTACCGCACCTCGGGGGTCGACCGCGTCCGGCCGGACCGGGCGGCGATACTCGCACCGTGCCCAGCCGGACGGCCGCGGAGCTCGCCGAGGACACGGTCGCCCGGGTGCGCGACGACCCGCTCGCCCGGTTGGCCGTGCTGTGCGAGCTCTACCGGGGTGGCCCCGGGGATCGGCACCTGCCCTACCGCCGCGCGGCGGTCGCGTTCCTGTCCTGGCAGCTGCGCCGGGGTCTGCTGCACCCGCCGCAGGCCACCCCGGCCGGAAGCCCCTGGTGGCGCGCGGTCAACGAGCGCCTGATCCGCGACGGCTACGAGGCCCGCGCGCTCGCCGAGGGCCGCGACCCGGCAGGCTCGACCCCGAGCGCGGCGGCGTCGCTGGAGTTCGTGCGCCACCCGTCCGCCCGGAGCTGGTACCGCGCGCACAACACCAGCATCGTCACCGCCTACCTCGAGCACGCGGACCTGGCCCGTGCGGAGGGCCGGGTCGAGCGCTTCTTCCTCAACGTGGTGCTGGTCCGCGTGCTCTACGCCCACGCACTGGTGGCCGCCCCACGCCTCGCGCTGGGAGTGCTCGGGCCGGTGGCGCCCCTGCTGGGCGACCCCCGGATCGGCATGACCGGCATCTTCCTGTCACTGTCGCGGATCCTCCCGGACCGCTACCCCCTCGGCGACGACGTCACCCCCTATCTCACCGTCGAGAACCGGTTCGGTCACCTGCTGGACTTCGGCCTGATCCGGCCCCGGTTCGCCCGGCTCTACCGCTGGTCGGCCGAGGACCTGGGTCTGCCCGGCCTGCTCGACCTGCTCGACGGCGACGTCCCGACCTACGCCTGGCCCGCGCACGACCGCGGCCCGTGGAACCCCGCGCCGTCCCCGCTCGCCCGGCTCGCCCGCCGCGCCATCCTGTGACCGGTGAGCCGGCCCGACCTGCCGCGCGGCGCCGGCGGGAACCGACGGCCTACCGTGCCCGGGTGAACAAGTCCCGGCAGCGGGTGCTCGCCCGCCCCCGCCGTAGCGCCCCACCCGTCCCCCGACCGGCGGCGGAGGAGGTCGCCGCGGCCTACCTCGAGGCCGTGCGGCGGCACGTCGCGATCGGCGCGGACGAGCTGGAGGCGCAGCTCGCCGGGAGGTTCGGACTCGCCGTCGACGACGACCTGATCCTGGAGGCCGCCGACGAGGTGTCCGAGGACCCGTACTCGGAGTGCACGCTCCTGGCGGGCGACGTGCTCGTGCACGCGCCCGGGCTGATGTCCGGCGCCGTGCTCACCCACCGGCTCTCGGCCGGTGAGCAGGCGGGCGGGTTCCTGGTCGTCGACACCGACCTCGCGGGGTTCCTGCGGGTGTCCGGGCCCACCGTGGCCGAGGAACCGCTCGAGGTCGACGAGCACGACGGGCACCTGGTCTGGATCGGCGACGAGGACTGGTTCGCCGATCTGCCCGCCGGCGCTCTGCTCGCGGTGCGGGTGACGCTCGACGGGGCGGTGACGCTCGACCCGCTCGACGCGGACCCGGCGGTGCCCCCGGGCCTGCTCGAACGGCTCCGCGACCGCTACGAGGCCGAGCTGGCCGAGCCGGGGCTGCCGGTGCCGGCCGAGGCGCTGCTCCTCGGGGTCCGCCTCGCCGACCGGGACGCGTTCGGCGAGCCGGTCCCGCCCCTGGAGGACCTGGCCACCGCCGCGGGGCTGGAGCGGCGCGGCGACGAGTTCGCCCACGCCGAGCCGGTCTGGGCGGCCGGGGCGGAGGCCCGGCGGCACGCCCGGCTGATCGCCCGGCTCGGGCCGGGCGGCGAGGCCACCGTCGCGCTGGAGGCGCTCGACCTGCTGGAGGACCCGGACGTCGACGCCGCGGGGCTGCGGCGGGCGCTGGACCTGCTCGTCGCCCCCGACGCCGTCGAGGCCGTGACCGAGGAGCTGCTCGGCCCGGACGACGACCCGGCGGCGCTCGTCGCCGTCGCCGACCGGCTGGTGGCCGTGGCCGGGCGCGCGACCCGGGCCGCCGTCGCCCGATGGATGGCCACGGTCGCGGCCGAGCGGGACGGCCGGGTGCTCGACGCCGAGTCGCACCTGCGGGCGGCGTGCGTGGACGCGCCCGGCTGGGAGTTCGTGGAGGACCGGCTGGCCTGGTACGAGGCCGACCGCGGCGACGCGGCCGCCGCGACCGGCCGGTGGCGGGCGATCGGCGTGGCCGGCGACCACCCGGACCTGGCGTTCGCTGCCCGGTTCGCCGCCGGGAGCGGCCCCGAACCCGGCCGCAACGACCCGTGCCGGTGCGGCTCGGGGCGCAAGTACAAGCAGTGCCACCTCGGGCGGGCGGCCACCGCGCCACTGCCCGAGCGCGCGGACTGGCTCTGGCGCAAGTCGGTCGCCTACCTGGAGCGGTACGGCCGGGCGGCCGAGGAGACCATGATCGACTGTGCCCTCGCGCGGGCGGGTGCCGGCGGGGACCTGGAGCAGGCGATCACCGACCCGCTGACCGTGGACGTGGTGCTGCACGAACAGGGCTGGTTCGCCCGCTTCCTGCGCGACCGCGGCCCGCTGCTGCCCGACGACGAGGCGCTGCTGGGCGCGTCCTGGACGGCGGTCGACCGCACCGTGTACGAGGTGCTCGCCGTCCGTCCCGGCGAGGGGTTCGACCTGCGCGACCTGCGCACCGGTGACACGCCGACCGTCACCGAGCGCACGACGAGCCGGACCGTACCGGCCGGGACCCGGTTGTGCGCCCGGGTCGCACCGGACGGCGGCGCGGGCCACCGGTTCGTCGGGGGCGTGCTGGAGGTGCCACCGGGCCGCGAGGGGGGCCTGCTCGCCCTGCTCGAGGAGGGGACCGGCGAGGACCTGCTCGGCTGGGCGGCGGCCCGCGACGCCCCGCCCCGACCGCTCGGACCCGCCGGGGCCGACCTCCGGGAGTGTGTGGCGCGGCTGCAGGTGGCCGACGGCGCGGCCGACGTGCTGGACGTCGAGTACACCCCGGCCGGGGACGGCTGGGTGCGCCTCGACGCCGACGACCGCGTGCTCGCCGCCCTGGAGCTCGCCGACGACGTCCTCATCGTGCGCACCCTGACCGCCCCCCGGATGGACGACGTGCTGGCCGACCTGCGGGTGGTGCTGCCGGAGGGGCGGGTGCTCTCCGACGAGCGGTCACCGGTCGCCCCCCCGACCTCTGACCTGCGCACGTAGTGGTCAGCTGCGCATGTCCGGCCATGCGCGGATGACCGGAGCGTGCGCGGCCCGGAACGTGCGGTGCAGCCGCTGCGCCACCGGCTCGAACCGGTCGAGGTCCGGCCACGTCCAGCGGACCATCCCCAGGTCGGTGCCGCGGATCGCGTCCTCGCGCAGCTTCTCGGCGAAGACCGCGTCCTCGGGGTGTCGACCCGGCCGCAGCAGGCGCCCGTACTTCACCCGCCCGTCGAACTCGCCGACGGTGCGCAGCTCCGGCCACCCGAAGTCGACGATCCCCAACAGCCGCCCGTCGGGGCCCCGGACCTCGAACTGCAGCACGGGGGCGGGCAGGCCCGCGAGCCACATCGCCACCCGGCTGCGCGACTCGCCGGGGCTGCGGGCCCCGCCGTCGGCGAAGGCCACGACCCGCCGGGCCGCCGACCGGCCGATACGGCCGCCGCGGGCCAGCGCGGCGAGCAGGCCGGCCCGGTCCAGCAGCGCCGGCCGGTCGTCCTGGAAGGGCGCGAGCGCGGCGTCGGCGATCACCACGGCCTGCTCGAACGCCACGGTGCCCGCGACGTCCACCACGGTACGACCCGGACCGGTCAGCCGGACGCCGCCGAGCCGCACCACCTCGGTGTCGGCGAGCCGCCCGACGTGCCGGTGCACCCCCCGGGTCACCCGCCCGCCCCCGGTGCCGTCGCGGCTCACGTGCACCCGGTCCAGCGGGACGTCCCACACGGGCAGACCCAGCAGCACGGCGGCCGACTGGTGGCTGACCACCCAGCCCGGGCCGAGGTGTGGCAGCGTCGCGCGCACCAGCAGGGCGTGCCGGGCCTCGGGGGTGTCCGGCCCGTCGGCCGGGCCCGGCCGGTAGCTGCCGCGGCGCAGGGGTGCGAGCTCGCCGGAGCGCCGCAACCGGCGCAGGTCGGCGTCGGTCCAGCCGCGGGCGAGGAGCTCGGAGCGCAACTGCAGGTCCATACCGCGAGCATCCGAGCCGGCGCAGGGCCGCACCAGATCCCCCGCCGAACCTGTGGACAACCACCCGAGCATGTGGACAACGGGAGCTGCGCACCTTCCGGCCGGTTGCGCATGTCGGGACGTGCGCGGGTGGACGGTCGGTGCGCGGGTCAGGCCCCGCGCAGCCGGCGCAGCGCGGCGTGCACCTTCTCGCGGTCGTCGGTCTGCCAGAACGGCGGCAGGCTCGCGCGCAGGAAGCCGCCGTAGCGCGCGGTGGCCAGCCGCGAGTCGAGGATGGCGACGACGCCGCGGTCGTCCATCCCGCGCAGCAACCGGCCCGCGCCCTGGGCGAGCAGCAGCGCGGCGTGGGTGGCCGACACGGACAGGAAGCCGTTACCGCCGTTGGCGTCGGTGGCCCGCTGCCGCGCCGCGACCAGCGGGTCGTCGGGCCGCGGGAACGGGATCCGGTCGATGATCACACACGACAGCGACGGCCCGGGGACGTCCACGCCCTGCCACAGCGACAACGTGCCGAAGAGCGTTGTCGCCTCGTCCTCGGCGAACTTGCGCACGAGCTGCATCGTGGAGTCGTCGCCCTGGCACAGCAGCGGGCTGTCGAGCCTGCCGCGCAGCTCCTCGGTGGCCTGCTTGGCCGCGCGCATCGAGGAGAACAGCCCCAGCGTGCGCCCGCCCGCCGCCTCCACCAGCCCGGCGATCTCGTCGAGCGTGGCCGGGGCGAGGCCGTCGCGGCCCGGCGGGGGAAGGCGCCTGGCGACGTAGAGGATGCCGCTGCGGGCGTGCGCGAACGGGGAGCCGACGTCCATGCCGGACCACTTCGGAGCATCCGCGTCGGGCACCGGGTCGGTCGGCCCGTCGGCCACCGCCGACGGGGGGAGACCCCACTGCCGGGCCAGGGCGTCGAAGTTGCCGCCCAGGGCGAGGGTGGCGCTGGTCAGGACCACCGTCGACCGGCCGAACAGCCGCTCCCGCAGCAGCCCGCCCACCCACAGCGGTGCCGCGCGCAGCACCTTGTGCCGGGCGCCGTCGGGGCCGGCCCCGCCGGCCCGAGGCGACGAGCCCTGTTCGGCCAGCCACACCACGTCGCGGCGCTTCGACGGGTCGGGCTCGGAGAACGCGTCGAGCAGCCGCACGGCGGTG
Organism: Pseudonocardia sp.; assembly: GCF_029263155.1. Classification (GTDB taxonomy): domain Bacteria; phylum Actinomycetota; class Actinomycetes; order Mycobacteriales; family Pseudonocardiaceae; genus Pseudonocardia. The sequence continues at coordinate 10,729 of NZ_JAJCYB010000024.1, forward strand.
TCGGCCACCTCGTCCACTGCGGCCTGCGCGACCTTGCGGCCCGCCGCCCCCTCCGGGTCCTCGCGGCGCTCGGAGCCCAGCGAGGTGCGGCAGGAGCCCGCGGCGTCCCGCACGGCCGACAGCACCCCCGACGCCGCGGGGGACAGGGCGTCCCAGCGTCCCGGCGGCAGGTCGTCGAGCACCATCGCGAGCCCCTCGCCCGCCTCTGCGAGCCGGTCGGCCACGGCCTGGTCGACGAGCTTGCCCAGCCGCCGCGCGGCGACGGCCACCATCCCGGAGGTCAGCTCGGCGGTGGCCACGCCGGTGACCTTGTCGACCAGCTCGTGCGCCTCGTCGATCACCACGACGTCGTGCTCGGGCAGCACCGGCCGCCCCTCCATCGCGTCGATGGCCAGCAGCGCGTGGTTGGTGACGACGATGTCGGCCTTCCCGGCCTCGGCACGGGCCTTCTCGGCGAAGCAGTCGTCGCCGACCGGGCACTTCGACGCGCCCAGGCACTCCCGCGCGGTGACCGAGACCTGCCGCCAGGTGGCCTCGGTGACGCCCGGCACGAGCTCGTCGCGGTCGCCCTTCTCGGTGGTGTCGGCCCACTCGTGCAGCCGCTTGACCGCGCGGCCCATGGCGGAGATCGCGAACGGGTCGAACAGCTCGTCGGCCGGATCGACCTCGTCGGGTCCGTGCAGCTTGTTCAGGCACAGGTAGTTGCGCCGGCCCTTGAGGATCGCGAACGTCGGCGCGCGGCCGAGCAGCGGCGTGAGGGCCTTCGCGAGCCTCGGCAGGTCGCGGTCGACCAGCTGGCGCTGCAGCGCGATCGTGGCCGTCGAGACGACGACGGTGGTGTCCTCGGCGATCGCGTGGTGGATGGCGGGCACCAGGTACGCCAGCGACTTGCCCGTGCCGGTGCCGGCCTGCACCGCGAGGTGCTCGCCGCTGGTCAGGGCCGAGCGGACGGCCTGGACCATCGCGTCCTGACCCTCGCGGCGCTGCCCGCCGACCGCCTCGACGGCGGCCTCGAGCAGCTCGGCGACACCAGGCGGTGTCCTGCTTCTGCCGCCGGCGGGCGGGGTCTTCGCGGGCACCGCTGGAGGTTACCGGTCGGGCCTGCGTCCCCGAGGGCGAATGCCGCCGCCCACCGCACGAAGCCCGTGACCCCCTTGTGACCATGAGCACAGCGGAGTACCAATGGATCCACGGAACCACGGCAGGCCAAGGCCGGATCGGTGGAGAAGGTCCGTCCTCCCGGCCGGGGTTCCCAGCACGAGCACCGGGTACCCACGCGGAGCACGCCGCGGAGGCACCAGGTCGTGGGTCTGCACCAGCGGGCGGCGGTCGCCCCCTGATGCCGAGACCACCAGCACGGCCGCAAGCGCACGCTTGGTAACCCGGACGGCTCGCGCTCCCGAACGCCGCCCGCCACCTCGGCCGGGCGGCGTTCGGCATTCCCGGCGCCGTGCCCGGGCGCGCGCCCGGCGGCGGTTCGCGCACCCGCGGCGGTTCGCGCGCTGCCGGCCGCGCGCGAAGCCCGGTTCGGCGAGCGAAACACCGGGACCCTGCCGTCAGACGACGGTGACCCCGGCCGCCCGCAGCTCCTCGATCGCCCGCTCGGTGGTCTCCGGGGACACCCCCGCGCAGAGCTCCAGCCGCACCGTCGTCGCCAGCCCGGCCGCGACCGCGTCCAGCGCGGTGGCGCGCACGCAGTGGTCGGTGGCGAGGCCGACCACGTCCACGGTGTCCACGCGGCGCTCCACCAGCCAGTCCCGCAGCGTCGCCCCGCCCGGCTCGGCGCCCTCGAACCCGGAGTAGGCCGCCGTGTGGGCACCCTTGTCGAACACCGCCTCCACCGGCGCCACGTCGAGCGCGGGATGGAACGAGGCGCCGGGCGTGCCCGCGCGACAGTGCACCGGCCAGCTCGTGGCGAAGTCCGGGGTGTCGGAGAAGTGGTCGCCCGGGTCGATGTGGTGGTCGCGGGTGGCGACCACGTGGTCGTACCCCTGCGTGTGGTCGGAGATCGCGGCCGCCACGGCGGCACCGCCGGTGACGGCGAGCGACCCTCCCTCGCAGAAGTCGTTCTGGACGTCGACGACGATCAGCGCTCGTGCCACGTCAACTCCCCTCGAACACGGTGGGCAGCGCAGGTTCGCCCTTGGACAGCTTGAGCCCCTCCCACGGTACGGACACCAGCGCGGCGCGCAGGCGCTCGCGGGACTGCGCGAGCGTCGGCAGCCCGGGGACCGGCTCGCCCGCGCGCAGCAGCGGCACCGGCAGGACCCGGTCGTGCGGTCCGACCGGTACGGGCCGGGCGACGGGGTGGACGACCTCCTCCAACGCGGTGCCCGTCGGCTTGTAGCGGCGCACCGCCGACTTCGCCCCGCCGCGTGACTCCTTCGCCGTGCTCCGCTTCGCGACCGGCCGCCCGTCCACCTCGACCAGCTTGTAGACCATCCCCGCGGTCGGCGCCCCCGACCCGGTGACGACCGAGGTGCCCACCCCGTAGGAGTCGACGGGTTCGGCGCGCAGCGACGCGATGGCGTACTCGTCGAGGTCACCGGACAGCACGATCTTCGTCTCGGTCGCGCCGAGGCGGTCGAGCTGGTCGCGGGCCTGGCGGGCGAGCTCGCCGAGGTCGCCGGAGTCGATCCGGATCGCGCCGAGGCCCGGCCCGGCCGCCTGCACCGCGAGCTCCACACCGCGGCGGATGTCGTAGGTGTCCACGAGCAGCGTGGTGTCCGGGCCGAGCGCCTTGACCTGGCTGGCGAACGCGCCCAGCTCGTCGTCGTGCAGCAGGATCCAGGCGTGCGCCGCCGTGCCCGCGGTCGGGATGCCGTGGCGGCGCCCGGACTCCAGGTTGGAGGTGGCCGTGAAACCCGCGAGGTACGCCGCCCGCGCCGCGGCCACCGCGGCCGCCTCGTGGGTGCGCCGCGACCCCATCTCGATGAGCGGGCGCCCCGCCGCGGCCGTCACCATCCGCGCGGCGGCCGAGGCCACGGCGCTGTCGTGGTTGAGGATCGACAGCGCCAGCGTCTCCAGCAGCACGGCGTCCGCGAAGCTGCCGCGCACCGTCAGGACCGGGGAGCCGGGGAAGAACAGCTCCCCCTCGGGATACCCGTCGACGTCGCCGGAGAAGCGGTAGGCGGCGAGCCAGTCGAGCGTGGCCGCGTCCACGATGTCGGCCAGCGCGGCCAGCTCCTGCTCGCCGAAGCGGAACCGCGCGATCGACTCGACGAGCCGCCCCGTGCCCGCCACCACGCCGTAGCGGCGCCCGTCGGGCAGTCGCCGCGCGAAGACCTCGAAGGCGCACTGCCGCTCCGCGGTGCCGTCGGCCAGCGCCGCCGCGGCCATCGTCAGCTCGTAGCGGTCGGTGAGCAGGGCCGTGCTGACCCCCGCCGACTCGGGACTACCACTCATGCCCGCAGACCCTATGCGTCATGCCACCATGGGGGTATGACGGCGCCGCTACCCAGTCCCACCCGGCAGGCGGACCCGGTCGTCGACGAGAACGTCGCCGGTGACGTCCCCTGGCAGGCGATCGTCTGGAACGACCCGGTCAACCTCATGTCCTACGTCGCGTACGTGCTGCAGAAGCTCTTCGGCTACCCCGAGCCCAAGGCCACCGCGCTGATGCTCGACGTGCACCACAAGGGCAAGGCCGCGGTGTCGGCCGGGGACAAGGACAAGATCGAGGCGGACGTGGCGAAGCTGCACGCCGCCGGCCTGTGGGCCACGATGCAGAAGAGCAGCTGATGGACGGGTGGAGGAAGGCGGGCCGCGGGTCGAGGGTGCGGCTCGTCGCGTCGCTGGAGGCGCAGGAGGCCGCGGTGCTGCGCGGGCTCGTCGCCGAGGTGCGGCAGATGCTCGCCGGGCGCACCGAGGCGAACCCCGCCGACGAGCTCGCGGTGCTCACCGGCATCCGCACCGGCCCCACCACCCGACCGGACGACCGCGTGCTGGCCCGGTTGCTGCCCGACTTCACCACCGAGGACGCCGACCTCGCCGCGGGGCTGCGCTCGATCCACGAGCCGGAGCTGATCGAGGCCAAGGACGCGGCCGCCACTCTGGTACTCGACACGCTCCCCGAGACCGGCGGGCGGATCGAGCTCACCCCCGAACAGGCCGACGGCTGGCTCGCCGCGCTCAACGACGTGCGCCTCGCGCTGGGCACCGCGCTCGACGTCAGCGAGGACATGCCCGACGAGATCGACGCCGACGACCCCCGCTCCGAGCACATGGGCGTGTACCAGTGGCTGACGTTCGTGCAGGACGCGCTGGTGCAGAGCCGCATGCAGGTGCGGTGACCGCGGGCCTCGCCGCGCTGCTCGCCGGTCTCGACCCGTGGCTGCGGCCCGGCACCTACGTGTTCGCCACCGTCGCGCCGGGCACGGCACTCGACGTCGAACCGGTCGCGTCGATGGCCGAGGACGAGGGCCGCACCGTGGTGCTCGCCGAGGCCGACGTCGCCCGGCTGGGCCTGGCCGCGACGTACCGGTGTGCCTGGATCACGCTGCGCGTGGCGTCGCCGCTGGAGTCGGTCGGGTTGCTCGCGCGGGTCACCGCCGCGCTGGCCGAGCGCGGCATCAGCGTCAATCCCGTCGCCGGGTACCACCACGACCACCTGTTCGTGCCCCGCGACCGCGCCGAGGACGCGATGGCCGCGCTCGCCGCGCTGCGGCCCGACCCGCCGCACCCGCCGCACCCGCCCGGGCCGTCGCCCGCTGTGAGCCACGCCGTCGGGGTGTGCGCCGGGTCGGGGTGGCCACGTACCCTGGGGCGGTGCTGGTGATCCGGGCCGATCTCGTCGACGAGATCATGGTGCACGCGCGTGCGGAACATCCCCACGAGGCGTGCGGGATGATCGCGGGCGCGGAGGGCGGCGATCGGCCCGAGCGCTTCTTCCGGATGACCAACGCCGCCAAGCCCACCGGCGACGCACTGGCCGAGGAGCGTGAGCAGGCCCAGCGGGAGCTGGTGCTGGGCGAGGCGCACGCGGAGTACCAGGGCGAGCGCCGGTCGTCGCTCACGTACTACACCTGGGACGTCAAGGAGCGGCTGCGCGCACAGCGCGAGATGGACGCCCGCGACGAGTGGGCCTGCGTGATCTACCACTCGCACACCCGCAGCCCGGCCTACCCGTCGCAGGTCGACATCGACGTGGCGTCCGGCCCGGCCAACGACCCGCGCATCCACTACGTGATCGTCTCCACGCGGCCCGACGCCGAGCCGCGCGTCGCCGGGCACGACCTGCGGTCGTTCCGGATCGTGGACGGCGTGGTCACCGAGGAACAGGTCGAGGTCGTGGAGACTTACATGTTCGCGCACACCGGCGCGGACGACGTCCCGGACTCGGTCTGACGTCAGCCCGAGCCTGCCCGAACCACGATCTGGAGCATCCACATGGCTGTCACCGTGTCCGTCCCCACCAACCTGCGCACGCACACCGACGGGGAGAAGTCCGTCGAGGCGAAGGGTGCCACCGTCGCCGACGTGATCGCCGATCTGGAGTCCCGGCACCCCGGTATCGCCGGGCGCCTGCTCAACGACGGCAAGCTGCACCGCTTCGTCAACATCTACGTCGACGACGAGGACGTGCGCTTCTCCGGTGGCCTCGACGCCCCCGTCGGCGAGAACTCGACGTTCACCATCCTGCCCGCGGTCGCGGGCGGCTGACCCCCGGATGCGGTACGACTCGCTGATCGCGGCGGTCGGCGACACGCCGCTGGTCGGGCTGCCGAACCTCTCGCCCGGCCCGGACGTGCGGCTGTGGGCGAAGCTGGAGGACCGCAACCCCACCGGCTCGATCAAGGACCGCCCGGCCCTGGCCATGGTCGAGAAGGCCGAGGCGGACGGGTTGCTGACGCCCGGCTGCACGGTGCTCGAACCGACCAGCGGCAACACCGGCATCTCCCTGGCCATGGCGTGCAAGCTCAAGGGCTATCGGCTGATCTGCGTGATGCCGGAGAACACCTCGACCGAGCGCCGCCAGCTGCTGGAGATGTACGGGGCGGAGATCATCTCCTCGCCTGCGGCGGGCGGGTCGAACCAGGCCGTGGCGATGGCCAAGGAGCTCTCGGCGCAGAACCCCGACTGGGTGATGCTCTACCAGTACGGCAACCCGGCCAACGCCGACGCGCACTACCGCACCACCGGCCCGGAGATCCTGCGGGACCTGCCCACGATCACGCACTTCGTGGCCGGGCTGGGCACCACCGGCACCCTGATGGGGGTCGGGCGCTACCTGCGCGAGCACAAGCCCGACGTGCACGTCGTGGCCGCGGAGCCGCGCTACGGCGAGCTGGTCTACGGCCTGCGCAACATCGACGAGGGCTTCGTCCCCGAGCTGTACGACCCCGAGGTGCTCACCGCCCGCTACTCCGTCGGCAGCCACGACGCGCTGCGCCGCACCCGGGAGCTGGTCGACCGCGAGGGGATCTTCGCGGGCATCTCCACCGGCGGCATCCTGCACGCGGCGCTGGCCGTGGCCGAGAAGGCGGCGGGAGCGGGCGAGCCCGCCGACATCGCGCTGGTCGTCTGCGACGCGGGTTGGAAGTACCTGTCCACCGGCGCCTACAGCGGCTCGCTCGACGACGCCGCCGAGAGCATCGAGGGCCACCTCTGGGCGTGAGCCCGCCCTGTCCGGGACGACCCGTGCGCCGGGATTCGTGCGTAGCCTGGAGGTATGGCCGCCCCAGCGCCCGCCCCGCGCCGCTCGATCGCCCGCGTGCTGCCCTCGCCGTGGCGACCCGCCGCCGTCACGATGCTGGTGCTCACCGCGCTGCTCTACGTCGTCGAGGTGGTCGACACGGCCTCGGGATCGGCGCTGGAGGTGGCGGGCGGCATCGTGCCCCGCGAGCCGTCGGGACTGGACGGCGTGCTGTTCGCACCGCTGCTGCACGGCGACTGGCCGCACCTGCTGGGCAACACGCTGCCGTTCCTGATCTTCGGCTTCCTGGCGATGGCGGGCGGGATCCGACAGTTCGTGCTGGTCACCGCGCTGATCTGGGTGCTCGGTGGGTTCGCCGTGTGGCTCACCGCTGGGCCGGGCGAGTACCACGTCGGCGCGTCGGGGGTGATCTTCGGCTGGCTCACGTTCCTGCTCACCCGCGGCTTCTTCGCCCGCAGCGTCCGCCAGATCGCGCTGGCGGTGGTGCTGTTCCTCGGCTGGGGCGGGGTCCTGCTCGGGGTGCTGCCGGGGCAGGCGAACATCTCCTGGCAGGGGCACCTGTTCGGAGCGCTGGCCGGGGTGCTCGCGGCCTGGCTGGTGGCCAGGGCGGACCGGCGTCCCGCGCCGATGGCACCCTGACACCGGTGACCCCGGATCCTCCCGTGCCCGATCCGGACGCCCCGATCGGCATCTTCGACTCCGGGGTCGGCGGGCTCACCGTCGCCCGCGCGGTGATCGACCTGCTCCCGGCCGAGCGGATCGTCTACGTCGGTGACACCCGCAACGGCCCGTACGGGCCGCTGCCGATCGCCGAGATCCGCCGCCACGCCCTCGCGCTGGGCGACGCGCTGACCGAGCGGCGCATGAAGGCGCTGGTGGTGGCCTGCAACACCGCCTCAGCCGCCTGCCTGGCCGACATCCGGGAGCGCTACCCGGTGCCGGTCGTGGAGGTGATCCGGCCCGCCGTACGCCGGGCCGTCGCCGCCACCCACACCGGCCGGATCGGCGTCATCGGCACCCGCGCGACCATCGCGTCCGGCGCCTACGTCGACGCGTTCACCGCGGCCCGGGACGTGCAGGTCACCGCGGTGGCGTGCCCGCGGTTCGTCGACTTCGTGGAGCGCGGGGTCACCAGCGGGCGCCAGATCCTCGGGCTCGCGCAGAGCTACCTGGAGCCCCTGCAGCGGGCCCGCGTCGACACGCTCGTGCTCGGCTGCACGCACTACCCCCTGCTGACCGGGGTGCTGCAGATCGTGATGGGGCCCGACGTCACGCTCGTGTCCAGCGCGGAGGAGACGGCGAAGGACCTCGTGCGCACGCTCTGGGACACCGGGCTGGCCCGCGAACCCGGCCCCCCGGCCGGCCCGCACGAGTTCCTGGCGACCGGCGATCCCGAGCCGTTCACGCGCCTGGGCCGCCGCTTCCTGGGCCCGGAGATCGGCTCCGTGGCCGCACTCGGCCCGGCGCCCGTCCCGTGACCCGGGCCTGCGCCTGCCCACCCGGGGCGGCGCTGAGCGACGGGCCGGTGACACCGCGCACCGCCCGGCGGCGCGCCGTGGCGGCCGCCGTGCCGTCGCCGTAGCGTCGGCCCGTGACGACGTCCCGCGGGTCCGCCCTGCGCCTGCAACTCCTCGCGGCGGGCGCGTTCGCCGTCGGCACCAGCGCGTACGTCGTGGCGGGTGTGCTGCCGGCCATCAGCGCCGACCTGGGCATCACGATCGCCGCCGCGGGCCAGCTCACCACGGCGTTCGCGCTGTCCTACGCGGTCGGCGCTCCCGTGCTGGCCACCGTGCTCGGCGGCTGGGAGCGCCGGACGCTGCTCGTCATGGCGCTGGCCGTCGCCGCGCTGGGCAACGCGCTGTCCGCGCTCGCGCCGAACTACCCGCTGCTGATCGCCGGTCGCGTGCTCACCGCGCTGGGCGCGGCCGCGTTCACGCCGGGAGCCACGCACGTCGCGACGCTGCTCAGCCCGCCCGAGCGGCGCGGGCGGGCGGTCGCCGCGGTGTTCACCGGCATCACGCTGTCGCTGGTGATCGGCGTGCCGGCCGGCACGCTGCTCGGCGGGGCGGTGGGCTACCGCGGGGTGTTCGCCGTCATCACCGGGCTGTGCCTGCTCGGGGCGATCGGTGTGCGGCTGGCGCTGCCGACGGTGCCGCCACCGCCGCGGATCGGCGTGCGGGCCCGGTTGGCCGTGGCCGCCGACCCCGCCGTGCTGGTGACGCTGGGCATCATCGTGCTCGGGTTGCTCGCGGTGCTGTCGGTCTACACCTACATCGCGCCGCTGCTGGCCGACGCCGCCGGGATCGCCGGGCCGCTGCTGAGCCTACTGCTGGTCGTGTACGGCGTCGGCGCCCTGATCGGCAACGACCTCGGCGGCAGGCTGACCGACCGGTTCGGCACCCGCAGGCCGCTGCTGGCGGCGCTGCCCGTGTTCACCCTGGTGCTGTCGGTCATGCCGCTGCTGGTGCGGACGCCCGTGGGGGCGGGGATCGCGCTGTTCGTGCTCGGCGCCGGATTCGTCGTCAACTCGCCGATCCAGACCCGGCTCATCGAGCTGGCGCCGCAGAGCAGCGCGCTGGTCCTCTCGCTCAACGCGTCGGCGATCTACCTGGGGGCGGGGCTGGCCGGGGTGGTGGGCGGGATCGTCGTGGACCGGCTGGGGCTGGCCGCCCTGCCGCCGGTCGCGGCGCTGATATCGGCCGGGTCGCTGGTGCTGCTGGCCGTGGCGTGGCGGCAGCAACCCGCTCCGCCCGCACCCGTGGACCCCCGGTAGCGTCGCGGCCGTGATCGACGCGCTGGTGGTGGTCGTTCTCGTGGCCACGGCGGCCCTGGCCCTCTACGGGCTCGCGGGCGCGGTCCTGAACCGCCCGCCGGGTCGTGAGGTGCGCCCCGCCGTGGGCGCCGTCGTGGCGCTGCTCGTCGTGCAGGCGGTGATCGCCGCGGTGCGGGTGTTCGGCGGGGTGACGCTGCCGGAGACCTCGACCTTCCTGATCTACCTCGTCGTGTCCGTGTGCGTGATCCCGATCGCCACCCAGTTCGCCATGGCCGAGCCGACGCGCTGGAGCGGTGCCGTGATCGCGGCGGGCGCCGTCGGCACCGCCGTGGCGGTCGTGCGGCTGCAGGGCCTGTGGGGTGCCGGTGTCTGAACCGCGGAGCGCGACGTCCACCGGCGTGGGCCGGGTGTTGATCGCCGTCTACGGCATCTTCGCGCTCTCGGCCACCGCCCGGGCCGGGGTGCAGATCGCCACCCGCTTCGACGAGGCGCCGCTGCCCTACCTGCTCTCCGCGGTGGCGGGCGCCGTCTACATCCTGGCCACGATCGGGCTGGCCGGGCGCGGGCCGCTCGCGCGACGGCTGGCGTGGGGGGCGGTCGGGTTCGAGCTGGTGGGGGTGCTCGTCGTGGGCGCGCTGTCGGTGTTCGACGCCGGTGACTTCCCCGACGACACGGTCTGGTCGGCGTTCGGGCGCGGCTACGGCTTCGTCCCGCTCGTGCTGCCGCTCGTCGGTCTGTGGTGGCTGTGGCGGACGCGCGCCCGTGAGCCCGCCGCATGAGGCTGACCGTGCTGGGCTGCTCGGGCAGCGGCCCCGGTCCGGCGTCCCCGGCGTCGGGGTACCTCGTCGAGGCCGGGGCCGTCGCGCTGGTCCTCGACCTCGGCAACGGCACCTTCGGCGCGCTGCAGCGCCACCTCGACCCCTGGCGCCTCGACGCGGTGGCGTTCTCGCACCTGCATCCCGACCACTGCGCGGACTTCTCCGCGCTGGTCGTGCACCGCCGCTACCACCCGTTCGCCCCGGCGGGCGCCGGGCGGCTCGCCGTCCACGCCCCGGAGCAGGCGCCGGACCGGTTCGCCGCCGCCTACGCCCCCGACGCCGCGGAGCGGGCCGCGACCGACCTGTCCGACACCTTCGCGTTCCACCCGCACGTGCCGACCGTCGCCGTCGGTGACGTCGTCCTGCGCACGGCCGCCGTCGACCATCCCTGCGAGGCCTACGCGCTGCGTGTCGAGCACGGCGGCCGGAGCCTGGTCTACAGCGGCGACACCGGGCCCTGCGACGGCCTGCCCCGGCTCGCGCGCGGCGCCGACGTCCTGCTGTGCGAGGCCACCTGGCCGCACGTCACCGCGGAATGGGACGAGCCGCCGCCCGGGGTGCACCTGTCCGGGCGCCAGGCGGGGGAGTACGCACGCGAGGCCGGGGTGGGCCGGCTGCTGCTCACCCACGTCGCGCCCTGGTTCGACGGAGAGGCGCTGCGCGCCGAAGCGGCCGCGGTGTACGAGGGCCGGGTGGAGCAGGTGGTCGCGGGCGGAACGTACGAGATCTAGCCCCACACCGCGCCGGCCCCGGAGTGCCCGATCCACCCGACCAGCCCCGCGACGCCGACCCCGACGACGGCCGTCAGCCATCCCAGCGCCGTCACCTGCAGTTCGGAGCCGGAGCGCTGGTGTCCGTGGGCCGGAGCAGCACCACGGCTGCGCAGCGCGAGGTACGTGGTGAGGGCGAGCAGGGCCACGTAGGTCAGGGCCGTCGGGAGGAGGGCCGCTGCGCGGGCGGCGTGCTCGGCCACCAGCGGGCCGCCGCCACCCTGTGCGGCCAGCTGCCGGCCGCTCAGCGTGGCCACGGGCACCGCGGCCGTGCCGACCACGGCCACCAGCAGCGTGGGCACGCCGAGACTGCGGCGCCACCCCGCGCGGGCCGCCATCGCCAGCGTGCCGACCGCCGCGAGGGGCAGCAGCACGACCACGGCGTGGACGACCAGCGGGTGCAGGGGCAGGCCGTCGACCGTGATCATGAGTGGATCCAACACCACCGACGGTGGGGGTGGGATCGCCGCATAGGGTGGCGTTCGAGACCGAACTTGCGAGGGCCCCACTCGACAACGGCCGGGTGGGCACCTCGGCGACCAGCGTCAGCGAGGAGACGTCGTGACGAGAGCGGACGGCAGGACCGACGGCGAGCTGCGGCCCGTCACGATCACCCGCGGCTTCCAGGCGCACCCGGCGGGATCGGTGCTGGTGGAGTTCGGCGGCACCAAGGTCCTGTGCGCGGCCAGCGTGACCGAGGGCGTGCCGCGCTGGCGCGCCGGTTCCGGGCTGGGCTGGCTCACCGCGGAGTACGCGATGCTGCCCTCGGCCACGCACACGCGCAGCGACCGCGAGTCGGTCAAGGGTCGGGTCGGTGGGCGCACCCATGAGATCAGCAGGCTGGTCGGGCGCTCGCTGCGCGCGTGCATCGACCTGAAGGCGCTGGGGGAGAACACCATCGCCCTGGACTGCGACGTGCTGCAGGCCGACGGCGGCACCCGCACCGCCGCGATCACCGGCGCGTACGTGGCGCTGGCCGACGCCGTCACCTGGCTCGGCGCACACGGGCGCCTCGCCGACCCCAAGCCGATCTCCTGCCAGGTCGCGGCCGTCAGCGTCGGGGTGGTGGACGGACGGGTGCGCCTGGACCTGCCCTACGAGGAGGACTCCCGCGCCGAGGTCGACACGAACGTGGTGGCCACCGACACCGGCACCCTCATCGAGGTGCAGGGCACCGGGGAGGGCGCCACGTTCAGCCGCCGCACCCTCGACGCGATGCTCGACTCGGCGCTGGCCGGCATCGACCGGCTCTGCGCGATCCAGGCGCAGGCGCTGACCACCCCCTACCCCGGTGAGCTCCCGGCGTGACCCGGGTGCTGCTCGCCACCCGCAACGCGGGCAAGCTCGTGGAGCTGCGGCGGATTCTCGGTGACGTGCCCGGGATCGAGGTCGTCGGCCTGGCCGACGTCCCCGGGTTCCCCGACGCCCCCGAGACCGGCGCGACCTTCGCGGAGAACGCGCTCGCCAAGGCCCGCGACGCCGCCACCGCCACCGGGCTGCCGTCGGTCGCCGACGACTCGGGCCTCGCGGTGGACGCGCTCTCGGGCATGCCCGGGGTCCTCTCCGCGCGCTGGAGCGGCCGCCACGGCGACGACCGTGCCAACCTCGAGCTGCTGCTCGCCCAGCTCGGGGACGTCCCCGACGACCGCCGCGGCGCCGCATTCGTGTGTGCCGCCGCGCTCGTCGTCCCCGGCGGGACGGAGACCGTGGTGCACGGGGAGTCGACGGGCACGATCGTCCGGGCCCCGCGGGGGAGCAACGGCTTCGGCTACGACCCGGTCTTCGTGCCCGACGGCGAGCAGCGCACCTCCGCAGAGCTCACCGCGGCGGAGAAGGACGCGGCGAGCCACCGAGCCCGCGCCCTGGCCGCCCTGCTCCCCCACCTGACCACCCTCGCCACCTGACCACCCCCGCCCCCATCCGCCCCGAGTTGCAGTGGGGGGGGGGGCAAGCAGCCGGGGCGGGGTGTTGGCCACCCCCAGGACACGGGGGGGGGGGGGGGGGGGGGGGGGGGGGGGGGGGGGGAGGGGGGGGGGGGGGGTTAGGGCCAGACCCC
>NZ_JAJCYB010000025.1 GCF_029263155.1 Pseudonocardia sp.
GCCGCCGCCCAGCAGGCCCGGCTGCAACTCCCACAGCAGCGGGTGGGGCCAGATCACAGAAGAACACCCGGCCTCCCGCCTGCGACGGATGGGGCCAGATCAGAGGAGAACTCCGGGGCCAGTTCTGGTTGACACAGCCACGTTGCTGGAGACCGGGTGGGCGCCCCGGCCCCCGCGCCGGCCACGTCTGCCCGCCCGGCCGGTGGACAACCAGCTGACCCTGTTCTGACCGTCCCGGACGGCGGACACACCGTTGCCGGTCCGCAACCCGCCGCGTTCCGCCCTTCCGGCAGGGGGGTGACCACCGTCTCCTGGTCAGGAGCGTGAGGAATCGGCCGAAGGGGGACTCCTCCCTGTGAGTGGTCCGCGATTCCAGGAGGAGACGAGCATGTCCGACCGTCACGTGGTTCCTGCCGAGTCCGGGTGGCAGGTCGAGAAGGAGAACGCCAAGCGGCCGAGTGCGAAGGCGCCGACCCAGGCCGAGGCCGTGACGCGGGCCGTGGAGATCGTCGCCAACGACGGCGGTGGCCGCGTCGTCGTGCACGGTGCCGACGGCACCATCCGCGAGACCCGCACCGTCACTCCCGACGCCGCCACCGCGGCGCAGGCGGCGGGCGCCACCGCCACCGCCACCGCACGTGGCGCGCAGGCCGCGGCGGGGAAGGCGGCCGACGAGGTCGCGGGCACGGCCGGGGCGGTCGCCGACGACGTCTCGGGCACCGCGAAGAGGTCCGCGGGCAACGCCCGCGACACCGCCACCAGGGCCGCGGACACGACCAGGGACGCAGCAGGCGCCGTCGCCGACGACGTCGCGGACGTCGTCGACGGCCGGACGAGCCCGACCACGGCGGCGAGCATCGCCGCCGGGACCGTCGGCGGCGCCGCCGAGACGATCGGCGACCGGGCCGCGGACACCGGCCGCGAGATCGCCGACGACGTCGCGACCACGGGCCGACGCGCCCGCGCCGAACTGGCCGGCACCGCGCGGGAGGCCGGCGACTCGCTCGTCGACGGCGCGGACCGGGCCGTCGCGGTCGGCGACGGCCTCGGTGACCGGCTGCAGACCGCGTCGCAGCAGGCCGGGAGCACCATCTTCTCGTTCACCGAGCGCGCCGCGCACCCGCTCGACGCGGCCGCGCGCGCCCTCAACCCGGTGCGCATCGCCGGTCGCACGGCGGGCGTCGTGATCTCCGGGGCGCTGCACGTGGGCGCGGTCGTCACCCGCAGCGGTACCCGCACGGCGCAGCGGTCGGCCCGGCTCGTCACCGGCCGCCGGTGAGTACCGGCGGGTGTGCGGTCTCGAAGTGAGACCGCACACCCGCCCGGGCGCCCTACCGTGCACGGGTGGCGCACTCCCGGCGGGCGACCGGACCCGGTGACGAGCCGATGCTCGCTCGCTGGGGCAGCGAGCACCCCTCGGCGCCGCTCGTCGTCGTCCTGCACGGCAACGGCACCAGCGAGCACTCGATGATCGAGATCTCGCCGTGGCTGCCGCACGGGCCCGTCGCGTACGCGGCGGTCCGGGGGCCGTTCCAGGACGCCACCGGTTACAGCTGGTACCTCGACGGGTCCGACATCCTCCCCACCTGCGCGTGGCTGGAGGGCTGGCTCGACACCGAGGGCGATCCGGAACGCCCGGTGTTGCTGGTCGGCTTCCGCGAGGGCGTCACCGTCGCCGCCGCCCTGATGCTGTCGGCGCCGCACCGGTTCGCGGGTGGCGTTCTGATCTACGGCGCGCTCCCGTTCGACGTGGACCTCCCGCTGCGCCGCGGGCGGCTGTCGGGGATGCCGGTGTTCCTCGCCCACGGCACCGACGACCCCCGCACTCCCGCCGCGTTGCTCGCCCGGACCGGCGCGTGGCTGGCCCGGGAGAGCGGGGCACCGCTGTGGAACGTGCGCGTGCCCGGCGGCGCCCAGCTCGCGGGCGAGGTCGTCGGCGCCGTCGGGACCTGGCTCGGCGACCGGCTCGACCACCTGCGCGCCCACGGCGAGAACCCGTTGCCCGACGGCGACGCGCCGCCGTGGCCGACGGTGCCGGGCGGCACGCTGCCCCACCGCGACGGCGGGCCGCCGATCGTGACCGAGCGGATCCCGCAGCACCAGGAGTCCTCGCGCTCCGGCGGCCCGTTGACCGCACGCCTGTGGGACCGCCTCGCGGCCCTCGACGGTGTGGAGACGGCGCCCGCGGCGGTCGGCGTCGAGGGGACGCGGTCGCTCCTGCTGGACCGCGCGGTCGCCACCGGCCCGGACGGCGCGTACCTGATGCCCGAGCTCGGCGAGTTCGCCCACCAGCATCCCGACCCGGACGGCAGCGTGCACGCCGTCCTTCCCGACGCCCTGGCCTACGACGCGATCGCCAAGGGCTGGGCGGTGCCGCACCCGCTGGCCGGGCTGCGCGTCAGCCCGGGGGCGGTGCTGGTGGCGGCGCCGCGTGACGTCGGCGAGGTGGAGACCGTCGCCGGCATCGTCGCCGCGTCGCACCGGTACGCCACGGGTGGCCTCGCGTCGGATGACCGAAACATCTGATTCGTGTCGATCGAGTAGGACCACGACCACGATCGAGGGAGCACCGATGCCCGACGACGACGCCGTCTCACGTGCCGCCCGGACCGCGACCGCATCGGCGCGTCGCCGTCTGGGGTCGGCCCGCAGCCAGATCGGCTCGGCCCGCAAGGCGTTCTCCGTGCCGGTGGGGATCCTGTCGTGGAACTCGATCGGGGACCTGCTGAAGAGGCACGAGGGCTGTGCGGGCGACTACCGCGCGCTGCAGGAGGCGCTGGACGCTGCCGATGCAGCCGTCGCACGAGCGGAGGCGGCCTGCGCCGGGCTCGACAAGGCGGCGGGCCGCGGCTGACGGCGCAAGGTGCCGGTGGTGATGACGCGCGCCCCGCGCACGCTTAATGCCAGACGTGACTTATATAAATCAGGAGTGGTTTAGTTCGGGCTGCGCGCGGGGACCGGGTCGGCCCCGGGGTGATTCATCAGCGAGGGGGACATGACGATGAAGGATGTACTCGACGAACTGGCCGCCGCCCGCCGGAAGATGGGCACGGCGACCCTGCCCGCCGGTGAGGCCTACACTATGGAGCTGAGGCGTCGCTACGACGCGCACCTCGACGACGTGTGGGACGCCATCACCAGCCCCGAGCGGCTGAGCCGCTGGCTGAAGCCGGTCACCGGTGACCTGCGCCCCGGCGCCGGCGGCGTCGGCTGGGACCTGCACCTCCTCGCACTCGCCAGGTTCCCGGGCGACGGCGAGGTTCTTGACCACGAGGAGTTCCCGACATCGCCCGCCGGACACGAGTTCAGCCGGCGCAGCGCCGCCGCCTGGGGCGAGGCCCACCTGGCCGGCGGGGGCGAACCGGACCACGTCGCGGCCGCGGTCGAGGCCACCACCGCGTTCTACCTGCCCACCGGGGACGCGTCGGCCCGGGCGAGCGGGTCGACGCTGAACTGAGGGCCGCGTAGACCCACCGGAGCGGCGGTCTCAGCGGTCAGCCGCCGAGCGCACCAGCTGCGCCCCGGCAGCCCGGTCGAGCTCACCTTCGCGTTCGGTCTCGACGGGGACGGGCGGATCACGCGACTGACGATCCGGCCGGACGCCTGATCGGGGCCGGAAGGAGCGGTGGCGCGTCAGTCGGTGAGGTCCAGCGCGTAGTCGGGGTACCAGCCGCCCGCGGGCGGGTCCTCGCCGCGGCACGCACCGTCCGACTCGCCCGGCCGTTTGATCCACAGCAGGGCGTCGACCAGCGGGTCGCCGGTGTCGGTGGTGGGCGGCTCGCCGATCTCGCGGTCCGGCGGGTTGCACCACGCCGGGCCCTCGTCGACCTCGGGCTCGGTGGCGGCGCCGTTGCGGCTGGTGTCGACGACGAAGTGCGCGCCGCCGAGCCGTTCGGAGATCGCGGTGCCGTACTCGATGTTCTCCTCGGTGGAGATGAAGTTCGAGACGTTGAGCGCGAACCCGGCGGCCTCGCGCACGCCGGCGCGGTCGAGGGCGTCGGCGATCACGTCGACGTCCGGGACGTACTGCGGATGCCCGGCGTCGACGTACACGTCCGCGCCCGCATCGCCGAGCACTTCGACCGCGTCGGCGAGCAACCCGTACCGCCCGGCGTCTCGGGTGCAGCCGGAGATTTGCTGCGGGATCGCGTCCGGCTCGAGCACCAGCAGCGGCACGCTGTCACCGAAGCCCGACGCGAGCTCCGCCACCCACTCGCGGTACTCCGCCGCGCCCCCGGCCCCACCGCCGGAGTAGCTGCCGCAGTCGCGGTTCGGGATGTTGTAGGCGACCAGCAGCGGCCGCGCCCGGGCCGCCCGCGCGCGTGTCACGTACTCCGCCACCTGCGCGCCCACCTCGGAGGGATCGGCGCTCACCCACAGCGGCTGGGGCTGCGAGGCGATGCGGTCGACCCGCTCGGCGTCCTCGACGCGGCCCTGGTCGAGCCACTCCCGCACCTGCTGCGCGGCCGGGGTGGTCGGGTCGACGTAGAACGGTGACGGATCGCCGAGCCCGGGCCCGCTGCGGGCCCGCTGCGACGACGGGACCGCCTCGCAGGCCCGCGCGGCCACCGGCGTGCACGGCGCCCCGGGCCGTTCGGCAGCACCGGACGCGGCAGCACCGGACGCGGCAGCACCGGACGCGGAAGCACCGGACGCGGCAGCACCGGACGCGGCAGCACCGGGCACGGGGCCGACCGCGACCGCGACGACCACGGCGAGGACCGCCGCCACTGTGCTGCCCACCCGCCGACCCCTCCCCTGCGACGCCCGCAGGATCGCAGAGCGGTCGGCCGCCGGGGGTGGGTCCGGGAATGTTCGGGCGGATCGGTGGACACCCGATCGGAGGGCGCGAAGGCATCAGGGCAGGTTGTCGCGCAACACCCGCTTGAGCAGCTTGCCCGACTGGTTGCGCGGCAGCTCGTCGACCAGGTAAACGTGCTTGGGCCGCTTGAAACCGGCGAGTCGGTCGCGCGTGTGCGCGATCAGCTCCTCGGGCGTCACCGGTTCCTTGACGACGACGAACGCCGTGACGGCCTCGATCCAGCGGTCGTCGGGCGTGCCGATGACGGCCACCTCGGCCACCGCGGGATGGGTGTAGATCGCGTCCTCCACCTCCCGCGAGGCCACCAGCACCCCGCCGGTGTTGATCACGTCCTTGATCCGGTCGACGACGGTGATGTAGCCCTCGGCGTCGATGCGCACGAGGTCGCCGGAGTGGAACCAGCCGTCACGGAAGGCCTCGGCGGTCTCCTCGGGTTTGTCCCAGTAGCCCTCGCACAGCTGCGGCGACCGGTAGACGACCTCGCCGATCTCCCCCGCCGCGACGTCGTTGCCCTCGCCGTCGACGACCCGGATCTCGACGAACAGCACCGAACGGCCGCAGGACTCGGGCCGGTCGGCGTGCTCGGCCGGGCCGAGCGAGGTGGCCAGCGGCCCGATCTCGGACTGCCCGAACAGGTTGTAGAACCCCAGCCCGGGCAGGGCCTTCTGCAGCCGCTGCAGCACCGGCTGCGGCATGATCGACGCGCCGTAGAACGCCTTGCGCAGCGACGACAGGTCGCGGGTGGCGAAATCGGGATGCTGGGACAGGGGCACCCAGACCGTGGGGGCGAGGAACACCGCGCCGATGCGCATCTCCTCGACGAGACGCAGCACCTCGGGGACGTCGGGGGCCTCCATCAGGTGGTTCGTGGCGCCCACCGCGAGGTAGGGCAGCAGGAACACGTGCATGCCGGCCGAGTGGTAGAGCGGCATCGGGTGCAGCGGGTCGTCGGACTCGTGGCACTCCAGCGCGAGGATCGACGAGACGTACTCGTGCACCAGCGCGCGATGGGTCATCATCGCGCCCTTGGGCCGCGAGGTGGTGCCGGAGGTGTAGAGCAGCTGCACGAGGTCGGTGTCGGCCACTCCGACGTCGATCTCGGGGACGTCGCCGGTCGACGCGCGGGCGAGCAGCGAGTCGTCGGTGTCGCGCAGGGGCAGCCGGTACTCGATCTCCAGGCCGGTCGCGGCGACGTGCTCGGCGAGGGACGGGTCGACGAGCACCGCGCGGCTGCCCGACTGCTCCAGCAGGTAGGCCAGCTCGTCGCCGACCAGCGCGTAGTTGATCGGGACGTGCACGAGCCCGGCCCGGGCGCAGCCCAGGAACGCGAGCAGGTAGGCGTCGGAGTTGCGACCGTAGGTGGCGACGCGGTCCCCGGCGCCCAGCCCCATCGCCAGCAGCGTGGCCGCGGCGCGGGTGACGGCGTCGTCGAGCTCGCGGTAGCTCCAGCGGCGGTCGGCGAACAGCAGCGCCGTGCGGTCGGGGTGGCGCGCGGCGCTGCGGCGCAGCACGCCGTCGACGGTGCTGGAACGGGTGGTGATCATGTGGACGGTCCTTCCGATCGGCCGGGCGTGAGGATCTTCGCATCCCGTTCGCGCATGAAACCCCCCATCGGGGGAACGGACGGGGCGTGAGTGATGCGGAGGGGCGCGTCGTGGGGGGCCGCTACCGGCTCGGATCGGTGATCGGGATCGGGTCGTCGGCGGTGGTGCACCGCGCCCGTGACCTCGTCGGCGGCGCCCCTGTCGCGGTGAAGGTCTTCCATACGGGCACCGCCGACGACCTGCGACAGCATCGCCGCGAGGTCGAGGCGCTCTCCCGGATGCGCCATCCCGGGCTGGTCGCCCTGCGTGCCGACGGGCTCGAGGACGGGGCCCCGTACGTGGTGACCGACCTGGTCGAGGGGCCCACGCTGGCCGAGCGGATCGGGGCGGGGCCGCTACCGCCCGAGCAGGTCCGCCGCCTGGCCGCCGAGCTGGCGGCCGCGCTCGCGCACGTGCACGCGGGCGGGATCGTGCACCGCGATGTGAAGCCCGCGAACGTCCTGCTCGACGACGACGACGGCGGCCGCGCCCGACTCACCGACTTCGGCATCGCGAAGGCCGTCGCCTGCGCCGTCGTGACCGAGGCCGGGCTGGTCGTCGGTACCGCCGCGTTCCTGGCTCCCGAGCAGGCCCGCGGCGCTGCGGTGGGGCCGGCCGCCGACATGTACGCGCTCGGGCTCGTGCTGCTGGAGGCCCTGACCGCCCGCCGCGAGTACCCCGGTCAGGCCGTGGAGTCGGCCACCGCGCGGCTGCACCGCAACCCGGTCGTCCCCGACGGGCTCCCTGGCGGGCTGACCGCTCTCATCCGTGCTCTGACCTGCGCCGACCCCGAGATGCGACCGACCGCGGCGGAGGTCGTCGCCCAGCTCGAACGGCCTGTCCCGGTGCCGCGCCGTGGGGGCGTACACCGCCGCCCGCGGCGCCGCGGCCCGGTGACCGTCGCCGTGTCGGCGCTGGGGGTGGCCGCCGCCGGGTCGACCGCTGTCATGATCGGCTGTCTCGGCACCGCGGGGCCGGCACCGGCGGTCGGCCGGACGCCTCCGAGCGCGGTCACGGTGGGCCGCTGAGCGGGGTTCAGCGGTCGATCACCAGCCAGCCGCCGTGATGGTCACCGACGCGGTAAGGGTGGCCGGTGGCCGCGCCGAGTGCCTCCAGGGCGGCGGCGTCGAACGTGCGGATGTGACCCCAGGCCGGGTCCGGCACGTCCTCGTAGGGCACGGCGACCACGACGCGGCGGCGGGCGACCCGCAGCATCTCCGCGAGCACCACCGCGTCGACGCCGGGCGGCAGGTGTTCGAGGAGGTGCACGGCGAACACGGTGTCGGCGGCCCCGTCGGCCAGTGGGACCGCGGTGGCGTCGCCCGCCACGGTCCGCAGCGGGCGGCCCAGCATCGGGGCGACCGACGCCAGCAGCCGGACGGTACCGGCCGAGAGGTCCACCGCGGTGACATCGTGCCCGGCGGCCGCGAGCGCCAGTGACAGGAACCCGAAGCAGCACCCCAGCTCCACCACCGAGCCGACGGCCAGTTCCACCGCCCGGTCGTGCACCGGCGCCATCCCGGCGTTGGTACCGCCCGGCGCGCCGCCGCGGGCGAGCGCGTCGAGGGTGTTGCGGTAGAACGCGGCCCACGCCTGTGCCGGGTCCGGGGCGGTGGACAGCACCACCGATACGAAGGTGCGCTCGAACGCCGACGCCTCGATCAGGCCGGGGGTGACCAGGTCGGCGGCGATCCAGTCGGCGAGATCGTTGTTGATCTCGTCGAGTGAGATGCCGTGGCGCAGGCGCCCGTCCGGGCCGATGCGCAGCCGCGGGGCGGTGGCGGTGGTCATCCCCGCACGCTAGCCGCGCCGGGCCGGCGGCGGACCCCCCGATCGTCCGGGGTCGGGCGAGGGCGGGGCCACCGCACCGGCGTCGTGGGTACCGCGCAGGCGTCCCGACGGCGGTGCGGTACCCACGACGGGTGTGTCGTCAGGTCGGGGCGGCGTGGCCAGGCCCCCGTCCGCCGCCGCGGTCGGGCGGGGGCCCATCTCCTCCGGCGCCACCGGCAGGCTCAGCACCGGGCCGAACGACGGCGCGCCGTCGGCGTCGCTGAGCTCGGGCAGCACCGCGCGACCCTCCCGGCCCACTCGCGGGTCCCGGAACACCGGGCGACGTCGTCAGCGGCCCACGAGCTCCGCGGCCATCTCGTGGGCGGCGGTCTCCAGGCCGGTGAGGTCGCGGACCACCCGCACCCGTGAGCAGTACTCCGCGTACTCGGGCAGGTCGCAGCCCCCCAGGCCCCAGGAGTAGCGGGGCTCCGGGGTGAGCCAGATCGTCTCCCGCGCGCGGCGGGTGATCTCGGCGAACGCCTCGATGTTGGGGTCGTTGCCGTTGCCCCGCCCGTCCCCGAGGATGATCACGGTGGAGCGGCGGTTGACCGCCGAGCCGAAGTCCTCACCGAACGTGCCGAACGCGGCGCCGTAGTCGGAGTTGGCGTCCACGTCGAGCACGTCGCCGCCGAAGATCAACCCCAGGGCCTGCTCCACGGGGTGGTCCTCGAACAGGTCGGTGACCTCCGCCAGCTCGGCGACGAACGCGAACGTGCGCACCTGCCCGAACAGGTTCTGCAGGCCGTGCACCAGGTGCAGCGTGAACCGGGCCGTGGCGCGCACCGACAGCGACACGTCGGCCAGGATCACCAGGCGCGGCTTGTCCTCCGAGCGCGTGACGGTCACAGGGGAGAACGGGATGCCGTCGAAGCGCATGTTGCGGCGCATCGTGCGGCCCGAGTCGATCCGTCCCCGGCTGGACACCTTGCGCTTGTGCGTGAGCCCGCCGTGCAGCGTGTGGGCGAGGCGGCGCAGCGACTCCTCCAGCTCCATGCGCTCGTGCTCGCCGACGCGGTCGACCTCCCGGACCTTCTCCGCCTCCACGCCCTCGACGACCTTGCTCTCCAGCGCCATCAGGGCCTCGAGGTGCTTCTTCAACGCCTCGGGCAGGCCGGCGAGGACGCCGGTCATGCGGCGGCGCAGCGCGGCCGCGTCGTCCTCGGTGCCCTCCTGCGACTCCCCGTCCATGTCGTTGAGCCAGCCGAACAGCATCTCCTGCTGGGCCACCGACAGGTCGGCGTCGACCTTGGTGCCCTGCTGCTGGCTGATCTCCCCGGGCATGCCCGCGTTGTGCAGGCTGTCGGTCTCGATCTGGACCCGCTGGCCCTCCCCGTCGATGCCCTGGCTGTCCTTCGACAGCACGATCTCGTCGGTCATCGCGGCCATGTCGATCTTGTTGGCCTCCTGGTGCAGGTTGTACTGCTGCGCCAGGTCGTCGGGATCGAAGTAGTCGCGGATGTCGGCGGGCTTGCCGTGCTCGTGGCCCTGCTGGGGGGTCTCGCTGGGCTCCTCGCTCAGCGTGAAGCTCTCCAGGTCGCCGGTGTCCTCCAGGTCGCCGTGGCCGTGCCCGTGGCCGTGCCCGGTGTCCGGGCGCCCGACCTTCACCAGCGCGAAGAACTGGTCGAAGATCTCGTCGAAGATCTCCTCGTCGCGCCGGTCCTTCACCAGCGCCACGCGCAGCGCCGCCCGCAGCTGTTCCCGGTCGTGCATCATCCCCGGCTGGCGGGCGCACGCCATGGCGTCGAGCGCCTCCGGGATGGAGATCCGCACCCCCCGCAGTCGTAACAGCCGGACGAACCGGTGCAACGCGTTCTCCACTGGGCCTCCTCAGAGCTGGCACACAGGTCGGCGGGCCCGCACACAGGTCAGGAGCCGTGTGCGGGCCCCCGGACCTGTGTGCGAGCGGTTGTTCACAGCGCCCGCCTGCGGCCCAGGCCCGCCCCGAAGCTACGACTGCCGCGCTCCGCGGGGACCTTCGGCGGTACCACCGCCTTCGCTCCCGCGTCGCCGCCGAGGGGGTTGCTGCCGTAGGTGTTGCCGAAGCGGCCGGGGGTGTCCTTCGCCGCGCGCACCGCGCGGCCGTCGACCTCGTCGTCGACGTCGTCGTCGCGGCGACCGGTGGGGGCGACGGGAGCGGGCTCGTGGTCGTCGTGGCCGCCGTGCCCGTGTCCGTGGCCGTGCCCGTGGCCGTTCTCCGGGACCGTGGCGTTGGGGTCGACGAGCTTCGGGAGCGCGCCGATGGCCTTGCGGACGTCCTTGTCGTACTTGACCACCACCGACACCGTGTCGGACAGGATCGTGGCGTCGAGCTCCTGCACCCCCAGCACGGCCAGGGTGCGGGCCCAGTCGATGGTCTCCGAGATCGACGGCGACTTGCGCAGCTCCAGCTCGCGCAGCCCGCGCACGACCTGCACCAACTGCTCGGCGAGCGCGTCGGGCAGGCCCGTGTTCTTGCTGCGGACGATCTCCAGCTCGCGCTCGGCGGAGGGATAGTCCAGGAACAGGTGCAGGCAGCGGCGCTTGAGGGCGGCCGAGAGGTCGCGGGTGTTGTTCGACGTCAGCACCACGTAGGGCGGGGTCGCCGTGGTGAACGTGCCGACCTCGGGCACCGACACCTGGAACTCGGCGAGGGTCTCCAGCAGCACGGCCTCCAGCGCCTCGTCGGCGCGGTCCACCTCGTCGATGAGCAGCACGACGGGCTGCTCGGAACGGATCGACTCCAGCAGCGGGCGCGAGGCCAGGAAGCGCTCGGAGAAGAACACGCTCTCCTGCGCGCCGATGCGGTCGACCGCGTCCTCCAGCGTGGGGGCGTCGGCGACGACCTGGCCGATCTTCTCGCGCAGGATCTGGGTGTAGAGCAGCTGCTTGCCGTAGTCCCACTCGTAGAGGGCCTTGGTCTCGTCCTGGCCCTCGTAGCACTGCAACCGGAGCAACCTGCGGCCGGTCGTGGCGGCGAGCGCCTTGGCGAGCTCGGTCTTGCCGACGCCCGCGGGTCCCTCGATGAGCAGCGGCTTGTCGAGCCGGTTCACCAGGAAGATCGTGGTGGCGAGCCGCGTGTCCGCGATGTACCCCTGCTCGCCCAGTGCCTCGACGACCTCGTCGACGGAGTCGAACGCTCCGGTGCCGGCCTCGAACTGCGACATGCTGCTCCGTTCCTCTTTCTGGCCCTTGTACGTCACCCGACCGGGCCGAGGGGGCACCGGCCAGCGCCGGTGCCCCCTCGACTGTAAGCGGAGTTGCTCAGGTGAGCAGGTCGTCCAGGTCGCCGTTCATGCAGTGGTCGACCACGGGGCGCACCGTCTCGAAGGTGCACTCCTTCGGGTTGCCCGGGGTGCAGGCGTCACCGAGGACGTGGTTGGTGATGCGGTCGACGTCGGCCGCGTCGCCCTTGATGACGCTCTCGTTCTCGTAGAACTTGGTCGGGCCGATGCCCAGGCGGTTCTTCGAGTACGAGTCCTGCTTGACGTCGACGAAGCGCTCCTGGATGCCCACGTCGCGCAGCAGTCGGATGGACGCGGCGAGCGCGGCCTCGGCGGCCTGGACGTCGGTCATGCCGTGCGTGTCGATGTCCATCGCCCGGGCGATGTCGGCGAAGCGCTTGTAGTGCGTGGGCATGTTGAACGCCCACACGCGGGGCAGCGCGACGGCGTTGTTCAGGCCGTGGTGGGTGTCGTAGAACGCCGACACCGCGTGGCTGATCGAGTGGATGATGCCCAGGCCACCGGAGTTGAACGCCTGCGCCGCGATGTACTGCGCGTTCATCATCCCGAAGCGGCCGTCGTAGCCCTGCGGGTTCCAGACCGCCTCACGCAGGTTCTGGTTGGTCAGCTTGATCGCGTGCAGGGCGTTGCCCAGCGACGGGTCGAAGTTGATCCGGGAGACGTAGGGCTCGGAGGCGTGCGCGAGCACGTCGAAGCCGCACTGGGCGGTGTAGTCGACCGGGCAGCTGTAGTAGAGCACCGGGTCGTCGATGGCGAGGGTCGTGACGCTCGCGTCGTCGAACGCCACGTACTTGTGGGGGTTGTTCGGGTCGGTCGTGGTGTCGGTGATGACGTAGGCCCAGGAGGTCTCCGAGCCGGTGCCGGCCGTGGTGGAGACCGCGATGTGCGGCGGGTTCTTCGGGTTCTCGGACTTGTTGAAACCCTCGAACTCGTTGACGTTGCGGCCGTCGTGGGCCACCGAGACGCGGGCGCCCTTGCAGGCGTCGTGCGAGGAACCGCCGCCGATGGAGACGAAGCTGTCGCAGTTGTTCTGCTGGTACATCCCCACGGCGTCCATGACGTTGTAGTCCTTGGGGTTGGACTCGACCTTGTCGTACACGACGACCTCGAGGCCGTGGTACTTCATCGACTCGACGATCTTGTGGACGATGTCGGATCCGCGCAGGCCCGACGTCATCACCAGCGTCTTCTTGAAGCCCAGCTTGAGGGCCTCCGGACCGATCAGCTCGTGTGCGCCCGGACCCATGAGGGCACGGGGGAACGGGTGGAACTCCTTGATCGGGAACTGCGGAAGCATCTCTTCGACCTGCATGGCAGCCCTTTCTGGTGCAGGTAATGGGTCGAGACCCGACGCTAGGACCCCTGTGGCCCCGAGCACAGAAAGACCGTGAGGAGGGACGGGACCGCCCTGCCTGATCGGGCAGCTAACCGTCGCCCTGGCGCTCTCAGCAGGCAATTGCCAATTAATTGCAGCAGTTGTCGACGAGTCAGTACCGGCTCACGTTCCAGAACCGGTTCACCTCGACGAAACCGCGCCGGGTGTACCAGTGCCGGGGCCGGCCGTCGGCGTCGGCGCTGAGTACCACGAGGTCACAGCCGGCCTCGGCGGCGAGCGCGCGGGCGCCCGCGAGCAGCGTGTGGGCGTGCGCCCGCCCCCGGTGCTCCGGGAGCGTCTCCACGGCGTCGATGTCGGCGGTCGCCCCGTCGATCCGCAGGACCGCGGACGCCACGACCACGCCCGACTCGCGCACGGCCAGGCAGCGCAGGTCGACCACCCGTTCCTCCACGAGCAGGCGGTCGGTGAGCTGGGCGATCTCGGCGTCCGGCGCCTCGGGCAGGCGGCGTCGCCACCCGGCGTCCAGGACCGGACGCAGGGCGTCGACGTCGACGACCTCGACGCGGTCCCGGCTGCCGCCGGCCGGGGCGGTCATCCCGATGAGCGGTCGCACCCGCCAGTCGCCCTCGCCGAGCGCCGCGGCCGTGGCCTCCAGGTGCCCACCCAGCAGGCGGATCTCGCGGTAGGGGAGCCCGCCGAGCGCACGGGCGGCGTCCGCGGCCACCGTGGCCGCATCGGTCTCGCCGTCGATCAGCAGCCGGTTGTGCCGGCGGGACGCGGGCACGGTGTCCGTCCGCACCGCCATCCCGCCGGTCACCGGGATCTCGTGCGTGGCCGCGCGCCGCAGGAACGACGGCTCGAACGCGGCCTGGCGTCCCCCGGCGTCGAGCACGGGCAGCACCGGGGCGTCGTACCCGCCGTCGGCGCGGGGGCGGTAGGGCAGCACGGCGAGCACCGCGGAGGTGGGGACCGGTCCGTAGGCGTGCGGGAACCGCATGTCGGGCGGATCGGTCGGGAGACCGGGCTCGAACCGGACGGGCACGCCGATCCGGTCCGGGTCGAGGGCGAGCACGAGCAGGTCGGGGCGCCCGCCGAACAGCCGGCCGGCCGGCAGCGCCACCTGATCCGCCGTGGACAGGTGCACGAACTCGGCGACGGACGGGGCGATCACGCCTGCCGCCAGGCAGTCACGCCAGGCCGCGGCGGGGATCAGGTGCAGCAGCGGGGTCGTCATCGGCGCAGTCTGCCCCCTTCGATCGGAGGGGAGGCCTTGTCTCTGGCACCCGGTGCCAATTAGCGTCGGCCGGGCCCGCGTCACCCGAAGTCAGGAGCTGCCCATGGCCCCCGCACCGGACCCCCAGTCCGTCCACGAAGAGCCCGTGGTCGAGGAGACCCTCGTCGAGGAGGTCTCGATCGACGGCATGTGCGGTGTCTACTAGTCCCCCCAGCGGGGTCGACACTGCGGCTGACGTCGTCGCCGGGCCCGCCTCCGCGGGCCCGGCGTTCGATCCCCTGCTGCCTCACCGCTGCAGCCCGAGCGTGGCGCTGCGGCCCGAGCCGTTCGGCGCGCTCGTGTACCACTTCGGCACCCGCAAGCTGTCGTTCCTGAAGACGCCGCAGCTCGTCGTGGTCGTCCGGGACCTGGAGCAGTTCCCCGACGTGCACGCCTCGATCGAGGCGGCGGGCGTCGAGGAGTCACAGCGCCCCGCCTACCTGCGCGCCCTGGCCGGCCTCGCCGCCAACGGCACCATCGAACCCCGCCCCACCACCTGAGAGTTCACACCTCTCCACGAGCGGAGCTCCTGTGAAGCTGGTCGACCACTTCCAGTACGGCCTGAACTCCCCCATCTGCCTGACCTGGGAGCTCACCTACGCCTGCAACCTGGCGTGCGTGCACTGCCTGTCGTCCTCGGGCCGCCGCGACCCGCGCGAGCTCACCACCGCCGAGGCCAAGGGCGTGATCGACGAGCTGCAGCGGATGCAGGTCTTCTACATCAACATCGGCGGCGGCGAGCCGACGGTGCGCCCCGACTTCTGGGAGCTGCTCGACTACTCGATCGACCACAACGTCGGGGTGAAGTTCTCCACCAACGGCATCAAGCTGGACCAGAAGCGCTCCGCGCAGCTCGCCCGCACCGACTACGTCGACGTGCAGATCTCGCTCGACGGCGCCACCGCCGACGTCAACGACCACGTGCGCGGCCCCGGCTCCTACGACACGGCGATCCGCGCGCTGGAGAACCTGGCCGAGGCCGGGTTCGGGCAGCCGAAGATCTCGGTGGTCATGACGCGGCAGAACGTCGACCAGCTCGACGAGTTCAAGTCGATCGCCGACAAGTACAACGCGCAGCTGCGGATCACCCGGCTGCGCCCGTCGGGGCGCGGCGCGGACGTCTGGGACGAGCTGCACCCGCTCCCGTCGCAGCAGAAGCAGATGTACGACTGGCTGGTCGCGAAGGGCGACTCGGTGCTCACCGGGGACTCGTTCTTCCACCTCTCCGCGTTCGGCGAGGCCCTGCCCGGGCTCAACCTGTGCGGCGCCGGGCGCGTGGTCTGCCTGATCGACCCGGTCGGCGACGTGTATGCCTGCCCGTTCGCGATCCACGAGAACTTCCTGGCCGGCAACCTCCGCTCGCCCGGCGGTTTCCAGGAGATCTGGGAGAACTCGGAGCTGTTCACCGAGCTGCGGCAGCCGCAGACCGGCGGTGCGTGTTCCTCCTGCATGCACTACGACTCGTGCCAGGGCGGGTGCATGGCGGCCAAGTTCTTCACCGGCCTCCCGCTCGACGGGCCCGACCCGGAGTGCGTCCGCGGGTTCGGCGAGCAGGCGCTGGCGGCCCGCGACGGGTCGCACGAGATCCCCAGGTCCGATGTCGACCACTCGCGCTCGACGCCGCGCAACTCGCGCGGGCCGGTGCCGGTGCAGATCGGTATGGGCCGCCCGGACAAGGCGTGTGAGACCAGCCCGCTGGTGGACGGCGCGGCGGACACGCGCCTGAGCCCTGCGGCGGCACGCGCCTGAGCCGAGACTCCGTCGACGAACGGCACTCCCGTCCACTCCCGGTGGACGGCGGTGCCGTTCGTTCGCTGGTGGGGGAGGTGGCGCTCGGCGGGCGGGCCGCGCCCAGTCGGGTGCTGTTCGGGCCGCACGTCACCAACCTGGGGCGGCGGCGGGCGATCTCGGAGCGGCACGTCGCGTACTACGCGCGGCGGGCCGCCGGGGGTGCGGGCGTGATCGTCACCGAGGTGGCGTCGGTGCACGACTCCGACTGGCCCTACGAGCGCGCGCCGCTCGCCACCGACTGCGCCGACGGCTGGCGTGCCGTCACCCAGGCCTGCCACTCGCACGGTGCGCTCGTGCTGGCCGGCCTCGGGCACGCCGGATCCCAGGGCAGCTCGGCCCACGGCCAGCAGGCGTTGTGGGCGCCGTCGCGGGTGCCGGACGTGGCGACCCGCGAGGTACCGATGGCCATGGAGCGGCCCGAGATCGACGCGCTGGTGGCCGGGTTCGCCGTCGCCGCCGGGCTGGCCGCCGGGGCGGGCTGCGACGGCGTCGAGATCGACGCCGGGCAGCACTCGCTGCTACGGCAGTTCCTCTCCGGCCTCACCAACCACCGCGCCGACGCCTTCGGCCGCGACCGCTCCCTGTTGCTGTGCCACGTACTCGACGCCGTGCGGGACACCCTCGGTGCCGACCGCGTCCTGGGCCTGCGCCTGTGCTGCGACGAGCTCGCGCCGTGGGCCGGGATCACGCCGGAAGCCGCCGCCGACATCACCCGCACGGCGGCGGCTTTGACCGACTACGTGGTACCGGTGCGCGGCAGCGCCCTGTCCGTCGCGGCCACCCGCCCCGACCTGCACACCGAGCCCGGCTTCAACCGCGACCTGTGCGGTGGGCTGCGGGCGGGCCTCCACCGCCCCACCCCGCCGATCAAGGGCGGACGGTTGCCCGATGATCACCGATCGCGACCATCCGCCCTTGATCACCGCGGCGTCAGGCAGGAGATGGCGCTGGTGCTGCAGGGCAGCGTCGTCGATCCTGGGTTCGCCCAGGCCGCGCTGGACGCCGGGGTGTGCGACCTCGTGGAGATGACGCGCGCGCAGATCGCCGAGCCGGACCTGGTCGCCCTCGTGCGGGCCGGCACGGCGGACCGGATCCGGCCCTGCACGCTGTCCAACCAGCGCAGCACGGTGCGCGACCCGCGCAACCCGATCGTCTCCGACGAGGCCGAGCCGGACGCCGGGCACGAGACGGAGCCCCGGCCCGGTCCGGCCGCCGCACCGCGCGACGTGCTGGTCGTGGGCGGCGGGCCGGCCGGGCTGGAGGCCGCGCGGGAGCTGGCGCTGCGCGGGCACCGGGTTCGGCTCGTCGAGCAGGCGGGCGAGCTGGGCGGGGGGCTGCGGCTCGCCGCGGCGGTCGCCGGCCGGGCCCGGATGGGGGTGCTGCTGCCGTGGTGGTGCCGGGAGCTGACCCGGCTCGGCGTCACCATCGAGACCGCCGTGCGGGTGGGCGTCGGCGAGCTCGACGCGGCCACCCGCGGCGGGGTGGCGGTGCTGCTGGCCACCGGCTCCCGGGACGGGCCGCGGCCCTACGACTCCGACGCCCCGGTCGTCTCCGCGGCCGCGTTCGAGGCCGCTGTGCTGGCCGCGGGTTCGGTGGACGAGGTGCTCCCGCCGGGCGCCGTCGTCGTCCACGACCCGGTGGGGGACTGGACCGGCGTCGGGATCGCCGAGCAGGTGGCCGCGGCCGGGCGGGTGACGGCGCTCGTCACCCCCGACCAGGTGGCCGGCACCCAGCTGGCGATCACCGGGGACCTCGCCCCGGCCAACGCCCGGCTGGAGCGGGCCGGGGTGGCGCGCGAGCTGCGGTCGCTGCTGCGCGGGGTGACCGGGCGCCGGGCGGTGCTCGAGCACATCTGGACCGGTGAGCGGCGGGCGGTCGACTGCGCCGTGGTGATCGACTGCGGGCACCGCCTTCCCGACGACGCGCTCTGGCGCGCCCGTCCCGACCTCCCGCGCGCCGGGGACTGCGTGGCCCCCCGCACCGTCGCCGAGGCCGTGCTGGAGGGCCGGCGGCTGGCCCGGGAGCTGCGGTGATCGACTCGTCCCTGCGGCTGGGCCCGCTGACGCTGCGCAACCGCATCGTCTTCTCCGCCCACCTCACCAACTTCGCCGAGGACGGCCTGCCGACCGCCCAGCACGTCGCCTACTACGCCGCCCGGGCCGCGGGCGGCGTCGGGCTCGTGATCACCGAGGAGCACTCCGTCGACCCGGCGGACCGGCCCTACGAGAAGCTGATCGACGGCACCGACCCGCGCGTGCTGCCGGGCTACCGCGCCATCACCGACGCGGTCCACGCCCACGGCGCCGCTGTGCTCGCGCAGCTCAACCACAACGGCGGGCAGGCGGGCGGGATGTACACGCGGGCGCCGGTGCACGCGCCGTCGGCGGTGCCGGACCCGATGTTCCGCGAGGTTCCCGTCGAGCTCACGCCGACCGGGATCGCGGAGATCGTCGCCGGGTACGCGCGGGTCGCGGCTCGATGCGTCGAGGGCGGTTTCGACGGCGTCGAGATCCAGTGCTCGCACTCGTCGCTCGTGCGGCAGTTCCTCTCGCCCGCCACGAACCTGCGCACCGACGGGTACGGCGGCCCGGTGGAGCAGCGGGCCCGGATCCTGTCCGAGATCGTCGACGCCGTGCGTGCCGCGATCGGCCCCACGCGGGTGCTCGGCGTGCGGCTCTGCGGGGACGAGGGCATCGAGCACGGCATCACGATCGACGACGCCGTCGCCGTGGCGCGGCTGCTGGCGGGGCGGGTCGACCACGTCAACACCTCCATCGGCGTCGCCACCTCGACGCTGTACCTGATCGAGGCGTCGCTGCGGTTCCGGCCGGGCTACGCGCTGTCGATCCCGGCGGCCGTGAAACGGGTGGTCGACGTGCCGGTGATCGGGGTCGGGCGGTTCACGACGCGCGCCGAGGCGGAGCGGGCGCTGACCGGTGGATCCTGTGACCTGGTCGGCGTCGTGCGCGGGCAGATCGCCGACCCCGGGTTCGCGTCGGGCCCGGTGCGGGCGTGCGTGGGGTGCAACCAGGAGTGCGTCGGGCGGGTAGGGCGCAACCGGTGGCTGGGCTGCGTGGTCAACCCGCGCGCCGGACGGGAGGCGGTGCCGCTCCCGGCGCCCGGCGTGTCGAAGCGGGTACTGGTGGTCGGCGGCGGACCGGCGGGGATGCGGGCAGCGGCCACCGCCGCGTCCCGCGGCCACCGGGTCGTGCTGTGCGAGCGCGACGGCGCGACCGGGGGTGCGGTCCGGCTCGCGGCCGCCGCGCCCGGCCGGGTCGAGTTCGGCAACGTGGTCCGCGACCTGCTCGCCGAGTGCGTGGCCGCCGGGGTCGAGGTGGTGACCGGGACCGCCGTGGACCTCGCGCACGTCGAGCGCGTGGATCCCGACGTCGTCGTCCTCGCCACCGGTGCCCGCCCCCGCCTGCCCGGCTGGGCGCACGCAGGCCCCGACTCGCGCGCACGCAGGCCCCGACTCGCGCGCGCGATCCCCGGCAGGGTGGTGGACGTGCGGGAGGTGCTGTCCGGGGACGTCGCGCCGCAGGGCAGGGTGCTCGTGTACGACGAGCTGGGGTTCCACCAGGCCCCCGCCGTGGCCGAGCTGCTCGCGGCGAGGGGGTGCACCGTGGAGATCATGACACCGGGGATGGTGGTGGCCCAGGACCTGGGCACCACGCTGGACATGGAGCTGTTCCACCGCCGCGCCCACGCCGCCGGGATCACGCTGACCACCGACCGCGTGATCACCGGCGTCGCGGGTTGCGAGGTCACCGTGCTGCACCACACCGTCGGCGCCGAGAGCCGGGTCCGCTACGACTGGATCGTCTGCGCGGCTCCACCGGATCCCGACGAGGCGCTCTGGACCGCGCTGCGCGGCGGCGGACGACCCGTGCACCGGGTCGGCGACTGCCTCGCCCCCCGCCGGGTGCACGCCGCGGTGATCGAAGGCCACCGGATCGGCGTCGGGCTGTGACCGGGCGGCTGGGGGAGCGCACCTGGACCGAGGTCGACGGCCCCGCGCCGCGCACGGTGCTCGTCCCCGTGGGATCGCTGGAGCAGCACGGCCCGCACCTCCCGCTCGACACCGACGCCCGGATCGCCGCCGCCGTCGCCCGCCGGGCCGCCGACGGCGATCCCGCGCTGCTGCTCGCGCCCCCGCTGGCCTACGGCGCGTCCGGTGAGCACGAGGGCTTCGCCGGCACGCTCTCGATCGGCCACGAGGCCCTGCGTGCGGTGCTCGTCGAGCTGGGCCGCTCGGCGTCGTCGTGGGCGTCGCGGCTGGTGTTCGTCAACGGCCACGGCGGCAACCTGCCGACCGTGCCCGACGCCGTCGCGCAGCTGCGCCACGAGGGCCGCGACGCCGCCTGGTTCGGCTGCGCGGTACCGCGCGGCGACGCCCACGCCGGCCGCACCGAGACCGCGATCCTGCTGGCACTGGACCCGTCGGTGGTGCGGGATGCGGACTGGGAGCCCGGCAACACCGCCCCGCTGGCCGAGCTGCTGCCCACGCTCGTACGCGGTGGCGTCGCCGCGGCCAGCCCGAACGGCGTCCTCGGCGACCCCCGCGGCGCGACGGCGCAGGAGGGCGCGGAGTTGCTGGAGGCGATGGTCACCCGGCTCCGCGACCGCCTCGCCCGCTGGCAGCCCGACGACCGCGGCCGCCTCGGCTGACGGGCTGACCGCCGCGGGCTCGCCCGAGGCCGTCCTCGGGGCCGGGGAGCGGTCGCTCGACGGGGTCGGCCCGCCGGCGCTGGAGCTGGTCGAGGTGATCGCCTCCCCGACGGTGACGCACCTGCGCTACCGGATCACCCGGTAGCCCGGGCCAGCAGCAACGGCACCTGCTGCTCCGCGGCGGAGAGCGACCCGTGCTGGCCGGGCAGTCGGGAGATCAGCGGCTCGGCCTCGGAGCGGATCACCGCGGCGTTGCCCCGGGCCGCAACCACGACATCGCCGATCCGGCCGCGCATCGCGGGGGACACCGGGCCGAACCACCCGTCGGCGACGGCCTGGCTGCCCGGCACCACCCACGCGTCGTCACCGAGCACGGACCGCCACGCCGCGAGGACGTCGGCCGACGCGCCGGGGCGGGCGTAGACGTGGCGGGAGCGCGGGTCGCCACCGAGCAGCAGCACCCCGTGTCGGAGCGCCTCGTCGGTGTCGGCGTCGTGGATGCGGTCGACGCCGACCATGCCGTGGTCGCCGGTCACCGCGAGCACGGCGTCGGTCGGCAGGTGCGCGGCGATCCGCTCGACGAGCCGGTCCACCTGGGCGAGCTGCAGGCGCCAGGCGAGGCTACCGGGACCGTGCACGTGGCCCAGCGCGTCCAGGTCGGCGTGGTAGCCGTAGCAGAGCCGGCGTCCCGGGCCGCGGACCGCGGTGATCACCTCGGCGGCGAGGTCGCCGATCGCGTGGGCGGCGCGGAACCGGCCGCCGCGCAGCGCCGCCCGGGTCAGCCCGGAGCCGCGGAACGCGCGCTGAGACACCACGGTCACCTCGATCCCGGCGTCGGCCGCGCGTTCCAGCACCGTCGGCTCGGGCTGGACCTGCTCGGGCGGCAGGGACTCGCGCAGGTCGACGGCCTCGCCCGCACCGTGGCTGGTCCAGCGCAGCGAGTCGAGCAGCTCGCCGTCGCCGGAGCGGAAGGAGATGCCCACCATCCCGTGCGCCCCCGGCGGCAGCCCGGTGCCGATCGAGGCGATGCTGATGGACGTGCTGGACGGGAACCCGACGGTCAGCGGCCCGGCGTCGGGCAGCGAGGCGAGGAACGGGGCGTCGGCGGCGTGGTCGCGCAGCAGGTCCGAGCCCAGCCCGTCGACGAGCAGCAGGGCGGCCGCCCGCACCGGCTCGACGGCGAGGTCCGGGACGGGCCACGGCTCGCCCAGCGCGTACATCAGCGCCGGCAGCACCTCGGCCAGGGAGCGGTGGCCGTACTGCGGGAGGACCACACCGTCGTCGCCGATCACGGGGGTGAGCGTGCCACCCCCACGCGGATCGGACGAGTGGGACGCCGGTACGAAAGGTCGGGACGAGCGTCCCACTCGTCGCGCAGATCGGGTGCTGCCGGGGCGATAGCGTGAGCCCGTGCACGACAGTGGCGGTCGCGGGCCCGGTGACATCGGGTTGCCCCTCGGGTTGCGGGTCGCGCTCGACCGCCGCACCCGCCGCGTCGACGACGGGGCGGTGCTGCTCGGCGGGGCGCCGCCGCGGATGCTGCACCTCGCCCCGGCGGCCCGGGCGCTGCTCGCCCGCGGCGGGGAGTTCACCGTCACCGGCCCGACCGAGCGCGCGCTGGCGCGCAGGCTCATCGACGTCGGCATCGCGCACCCCACCGGTGGGGCGCCGGGCCCGGGCGCGGCCGAGGTCACCGTGGTCGTCCCGGTCAAGGACCGGGCCGGTGGTCTCGCGCGGCTGCGGGCGGCCCTGCCGGCCGGGGTGGCGGTCGTGGTCGTCGACGACGGGTCGGCCGATCCCGCGGCGATCCGCGCCGCCGCGGGTGACGCGCGCGTGCTGCGCCACGCCGTGTCCCGCGGGGCGTCGGCGTCGCGCAACGCCGGGCTCGCCGCCGCGACCACGACGCTGGTGGCGTTCCTCGACTCCGACGTGGTGCCCGAGCCGGGCTGGCTGGAGCCGCTGCTGGCGGCCTTCGCGGACCCGGCCGTCGGGCTGGCGGCGCCGCGGATCGTGGGGCTCGCCCCGATCAGCGGCTGGCTGGGCCGCTACGAGGCCGTGCACTCGTCGCTGGACCTGGGTCCGGACCCGGCGCTGATCGTCCCCCGCTCCCGGGTGGCCTACGTGCCCAGCGCGGCGATGCTGGTGCGACGCGACGCCGCGGGCGCCGGGTTCGACGAGCAGATGCACGTCGCCGAGGACGTCGATCTGGTCCTGCGGATGCACGCGGCGGGCTGGCGCCTGCGTTACGTGCCCGCGGCGCGGGTGGCGCACGACCACCGCACCGGCCTGCGCGCGTGGTGGCTGCGCAAGTGCGACTACGGCACGGGCGCGGCACCGCTGTCGTTGCGGCACAAGGGATCCGTGCCCCCGATGGTGCTGAGCCCGACCTCGGCCGCGGTGGCCGCGCTGACGCTGGTCGCGCGGCCGTGGGCGGTGCCGGCGGCCGCCGCCGTCGGCGCGCTGGCCGTGGAGCGGCTCGCGCCGAAGCTGCGCGTGCGGCGGCCCCGGGTCACGGCCTGGCGGCTCGTCGGGCTCGGGGCCGCCGGGGGTGTCTCGCAGACCGCCGACGCCGTGACCCGCCACTACTGGCCGCTCTCGCTGGCCGCCTGCCTGGTCTCGCGGCGCGCCCGGCGCACGGTGGCGGCGGTGGCGCTGGCCGAGGGGGCGCTCGACTGGTGGCAGCACCGCGACCGGGACGCGCGGGTGCGCCCGCAGCCCCTCCCGCATTGGCTCGCCCACCGCCTCGACGATCTCGCCTACGGCGCAGGCCTCTGGATCGGCGCCGTACGCCATCGCACCCTCGCTCCGCTGCGACCGGCCGGGCCGTCCGTCCGGGTTGGTCCAAACGGATGATAAATTCGGTGTGTGCCGTCCGATTCTGCGACGGGTATTGCGGATCGGTTCCGCTTCAGCGGATTCGACACTCCTGACGTCAGTCGACGCCCTGGTGTGGCCTCCCAGGGGTCGTGGTCCGCCAGGGTCGGCTACCTTGCACCGCTCGATGATCAGCGGTGTGATGTGCTCGCCGCCACAAAGGTGTGATCGGCACCGGAGCGCACCACCACAGCCTCCGGTCAGTCCCCGGAAGTCCTGCGCGGCGGAAAGTCGGCGCTGCGGTTGAGGAGAAGACTCATGGCACAGGTCCGGGTCACCGTCGACGGCGTGAACTACGCCGACGACGTCGAGCCCCGTACGTTGTTGGTCCACTATCTGAGGGAGCAGGTCGGGAAGACCGGCACCCTGGTCGGTTGCGACACCAGCAACTGCGGCGCCTGCACGGTGCATCTGAACGGTCAGAGCGTGAAGAGCTGCTCGGTGCTGGCCGTGCAGGCCGACGGCGCCGAGGTCACCACCATCGAGGGCATCGCCCGCGACGGCCAGCTGCACCCCGTGCAGGAGGCCTTCAACGAGAAGCACGCCCTGCAGTGCGGCTACTGCACGCCGGGCATGATCATGCAGGCGATCGACCTGCTGGGCGACAACCCCGACCCCGACGAGCACGAGGTCCGCGAGGGCATCGAGGGCAACCTCTGCCGGTGCACGGGCTACCAGAACATCGTCCGGGCGGTGCAGTCCGCGGCCCAGAAGATGAAGCCGGGCGCGCACGCCCAGACCGACGCCCCGGTCTCCGTGGCCGGAGGAGGCAACTAGATGACTGCGACCGCCGATCCCACCACGCTCGAGTTCGGCAAGGCGCGCACCCGCAAGGAGGACGCGCGCCTCATCACCGGACGCACCAAGTTCACCGACGCGATCAACCTGCCCGGCATGCTGTACCTGCACGTCGTGCGCTCCCCGCTGGCCCACGCCACGATCACCGGTATCGACGCGGAGGCGGCGCGTTCGGCGCCCGGCGTCATCGGCGTCTACACCGCGGCCGACCTGGGTGTCGAGGCCGTCGGCCTGCCGTGCGCCTGGCCGATCACGCCCGACATGAAGGCCCCGCAGCGTCCGCTGCTCGCCACCGGCACCGTGCACTTCGCCGGTGAGGGCGTCGCCGTGGTGCTCGCCCGCTCCGCCGCCGAGGCGCGCGACGCGGCCGACCTCGTCGAGGTCGACTACGAGCCGCTGGAGCCCGTCCTCGACATGGAGGACGCGATCAAGGAGGGTGCCACGCTGGTCCACCCGGACCTGGGCACCAACGAGAACGCCACCTGGGTCTTCGACTCCGGCGCCGCGGGCACCGGCAACAGCGTCGACGAGGCGATCGCCGCCGCCGAGGCCGACCCGGACTCGATCGTCCTGCGGCGCCGCTTCATCCAGCAGCGCCTGATCCCCGCGTTCATGGAGCCGCGCGCGTGCGTCGTCGACCCGACCGGTGAGCAGATCACGGTCTGGGCCGCCACGCAGGTGCCGCACATCCTGCGCACCATGACCACCGTGACGCTGGGGGTCCCGGAGTCCAAGCTGCGCGTCATCGCCCCCGACGTGGGTGGCGGCTTCGGCGGCAAGATCGGCGTGCTGCCCGAGGAGATGCTCTGCGTCGCCCTCGCGCAGAAGACCGGCAAGCCGATCAAGTGGAACGAGACCCGCTCGGAGTCCCTGCTCGCGGCGCACCACGGCCGCGACCAGATCCAGGACCTGACGATGACGGCCAAGAAGGACGGCACGATCACCGGGTTCGACGTCCACCTGCTTGCCGACATGGGCGCCTACCTCGGCCTCGTCGGCCCGGGTGTCCCGATCCTCGGCGCGTTCATGTTCAACGCGATCTACAAGATCCCGGCGCTGAAGTTCACCTGCACCAACGTGTTCACCACGAAGACGCTGACCGACGCCTACCGCGGCGCCGGCCGCCCGGAGGCCACGTTCGGCATCGAGCGGATGATGGACGAGCTCGCGGTCGAGCTCGGCATCGAGCCGATGGAGCTGCGCAAGAAGAACTGGATCTCCCACGAGGAGTTCCCGTTCACCACGGTGGTCGGGCTCACCTACGACTCGGGCAACTACGAGCAGGCCACCGCGCAGGCGATGGAGGCCTTCGACTACGCGGGCCTGCGCCGCGAGCAGGAGGAGCGCCGCGCGAGCGGTGACCCCGTCCAGCTCGGCATCGGCATCTCGACGTTCACCGAGATGTGCGGCCTCGCGCCCTCGCGCGTGCTCGGCTCGCTGTCCTACGGCGCGGGCGGCTGGGAGGCCGCGAGCATCCGGATGCTGGCCACCGGCAAGGTCGAGGTCATCACCGGCGCGTCCGCCCACGGGCAGGGCCACGAGACGGCGTTCAGCCAGATCGTCGCCGACCAGCTCGGCGTGCCGTTCGAGGACGTCGAGATCCTGCACGGCGACACGCAGATCTCGCCGAAGGGCCTCGACACCTACGGCTCCCGCTCGCTGGTCGTCGGCGGCATCGCGATCGTCAAGGCGGCGGAGAAGGTCGTCGCCAAGGCCAAGAAGATCGCGGCGCACCTGCTGGAGGCCTCCGAGGACGACATCGAGTTCTCGGGCGGCACGTTCAGCGTCAAGGGCACCGACAAGGGCAAGGCCATCCAGGAGATCGCGTTCGCCGCGTTCATGGCGCACGACTATCCCGAGGACATGGAGCCCAACCTCGACGCCGACGCGGTCTACGACCCGGAGAACTTCTCGTTCCCGCACGGCACGCACCTCGCCGCCGTCGAGATCGACACCGACACCGGTCGCGTCAACCTGCGCAAGTACGTCTGCGTCGACGACATCGGCACCGTCGTCAACCCGCTGATCGTGGAGGGCCAGGTGCACGGCGGTCTCGCCCAGGGCATCGCGCAGGCCCTGTTCGAGGAGGCCAACTACGACGAGCAGGGCACGCTCGTCAACGGCACGTTCGTCGACTACACCCTGCCCTCCGCGTCGGACCTGCCCAGCTTCGACACCTCCACGGTGTCCACGCCGGCCACGTCGAACCCGCTGGGTGTCAAGGGCGTCGGCGAGGCGGGCACCATCGCCTCGACGCCGGCCATCGTCAACGCCGTCATCGACGCGGTACGCCACCTCGGCGTGACCAACGTCGAGATGCCCTGCACCTCGCAGCGCGTCTGGCGGGCGATCCAGGACGCCAAGGGCAACACCACCCAGGAGACCCCGATCGACACCCACTCCCCGGGTGCCGGCCTGGGCTCGATCGACCCGAACAACCCCCAGGGGGAGGTCCAGTGATCCCGTCCAAGTTCGACTACGTCAAGCCGGCGTCGGTCGCCGAGGCGGTGCAGGCACTCGCCGACGGCGGGGACGACGCCAAGATCCTGGCCGGTGGCCAGAGCCTGATCCCGGTGCTCCGGCTGCGCCTCGCGGCGCCGTCGGTGGTCATCGACCTGGGCGGGATCGCGGAGCTCCGCGGTATCCGCGAGGACGGCGACCACATCGCGATCGGGGCGATGACCAGCTACTACGACATCGTCCGCGACGACCTGGTGAGCCAGCACGTCGCGCTGCTCGCCCAGGCGACCGAGACGGTGGCCGACAACCAGGTGCGACACCGCGGCACGCTGGGCGGCTCGCTCGCCCACGCCGACCCCGCGGGCGACCTGGGTGCCCCGGCGCTCGCGCTCGACGCGCAGATGGTGATCGCGGGGGCCTCGGGCACCCGCACGGTGACGGCGGCGGAGTTCTTCGTCGACTACTTCACCACCGCCATCGGCGAGGGCGAGATCCTCACCGAGATCCGGTTCCCGAAGTACACCGGGTGGGGCAGCCACTACGAGAAGTTCAACCGCACGGCGCAGGCCTGGTCGATGTGTGCGGTCGCGGCGGCCATCAAGGTCGACGGCGGCAGCATCTCGCAGGCCCGCGTCGGGCTGACGAACATGGGCACCACGCCGATCCGCGCTACCGGCGTGGAGCAGGCGCTGGTCGGCCAGCCGGCCACGGCCGACGCGGTGCGTGCCGCGGCGGAGCGTGCGACGGAGGGCACGGCGGCTCCGAGTGACGCCGACGCCGCCGCGGACTACCGTGAGCACCTGGCCAAGGTGCTCACCGGCCGTGCGGTGCTGGCCGCCGCGGGCTGACGCTCGGTTCCGAATTCACAGACGCCCGTCCCGGCCACCGGGGCGGGCGTCTGTCTCGTGAGGGAGATCCCATGCAGTTGGAGAACAAGTTCACGATCGAGGCACCCATCGAGAAGGCGTGGGTCGCGCTGAACACGCCCGACATGATCGCGCCGTGCTTCCCGGGTGCGACGCTCACGGAGTACGAGGGCGACTCGTTCACCGGCACCGTGAAGGTGAAGCTCGGCCCGATCTCGCTGACCTACAAGGGCAAGGGCACCTACGTCGACCGCGACGACGCCAACCACACGGTCAAGATCGAGGCCAGCGGCCGCGACTCGCGGGGCAACGGCACGGCCAGCGCCACGGTCACCGGCACGATGGTCGCCGACGGCCCGAACTCCACCGCCGTCACGATGGTCACCGACATGCAGATCACCGGGCGACCGGCGCAGTTCGGCCGCGGCGTGATGTCCGACGTCGCCGACAAGATCATCGGTCAGTTCGCGGGCTGCGTGGCGAAGAAGCTGGCTCCCGAGGAGTCGGCTCCCGAGCCGGCTCCCGCCCCCGGTGGATCCGCACCGTCCGCGGCCGCGGGCAGTGCCAACGGCGCGACCAACGGGTCGGGCGCCACCGCGGCCGCCACCGCCACCGCGGCCGGACCGTCGCTGGCCTCGACCCCGGCGTCGTCCGGCGTCACGGCGACGTCTCCGGCCAACCGCCCGGCCGGTCCGATGAAGAGCGACATCGACGCGATCGACCTGCTCGACACGGCGGGGGCACCGGTGATCAAGCGTCTCGCCCCGGTCATCGGCGGTGCGCTGCTGCTGCTGGTCATCCTGCTGGTGCGGCGCGGCCGCTCCAGCTGAGCGATCCGGGCGGGCCGTCGCCCGCTCGGTCGGCCCACCCCGGCCCGGTCTGCCCGACCGGGCCGGGGTTTCGCGCGCCGAATCGCGCCTCGCGCGCCGCCAGCGGCGCGCGAGACGCAGTTGCATGCGCGAGACGCAGTTGCATGCGCGAGACGTGGTCGGGTGCGCGAGACGCGGTCGGCCCCGGACCAGGCCGGGGTGGCCGCGTGGTCCGGGGTTCTCGCGCGCCGGACCGCGCCTCGCGCGCCGCCGGCAGTGCGCGAGACGCGGCGGGGTGCGCGAGTAGGGCGTCCGGCGCACGGTGACCTGTCAGACGTCGATCTCCGGTGACGACGCCTGCGCCCAGTACCGGCGCGGGATGCGGCCCGCGCCGTGCGCGGCGCGGCCGGCCTCCACGCCGAGGCGCATGGCGTGCGCCATGCGCTCGGGGTCCCCGGCCCGGGTCACGGCGGTGGCGAGCAGCACCGCGTCGCAGCCCAGCTCCATGGCCTGGGCGGCCTCCGACGCGGTGCCGATCCCGGCGTCGAGCACGACCGGCACGCCGGCGGCTTCCACGATCATCGCGATGTTGTGCGGGTTGCGGATGCCCAGACCGGTGCCGATCGGGGAGCCCAGGGGCATCACGGCCGCGCAGCCCGCCTGCTCGAGCTTGCGGGCCAGCACCGGGTCGTCGTTGGTGTAGGGGAGCACGGTGAACCCGTCGTCGACGAGCTGCTCGGCGGCGTCGAGCAGCTCGATGGGGTCGGGCAGCAGGGTCCGTTCGTCGGCCACGACCTCCAGCTTCACCAGTTCGGTCTCCAGGGCCTCCCGGGCGAGGCGGGCGGTGAGCACGGCCTCGGCCGCGGTCCGGCAGCCCGCGGTGTTGGGGAGAATCTCGATGCCGAGCCTGCGCAGCAGGTCGAGTACGCCGGTGCCGGTGGCGGCGTCGATGCGACGCATCGCCACCGTGGTCAGCGACGTGCCCGACGCCACCAGCGCACGCTCCAGCGTCTCCAGGTTGGCGGCCCCGCCGGTTCCCATGATCAGTCGTGAGCCGAGCTTGCGATCACCGATCACGAGCGTGTCGTCCATCGTCATCCTCCCCACCTCATCCACCCTGCACCGCTGTGAGCACCTCGACGCGCGCGCCGTCGGACAGCCGCGTGTGCGGCCAGTCGGCGCGGCGCACGACCGCGCCGTCGACGGCCACCGCCACGCCCGCCTGCGGTGACCCGATCGCGGCCAGCGCGTCGGGCACGGCCGCGTCCGGGGCCAGCTCGCACGCCGAGCCGTTGATCCACACCTGCATCACGCCACCTCCTCCACCTCGCGCAGCAGCCCGAGCACCGTGTCGGCCGTCACGGGGGCGAGCAGCATCCCGTTGCGGCCGTGCCCGGTGGCGACGAGCAGCCCGTCCGGCCCGACCGCGTCCACCAGGGGCAGGTTGTCCGCGCAGCTGGGACGCAGGCCCGCGGCCGACTCGACCAGCGCGTACTCGGCGATCCCCGGTAGGACCCGTTCGGCGTCGCGGAGCAGGTCGCGCACCCCGGCGACCGTGGTGTCGGTGTCGAAACCGACCTCCGTCTGCGTGGCGCCGACCACCAGCCCACCGCCCTCGCGCGGCACCATGTACACCGGACGCCCGTCCACCAGCGCGCGCACCGTGCGGCGGGGCGGTGGGAACGCGCCCGGCCGGTGCGCGAGTCGCAGGATCTCGCCCTTCACCGGACGTACCAGGCCCCGCAGCGCGGGGTGCAGGGCAGAGGAGTGGGCGCCCGCCGCGACGAGGACCACCTCGGCGGGACGGTCGTGGCCGCCCGCGCAGCGGACCCCCGTGACGCGTGCCCCGTCGTCGAGCACACAGGTGACGGCCTGGCTCACGAAGCGGGCCCCGGCCTGCTCCGCCGCCTCGCGCAGCGCGCCGAGCAGCTCCCGGTTGTCGACGGAGAGATCGCCGGGGACCGACAGGCCACCGCGCACCTCGGGCCCGAGAGCGGGCTCCAGTCGACGCAGCGCACGCCCGGTGAGCCGCTCGACGGCTCGACCCGTGCGGGCCAGGTGCTCGGCGAGGGAATCGAGCTCGGCCCGGTCGCCCGCGCCGGTGGCGACCACCACGGTGCCCTCGGTTCGCAGCCCGGCGCCGCCCAGCTCGGCTGCGAAGTCCGGCCAGCGCCGCAGCGACTCGACGCCCAGCTCGAGCAGCCGTTCCTCGCCCGGCCAGGCCTCCGTGAGCGGTGCCAGCATGCCGCCCGCCACCCAGGACGCCCCCGACGCGGGCGCCGGGTCGAGCACCGTGACCCGCCATCCGGCGGTGGCGGCGCGCCACGCGCAGGACAGGCCGATCACGCCCGCCCCGACGACGGTCATCCGTCGGTCCTCCATGAGAAACACCCCGCTCCCTGCGCCGGCATGACCCGGATCAGGTTCGACGGTCGGGATCC
Organism: Pseudonocardia sp.; assembly: GCF_029263155.1. GTDB lineage: Bacteria > Actinomycetota > Actinomycetes > Mycobacteriales > Pseudonocardiaceae > Pseudonocardia. Next base: position 30,773 of record NZ_JAJCYB010000025.1, read on the forward strand.
CGCGATCCCCTCTCAGCCCCTTGCCGGGGCTCCCGTGCGTCACCTAGCGTCCAGCCTACGCTTCCTGCCATGCCCGGACTCGACGGTGACGCGCTGCGCGAGCGGCTCGACGACGCCCGCCTCTACGTCTGCACCGGCGACCGCCCGGACCTCGCCGAGTTCGCCGACGCGGCGCTGGCCGGCGGCGTGGACATCGTGCAGCTGCGCGAGAAGGGGATCGAGGCGAGGGCCGAGCTGGTCGCGCTGGAGGTCCTGGCCGAGGCGTGCGCCCGGCACGGCGCGCTGCTGGCCGTCAACGACCGGGCCGACGTCGCGCTGGCGGCCGGCGCCGACGTCCTGCACCTCGGACAGGACGACCTGCCCGTCGGGTGGGCCCGTCGGGTCGTCGGCGACGACGTGGTGATCGGCCGGTCGTCGCACGCCTCGGACGAGACGGCCGCGGCCGCGGGCGAGCCGGGCGTCGACTACTTCTGTGTCGGCCCGTGCTGGCCGACACCCACCAAGGCCGGCCGCCCGGCCCCCGGGCTGGAGCTGGTGCGCACGGTGGCGGCCCGCGGGCCTGCGCGGCCGTGGTTCGCGATCGGGGGCATCGACCACGACCGGCTCGACGAGGTCCTCGCGGCGGGTGCGCAGCGGATCGTGGTGGTGCGGGCCATCACCGAGGCCGACGACCCGCAGGCCGCGGCGACGGCGCTGGCCGCCCGCCTGCCGGGCTGACCCGCCTACTCGCCGCCGGGCCCCGGCAGGAGGGAGTCGAGCTCCGCCGGGCCGGCCGGGCTCGCGTCGTCGGTCGGGACGTCGTCGGTCGGCGTGGCGTCGTCGCTCGGCCCGGTGCCCGGCGAAGGCTCGCCCGCCGGCTCCGGGGAGACCTCGGGCTCGGCCGTCGCTGCCGCGCCCTCGCTGTCTGGGCCCTCGCTGTCTGGGCCCTCGGTGCCTGGGCCCTCGGTGGGAGCAGCCTCGGACTCCGCGGGTGACACCGGTTCCGCGGCGGCGGGCTCCGGGGCGAGGACGCGCCCGATCGACGTCCCGGGCTCGCCCCGGGTCACCGTCGACCCGCTGACCAGCTCCAGGCCGGTGACGGCGACGAGCGCCAGCACGAACACGGCGACCGTGGCGAGCACGGCGGTCCGCAGCCGCCGGCGCGGCGGGCTCGGCGTCGGCGGCTCGGGTTCCGGCTCGGCGTCGGGCGGTGCCGGGTCGGTGCCGTCGGGATCGCCCGGGCGGGCCAGCCGGATGCGGGTGACGACCGTGTCGCGGGTGCGGTCCAGCGAGCGCTGGTACAGCGTGGTGGCCACCGTGCTCGCCACCGACCCGATGGCCGCGCCCGCGACGGTCCCCGCCGCGCCGAGGTAGGAGCCGAGCACCGCGGCCGTCGCAGCGGCCCCCGCCCCGGCGATGATCTTGTTGACGGTGAGGTCGGGGGCCTTGGCGGGGGTCTGCACCTCCAGTTCGGAGGTCGGCGCGGCGGGTGGGGCGGCGGGGTGGGGTGACATGGCTCCGTTCGATCCGGCTCGGCTGGACAGGTCTCACCCAGTCCAGCGAACGGGATCTCGGAATCGTTTCAGACGATCATGTCCGAGTGGTGGCGTTCACGATCCGGCGGGATGGCGTACCCCGCCGTGCCCCTCCGGCAGCGCGGAGCGGACCAGCGGCCACGACAGCGCGATGCACACCGCGACCAGCGGCCAGGTGAGTACGGTCTGCGCGATCCCGAGTGCCACCACCGCGTCGGCGAAGTACAGGGGCAGGAACACCGCCAGCCGCACGACGTACTGCGCCACCCACACCCAGCTCGCACGCTGGTAGCCGCGCAGCAGGTCCGGGTCGCGCCGCCAGCGGGTGCGCTGGCCGAGCAGCGTGCCCGCCACCAGGCCCAGCAACGGCCAGCGGACGACGATCGACACCGCCCACGCCAGCGCGCTCACGGCGTTGCTGGCGATCCGGACCAGGAAGAAGTCGGCCGCGCGGCCGGTCGACAGCGCGATGACGGCGGCGAGGGCCACACCGAGCAGCCCGAAGACGACCGCGCGTGGCGGGGTGCCGGCCCGCAGCCGGACCACGGCGACCACACCCGCCGCGAGCACGGCCGCGCCGCCACCCCACGCGACCGGTGCCGCCCAGTCCAGCGTGACGGCGAGCAGCCAGAACGCCACGAACGCGGCGACCGGTGCCGAGGCGTCGACGGCGCCACCGCGCCCGCCCAGGACCTCGGCGAGCGACGGCTCGGAAGTGGTCACCCGCTAAGGGTGCCCTATCGACACGGATAGATCACCGCCACTGGCGCGAACGGCGGTGGTTGGGTGATCCTGGAACGACTTCCGCGCGTCGGGGACGTGGCCCGGACATGAACGAAAGGCGGTCGTCGTGGGTACCTGGAACAGCTTCGTGGCGATCGGTGACAGCTTCACGGAGGGACTGGACGACTGGCGCTCCGACGGCTCGCCGCGCGGCTGGGCGGATCGCGTCGCCGAGCATCTCGCGTACGGGGGTCCCGGGCCCCGTCCGGGCTTCCGCTACGCCAACCTCGCCGTGCGCGGCAAGCTCCTCGACCAGATCGTGGAGGACCAGCTGCCGGTCGCGGAACGGCTGCGGCCCGACCTCGTGGCGTTCTGTGCGGGCGGCAACGACCTGATCAGGTTCTCCTGCGACGTCGACGACCTCGCCCGCCGCTTCGACGCCGCGCTCGGCCGGATCGCGGCCACCGGTGCCGACGTGTTCGTGTTCACCGGGTTCGACCTGGGTCGCATGCACCCGCTCATCGCCCGGCTGCGCGGCCGGGTCGCCTGCTTCAACGAGTTCATGCGGGTCAGTGCGGAGCGGCACGGCAGCCGGGTCGTCGACCTGTGGGGGATGGCGCCACTCGCCGACCCGCGGGCGTGGGGTCCCGACCGGCTGCACCTGCGACCCGACGCCCACCGCCGCGTCGCGCTGCGCGTGCTGGAGACGCTCGGCGAGCCGGTCACCGAGGACTGGCGCGTGCCGCTCCCGGACGGCGCGCGCGCCCCGTGGCGCGACCGGCAGCTCGACGACCTGCGCTGGATGCGCGAGTTCGCGATGCCGTTCGTCCGCAAGCGGATCCAGGGCCGCAACACCGGTGACGGCTTCCTGCCGAAGCGACCGGAGCTGCTGCCCCTGGACCACGGCGTCGCGCCACAGGGCTGATCCCCGGCCGGCGGGCTCCCCCGAGCCCGCCGACCGAGCCCGCCGACCGAGGTGCTCCGGGGATCAGACCGGGGTGATGGTGCGTGCCGCCACGTGCAGGGGCCGCGGCGAGGGCGCCGAGAACGGCTCCTCCAGCGCGTTGTGCACGCTGTTGAACACCACGAAGATGTTCGAGCGCGGGTAGGGGGTGATGTTGCCGCCCGAGCCGTGCATGCAGTTGGAGTCGAACAGGGTGGCCGAGCCGGCGGGGCCGGTGAGCATGGCGATGCCGTGGCGGTCGGCCAGTGCGGTGAGGCTGTCCTGGTCGGGGGTGCCGATCTCCTGCTCGCGCAGGGATTGCTTGTAGTGGTCGGCGGGGGTCTGTCCGACGCAGGCGACGAACTCCTTGTGCGACCCGGGCATGATCATCAGGCAGCCGTTGTGGGCG
>NZ_JAJCYB010000026.1 GCF_029263155.1 Pseudonocardia sp.
CGTCACCTGCCGCACCCCGGGGTGCCGCCGCAACGCCGCCACCTGCGAACTCGACCACGTCACCCCGTGGAACTGCGGCGGGCCCACCGACGAGGCCAACCTGTGCACCGCATGCACCGCCCACCATCACATGAAGGAACATCCCGGCTGGCAGGTCGTCCTCCACCCCGACCGCCGGGTCGAGTGGATCACCCCGACCGGGCACCGGTACTGGACCGAGCCCCACGACTACCGGGAGTAGGCCCGCGCGGCCACCGAGGCGACGTACCGTACCCGGTCCCGGACGGTCACGACGACGGCAGAACCGTGCCCAGGCTCCACGCGGCGACCTGGTCGACCTGCACGGCCCACGGGCGGCGCACCACCGACGCCGGCGCCACCGCGTCACCGGTGAGGGCCACGGCAGCGTTGATCAGGTAGAGCGTCGCGATCTCCTCCACCCCCAGCGCGTCGCTGCCCGCGTGGGCCTCGCCGAACCGGACCAGGGTCTCCAGCATGTACTCGATCGCGGTGCCGTGGCCGCTGGCCACGAACGACTTCACCTCCGCGGACCAGCGTTCCGGCGTGACGATCTCGCCCGCGACGATGCGGCCGCCGCACAGCAGGGTCACCGGCAACGCGTTGCCCGGATCGGCGTAGACGAAGTCCTTCACGAGCAGGCGGAGCAGGGTCTCAGGGGCGCTCACCCGCGACAAGCTACCCGGATCCGGGGTGGGTGGTGGGGTCGTATGCGCCGACCGGTCAGGCGCTCGCGGGGGTCACCGCCCGGCGGATGCCCTCCACGGTCTCGTCGCCGAGACGCTCGAACTCCATCTGCATGAGTGGGCTGCCCAGCTTGGCCACGCCGTGCAGCTCGACGGTGGCGTCGTAGGTGACCTCGCAGCCGAGCTCGTGCGGGCGGACCGTGACGTGGTCGGTGGCCGTCGCGGTGTCGTTGCGCCCGACCAACGTGAAGTGGTCGTCGCCGAGGCGCTCCAGGCGGTACTCCAGCTCGGTGCTCATCCCGAGGACCTTCGACACGTTCTGCCACCGTGCACCGGCAGCGACCGGGCCGTCGTCGATCCGGGTGCAGGTCTCCGTGCCCGGGTCCCACTTCGGCGCGTGGCCGAAGTCGGCCAGGTAGGCCAGTACCTCCGCGGCCGGCCGGGCGACGGTGAAGGTGCGGATGACGTGAACCACGGGGATCCTTCCTGCGCGGGTGCGGTCCGGCGTGGTGGACCGCGCTGGCCCCGGGCTACCCGGACGTCCCGCCGTCGACACCGGTCCCGACCACGTGGGCCCCGCGAGTAGGGGGCGCCCGGACCGGGCACCCCTGGGCGGGTGTCCGATCACGAGCGGAAGGGGAACACCGTGCCCCAGCAGGCATGGAGCGACAAGCGCGAACGGCAGTACGAGCACGTGAAGGAGTCCGCGGAGGACCGCGGGGAGCGCGAGGGCCGGGCCAAGGAGATCGCGGCGCGCACCGTCAACAAGAACCGTGCGCAGTCGGGCGAGTCCGACCAGGCGAGCCCGGTGTCCACCGACGACGTTTCGCCGCAGCACCGCGGCGGGAAGCGGTCGCACTCCGGTGCGCAGGGCCGGACCAAGGCACAGCTCTACGAGGACGCGAAACGGCAGGGCGTCGAGGGGCGATCCTCCATGTCCAAGGCGGAGCTGCAGCGGGCGGTCGACGACTGAGCCGACTCGATGGGGGTTGCCTCCCATGCCGTTGGGTGGCGTGGCCTCCACCGTGGCGCGGCGGGCGGGTCCGAGGCGGAGTGCCGGGGCAGCAGCGCGACCGCGGTGCGGTCCAGCGCGAGCGGATGGGGGGTCGCACCGCGACACCGAGCAACTCGATCAGACGCAGGACCGTGGCCGGACGGTTCGCCAGCACCAGTCGGCCACCGCGCCGTGCCACCTCGTCGGCGGTGGCCAGCAGCGAAACCATGCCGCGGGCGCCGCAGAACAGGACGCCGTCGAGGTCGATCACGACCAGCCCGGCGTCGGGCCCGGCGGCGACCACGGCGTCGAGCGCCGCCCCGAGGATCGGGGCGGTGGCGATGTCGAGCTCGCCGTCGAGCCGGAGCACCTCTGCGTCGCCGGTGCGGCAGAACCCCACCCGAAGCCTGCTCGGCCCCACTGACACTCCCACAACGGCTCGCCGGAATGAGCCGCCCGCAGGGTCAGGGGGAGCGACGACAACTGGAGATCAACCTATCAGGGCCGGGTGCGCCGGTCAGCCGACGCGCCCGGCCGGGTCAGCCCTCGGGCTGCAGGACGAAGTCGTAGCGGGCGTCCAGCCACGGCACGTCCGACGACCCGCCGTCGGGGGTGGCACCGGGCGGCCGCTCGGCGAACCGCACCACCAGCTCGGCCTTCGTGCCGAACACGACGTCGCTGTCGAGGTACTGCGCACCCTCCCGGAACAGGTGGGTGATCAGCGGGGCGTACCCGGGGACGGCGAGCAGGAAGTGCACGTGCGCGGGTCGGAAGTGGCTGATCGCGGTGCGCGAGATCAGCTCGCCGACCGGGCCGTCCATCGGGATCGCGTAGCCCAGCGGCGCGATGGTGCGCACGCAGTACGTGCCGTCCTCGCGGGTCGTGTACTTCGCCCGCAGCCGCGCCTCGTCCACGTCCAGCTGGGACTCGTAGGCGCCGTCGGTGTCGGCCTGCCACACGTCGAGCACCGCCCCGCCGACGGGCTTGCCGTCCAGGTCGCGGACGGTGCCGTGCACGTAGAGCGGCGCACCGGGGAGGCCGTCGGACATGTCCGCGCCGAAGCCCAGCTCGGGCGAGCCGTCGATGTGGAACGGTCCGAGCACGGTGGCCGGGGTGGCGGCCGGGTCGAGCCGGTTGTTCATCTGCACCACCAGCATCGACAGGCCGAGCACGTCGGAGGCGAGGATGAACTCCTCGCGCTTGTCGTCGCTGATCTGCCCGGTGCGGTTCAGCCACTGGATCGCACTCATCCACTCGGCCTCGGTGAGCCGCACCTCGCGGGCGAAGGAGTGCAGGTGCCGCACGAGTGCGGTGAGCACCTGCGCCGTGCGCGGGTCGTGCGCGGTGCCCCAGCGCGCCGCGGCCAGGTCGGTGATGTTGTCCTCGGTGACGAGCTCCATCGCTACGCGTCCTCCCGCTCGGCGCGCAGCAGGGCCGCGGCCCCGGCCATCGCGCGCATCTTCTCGTCCGCGGACTCCCGCGGCAGGTACTTCATCCCGCAGTCGGGCGCGATCACCAGCCGCTCGGGCGGCAGGTAGGGGTACGCCCGGCGCACCCGGCCGGCCACCACCTCGGCCGTCTCGGCCTCGGGGGTCGACAGGTCCACCACCCCGAGGATGATCGTCTTGCCGGCCAGGTCGGCCAGCACGCCCAGGTCCAGCCCGGACTGTGCGGTCTCGATCGAGATCTGGTCCACCGGGCACCCGGCAAGCTCGGGCAGGAACGAGTAGCCGCTGGGCCGTTCGTGGATGATCGCGGCGTAGCCGAAGCACAGGTGCACGGCGGTCGTGCCGCTCACCCCGTCGAGCGCGGCGTTCAGCGCGGCGAGCCCGTAGGCACGGGCGGCCTCGGGACGGGCCTGCAGGTAGGGCTCGTCGACCTGCACGACGTCGGCGCCCGCGGCGAACAGGTCGCGCACCTCGGCGTTGACGGCCGCCGCGTAGCCCATGGCCGCGGCCTCGGGGTCGCCGTAGTGGTCGTCCTGGGCCTGCTGGCTCATCGTGAACGGGCCGGGCACCGTGATCTTGATCGGTCGGTCGGTGTGCGCGCGGAGGAACTCCAGGTCCCGCACCTGCACCGGCTCCGGCCGGGAGATCGGCCCGACGATCCGCGGTACCGGGTTGGGGTGCCCGGAGCGGTCCAGCGCCGTGCCCGGGTTGTCGACGTCGACGCCGTCCAGCGCCGTCGCGAAGTGGTTCGAGTAGCTCTCGCGGCGCATCTCGCCGTCGGTGAGCACGTCGAGCCCGGCGCGCTCCTGGGCCCGGATCGCGAGCACGGTGGCGTCGTCCTGGGCCTGGGCGAGGTGCTCGGGCGCGGGCCGCCACAGCTCCTTGGCGCGGACGCGGGGCGGGAACCGGTCGGCGAGCCTGGCCCGGTCGATGAGCCAGTCGGGTTGGGCGTAGCTGCCGACGAGCGAGGTGAGCAGCATTCAGATCTCCAGGACGACACGGCCCGGGGCGTCCCAGACCTCGGTGACGGCGCTCAGCGGCGCCCGGGTGTGCGTGACGGTGAGCCGCCCGGCGACGGCCTCGTCGACGACGCGCACGAGCGCGTCGCGGCGCTCGGCGGTCGAGAGGGCGTTGTTGGTGTAGCCGAGCACCTGCAGCGAGCGGCTGCGCAGGGTGGCGGAGTCGAGCGGGGTGGTGTCCCCGGCCGCGCTGCCCAGGTGGACCAGGCGCCCACCGGGGCGCAGCGTCCGCGCCGCCGCGGCGGCCGGCACGCCGTAGAGCGGGTCGAGCACGAGGTCGGCGGGCCCGGCGGCCGCGGCCAGCCGGTCGCCGAGCGTGCCGGGATCGTCCCCCGGCTCGATGGCGACGGCCGCGTCCGCACCCAGCGCGAGCGCCTGCTCCCGGGCCGCCGTCGACCGTGCCACGGCGACCACCCGGCCCGCACCCGCCAGCCGCGCGAGCTGCACCCCGGCCTGCCCGACCACGCCGCCCGCGCCGAGCACGACCACCGTCTCCCCGGCGGCGAGGCGTCCGGTGGCGGTGAGCGCGCACCAGGCGGCCACGGCGGAGAGACCGAGCGCCGCGACCAGCACCGGATCGGCGCCCGCGGGCAGAGGGACGACGTCCTCGGCGGTGACGGTGGCCTGCTCGCGCATGCTGCCGTCGCCGGGGGCCATGCCGGCGGAGGTGGCGAACCAGACCGGGCGCCCGTGCGGGTCGGTGCCGACGCCCTGCACCCCGGGCACGTACGGCACGGCGGGGGAGCCGAAGTACGAGGTGCCGGTGGCGCAGAACCGGTCCAACGGGGTGATCGGTGCGGCCGCCACCCGGATCAGCACCGGGCCCACTTCCGACGAGTGGGACTCCCGTCCCCTGGGTTCGTACGGGAGTTCCACTCGTTCGAGCAGGGGCGGTTTCACCTCGCGGAGCACCGGTGCCGTGCCGGGGGTCTCCAGGACCGCGGCGCGCATCACGGCCCGTCCTCCGCGCCCGCCCCGTCGATCAAGGGCAGATGGTCGCCTGTTGATCTCTGCGCACCACCATCTGCCCTTGATCGCGGGGCTGGGCCGCCGGACCAGGGCTGCGGTGGGACCGGAACGTTGTTCACGTCCACCGAGAGGAAGATGTCGTTGCCGACGGGGCGGCGCAGCTCCTCGGCGAGCTGCCCGATCAGCCCGGCGGTGCGCGCGAGCAGCGCGAACCCGCGCAGCAGCGGCAGCGGCAGCCCCAGGTCGGCCAGCGCCGCGCCGCACACCCCGGCCCCGTTGAGCGGCAGGGTCCTGCCGAGCACCTCGTGGTGCATGCGCCCGATGGCGGCGAACAGCTCCAGGTGTGGCCCGAACTGGCCCTCCTCGCGCGCGATCTGCATCAGGCGGGGGGTGCGCGGGTCGCCGTCCTTGTGCACGTGGTGGCCCAGGCCGGGAACGAACGCGCCCGCGGCCCGCCGCGCCCGGACGGTCTCCAGCGCGAGCGCGTCCCAGCCCGCCTCGTCGGCCGGCCGCTCGACGTCGGCGAGCACCGCGTGCAGGAAGTTGCCGCAGTCCTCGGTCACGCCCAGGAACCGCGATCCTCCACCCAGCAGCCCGGCGGCCAGCGCACCCTGTACCGAGTCGGGAGCCGACAGCCACGTCAGGCGCGTGACGATCGCGGTGGGCGTGAAGCCGTGGTCGGCCAGCGCCGCGAGCACCGCCTCGAACACCCGCACCTGCCCCCGGGACGGCCGTTCCTGGGTGGCCAGCCAGAACGCCAGCTCGCCGAACCCGACCTCGCCCATCACGTCGTCGGCCAGGTCGTGGCCGAGCAGGGTGATCGTCTCGCGGGTCGAGGCGCCCAGCGCGGTCTCATACGTCATCGGTCGGGCCCCTCATCCTTCAGCCATCCCCTCAGTTCGGCGCCGTGCTCGTCGAGCCCCGGCGGGGGGAGCCGGTATCCCGCAGGCGTGGCGGAGAACGTGACCGGGTGGCGCGCCATCGGCAGCGCCCGGTCGCCCTCACCCACCTCGACGACCGGGTCGAGCCCGAACCGCTGCGCCATCGCGAACCCGCCGTCGATGGTGTTGATCGGCCCGCACGGCACCCCGGCGGCGACGAGCAGCTCGAACCACTCCTCCGCGCCCCTCGCACTCAAGGCCTCGACGAGCAGCGGCCGCAGCTCCTCGCGGTTCGCGGTGCGGTCGCGGTTGCGGGCGAAGCGCGGGTCGTCGGGGACCTCGTCGAGCCCGAGCACCACGCACAGCTTGCGGAACTGCCGGTCGTTGGCCGCGGCGACGATGAGGTCGCGGTCGGCGGTGGGCAGCGGCTCGTAGGGGAAGACGCTGGGGTGCGCGTTGCCCATCCGGTAGGGCACCACGCCGCCCGCCACGTAGGCCGAGCTGTGGTTGACCAGCCCGGACAGCGCGGAGGACAGCAGGTTGACCTCCACCTCCTGGCCCTCGCCGGTGGCGTCGCGGTGCCGCAGCGCGGCCAGGATCCCGATGACGGCGTGGTTGCCGGCCATCACGTCGAACACCGAGATGCCCGCGCGGTAGGGCGGCCCGTCCGGGTCGCCGGTGAGGCTCATCAACCCGGAGATCGCCTGCACCATGAGGTCGTAGCCGGGTACGTGGGCGCCGCCGCCGGGTCCGAACCCGCTGATCGAGGCGTAGACGGTGCGGGGGTTGGCCGCGCGGACGCTCGCCGCGTCGAGGCCGTACTTGGCCAGACCGCCGGGCTTGAAGTTCTGGATCACCACGTCGGCCCGCCGGGCCAGCTCGCGGGCGAGTGCGGCGTCGGCCTCGTCGCGCAGGTCCAGCGCGACCGAGCGCTTGCCGCGGTTGATGCCCAGGTAGTACGTGGAGACGCCCTCGCGCTCGGGCGGGATCCAGGTGCGGGTCTCGTCGCCGTCGGGGGACTCGACCTTCACCACCTCGGCGCCCAGGTCGGCCAGCAGCATGGTGGCGTAGGGGCCCGCGAGCACGCGGGAGAAGTCGGCCACGAGCACGCCGTCCAGCGGCCTCGGTGTGTCGGTCATGCACCCTCCTGGCCGCTGAACGGACAACTGTCCGTCGATCGTGCCACAGCCCCGTTCACACCGCGACGGTGATGTGCGGGACGGCATCGCGGCGCGCGAGATCGGCGCTGATCTCGCCCGCCGTGGCCAGCAGCAGCGGCAGGTGCTCGCCGAGCAGGCGCTCCAGCGGGGTCTCCGCGGCGTGGGTGTTGACGTTGAGCGCGGCCACCACGCGGCCGGTGCCGTCGCGCAGCGGCGCGGCCACCGAGCGGATGCCGAGGGCGAGCTGCTCGTCGGTGAGGGCCCAGCCCCGGGCGCGGACCTCGCGCAGCGCGGCGTCGCGCTCGGCCCGGTCGGGCTGCCAGCGGGCCACCAGCCCGGAGCGGGTGGGCTGCGCGAGCACGTCCTCGAGCTCGTCGGCCGGCAGGGCGGCCAGCAGCACCTTGCCCAGCGAGGTCGGCAGCGCCGGGAACCGGGTGCCGATCTGCACGGACAGGCCGACGATCTTCGGCACGGCGACCCGGGCCACGTAGACGACGTCGGAGCCGTCGAGCTGGGCGACCGAGCACGACTCGTTCGTGCGGGCGCACAGCTGCGCCATGTGCGGGCGGGCGAGGTCCCACAGCCCCTGCGAGCGGACGTGGGCGACGCCGAGGTCGAGCACGCGGGGGGTGAGGGCGAACGCGCCGTCGACGGTCCGGACGTAGCCCAGCTCGGCCAGCGTGAGCAGGATCCGGCGCGCGGTCGGGCGGGCCAGCCCGGTGGCGGTGGCGACCTCGGTGAGGCTCAGCGTCGACCGGCCCGCCGGGAAGGCCGTGATCACCTCCAGCCCGCGGGCCAGCGCCTCGATGAAGTCGGGCCCGGTGCCCTCGCGTGGCATGGCGCCCCCCGTTCGGCCGATGGTGGTCCGGAGGCTACCCGCTCCGTCCGCCATCCGGACAGCATGTCGACCGGATGGTCGCGCTGCGTCTTGACAGTGCGGACCACGGCCCAGCACAGTACGGGCGACCGTAGAGCGGACATGTGTCCGCCGTGGGACCGATTGTCGAGGGACGAGGTGTCGTGATGGAAGACCGCACGCCGGTGGTGCTGCGTGGCGGCACAGTGCTCGCCGTCGACGACGCCCACAGCGTCCTGCCCGGCACCGACGTGCTCGTCGTCGACGACCGGATCGCCGCGGTCGGCCCGGCGCTGGAGGTCCCGGCCGGCACGCGCGAGATCGACGCCCGCGACGGCATCGTCATGCCCGGCATGGTGGACACCCACCGGCACATGTGGCAGACCGCGATGCGCGGCTACGGCGCGGACTGGACGCTCACCCAGTACTTCGTCTGGTACTACCTGGAGTCCGGGAAGCACTTCCGCCCGCAGGACGTGCGCGCGGGCAACCTGCTCGCCGCCGCCGAGGCCCTCGACGCCGGTGTCACCACGGTGGTCGACTGGTCGCACGGCCTGCAGACCGTGGACCACGCCGAGGCCGCCGTCGACGCGTTGCGCGCGGTCCCCGGCCGGAACATCCTCGCCTACGGCAACATCCAACAGGCGCCGTGGGAGTGGTCGGCGTCGAGCGACTTCCAGGCGTTCGCCCGCCGGCAGATCGACGCCCGCGACGACATGCTCGGCTTCCAGATGGCCTTCGACGTCACCGGCGACCCGTCCTTCCCGGAGCGGGCGGCCTACGAGGTGGCCCGTGAGCTGGGGGTGCCGGTCACCACCCACGCCGGGGTCTGGGGCGCCACCAACGACGACGGCATCCGGCTCGCCCACGAAGCGGGCCTCCTCGACCCGAGCCACATCTTCGTGCACGCCGCCACCCTGAGCGCCGACAGCTACCACCGCATCGCCGCCACCGGCGGGTCGGTGTCGGTCTCGACGGAGAGCGAGCAGAGCGCCGGGCAGGGCTACCCGCCCACGTGGGTGCTGCGGGCGCACGGCATCCCGGTGTCGCTGTCGATGGACACCAGCGTGTGGTGGAGCGGCGACCTGTTCTCCGCCATGCGCACCACCCTGGGCGCGGACCGTTCCCACGAGCACATGGACGCCCACGCCAAGGGCGAGACGATCACCTGCTGCACCCTGCGCGCCGACCAGGTCGTCGACTGGGCCACCCGCGGCGGCGCCCGCGCGCTGGGCCGCACCGACCTCGGCAGCGTCGCCGTCGGGCAGAAGGCGGACCTGGTGCTGATCAAGAACGAGCACTCGCCGGTGTCGTTCCCGGTGCTCAACCCGCACGGCCACGTCGCGTTCCAGGCCCAGCGCGGCGACGTGCACACCGTGCTTGTCGACGGGCGCGTGGTGAAGTCCGAGCACCGGCTCGTCGGTGTGGACCTGCCCGGGATCCGCCGCGAGGTGGAGGCGACCGTCGAGTACCTGCGGTCCACGATGGGTGAGCAGGCCTGGACCGCGGGGATGAACCCCGAGGTCCCGGAGACGAAGATCCTCGACAACCCCTACACCTACACCGACTACGCCAGCGGGGCCACGCACGGCCAGGGCTGACGCGCCACGTCAACCCCGGGATCACGGAGCGGTCAGGACGCGGCGGCCGTCGTGCCCTCGACGGGAGCGGGTGCCGGGTCGCCGAGCCGTTCCAGCAGGGCGGGGGTGACGCCGCGGTAGGCGGCCGGGTCGATCGGGTTGAGCCAGTGCGAGGCCCGCACCCGTGCGGGGATCTGCAGGCGCAGGTCGCCCAGCACCTCGTCGACGTTGTGCATCGAGAACGGGATGATCTTCGTGCCGCGGCAGTGGTGGGTGCTCGTGGCCTCGTCCATGAACGCGAGCTGGTCGGCGACGGCCTGCCGCATCGCGTCGTCGTCCGGCAGCGGCACGGCGCCGGCGAGGTCGGCCGCGATCCAGACCGCGGCCATCTCGGCGTTGAGCGGGCTGAAGAACGACGAGTTGTACCCGTTGAAGTACAGCCCGGGCACGCCGACCGGCCGGATCTGGCGGTAGAGCGCGAAGTTGCCGCGCTCGTCGAACAGCCGCTGCTGCACGTCGTCGCCGAGGAAGGGCACGCCCTGGGAGAACCCGGTGGCGCAGATGACGAGGTCGGCGGGCAGCACCGTGGCGTCGCTCAGCTCCGCGTGCGGAGCCCCGTCACGGGCCAGCAGGCGGGTGATCGTGCGGTCGCGGTGGATGCGGATCGAGCCGTCGGCCACACCCTCGTAGAACCCCTCGGTGGCCAGGCCGATGGCGCCCTTGACGATGTCCTCCATCGCCCCGGCCGGCACCAGGTCGTGGCGGGCCAGCCCGAACTGGCGCACCGACACCGTGCCCAGCGAGTTGAGCAGCCGCCGCCGCACGCCGTTGCCCGGGCCGTGCAGGAACTTCTCGACTCCCCGGATTCGGATGTAGCGGAACAGTGCCTCGCCCATGCGGGTGAGCAGCAGCATCTTGAAGTTGACCGTCCCGGCGATCCTGCGTGGCACCTTCCACAGGATCTGCCGGGCGATCACGTCGGTGCTGGCCGCGACCTCGCTGATCGGCACCGTGACGTCGCACGCCGACTTCCCGTAGCCGACGACGAGCACGTGCTTGCCGCGCGCGTCCTGCGCGTCGTGGAACTCGGTGCCCGCGCACAGCCGGCCGCCGGCCGCGGTGAACTCCTCGACGCCCGGGTAGTCCGGCATCGCGGGCTCGCAGAACACCCCGTTGGCGACGACGAGCCGGTCGAAGTGCTCGTCCGACCCCTCGACGGTGAGCACCCAGCCCTCGCCGTCCGGTCGGGCCGCGCCGACCTCGGTGCCCAGCCGGGGGCGCACGCCGAACTCCGCGGCGTACGCGACGAGCCAGGCCTGCACCTGCTCGCCGGTCGGCCACTCGGGCAGGTCCCCGGGCATCGGGAAGTCCGAGAGCGAGTACTGCGCGCGCGGGCTCTGCGTGGTGAGCCCGGGGTAGCGGCGGGTGGCGCTCCACACGCCGCCGACGTCGGGCGCCTTCTCGTAGACGGTGACGTCGTGCCCGGCCTGCAGCAGGACCTTGGCGGTACAGAGCCCGGCGACGCCCGCGCCGATGATCGCGATGCGCATCGCTCAGCCCCCCTGCGGCGGGAGCCGGAGCTCGATGCCGAAGTCGGCCATGATCCCCTGCAGCACCGCGAGGTCCTTCGGCCCCGGCGGCAGGTCGGCCAGCGCCTGGTAGTAGCGCTCCAGCCCGGCCGGCGAGACCACGGAGATCACGCGCGACTCCTCGGCGTAGGGGTTGCGGAAGGTGTGCACCACGTCGCGGGGGAGGAACAGGTAGTCGCCCTGGCCCAGCACGAAGTCCTCGCCGCCCAGGTGCACGTCCAGCCGCCCGGTGAGGCAGATGAACGACTCGTCCTCCCGGGTGTGGACGTGCGGGGGCGGCCCGTTCGTCTGCGGGGGGATCGCGTACTCGAACATCGAGTACGCGTCGTGCGTCGACTTGCCGTCGGTCTTCTTCGTGATGCCCAGACCGATCGCCGGGATCTGCTGACCGTCGCGCGACCGGAGCATGTATCCGCCACCGAGGCTCACCGTGGTCTCCTTCGACGTGGTGGTGTGAGGGGCCACAGCGTGCGGTTCGCATCCGGAACCCGACAAACGCCCGTCCCGCTCTCCGGGACTATTTCTAGCGGCGGGTGGAGTACGCGCGGCTGGCCGCGGCCGCGGCCAGCCGCACGGCGGGCCCGATCCGGTCGGGCCGGACCATGGCCGTCGGCCCGGTGACCGACAGCGCCGCCACCACGTCGCCGAGCGGCCCGAACACCGGCGCGGCCACGCAGCTCACGCCGATGTTGCCCTCCTCGCGGTCGACCGCCCAGCCGCGGTCGGGGATCGCGGCCAGCTCGCGCAGCACCGCCTCGCGGGTGGTGAGCGTGCGCGGCGTGCGGGGGACCAGGCCCGCGGCGAGGACCGCCTCGACGGTGGCGACGTCGCTGTAGGCGAGGATCGCCCGGCCCAGCCCGGAGCAGTGCACCGGGATCGTCCCGCCCACCTGCGAGAGCATCGGCATCGGCCGGTGCCCGGTGATCTTCTCGACGACGAGCACCTGCGTGCCGTCCAGGACGCCGAGCTGCACGGTCGTCTTGGTGGCCGTGTGCAGGTCCTGCAGGAACGGCAGCACCGCCTCGCGCAGCTCGTGGCGCACCGGGGCCAGGCCGGAGAGCTCGAAGAGGCGGTTGCCGATGCGGTAGCGATCGCGCGGCTTGTCCAGCCAGCCCAGCTCGATCATCTTCGCCGCGGTCCGGTGCGTCGTGGAGCGCGGCATCCCGCTGCGCGAGACCAGCGCGGCCAGCGTCAGCTCGCGGTGCGTGGCGTCGAAGGCGCCCAGCACGGCGGCGACGCGGTCGAGCGCGCCCGTACCCGAACCGTCGTCCCGCTCAGCGGGACTCACGGTCGACTCCGGCGCGCCACGCGGTGAGGCTAGCGCGGTGACCACACGCACTGCACTCGTCGGCGGCGGGGCCTCCGGCATCGGCCACGCCGTCGCGGCGCAGCTCGCGAAGGACGGCTACCGGGTGGTGATCACCGGGCGCCGCCCCGACGCGCTGGACGCCGCCGTGAGCGCGCTGGGCGGCGGTGATGTGAGCGCGCTGGTCAACGACATGGCCGACCCGGACGCCGCCGCGGCCGCGCTGGCCGAGGTGCAGCGCCGCCACGGCGCGCTCGACGTGCTCGTGCTCAACGCGGGCGGCCCGCCGCCCGGCCGCATCCTCGACGTCACCGACGACCAGTGGCAGCAGGCGTTCGCGCTGCTGCTGCTCGGGCCGCTGCGGCTGGCCCGGCTCGCCCTGCCGCGCATGGCCGAGCGCGGGTTCGGCCGGGTGGTCGTCGTGACGTCGACGGCGGTGCGCCGGCCGCAGCCGGACCTCGCGGCGTCGGTGGTGCTGCGCTCGGCCGTCACCGCGGCGGCCACGCTGCTGTCGCGGGAGTTCGCGGCGCACGGCGTCACCGTCAACTGCGTGGCGCCCGGACCGACCGACACCGCGCGGCGCCGGGAGATCCTCGCGTCCCGGGGTGCCGACGCCGACCAGGCGGATCTGGCCGTCGTTCCCGCCGGTCGCGCGGGACGACCCGAGGAGATCGCGGCTGCGGTGGCGTTCCTCGCGACGGAGGCGGCGGGTTACGTGAACGGGACCGTGCTCACGGTCGACGGCGGACGGACGGAGACGACATGAGGGGGACGATCTAGTGGCCGAGTCGGGACCGGACTTCCGGATGGCCGAGTTCCTCGGCGCCCTCTCGGCCACCGTGCCGGTGGGCACCGCGCGCCCGATCGTGGTGCGCGCCACCGAGCTGCAGACCCTGCCCGCCGGGCAGGTGCACAACCCCACCACGCTCTCGATCGCCGGGACGCTCCCGACCACGACGTTCGAGATCTTCCGGCAGACCATCCCGCCGGGCGAGAGCTCGGACATGCAGCGCCACCACCACGAGACCGTGCACTTCGTGATCTCCGGTGAGGGGCACAGCGAGGTCGAGGACGACACCGCGACCTGGGCGGGCGGCGACTTCGTCTACACCCCGCCGTGGACCTGGCACCGGCACTTCAACGACTCCACCGAGCACCCCGTGGAGTTCCTGACCATCGAGAACTCGCGGCTGCTCGGGCTGCTCGGCGTGGGGCGACGGCAGAGCGCCGGCCTCGTGTCGGTCGCGGAGGCCCGGGCGATGTTCACAGAGGAGAGCGCGTGATCCCCGACCACATCAGCATCTGGGGCGAGCTGGCCGACGTCGACCACGAGCTGCGCCACGTCGACGTCGCCGGGGTCCGCACCCGCGTGCTGCAGGCCGGTTCCGGACCCGATCTCGTGCTGCTGCACGGCACCGGCGGGCACCTGGAGGCTTACGCCCGCGACCTCGCGGGGCTCGCGCGCGACTTCCGCGTCACCGCCTACGACATGGTCGGCCACGGCTGGTCCGACCTGCCCGACACCCCGTACACGATCGACGTGCTCTCCGACCACCTGCTGGGCACGATGGACGCCCTGGGCATCGGATCGGCGCACCTGTCGGGGGAGTCGCTGGGCGGCTGGGTGACGGCGTGGACCGCGGCGTACCACCCGGACCGCGTCGAGCGGCTGGTGCTCAACACACCGGGCAACATCGCGAACAAGCCCGCGGTGATGGCGAGGATGCGCGACAGCACCCGGGGCGCCGTACGGGACCCGAGCTACGACACCGTGCGCGCGCGGGTGGAGTTCCTGTTCCACCACAAGGACATGGTCACCGACGAGCTCGTGAACCTGCGGCGCGGCGTCTACACGCGCCCGGGCTTCCTTCGGTCGGTGGAGAACATCCTCGTGCTGCAGGACCCGTTGGTGCGCAAGGACTTCGCCTGGGACCCGTCCTGGGTCGGGAAGATCACGGCGCCCACGCTGCTGCTGTGGACCGAGCACGACCCCACCGGCGGGCTCGACGAGGCCGACCTGCTGGTGGAGTGGCTGCCCGACGCCCGCCTGCACGTGATCGCCGACGCCGGGCACTGGCCGCAGTGGGAGAAGGTCGAGGAGTACCTGGCCGTGCACCGCGAGTTCCTGCTCGGTGACTCGTGAGCGAGATCGTCGGCTTCGTCGGGATGTCGCACTCCCCGTTCGCGACGATGACGCCGCCGTCGGGGCCGGGGGAGCCCGGCGGGGCGTTCGTCGCCGACGCGGCACGCGTGGCCACCGCTGTCCAGGCGCTGGCGCCCGACGCGGTCGTCGTCGTCGGCCCGGACCACTTCCACGGCAACTTCTACGACGTGATGCCGCCGTTCGTGCTCGGGGTGGAGGAGGTCGTCGCGTTCGGCGACTTCGGCACCACGGCGGGCCCGCTGCCGGTCGCGTCGGCGCTGGCCTGGTCGGTCCGCGACGGGCTCGCGGCGTCCGGCTTCGACGTCTCGCTGTCCTACTCGCTGACCGTCGACCACGGCGTCGTGCAGGGCTACGAGATGGCGACCGGTGGCACGACGGTCCCGCTGGTCCCGCTGGTGGTCAACACGGCCGGCCCGCCGCTGCCGGACCTGCGCCGCTGCGTGGCGCTCGGCCGGGCGCTGGGTGCGGCGATCCGCGGGTCCGCCGACGCGGGCCGGGTGCTCGTCGTCGCCAGCGGGGGGCTGTCGCACTGGCTGCCGCCCAACGACCCGCGCGACCCGGCGGTGGTCGGCGCGCGGCGGGAGTCGGTGATCCACGGGCGGCGCGACGTGCACGCCGTCGCCGCCGCGCGCGAGCCGCGGGTGCGCGCGATGGGCGGCGACCCCGGCGCCCGGGTCAACGCCGCGTGGGACGCCTGGTTCCTCGACCGGCTCGCCGCGGGCGACGCGGGCGCCGTCGCCGCTCTGGGCGACGCGGCGCTGGAGGAGCAGGCCGGCAGCGGCGGGCACGAGGTCCGGGCATGGCTGATCGGGCAGGTGGCCGTCGGGCGCCCGCTGGTGTGGACCAGCTACGAGCCCGTGCCGGAGTGGATCACCGGGATGGGGATCGGCACCACGTTCCCGGTGGGGTGACCGGGAAGCAGGCCGCCGCCCTGCTCAGCCCCGGCCGATGAACGGCATGGTGGTGGCGGTGATCGTGAGGAACTGGACGTTGGCATCGAGGGGGAGCCCGGCCATGTAGCGCACGGCGTCCGCGACGTGCTGGGCGTCGAAGGTGGGTTCCGGGCGGATGCTGCCGTCGGCCTGGCGCGCGCCCTGGGCGATCCCACTGGTCATGTCGGTGGCCGCGTTGCCGATGTCGATCTGCCCGCAGGCGATGCCGAACGGGCGCCCGTCCAGCGACAGCGACCTGGTCAGCCCGGTCACCGCGTGCTTGGTCGCGGTGTAGGCGATGCTGCCGGGTCGCGGGACGTGGGCCGAGATCGAGCCGTTGTTGATGATCCGCCCACCTTGCGGGGTCTGGGCGCGCATCCGGGCGAAGGCCTCGCGGGCGCAGAGGAACGCCCCCGTCAGGTTCGCGTCGACGGTGGCCCGCCAGTCGTCGACGTCGATCTCGTCCGGGGTGCCCGCCGGGCCGAAGCGGCCCGCGTTGTTCACCAGCAGGTCCACCCGGCCCCACGCGTCGACGACCGTTCCGAACAGCGCGGCGACCGACCCGGCGTCGGCGACGTCGGTCGGGACGACGAGCGCGTCGGGACTCCCGTCGGCGGTCCCGGCCAGCGGCTCGACGCGCCGCCCGGCCAGCGCGACGCGGTGGCCGTCGTCGAGCAGGGTGCGGGCGACGACGCGGCCGAGGCCGCTTCCGGCACCGGTGACGATCGCGACCGGCTGGGCCATGACGGGCTCCTCGTCGCTGCGGGGTTCGGGTACGGCGATTGTGCCGTGCCGATGTCGTTCGCGCGCCGCACCGGCACTCGCGCGCCGCCGCCAGCGCGCGAGGCCCGGATCAGCGCGCGAACCGGGATGCGGCGAACACCCGACCGGGGGAGCGGCCATGCTGGTCGGCATGCGACGGACCGGGGTGCTCGTGCTGGGCGGCACGGGGGAGGCGCGCAGGCTCGCCGCCGCCCTCGTCGCCGAGCCGGGCCTGCACGTCGTGTCGTCGCTGGCCGGGCGGGTGCGGGAGCCCCTGCTGCCACCCGGCGAGGTGCGGATCGGCGGGTTCGGCGGGCCGCAGGCGCTGGCGGCGTGGCTGCGGGAGCGGGGCACCGCGGCCGTCGTCGACGCCACGCATCCCTTCGCCGCCCGGATGAGCGCGCACGCGGTGGCCGCCTGCACCGCAGGCCGGGTGCCGCTGCTCGTGCTGCGTCGTCCCGGCTGGCCACCGCAGCCGGAGTGGATCGTCGTCGACTCCCTCGACGAGGCCGCGGCCCTGCTCCCCGGCCTCGGCGAGCGGGTGTTCCTGACCACCGGCCGGGGCGGGCTCGCCGCGTTCGCGGGGTCGGACCGGTGGTTCCTGGTCCGGTCGATCGACCCGCCGGAGCCGCCGGTGCCGCGCCGGATGCACGTGCTGCTCGGGCGCGGCCCGTTCACCGTCGACGACGAGCGCGCGCTGCTGCGCGCCCACGCGATCGACGTGCTGGTGACCAAGGACAGCGGAGGGCCGGACGCCAAGCTGGTGGCCGCGCGCGCGGAAGGGGTGCGCGTCGTGGTGCAGCGCCGCCCGCCCGTGCCCGACGGCGTGGCCGTCGTGGACTCCGTGCCGCGGGCGCTGACGTGGCTCCGGGATACGGTCGCCCAGTGCGCACCCTCTACGTGATCGGCATCGGCGCGGGTGATCCCGAGCACCTCACCCTCGCCGCGATCTCGGCCATGAACCGGGTGGACGTGTTCTTCACGATCGACAAGGGCGAGCAGAAGTCCGATCTCGCCGGGCTGCGGGCCGAGCTGCTGGCCCGCCACGTCACCCGGCCGCACCGGGTCGTGACGGCCGCCGACCCGCCGCGCGACCGGCGGGCGGCCGGCTACACCGACGCCGTGGCCGACTGGCAGGGCCGTCGCGAGGCCGTCTACGCCGACATGATCGACACCGGCCTGGTCGACGGGGAGAGCGGCGGCTTCCTGGTCTGGGGCGACCCCGCACTCTACGACGGCACGCTGCGCATCCTGGAGCGCGTCGCCGCCGTGGCACCGGGCACGATCGAGATCGTCTCGATCCCGGGCATCAGCAGCGTCCAGGCCCTCGCGGCCCGGCACCGGCTGATCCTCAACCGGATCGGCTCGCCGTTCCTCGTCACCACCGGGCGGCGGCTCGCGGCCGAGGGCATGCCCGCGGCCGTCGACGACGTCGTGGTCATGCTCGACGCGCACCACGCGTTCGCCGCGCTGCCCGACACCGATCTCGACATCTTCTGGGGCGCCTACCTCGGCACCCCCGACGAGGTGCTCGCTCACGGCGACCTGCAGCAGGTCAAGGACGACATCCGCCGGGTGTGGGCGGACTGTCGTGAACGCAAGGGCTGGATCATGGACACCTACCTGCTGCGCAGGCGGCGATAGCTCGGTCCCGACGCGGGTGCGGGGGTCCGGCCCCCCGGCCGGACCCCCGCACGTTCCCGAACAGACGCGCCGCGCCCACCACGAAGCGACGTGCTTAAGTTAGCCTCACCTCACGGTCCCCGCAAGACCCAATTCGCCGGCCGGTGGGTCTCGGGGACGCGAGCTCCTACCGCGGCCCGCGGGCTCGGAGCTAGGGTGAGTCGTGTCGCCGACCCACGCCTGCGCCGACGTCCTGCGTTCCCGCCTCGGCGCCGACGCCGTCCGCGACCGCATGATCGACCGGCTGGCCTGGGCCAACGACGCCTCGCACTACCTGCTGGTGCCCTCGGCCGTGGCCACCCCGACCGACCGCCACGACGTGGCCCGCCTGCTGGCCGCGTGCACGGCCGCCCGCGCCCCGGTCACGTTCCGCTCGGGCGGCACGAGCCTGTCCGGCCAGGGCGTCACCGACGGCGTGCTGGCCGACACCCGCCGCCACTTCCGCGACATCGAGGTGCTCGACGGCGGCAAGCGGGTGCGCGTCGGCCCGGGCGCCACCATCCGCGCCGTCAACGCCCGGCTCGCCCCGCACGGCTACAAGCTCGGGCCCGATCCGGCGAGCGAGTCGGCCGCCACCGTCGGCGGGGTGATCGCCAACAACTCCTCCGGCATGGCGTGCGGCACCGCGCTCAACACCTACCGCACGCTGGAGTCGGTGGTGGCGGTGCTGCCCGGCGGCACCGTCGTCGACACCGGGCTGCCCGACGCGGACCGGGCGCTCGCCGCCGCCGAGCCGGAGCTGGTCGCCGGGCTGCTGCGGCTGCGGGACCGCGTCCGCGGCAACCCCGGCTCGGTCGCGCTGATCGAACGCCAGTTCTCGATGAAGAACACGATGGGCTACGGGCTCAACTCCTTCCTCGACCACGACGGCCCGGCCGCCCTGCTGGCCCACCTGCTCGTCGGCAGCGAGGGCACCCTCGCGTTCGTCGCCGAGGCCACGTTCGCCACGGTGCCCGTGCTGGCGCACGCGCTGACCGGCCTGCTCGTCTTCGACGACCTCGACCGGGCCAGCGCCGCGCTGCCGGCACTCGTCGACAGCGGGGCGGCCACGATCGAGCTGCTCGACGCCGTGGCGCTTCGGGTCGGGCAGCGCGACGCGCCGAAGGAGGACCTGCTGGGTCGCCTGGAGATCGACGCGCACACCGCGCTGCTCGTCGAGTACCAGGAGGCCAGTGCCGCGGAGCTGGACGAGCGCGGCCGGATCGCTGCGGCGGCCGGTGCTGATCTCCCGGTGGTGGAGCCGATGGCGCTGTCGTCCGACGCCGCCGGCCGCGCGCGGCTCTGGCACATGCGCAAGGGCCTCTACGCCGCCGTGAACGGCGCCCGCCCGCCGGGCACGGCCGCGCTGCTGGAGGACATCGTCGTGCCGGTGCCCGCGCTGCTACCCACCTGCCAGGCGCTGACGGAGCTGTTCGACCGCCATCGCTACTCCGACAGCGTGATCTTCGGCCACGCCAAGGACGGCAACCTGCACTTCATGCTCGTCGAGACCTTCTCCGGCGACATGGGCCGCTACCTGGCGTTCACCGAGGACATGGTGACGCTGATCCTGGAGCAGGGCGGCAACCTCAAGGCCGAGCACGGCACCGGCCGGATGATGGCGCCGTTCGTCCGCCGCCAGTACGGCGACGAGCTCTACGACGTGATGCGCGAGCTCAAGACGCTGTTGGACCCCGCGAACATCCTGAACCCGGGCGTGATCATCTCGACCGACGAGCTGGCGCACGTGCACCACCTCAAGTCCGCGCCCGCCGTCGAGGAAGAGGTGGACCGGTGCGTCGAGTGCGGCTTCTGCGAGCCGGTCTGTCCGAGCAAGGACCTGACGACCACTCCCCGGCAGCGGATCGTGCTGCGCCGCGCTGCCGAGCGGGCCCGTGCCGAGGGCGACTCGGCGACGCTGCGCGAGCTGGAGCGCGACGAGGGCTACGCGGTCGTCGACACGTGCGCGGTGGACGGGATGTGCCAGACGGCGTGCCCGGTGCACATCAACACCGGCGACCTGGTGCGGCGGCTGCGGGCTGCGCGGACCGGTCCGGTCGCCGACCGGGCCTGGACGGTGGCGTCGAAGCACTGGGGTGGGGTCACCCGGGCCGCGTCCGCGGGCCTGACCGCCGCCGCGCGGATCTCCCCGCGGGTTCCCACGGCGCTGAGCCGCCTGGGTGGCAAGGCGGGCCTGCCGCAGTGGAGCGCGGACCTGCCCCGCGGTGGGTCGCCCCGCGTCGCCCCGCGCGACCCCGGCGCGGAGGCGGTGCTGTTCGCCTCCTGCGTGAGCACGATGTTCGGCGGGGACGGCGACGGCGCCGGGCCGGCGCTGGCGGCGCTCGCGACGCGGGCCGGGGTGCCGCTGACCGGCCCGGACGGCCTCGACGCGCTGTGCTGCGGCACGCCGTGGAAGTCGAAGGGGCTGTCGGGCTACGCGGACGTGCGGGAGAAGGCCGTGGCGGCGCTGTGGGCGGCCACCGACTCCGGTCGGCTGCCGGTGGTGTGTGACGCGTCGTCGTGCACCGAGGGGCTCGCCGACGCCGCCGGTGACCGGATGCGGGTCCTCGACGGGGTGCAGTTCGTCGCCGAGGCGCTGCTGCCCCGGCTCACCGTGCACCGGCGGATCGCGCGCCTGGCCCTGCACCCCACCTGCTCGTCGACGCGCCTGGGCATCGATGCCCACCTGCGCGCGGTGGCCGCGGCCGTCGCCGAGGAGGTGGTGGTGCCTTTCGCGTGGAGCTGCTGCGCGTTCGCCGGGGACCGCGGCATGCTGCGGCCCGAGCTGACCGCCAGCGCCACCCGGGCCCAGGCGCAGGAGGTGGCCGCGGGCGGGTTCGACGCGCACGCCTCCTGCAACCGCACCTGCGAAATCGGCATGACCCGCGCCACCGGGTCGACCTACCGTCACGTCCTGGAGCTGCTGGAGGAGGCGACCCGGTAGCCGCCCCGGCCGTGCAGGAGGAACCTGATGACTCTCGACCACTGCAGTGACGTCGCGGCGGCGTCCTGGATCGCGGAGTCCGCGACGCCGGCGATGCAGCTGATCGCCTTCGGTCCGGCGGGCTACGAGGCGTACGTCCGTGTCCGTTTCATCCGGGATCCCGAGGTGCCCGGTCAGTCCGAGGCCGACGTCGTCGTCGGCCACGACCACCCGTCGGACCTCTCGCAGGCCCGCAGGGCGCTCCACGACCTCGCCCGGTTCACGTCCACCCCCGAGCACTGCTACTTCTGCCTCTGGGAGGGCTACTCCGACATCCCCCTTCCGCGCGAGGTGCGCGACGGCCCGCTGGTCACCCTGCCGCACCGGCGCTACGCCCTGCTCCGCGGTCCGCTGGCCGCCATCGACCGGTGGGAGCATGAGTTGGGTGCCGGCCAGCCGATCGCCCCGCCGGCGTTCGTGTGGCCCGCCGACCGCTCCTGGTGCCTGGCCAGTGACGTCGACCCCCATTGGGCGGGCATCGGGGGCTCGCGTGCCGCGATGGACGCCCTGCTCGCCGATCCCCGGCTCGACGCCGTCGTCGCTCGGCCGACCGAAATCCAGCCCGAGTACGGCTGACCCGCTCGCGGTCCGTGGCGTTGGACGGGCACTCGGTCTCGGAACCGGCGACTTCCCGGCCATCAGGTGAACCGCTCGGGTGTCGGTGGGTCGTCCTCCACCGGATCGTCGCAGCGCTGGTTCCGCTCCTCGGCGGGGCGTCTGCGGCGTTGGGCCGGCCGGGTTCGGGGTTCGGTGACCTTCCGGCGGTTCAGGTGAACCGTTGCGGGGGTGGTCGGCCTCTACCGACCCGCGACCGGGGCCCGCCCGCGGTGCCGGGCGGGCCAGGCTCGGGCGGGCCCGGCGACCGCCCGGGGGTTCAGGTGAACCGCGTTCCGGTGGGGAGTGGTCGGCTTCTACCGAAGTGCTGCCGCGCCGATTCCGTTCCTCGGCGCTGGCGCGCCTGCGGTACGGATCGACTTGCCACCGAATGAAACCACTCGATCCCCGTAGCGGGTCGGGTCGGCCGCTCCCGTACGGCGTCGATCTCCCGATCGTAGTGGGTCGCCGAATGGTCGACCCGTGTCGACAAGCGGCATCTTCACGCAGGTCAGTGGCGGTATAGTAGAACACATGTTCCCATCCGTCGCCGCGC
>NZ_JAJCYB010000027.1 GCF_029263155.1 Pseudonocardia sp.
CGGTGGTGCGTCCTGAAAGCTGGATCAGGCCAGCGGGTGTGAGTCCCGCCTGGGTAGGTACCGGAGCGCCCAGTAGCAGGCCCCGGTTCGTCGGAGAGATCCGGCGGGCTGAGCGGGGCGTCGAGAGCCTCTTCGGAGGGAGCAAGCGTGTGGGCCGTAGCACCATCAGGTGTGAGTCCTGCAGCCTCGTCACAGATACAACGGGGGAGCCGAGCCGCTCACTTCACGGCGAAGGCCATGTCCGGCGGGCCCTGTTCCGGGGTCAGCTCGTCGGGTCCCTTCGGGGTATGGGGATCGGCACGCACGCACGGTCTGGTTCGGAACAGGAGAGACCCGTCTGCGCAGCCTCATCAGCAAAGACCACCGGTATAAGCCAATGGTGAAGTCCGGTGGAGTGCAGCGGGAGTCCGACGGGGTCGTAGTACCGCAGAACGCCGTGCGCATCTCGGTGAGCGGGAAGGGCCCCGACTTCGGTCATGTGAGCGGAGTGGGTAAGCGCGGGGGCATGGCCGGGACCGCCCGGTCCAACCACCCTGGCGGGCAATCTAGGCCCGTCGTGCTGCACCGGCGGGAGCCGGTGGGCAAGGTGCGACAACTGCAACGCGAGCTATGGGCTGCGGCCAAGCGGTCTGAGGGAAGGCGTTTCCACGCCCTGTTTGACCGGATTCATCGGCGTGATGTGCTGGTGGAGGCGTGGGAGCGGGTGCGAGCCAATCGTGGCGCCGCGGGTGTCGATCGGATGACCCTGGTGGCGGTGGAGGACTACGGGGTCGAGCGGATGCTCGACGAGCTGTCCCGGGACCTCCGCAGTGGGAGCTATCGTCCGGCGCCGGTGCGTCGGGTGGAGATTCCCAAACCGGACGGCCGTAAGCGGCCGCTGGGTATTCCGACGGTGCGTGATCGGGTGGCGCAGCAGGCGGCGAAGCTGGTCTTGGAGCCGATCTTCGAGGCCGACTTCTTCGACTGTAGTTTCGGGTTCCGTCCGAGACGCAGCGCCACCGATGCGCTGGAGAAGATCAGGGTGGCGTTCCCGCGGGGACAGCGGTTCGTCTTCGAGGCCGACATCACCGATTTCTTCGGTTCGATCGACCACGACCTGCTGATGGTCGAGGTCGGACGGCGGGTCAGTGATCGTCGGGTGCTCACGCTGTTGCGGTTGTGGCTGCGGGCAGGGGTGTTGGATCAGGGGGTGTTCTCGGCGACGGTCACCGGGACCCCGCAGGGCGGGGTGATCTCGCCGTTGCTGGCCAACATCTATCTGCACGCGTTCGATCGGGTCTGGAGCGAGCAGGGCACCGGGGAGTTGGTCCGTTATGCGGATGACTTCGTGGTGCTGTGTTCCTCCGCAGCCCAGGCCGAGGACGCTCAGAACAGGGCGGCGGCCCTGCTCGGCGGTCTCGGGTTGTCGCTGCACCCGGACAAGACCGGTGTGGTCGATCTCCGGGAGGGCCGGGAGGGTTTCGATTTCCTGGGGTGTCATCTTCGGGCGCGGATGTCGGGCCGGTTGTGGGAGCGCAAGCAGATCGTGCGCTACTACCTGCACCGGTGGCCGTCGGCGCGGAGCATGAAGCGGGCACGGGCCAGGATTCGGGACCTCACTGATCGGCGCCGGGTCGGGCTGGAGTTGACCGAGGTGATCGACAGCCTCAACCTGTTCCTACGGGGATGGGGGAACTACTTCCGCACCGGTAACGCCGCCCAGAAGTTCCGTCAGCTCGACCGGCACGTCGGGTGGCGACTGAAACGCTTGCTGGTCAAGAAGCGGGGTCGCAACCTACGGGTCGGGCAGGCGGGGCGCTGGACCGAAGCCTGGTTCCACGACCAGGGGCTACACCAACTGGTTGGCACCATCCGATACCCGAGGGCGGCGTAACCATGTCCAGAAGATCGTCGGTAAGCCGTATGCGGGAAAACCGCACGTACGGATTGAAAGGGGGATGGGGAAACAGGACCGCTACGCGGTCCCTGCGCCCCTGACTACCAATGAAGGAGACGGGGCGGAAGGTGATCGCGCAGAACCGCAAGGCGCGCCACGACTACTCGATCCTGGACGAGTACGAGGCGGGCGTCGCGCTGCTGGGTACCGAGGTGAAGAGCCTGCGGCTGGGCCGGGCATCGCTGGTGGACTCCTACGCCACCGTCGACGACGGCGAGATCTGGCTGCGTGGCCTGCACATCCCCGAGTACACCCAGGGGAGCTGGACCAACCACGAGCCGCGCCGCACCCGCAAGCTGCTGCTGCACCGCGGTGAGATCGACCGGCTGATCGGCAAGATCCGCGAGGGCGGGCTGTCGCTGGTGCCGCTGTCGCTGTACTTCTCCGACGGCAAGGTCAAGTGCGAGCTGGCGCTGGCCAAGGGCAAGAAGTCCTACGACAAGCGCACCGACCTCGCCAAGCGCGACGCGCAGCGCGAGATCCAGAAGGCGTTCGGGCGGGCGGCGAAGGGCCGAGTGCGCGAGCTTCGCCGGTGACGGCCCCGTCGGCCCGAGGCGACGTGCCGGTCCTCCCGTCCCCGCCCCTCGACGACGCCGACGTCCCGCGCTTCCTCGCCGAGCTCGGCCTGGACTCCATGGTCGACGCCCACGTGCACTTCCTGCCCGACCCGGTGATGGCCAAGGTGTGGGCCTATTTCGACCGCGCCGAGACCCACTACGGCACGGCGTGGCCGATCCACTACCGCACGTCGGTGGACGAGCGCCTGGCCACGCTCACCAGGCTCGGCGTCGGCGCGTTCGCGCCGCTGGTGTACCCGCACAAGCCGGGCATGGGGCGCTGGCTCACCGAGTGGGTCACCGAGTTCGCCGCCCGCACCCCCGGTGCGCTGCCCACGGCCACGCTGTTCCCCGAGCCGGACGTGGTCGACTACCTCGGCGCGGCGGTCGCGAACGGTGCTCGCGCGGTGAAGGTGCACGTCCAGGTCGGCGGCTTCGACCCGCGCGACGCGCTGCTGCGCCCGGCGTGGGGCCTGCTCGCCGAGGCGCAGGTGCCGGCGATCGTGCACTGCGGGCACGGGCCGATCCCCGGCGCGCACACCGGGCTGGACGTGTTCGGCGAGGTGCTCGCGCAGCACCCGCGGCTGCCGGTGGTCCTCGCGCACGCCGGTATGCCCGACTAC
Organism: Pseudonocardia sp.; assembly: GCF_029263155.1. GTDB lineage: Bacteria > Actinomycetota > Actinomycetes > Mycobacteriales > Pseudonocardiaceae > Pseudonocardia. The sequence goes on from NZ_JAJCYB010000027.1 coordinate 3,117, forward strand.
GTCGCAGCGCTCGATCTCGTGCGCCGCTACCCGAACGTGCACATCGACACGACGATGGTCGGCACCGGGTTCACCGAGCGCATGACGCCCCTGCCGAGCGACTGGTCCGCCCGCCTCGCCGACGTCACCGACCGGGTGGTGTTCGGCACCGACTTCCCCAACATCCCCTACGGCGTCGCGGAGCAGGTCGCGGCGGTCGCCGGGTGGGCGGCGGCCGACGACCGGCTCGGCGCCCCGTTCACCCGTGCGGTCCTGCACGACAACCCGGCCCGGTTGCTCGGCGTCGGGTAACGCCGCTCCCCGCCGCCGCGAACGACCGACCATGGCCGCCGAACCCCGCAGGAGCCCGCTCACGAGGGGGGATCCCGCCCGGGCGGCTGGGCTGGCTGGCGCTGCTGGTGCTGACCGTCGGGCTCGGCCTGATCGGGAACGTCCTGACCCACCCCGACCTGCCTCCGGCAGAGGTGGTCTACCTCACCGCGCTGCTGTTCGTCCTGGAACTCGACATCGATCCGGGCCCGGGCATGCGCGTGCACCCGGTGCTGTGGATCGCCGCGGTGCTCGCGCCGGTGCTTTCCCTGCGCGGGGTGGCGGAGCTGTTCCGGGACCGCCTGCAGGGCGTCACGGTGCGGTTCCTGGTCCTGCCGCGGGCAGTGGTGTTCGGCGCGAACCACCGCGCGGCGGCCGTCGTCGCCGACGCCGCGGGCCTGACCCGGTGGCAGCGGTGGCGCCACGGCTTCGTGGTGGCCGATCCGGACCCTGCTCGGCTCGCCGCGATGCGCGAGCTCGGCGCGTGGACCGTGACCGCGGACGGCCTGAGCGCCCCGCTGCGCAAGGCAGCGGTGCTCCGGACCGACGAGGTCGTCGTCGTGACCGGGGACGACCGGCGCAACGCGGCCATCGTGACCGAGCTGCAGCGGCACCCGCCCACCGACGACGCGGGGCGCGAGGTGTACGTGGAGTTCGACGATCCCGGCCTGGTCCGCACACTCGATCGCAGCGCGCACCACTTGAGGGTGGCGACCACCCCGTTCAGCGCGCCGACGCTGGCCGCCTCGGTGATCCTCGACGAGTTCGACGTGACCGCGGGTGCGCTGCCACGGCCGTTCGTGCTGTTCGGGCAGGGCCGGATGGTCGACGCGGTCGTCCTGGAGCTGCGCAGGCGGCGCGCCGCGCACCGGCTGGACCCGTCGGCGTCCGAGAGCCCCGAGCACGACGTGCTGGTCGTGGGCCCGGACGCGGAGGATCGGATCGACCGGCTGCGCGCGCTGCTCGGGCCCGAGCTGGACCTGCTGACGGTCACCGCCATCGCCGACCCGGTCGCCGAGTCGATCACCGTGAAACCCCGTGTGGCGCGGGAGCTCGCCGCCCGGCCCGACGCCCGCGTCATGGTGGTGGTAGGAGACGACCCTGCGGGCGGGCCGATGGTGCTCTCCCTGGCCCAGCACCTGGGCGGGAGCCGCCGGATCGCCCTGGTCACCGAGGCGCCGGAGGGCGCGTTCGGGGAGCAGATCGCCGAGCAGCTCGCCTGGCACAGCGTGCAGGACGCCACGCTGGCCGATGTGGAGGTCCTCCGGGTGCCGAGCCGGGCCTACCGCCTGCACCGGCTCCGGGAGTGGCGTGCCACCGACCGGCTGGCACGGGCGATCCACGAGCAGGTGCCGGGCGCGCCCAGGTGGGTGGACGCGGGTGACCTGCTGCGCACCCTCGCGCGGGCCCGCGCGACCGCCGTGCTCGACGGGTTCGCCGGCGACGGTATCCGGTTGCGGCCCAACCCGTTCCTGGCGGTCGACCCGCCGGAGCGGCGGATCCTGCACGGTCCGGCAGGGGTGGAGAGCGAGGCTCTCGCGGCGGCTGCGCCCGAGGTGTCGCCGGGCGCAGCGACGGCGCTCTCCCGGGCCGGGCTGTCACTGGAGCTCCGCGACCCGCAGACGCTCATCGGGGTCGGCAACCGGCTGCTGCGGTCGGGGCACGGGTCGGCGGTGGAGGTGTGGTGCGAGGCGGCCCGGCTGTACCAGCCGGACGGGGCCGCGGACCCGGTCGAGGTCCTGCAGCAGCGCATCGGGCCCGGCGTCGCGGCGGCGGCGGTGCAGCGGATCCTGCCGTTGTGGCGGGCGCACCAGGCCGACCCCGGGGACGTGGCGCCGCCGCCCGAGGACCCGGTGCTCGTGGTCGGCGGGTCGGGCATCGTCGCGCCCGCCGAGCTGTGCGAGATCCTCCGGTGGGCGCTGGCCGGTTCCGGGCCCGGCCTCACGATCGTCGAGCCCACGGGGGACAACGGGGTGCGCCGGTTCCTGCGGATGCTCGCGCGGGACCCGGACTACGGGTTCCGGGTCCGGGAGTCCGGGGACGACGTCGCCGCAGGCCGCGACTTCGCCGTCGACCTCTGGTCCGGACGCCCGCCGGGCCGGGCCCGCCTGAGGGTGCTGGCCGTGCCGGGTGCGGCGGACCTGTGGCCGCAGCTGCACCTGCTGCGCACGCTGGGTGCCCAGATCGGCTGGCTGCCGGCCGGGCTGGACGGTCGCCCGGAGCCCGACCCGGAGCCCGACCCGGAGCGCGAGCTGCTGGGCGGAGCGGCCGGGATCGTGCGCCTGCCCGTCGACCGGGCCACGGTGCGCGCGTTCCTCCGGCCGTCGCGGTGGGACGACACGCTGGTGGACCGGGACACGGTGGCGGCAGCCCTGCACGACCTCTACCGGCAGGGCCAGGTCGGCATCACGCCGCCGGACGACCCGGCGATGCGCGCCTTCGCCGAGCTGGACCCGGTGCTGCAGGACTCCAACCGCGGGGTCGTCGACGGCATCCCCGACAAGCTCGCGCTGGTCGGCCTGCGGCTGTGCCCGCTGGCCGGACCCGGGTGGCCGTCGGACTGGCCCGATCCGGCGACGCTGGAACTGCTCGCCGAGACCGAGCACGGCCGGTGGAACGTCGAGCGGCTGCTCGCCGGATGGGGGATCGGCAACCGGGACGTGGCCCGGTTCCGGTCGCCGGACCTGGTGCCGTGGACCGAACTCGCCGAGCAGAGCCGCGAGTGGGACCGCGGCGTCGTGCGCGCCCTGCCCGCCGCACTGGCCCACGCGTCGCTGAGCGCCCGCTGACCTCGGTCGCCTCGGACGGGCGGATCCGGGATGATCCGAACCGCCCCGGGGGTTATCCTGTACGGACGCCCGACGGCCGGGCCCAGAAGGGGGTGAACGGTTTCGACTCCGTTCGTCGATCAAGGGGAAGCGTGCCGAGGAAGGCGACGATGATCTCGTTAACCACCCGTCGCAAATTTACAAGCGCCGATTCCAATCAGCGCGACTTCGCCCTCGCCGCCTGAGCGAGTGTGAGTCTGTCGGCCCGCGGGCGCTCCCGCCGCGGATCCCGGCATCAGCTAGGGAGCTCACCCGTCCGCCCGGTCGCGGGGCGGACGGGGAAATCACACAGCGACTGGGATCGTCACTCCGGACTTGTTCGCGTGACCGGGGGATCCGAGTAGAGGCACAGCGAACTGCGCACGGAGAAGCCCTTGTGGAGCGACGGAGGACCCGGGTTCGATTCCCGGCACCTCCACCCCGCGAAGAGCCCCCGCCGACACCGTCGGCGGGGGCTCTTCGGTCGCCGGGATCACCTCGCGCGCCCGGCCACCATCCGCGCGAGGTTGTCCAGCCCGGTGTCGAGGCCGCGCCGCACGTCGTCGGCGGCCCGGTCGGTGTGGGTCTCGGGCTGGTCGCCGAGGAACGACAGGTGCAGCAGCACCGAGGAGCGGTCCGGGTCGTCGCCCATGACCTGCAGGTAGCCCGCGTAGTCGGTGGAGTCGCCGCCGCCCCACTCGACGCGCATCTGGTCCGAACGCACCCGCACCAGCCCGTAGGCGTCGGTGTGGCGCGGCTCGACCCTGGCGTGCACCTCGGTCACGTGGTTCTTCGCGCCGCGGGCCGGGTCGCTGCCCGGGTCGTCGTCGGTGGGTCGGACCCGGACCTCGTGGGGCAACCACTCGGTCAGCCGCTCCAGGTCGGACACCACGGCGAACACCGCGTCCGCACCCGCCGGCATCGTGCGCTCGGTCTCGAACTCCGTCATGAGTGCCGGGTTCCCGGTCCGGCACAGCACAATCCCCGCAACGGGCCGGCGGCCCGGGGCTACCGAGGGGTCGTGCGTCGGTGCCAGACTGCGCGCTGTGACGTCCCTGGCTCGCGGCGAGAACCGACCGCTGACCGGCGACCGGGTCACGGTCACGGTCACCTGCCCCGTCCCGGTCGACGTCTCCGCGCTGCTGCTCGGCCCGGACGGGCGGGTGCGCGGGGACGGGGACTTCGTCTTCTTCAACAATCCGACCGGCGCGGCGGTCTCCCTCCACCACGGTCAGGGCCGGGGCGATCTCGTCCAGGTGGAGCTCGGGTCGGTCCCGGCCGACGTCGGGACCGTCGTGGTCGCGGCCAGCCTGGACGGCTCCGGCCCGGCGACGTTCGGGCAGCTCGCGCCACCGGTCGCCACGGCGGGCGGGTTCGCGTTCGAGATGACCGGGCTCGACACGGAGTCCGCGGTGATCTGCGTCGAGATCTACCGGCGCCAGGGCGGCTGGCGGGTGCGGGCGGTCGGGCAGGGCTTCGACACCGGGCTCGAAGGCATCGCGACGGAGTACGGCGTGAACCTCGACGACGACCCGCCGGCCCCGGCACCGCCACAGGCCTCAATCGAGCCGGCGCCGCCCGCCCAGTCCTGGCCGCCGCCCGAGTCGCCGCCGCTCCCGGACCGGACCGAGCCCCCGACCGACCCGTCGCCGTCCCCAGCCGCGCCGTCCCCAGCCGCGCCGTCGTCATCAGCGCCGCCACCGTCCGCGCCGCCCCGACCCGCGCCGCCGCCCGAAGGAGCACCGCCCATGCAGAGCGACCTGTTCAGCCCCGACCACGCCGAGGTCGCCGGCTCCGGGATCCAGAAGCAGGGCGGCAAGATGGCGCGGGTGTCGATGACCGGCACCGAGCTGCTCGCCCGGGCCGGGTCCATGGTCGCCTACCAGGGCGACCTGCGGTTCGAGGCGCTCGGATCCGGCGGCATCGGGAACATGATCCGGCAGCGGCTCACCGGTGAGGGCGTGCCGCTGATGAAGGTCAGCGGGCGGGGCGACCTCTTCCTGGCCAATGCGGCCAGCGACGTGCACCTGATCGACCTCGACGGCTCGGACGGGCTCACGATCAACGGGGCCAACGTGCTCGCGTTCGACTCCACGCTGTCCTACCGGATCGCGCGGGTCTCGGGTGCGGCCGGCTACGCCGGCAACGCCGGCCTGTTCAACTGCGAGTTCACCGGGCGCGGCCGGATCGCGATCACCACCGAGGGCACGCCGGTCGTGCTCAACGTCGACCAGCCGACCTACGCCGACCCCCAGGCGGCCGTGGCGTGGTCGGCGAGCCTGCGCACCGGTCTCACCAGCAACGACACGTTCAACCTCGGCACGTTGATGGGCCGCAGCACCGGCGAGCGGTACACGCTGTCGTTCACCGGGCACGGCTTCGTGATCGTGCAGCCCTCGGAGCTGCCGCCCGGCGGCCTGATCGGCGGCACCGGTGGCGGTGAGCAGGCCGGTCACAGCGGAAGCGGCGGCGTGCTGGGCGGGCTGCTCGGCGGCCGGTGACCCCCAGGCGCGTCCCGGGGCGTGCCGAACGCCCGGTGTTGCGGCAGGGTGAGCGACATGGACCGACCGCATGATCTCGTCGTCTACGGCGCCACCGGGTTCGTCGGGGAGCTGACGGCCGCGTACCTGGCCGAGCACGCCCCCGCCGGCGTGCGGATCGCCCTGGCCGGGCGGTCGGCCACGAAGCTCGAGGCCGTGCGGGCGAGGCTGCCCGCCGCCGCCCGCGACTGGCCGCTGATCGTCGCCGACTCCGCGGACACGGCGGCGCTGGAGCGGCTCGCGGAGTCCACCCGGGTGCTGGTCACGACGGTGGGGCCCTACGCGCGCTACGGGCTGCCCGTGGTGGAGGCCTGCGCCCGGGCCGGTACGCACTACGCCGACCTCACCGGCGAGGTGCTGTTCCACCGCGACGCCATCGACCGCGTCGACAAGATCGCGCAGGACACCGGCGCGCGGATCGTGCACTCGTGCGGCTACGACTCGATCCCGTCCGATCTCGGGGTTCTCGTGCTGCACGAGCGGGCCGTGGCGGACCAGGCGGGCGAGCTCACCGACGTCGGGCTGATCGCGATGGCCAAGGGCGGGTTCTCCGGCGGCACGATCGACTCGATGCGCGCGCAGTTCGAGGCGATCGGCGCCGACCCGTCGCGCCGCCGGGTGGTCGGCGACCCGCACGCGCTCAGCCCCGACCGGGCCGCCGAGCCCGCCCCGGCGCAACCCGCGGACGCGCCGGCGCCGGCCCGTCGCGGATCGCGCAACACCTGGACCGCGCCGTTCGTCATGGCCTCCTACAACACCCGGGTCGTGCGGCGCAGTAACGCGCTGCAGGACTGGGCCTACGGCCGGTCGATGCGCTACGGCGAGACGATGGGGCTCGGGTCGGGGCCGATGGGGGCGGTCGCCGCCTACGGGGTGACCGCGGGGCTCGGGGCCGTCGTCGCCGGTTTCGGTGCGGCGCCCACCCGCGCGGTGCTCGACCGCGTGCTGCCCAAGCCGGGTGCCGGGCCGAGCGCCGCGGCCCGGGCGGCGGGCTGGTTCCGGATGGACATCGAGGCCACGACGACGGGCGGGCGCCGCTACCGCGCCCGGGTATCGGGCACCGGGGACCCGGGCTACGCGGCCACCGCCGTCATGCTCGGGGAGAGCGGGCTGTGCCTGGCCGTGGACGAGCTCCCCGACCGGGCGGGCTCGCTCACCCCGGCCACGGCGATGGGATCGGTGCTGGTCCGGCGACTGGTCGCGGCCGGGCACACCTACACCGTCACCGACCTGAGGTAGGCGGGCCAGCTGCCGTGGCTGCTGACGTCGACCGCGCCCGCCGGGTGGCCGGTGCAGAGGATGCCGAGCACCGTGCCGTCCACCAGCTCGATGCGGCCGATCGCGAGCGGGGCGGGCAGGGCGCAGAGCAGCGTCCCGAGCGCGCAGGTCGGCATCCGGTGCAGCTCGACCTCCAGGGCCGTGCCGCCGTGGGCGGTGGCGACGATGCCGCCGCGGCGTACGCCGGGGCCCGGGAGCGCGAGCATCCGGTAGCGCGGCGCCGTGTGCGCCCGCCGCTCGAAGTGCGCGCCCAGCGCCAGCAGCTCCGGATGGAGCGGCTGGCCGGTGCGGTGGGCCGCGGTCACGGCCAGCAGGACCTCGGCCGGACCGGGCGCCGTCACCGACGCCCGGTCCGTACCCGCCACGGTCATCCGAGGGGCACCTCGGAGACGTGGGCGGCAACGATCCGCCAGCCCTGCGGGAACCGGAACCAGGTCTGGCTCTGCCGGCCCTCCGTCGCGCCGTCGGAATGGGTGAACAGCGTGGTGACGACGGCCGCGCTGTCGCCGAGTGCCAGCACCACGGTGTCGCGCAGCGCCCGCCCCTCGGGCACCGACGGATGCGCCCGGCGCCACGCCGCGATCTCCTCGGCACCCTGCTGGCGGTCGGCCACCCCGAAGCGGCGGCACCGCGGGTCGTCCCAGAACAGCGCGATGAGCGTGGCGACGTCACCCTCGACGAGAGCCCGCTCGTACCGCTCGAACACGGCGGACACCTCGCCGACGACATCGACACGGCCCACCCCGATCGCAGTGGGGTGGCTGTGCTGCAGTCCAGTCGCAGTGAAGCCACCCCACTGCAACTCGGTGGGTGTCATGCGGTCGCCGGGCGGGGCGTGTCCAGTGGGGCCACCGCCGCCGCCGGCTCCTCCTGCGCCGGCCGGGGCTCGGGCACCGTGGAGGTCTCGCTCCCGGTGGGCCCGGGCGTCCCGCGGGTCGTCAGCGCGAAGAGCAGCAGGATGATGCCGGCGAACAGGTAGCCCAGCGCGATCTGCCCGCCGACGTTCCAGCCCACCTCCTCGGCGTGGATGAGCCCGATGAAGCCCAGCGCCGCGCCGATGAAGCAGTAGATCGCGGCCGGCACGAACTTCTTGTCGATGATGAACACCACGATCGACCCGAGCACCATGCCGGCCAGGATCGCGCCGCCGCCGAGCAGCAGGGTGCCCTCGTAGACGAGCCCGGCGTTCGCGAAGCCCTCCTCGCCCACCTCGGCGGGAGTGGAACCGGCCGCGCCGACCGCATTGGTCATCAACCCGCCCGCCCACGAGGCGATGTTCGGGATGATCGCGAACACCACCGCGATCGCGTGCCGCTTCGGCACCTCCTGGAACGCCTGCGCGCCGATCAGCAGCCCGATGTAGAGCAGGATCGGCACGATCGCCGGCAGCGGCAGCAGCGCTCCGAGCAGCGAGAACATCCCGAGGAAGCACATCAGCGCGATGAACACGCCCGACGCGAGCGAGTAGCTGGTCCGCCCGCCCGCGGCCTTCCAGCCGGGGTGGCCGATGTAGACGGCGGGCGGGAACGGGCAGCCCATGGCGGCACCGACGATCGCGCCCGCGCCGTCGGCGCCGAGGATCGCGCGCAGGTTGTACTCGTCGCCCGCCGCCGCGGCGCTCTCGACGTTGGCCATGCCCTCGGTGAAGTTGTAGATGCCCAGCGGGATGGCCGTGGCGAGCAGCGGGGCCACGTTGGACAGGCCCTCGACCAGCCGCGGGATGTCGAACGTCGGCAGCGACAGCGCCACGTCACCGGCCGCGGCGATCACGTTCGGCACCGACATGTAGCCGCCGATCCAGCCGATCGCGCTTCCCACGAGCAGGGCCGCGAGGCCGACGGGGATGTTGCCCGGCAGCTTCAGGTCGGTGAAGAAGCCGATCAGGATGATCACCATGACCGGGAAGGCGATCCACAGCGCCTCCCACATCTGGGCGGCCGGGCGCATCGAGATGAACGCGATCGAGATGCCGGCCAGCGTGCCGAGCATCGCGGCCTGCGGGGTGTACCTGCGGATGTAGGGGCCGACGAACGCGCCGATCAGCACGATGATGCCGATGATGAACGACCACGCGAGCCCGGAGGTCCAGGCGACGATCGGGTCCCCGGTCGCGAGGTAGATCGGCAGCATGATCACGAAGACGACGATGAACATGTGCGGCACCGACGGGCCGTAGGGCATCGCGCAGACGTCGGTGCGGTTCTCGCGCCGGGCCAGGCGTCGAGCGAGGTAGGTGTAGTAGACGTTGCCGATCAGCAGCTGCACGCCGAGCGCGGGGAGGATCACCCCGAACACGTCCGCGCCGGGGATGTTGACGACGCCCAGGCAGAGGCCGGACAGCACCAGCACGTTGACCAGGGTGTTGAAGCCCAGGCCGAAGAACGCGTTGGTGTCGCCTGCGACCCACCAGGACAGCGTGATCGGCTCCTTCTCGACGGTCGTCATGACGGGATCTCCTGGAGGGTGAGGGCGTGCAGGAACGACTCGGACGGGGCGACCCAGCCGAAGATCCCGCCCTGGGCGGAGATCATCTCCAGGCCGACCCGCTGGAACTCGGGGAAGTACGAGCCGACGCAGTCCGACAGCACGAGGCACTCGTAGCCGCGGTCGTTGGCCTCCCGGACGGTGGTGTGCACGCACACCTCGGTGGTCACGCCGGTGACGACCAGGCTGGTCACGCCCAGCTCGGCGAGCTCCGCGCCGAGCGAGGTGCCGTGGAACGAGCCCTTGCCCGGCTTGTCGATCACGAGCTCGCCGGGCAGCGGCGTGAGCTCGTCGATGATGTCGTGGCCGTACTCGCCGCGGACCAGGATGCGGCCCTTCGGTCCCGGCGCGCCGATGCGCAGGGTGGGGTCGCCGCGGTTGAGCTTGGCGGGCGGGCAGTCGGACAGGTCCGGGACGTGGCCCTCGCGCGTGTGGACCACGGTGAGGCCCACCTCCCGCGCGGTCGCCAGCACCTTCTGCAGCGGCGGCACGACGGCCTGCAGCCAGGACACGTCGTTGCCGAGCGTCTCGCCGAAGCCGCCGGGTTCCACGAAGTCGCGCTGCATGTCGATGATCACCAGCGCGGTGCTGGCCGGGTCGAACTCGAAGGGGTAGGGGTCGGCGGGCACGGCTCTCATCGGGTGGTCCCCTCGATCACGGCGGTCGACGTCGCGACTGCGCCGAAGACGCCGCCCTGCATGGTCACCATGTGCAGCGCGGCGTCGTGGTTGGACGGGTCGGTGGCGCCGGTGCAGTCGCTCAGGATCAGGCACTCGTAGCCGCGGTCGTTCGCCTCACGCATCGTCGTGTGCACGCAGACGTCGGTGGTGATGCCGGTCAGGATGATGTGCGTGACCTGCCTGGTCCGGAGCACGAGATCGAGGTTGGTGGCGTAGAACGCGCCCTTGCCCGGCTTGTCCAGCAGCACCTCGCCGGGGACCGGGGCGACCTCCGGGACGATCTCCCAGCCGGGTTCGCCGCGGACCAGGATCCGCCCGGCCGGTCCCTCCGAGCCGATCTCCGCCCCGATCCGGGCGGAGCGCCAGCGCTTGTTGGCCGGCAGGTCCGACAGGTCGGGGGAGTGGCCCTCGCGGGTGTGGATCACCAGCATCCCGGTGGCGCGGGCGTGCTCCAGCATCCGGGCGGTGGCCGGAAGGCCCGCTCTGGTGAGACCGATGTCGTAGCCCATGCGGTCGACGTAGCCCCCCGGTCCGCAGAAGTCGACCTGCCAGTCGATGCAGATCAGGGCCGTGTGCGCCGCGTCGACTGCGCCGTCGTAGGGCCACGGGTAGGGGTTCGCGGCGACGGGCCCGATCCGGGCTCTCGTGGCGACTGTCGCGGTCATGCGGCCTCCCTGGTGATCAACTGGTGTGCGGCGGAGAGCAGGCGGTCCTCGGAGAAGGCCGGGCCGAGCAGCGTGACGCCGAACGGGCGGCCGTCGGCGCACGTCCCGGCCGGCACCGCGACGGCGGCCAGGTCGAGCAGGTTCGCGAACTGGGTGTAGCGGCCCAGCACGAGGTTGCGGGCCACCGGCTGCTCGGCGATCTGCGCGCGCGTGAACGTGGTCGGGACGGTCGGGAGCAGCAGCACGTCGGCGCGGTCCCAGAGCCGGTCGCACCACGCGCGCAGCTCCTGCAGGCGGTGCCGGGCGCGGAAGGCGTCGACGGCGGAGAAGTCGGCGCCCCTCTCGATGACCGCGCGGGTCACCGGCAGCACGTCGTCGGGATGGGAGGCGAGGAAGGCCTCCAGCCCCGCCAGTCGCTCGGCCACCCACGGGCCGGTGTAGAGCAGGTCGCCGGCCTCCAGCAGTGGCCCGATGGACACGTCGACGGTCCCGGTCCGCGCCCGCACGTCGGCGGCGACGCGTGCGAACGCCGCGGCGTAGGTCCCGTCGTCCTCGAAGTCGAGCTCGCCGGCCAGCGCCACCCGTGAGTGCTCAGCGGCGTGCGAGCACTGCTGCGCAGTCGCGGGCCGGGACCAGGGATCGGCGGGGTCGGGAACGGCGAGGACGGCCAGGACGTCGGCGGCGTCGTCGAGGGACGTCGCGAAGACGCTGACGCAGTCCAGGGACCGGCAGGCCGGGACCACACCTGCCGTGCTCACCAGGCCCCGCGTGGGCTTGAGCCCGACGATCCCGTTCATCGCCGCCGGCACCCGGCCCGAGCCCGCGGTGTCGGTGCCCAGCGCGAACGCCACCTGCCCGGACGCGACCGCGACGGCGCTCCCGGAACTGGAGCCGCCCGAGATCAGGTCGCGACCGAACGCGCTCTCGCCCGCCCCGTACGGCGAGCGCGAGCCGGTGAGACCGGTGGCGAACTGGTCGAGGTTGGTCGTGCCGACGACGATCGCGCCCGCCTCGCGCAGCAGCCGGACACTCGTGGCGTCGATCGCCGGGCTGTAGGCGAACGCGGGGCAGGCCGCGGTGGTCGGGAGGCCAGCGACGTCGATGTTGTTCTTGACGGCGAACGGCACGCCGTAGAGGGGCAGCCCGTCGGATCCGCACGCGGCCAGCTCGTCGGCCCGGGCGTGCAGGTCGGCGGCCGGGAACACGGAGATCCAGACGGCGTCGTCGGTGCGCGCGGTGCGGGCCAGCACCTCGTCGACGACCTGGTGCGGGGTCAGAGCGCCCGCACGGTAGGCGGCGTGCAGCGACCGCACCCCGAACGGGGACGTCCTCAACTCGCTGCGCATTCTGTCGATTGTCGACCGTTTGGTGTCGCTCGAACGTCCGGCCCGTTACGGCCTTGTGACGCCCGCCCCGGCGGTCGGGATCAGGGGTCGAGGTAGGTGCGCGCCCCGTGGTGGCCGAGCTCGTTCAACACGTCGTCGAGGCCCCCGCGCTCCACGGCCTCGAAGAGGCGCCGATGGCGCTGCGCCCCCTCGCGCGGGGACGCCTCCTGAGCCTCACGACGCAGGTTGGTGGCCATGTAGAGCTGCAGCCGGGTGAGTACCGGCTCGTAGGCGCGCATGAGCTGGTGGTGCCCGGCCAGCCCGACCAGTGCCAGGTGGAACGCGCGGTGCGCCGCCGCCTGCTGCACGGCGTCGCCGTCGACGGCGGCCCGCTCCATCTGCTCGGTCGCGGAGCGCAGCTCGCCTGCGTCCGGGCGCGTGCCACCACTCAGGGCGCACTGTGCGGCGAAACGTTCGAGGGCGTCGCGCAGGCTGAACAGCTCGTCGATGTCGCGGGCCGAGAGCTCCGCGACCCGCACCCCGCGCCGGGGGAGGTGCTCGACGAGGCCCTGCTGGCCGAGCAGTCGCAGCGCCTCGCGCAGTGGCGCCCGGCTGGTGCCGAACCGGCGCGTCAGCTGCTCCTCGACCAGCCGCTCGCCGGGCACCAGCGCTCCGCTCAGGATCTCGCTGCGCAGCCTCCGCACGGCGAGCTCCACGAGGCTGCTCGCCTCCAGCCCGCCCTCGACGGCCGGCTCCGCGGTCACCGCAACTCCTCGCTGTCGCTCGTCACGGCCGTGTCCGCCGGTGCTGTGTCGGATGGTGACCTCGCAAGCTCGGTCACGACGGATCTCCTCGGCTTCGCGGACGTGTCGGACAACAGTGTCAGACACCGGGCGGGGGCGCGGTGCGGGCCGCATCAGGTCGGTGTACGGAAGCGGGCGCCGACGGCCCGGTAGGTGGCGGCCGCCCGGCCGTCGAGGGTGAGCAGGTCGGCGTCGGCCTCCGCGGCGGTGGCCGCCACCACCCCGTCGTAGATCGCCCCGCCGCGCACGCCGGCCACGGCGAGGGTGCGGAGCAGCTCGCGGTGACCGTCCGCGGACAGGGTGAGTGCACGCGCGGGGAACGCCTCGAGGAGCAGTTCCGTCGCGTCCGACGGCGGCAGCGACAGCCCGTGCGGCAGCCGGGTGAGCACGGAGAACGATTCGCCCAGGACATGGGCGGGCAGCGTGTCGACCCCGAGCATCGCCGGCCGGGCGACCGCATGGTGGTCGTGCCAGTCGAGCAGGGCGGGTATCACCACGCTGGTGTCTGCGGTGATCACGGCGCGCGGAATCCCCGACGGCGGGTCATCGACGCTGGCGGTCGACGAGGGTGCGGACGTCGTCCGCCGTCAGCCGTGGGGCGTCGGCCGCGGCCCTGGCCACAGGCCTGCCATCGGAACGGTCGATCCACACGTCCCGCCCGGCGGGCCGCAGCTCGACGTGATCGCCGAGCTCGTCGAGCTCCAGTTCCGAGCCCGCCGTCAGCCCGAGCCGGTCCCGGACCTGCTTGGGGATCACCACGCGGCCCGCGGCGTCGATCGTGAGCTTCATGGGTTCATGATGCCATCTGACTGGCACTGCCGGCCCAGGAGTAGGGTCGGAGATCGGTAGCAATGGCACGGGAGGGGGCGCGGGTGGTCGAGGCCGACACCCCGCCCGCGGCCGTACGCGCCGACCGGCTGCCGCGCGAGATCTGGGTGCTCGTCGGCGCCTCGTTCATGATCGCCATCGGTTTCGGGGTCGTGGCGCCGACCCTGCCGGTCTTCGTCCGCACCTTCGACGTCGGCATCACGGCGGCGTCGGCGGTCGTCAGCGTCTTCGCGCTCGCCCGGCTGCTGTTCGCCCCCGGCAGCGGCTGGCTCGTCAGCAAGCTCGGCGAGCTGCGCGTCTACCTCGCCGGCCTCGCCATCGTGGCGCTGACCACGGCGGGGATGGCCTTCGCCGGGGAGTACTGGCACCTCATCGCGCTGCGCGGGCTCGGCGGCGTCGGCTCCACGATGTTCACGATCTCGGCGCTGTCACTGCTGATCCGCCTGGCCCCGCCGCAGATGCGCGGGCGGGCGTCCGGGGCGTGGGCCACCGGGTTCCTGATGGGCAACATCGTCGGGCCGCTGGCGGGCGGCGGGCTCGTGGCGATCAGCCTGCGGGCACCGTTCCTGGTCTACGCCGTCGTGCTGGTCGTCGTCGTGGGCCTGAGCGCACTCATGCTGCGCGGACGCATCGAGCCGGGGGACACCCCCGGGGTCGAGCTGCCCGCCGCGGTCCGGTTCCGGGACGCGCTGGGCCACCCCACCTACCGGGCCGCACTCGTCGCGAGCTTCGGCAACGGCTGGGCGGTGTTCGGGGCGCGGGTCGCGCTGGTGCCGCTGCTGGTGGTGGAGTCGCTCGGGTTGCCCGAGTCGTGGTCGGGCATCGCGCTCGCCGTGTTCGCCGGTGGCAACGCCGTCACGCTGCTGGTGGCCGGGCGCTTCGCCGACCGCTACGGCCGCCGCCCGCCGATGCTGCTCGGCCTCGCGGTGGCCGCCGTCGGCACCGGGGTACTCGGCTACGTCGAGGACCCGATGCTGTTCCTCGTGGTCAGCCTCGTCGCGGGCCTGGGCAGCGGCATGATCAATCCTCCGCTCAACGCGGCCGTCGCCGACATCATCGGGGCGCGGGGGCGCGGGGGAACCGTGCTCGCCGGGTTCCAGATGGCCTCCGACCTCGGGGCGATCATCGGGCCGGTCGCCGCCGGCGCGCTGGCCGAGGCCGTCGGCTACGGACCGGCGTTCGCGGCCACCGGCGCGGTGCTGGCGGTGGGCTGGCTGTTCTGGCTGCGGGCCCCGGAGACGCTGCCGGGAAAGGTCCCCACCGCTGCCGTGTCCGCGTGACGGGGCCCGCCTACCCGGCCACGTTGACGCCGATCAGGCTGCCGACCCCGAACGTCGCGCCGGCGGCCAACGCCCCGAACAGCACCTGACGAATCCCTGCCGACCACCAGCGTCGGGTGGTGAACCGTGAGGTCAGGGCTCCGACGAGGAACAGGCCCACCGCCCCGACCAGCAGGCCGAGCGGCAGCGAGGACGAGCCGAGCAGGAACGGGATCAGCGGGATGACGCCGCCCAGGGCGAAGCACAGGAACGAGGAGCCCGCGGCCGTCCAGGGTGAGGGCTGGTCGTCGGGGTCGACGCCCAGCTCCTGGGTGATGTGTACGCGTACGGCGAGCTCGGGTTTGTCGTGCAGGTCGCGGGCCACCGCCTCCGCGGTCACCCGGCTCAGGCCCATCGCCTCGTAGGAGTCGGCCAGCTCGGCCTGCTCGACATCGGGATGGCGGCGGATCTCCTCGCGCTCGACCTCCACCTCGTGGGTGACCGCGTCGTTCTGCGTGTCGACCGAGGCGAACTCGCCCAGCGCCATCGAGAAGGCACCCGCGACGAGGCCCGCCATGCCGGTCAGGATGATCAGTGACCGGTCCCCGCCGCCGCCGCCGACGCCCGCCACCAGTGCGATGTTGGTGACGAGGCCGTCCATCGCACCGAACACGGCGGCGCGGAGCCAGCCGCCCGAGATGTCCGCGTGATGGTGGGTGCCGTCGTGCGCGGCGTACTCGGCGGGGCCCGGAGCCTGCGTCATGGTCCCACGGTAGTACGGCGCGACCGTCCATGTTGGACCTTGGACAGCCTGCGCTCGGCTCGCGGCAGCCTGCCCTCACGCCCAGACTGGGGCGATGAGTGCCCCGCTGTGGCTGTTCGCCGACCAGCTCGGCCCGCACGTCCACGACGCGCACCACGATCGCGAGGTCGTGCTGGTCGAGGCCGGCCGGGTGCTGCGGCGCCGTCCCTTCCACCGCCAGAAGCTGCACCTCGTACTCTCCGGCATGCGCCACCTCGCCGACGAGCTGGGCGATCGCGCCACCTACCTGCGCACCGATACCTACCGGGAGGCGCTGGAGCGGATCGGGCGCCCGGTCGTCGTCCACGAGCCCACGTCGCACGCGGCGGCGGCGTTCGTCGAGCGGCTGCACGCCGAAGGTCTGGTCGAGGAGATCCTGCCGACGCCGACGTTCGCCCTGTCCCGCACCGCGTTCGACGAGTGGGCCGGGGACCGCGCCACGTTCCGGATGGAGGACTTCTACCGCGCACAGCGCCGCCGCTTCGAGGTCCTCATGGACGGCGACGAGCCCGCGGGCGGACGCTGGAACTTCGACGCCGACAACCGCGAGCCGCCGCCGCGCGGGGCCCGACGCCTCGACGTCCCCGGCCCGTGGCAACCGACCGAGGACGGGATCGACGAGCAGGTGCGCGCCGATCTCGACGCGCTGGACCTGCCGGCGGTGGGGGCCGACGGGCCGCGGCTGTTCGCCGTCACCGCCGCCGAGGCGCACGACGCCCTAGCGCACTTCGTCGAGCACCGCCTTCCGCACTTCGGCCCCACCGAGGACGCGATGCTCGGCGGGGACTGGGCGATGGCGCACTCCTTGCTGTCGGTACCGCTCAACCTCGGGGTGCTGCATCCGCTCGACGCGGTCCGCGCGGCCGAGGACGCCTACCGGTCGGGGGACGCGCCGATCGCGAGCGTCGAGGGGTTCGTGCGGCAGGTGCTGGGGTGGCGCGAGTACATCTGGCAGCTGTACTGGCGGTTCGGGCCCGCCTACCGCGAGCGCAACGAGCTGCGCGCCCACGCCCCGCTGCCGGACTGGTGGACATCGCTCGACGCGGACGCCGTCACCGCCCGCTGCCTGTCCGACGCGCTGGCCGGCGTGCGCGACCGCGGCTGGACCCACCACATCCAGCGCCTGATGGTGCTCGGCAACCACGCACTGCAGCGCGGCTACGACCCGGCCGCCCTGTCGGACTGGTTCCGCGAGGCCTACGTCGACGGGTTCGAGTGGGTGATGCCGCCCAACGTCATCGGGATGAGCCAGCACGCCGACGGCGGGATGCTCGCGACCAAGCCGTACAGCTCGGGTGGGGCCTACATCCGGCGCATGTCCGACCACTGCGGATCCTGCGAGTTCGACCCGCGCAAGCGCCTCGGCGACGACGCGTGCCCGTTCACGGCCGGCTACTGGAGCTGGGTGCACCGCCACCGGGACCTGCTCGCCGGCAACCACCGCACGGCGCGCGCGGTGGCGTCGATGAACCGGCTGTCCGACCTGGACGCCGTGCTGGAGCAGGAGTCCGCCCGAGAGACCTTCTGAGCGTCCCGCGTACCGACCGACCTCCCGCGCACGTTCGGCCGTGCGCGGGAGGACGAGAGGTGCGCGGGTCGGACGAGTGTGCGGGTCACCGGAGGGTGCGTCGCCTCGTGATCGGGTCCGCGCCGTGCGGCGCTAGGCTGACCGGGTGGTTCGGGACCGGGTGCTCGACGTCGTCGGCACGCTGGCGCGGCTCGGTCTGGCCGCGGTGTGGCTGCTCTCCGGGGTGCCCAAGGCGCTCGACCCGGACCAGACCTACGTCGCCGTCCGCGCCTACGACGTGCTGCCCCCGCTCGGGGTGGAGCTGGTGGCAGCCGTACTGCCCTGGATGGAGATCGTCCTGGCCCTGCTGCTCCTGCTGGGCCTGGGCACGCGCGTGGCCGCGGTCGCGTCCGCTGCGCTGCTCGTGGTGTTCATGGCCGGGGTCACGCAGGCGTGGGCGCGCGGGCTCTCGATCGACTGCGGCTGCTTCGGCGGCGGCGGGCAGGTCGAGCCGGGACGGACCGCGTACGTCGAGGAGCTCGTGCGTGACACGGGCTTCCTGCTGCTTGCGGCATGGTTGATGGTGCGGCCGCGGACGTCGTTCGCGCTGGGATGAACTCGCGGATTCGGTGAGGAGACAGGTCATGGGTGGCGCGTCGCGCAACGAGAAGAGGCGCAAGCAGGAGGCGGCCAACGCGCGGCTGCGGGCCGCGGGTATCACCCCGCCGCAGAAGGCGAGCGACGGCAGGCGCACCACGTTCATCGCGGTGGCCGCGCTCGCCGTCGTCGCGCTCGTCGTCGGCATCACGGTGCTGGTCACCCGCGACTCCGGCGAGCCGGTCGTGCCCACCTACAGCGCCACCGCGTCCGGTGCCGTCGTCACCGCGGGCAACGGGCCGATCGTGATCGACATCTACCAGGACTACCTGTGCCCTGTCTGCGAGCGCTTCGAGGAGCGCTACGGCGAGCAGCTGACGACCGCGCTGAACAACGGGCAGGTCACCGTGCGCTACCACGCCGTGTCGATCCTGGACTCCCGCACCGACCCGGAGGGCTACTCCACACGCGCCGCCAACGCCGCGGTCTGCGCGGCGCCCGCCGGCATCTTCCCCGGCTACCACCAGGCGCTGTTCGACAACCAACCCGCCGAGGGCAGCGGGGGCCTGACCGACGAGCAACTGGTGGCGTTCGGTGCGGAGCTGGGGGCCGCCGGCGACTTCGCCGGCTGCGTCACCGGCGCGGCCAACGCCGCCGCGGTGGCGGCGGAGACCGAGACCGCTGCGGCCACCCCGGCCGTCCAGAACGCGGAGGGCCAGTTCGGCACCCCGACGGTGCTGCTCGACGGCGCGCAGGCCGACATCGCCGACACCGGCTGGCTGCAGAAGGCTATCGACGCGGCCTGAGCACCGGGCCGGTCCGCGGCGATCGAGAGACGCAGATGCCCGCGGGATGACGATCCGACCCTGCCCGGGAACGCCGGATCCCGGGCAGGGACCCCGTTGCCGACGGTGGGCGCCGGTCGTGTAACTTCGTCCGGGCAAGGGGCTGTGGCGCAGCTGGTAGCGCACTTGACTGGCAGTCAAGGGGTCAGGGGTTCGAATCCCCTCAGCTCCACCCTTCCTCACCAGCGGTGACACCCGGTAACCCGATCGCTGGTACCTGGACGACGGGCCCCATCTGCGCGCCCGGTGCCGCCGAGGTGGTGGTCATCCCACCAGCTCGTCGCCGAGGAACCGGTCCTCGCTCGGGACGCCCGGCAGTGCGAAGAAGAACCCACCTCCCTCCGCGACGACGTACTCCTCCAGCCGTTCCCCGTTCAGCCGCCCCTGCACGGCGAGGAAGCCCTGGCGCAGGCTCCGCTGGTAGCTGACGAACGCGAGGCCCTGGTCGAGCTGGCCTGCGCCGTCGAAGCCGCGGGTGTAGGAGAAGCCGCGACGGAGCATCAGGTTCCCGGCCGTCTCCGGGGTGCGGGGGTTGGCCCGCCGGATGTGCGAGTCCAGCGGGATTCGCGTGCCGTCGGGATCGGTGTCGTAGCGCGGGTCGTCGAACTCGTCGCGCATGCCCAGCGGTGCGCCGCTGATCTTGTGCCGGCCGATCAGGGCCTCCTGCTCGACGAGCTGGGTGCGGTCCCAGAACTCGACGAACATCCGGATGATCCGGACGGCCTGGTACGACCCGCCGACCGCCCACTCGGGCTCGTCGGCTCCGGCCGGGAGCCAGACGTGACGGTCGAGGACGGCCGGGTCCCGTGCGTCGAGGTTGGCCGTGCCGTCGCGGAAACCGAGCAGGTTGCGCGGTGTGGTCCCGGCGGCGGCGTCCGCGGCACCCCGGCCGTAGCCCTCGACCAGCCACTGCAGCACCAGCTCGCCGCGGGTGCGGCGCATCAGCTGGCGCAGCGCGAACTGCAGGGTGTCGGCGTGCCCGCTCTCCAGGGCGAGCAGCAGGTCGCCGTGCGAGCGCTGCGGGTCGAGGCGGTCGTTGGCCAGGAACGGCATGGTGATCAGCTCGGTGGGTCGGCGGGTGGCCAGTCCGAACCGGTCGTCGAACAGCGAGGCGCCCACGCTGACGACCACCGAGAGGTCGTCCGGCGGAGGGTCGGCGCCCAGTAGGCCCGAATCGACCGGCGGGTAGGCGGCATCGCGCGTCCGCGGTGGGGTCCCGGCCATCAGGCCGCGGATCTCGTCGGTCAGCCCCGCGAGCAACCCGCCGAGCGCGGCCCGGTCGCGGACCTGCACCGAGAAGGATGCGAGCAGGCCCCTGGTGGGCAGCGGCAGAGCGCTGATGCCGGTCTGCGTGGCGCCGTGGAACGGGACGAAC
Organism: Pseudonocardia sp.; assembly: GCF_029263155.1. Classification (GTDB taxonomy): domain Bacteria; phylum Actinomycetota; class Actinomycetes; order Mycobacteriales; family Pseudonocardiaceae; genus Pseudonocardia. The sequence goes on from NZ_JAJCYB010000027.1 coordinate 23,221, forward strand.
CGGGCAGTGGGGGCGGCCGCGGGGCCGGTGCAACCGGTGACCGTCACCGCGCCGAGGGCGACTCCCGAGGTCACCGCGCCGATCACGAGCCGGCGGCGAGAGACCTCGGTCATCGACGGTCCGGTGTCACGACAGGCCCAGTGCGCCGGCGGTCAGGGCGACCTCCTCGGACAGCGCGGCGAGCTGTGCGGCGAGGGTGTCGACGGTCTCCGGCGGCACGGTGGTGCCGGGGCAGCGCGGCGACGGGTAGTCGTCGTCGGCGAGGCAGTAGAGCTGCCACCCGTCGCCGTCGCGGAACGGGGCGAGGCTCGTCTGCAGGTCGGCGAACCCCTCCTCGATCCGGGTCAGGAGCGCGGCGTCGGCCTCGCGCAGGGCGGGTGCGAGGCGTTCGATGGCGGCCTGGGAACCCTCGAGGTTGGCGTTGAAGTCCCACAGGTCGGTCTTGGAGTAGCGGTCCTCCTCGCCGGTGATCTTGCCGGCCGAGACCTCCTCGATCAGTTCGGCCGCCCCGACCGGCACGGCGACCGGCGGCACCTCCAACGTCACGAACTCGGCCTGCAGCGTCTCCAGGTCGGCGTCGAGCCGATCGGCGAACGGGGCTGCTCCCTCGGTCGTGTTCTGCGCGAACAGCAGGTACTCCAGCCGGTGCCAGCCGGTGAACTCGGGGTCGTCGACGCTCTCGAAGTCGTCGACCCGTGCGTCCACGGCGCCGTCGATCTCCTCGACGAGCCCGGCGAGCGGCTCGATGCGCTCCCACGGAACGCGCGACGGCGCGTACGCCGCCTGAGCCGCGGCCAGGTCGCCCGCCCGGACCGCGTCCGTCAGCACCGTGGTGAGCCGGACCGCGTCGTCGACCTGCTGGGACGCGTAGGCCGTGTACTCCTCGACGGCGGTGCGGACCAGCGGATGGTCGGGGCCCAGCGGAGTGCTCGACTCGCCGGCGACCTCGGCGGATCCGTCGGCTGCCGGAGGGTCCGCGTCGCCGGCGCAGCCGCCGGTCAGCAGGGCCAGACCCAGCACAACGGTGATCGACAACTGTCGACGGTGCACATCAACCTCGCAAGCCTGACCATACTAAAGGGAGGCTGACTCTAACACTGGATAGCCTAACTACAAGTGTGGTCGCGGCTCAGAACGCGTCGGTGGTCCGCACGGTCATGACGTGCATCGTGCGCTCCCCGGCGAAGGCGTCGCGGCCGTGCAGGAAGCGGTAGTTGTCCAGCACGAGCAGCTCGCCCGCGTCGAGCCGGAAACGTGCGGCGCAGTCCTGTGCGGTGGCGAGCACGTCGGCGTAGTCGTCGAGGTGGGCGAGGTGGGCGTCCCAGCGCGGTGCGCGGGGGACGGGCATGGCGTAGTCGCTCGCACGGACGGCGCGCCGCCCGCGCCGGGTGTGCTCCACCAGGCCGCGCACCAGCGGCGTGAGCGGCACGGAGTGCGGGCGGGTGGTCCAGCCGCCGAAGAAGTCGACGTCGCAGGTGGTGAGGAACTCGTGCAGCTCGGGGCGGGCCGTGCGCATCGCCTCGACGAGGCCGTAGCCGTCGATGAGCACCGAGTCGCCGCCGCGTGCCGCGGGCCGGGTGCAGAGCATGAACAGGTAGTCCTCGTCGGGGTCGCGCAGCCGCACGGTGCGGCCGTGGACGTCGACGCTGACGGTGGCCCCGTCGCTGTGCAGGGTGAGGGTGTCGGCGTCGACGCCGTGCTGGATGCGGATGCCGAACAGCTCGCGCAGTCGGCCGCCGAGCAGCTGCGCGGCCGCGGTGACCAGCGCCTCCGGGTCGTCTCCGCGGCGGGACAGGATCACGGACCCGTCCCGGGCGAGCACCGCGCGCGCGTCGGCGTCGTCGACCCTGGCCGGGATCACGCCGAGCGGCGCGAGCAGCTCCTTCAGCTCGGGCGCTACGGTGCCGCGTCGGCGGCCCTGCTCGTCGGTGCTCGCCACGACGCCTCCGATGTGTTGTTGCCCATTATCTGCATATGCAGGCTAGTGGGTGTTGAGGGCCCGGCGGAAGACGTCGGGCTCGCCCCACCGCCGTTCCAGGGCCCGTCCGACCAGGGTGACGACGAGCGCGACGCCCACGATCGCGGCGGCCGGAGCCAGTACCAGCCCCGGCCGGAGGAACAGGTAGGGGCGGGCCTCGTCGAGCATCGCCCCCCACTCCGGGGTCGGCGGCTGCGGGCCGAGCCCGAGGAACGACAGGCCCGCGATCGTGAGCAGGGTCGAGGCGAACCGCAGGAAGGCGTGCGCGGTGAGCGGGCGGATCGCGTTGGGCAGGATGTGCCGGAACACGATGCGGCCGGGTCCGGCGCCCAGCGCGGTGGCGCTGCGGACGTAGTCGGTGCCCGCCTCCCGCACGGTCAGCCCCAGCGCGAGCCGGGCGAACGGCGTCCAGCCCGTGACGACGACGGCGACCAGCAGGGTCAGGGTGCCGGGGGAGAGCACGGCGGTGAGCACCAGCGCGAACACGATCGAGGGCACCGCGACGAGCACGTCGACGACGCGCGTGAGCGCCTGCGCGGCGATCCCGCCGCGGAACCCGGCCACCATGCCCAGACCGGTGCCGATCACCGCGCACACCGCGACCGCCACGACCGTGAAGCCGACCGACAGGCGGGTGCCTGCGGCGAGCCGGGCCGCCACGTCGCGGCCCAGGTGGTCGGTGCCCAGCGGGTGGGTCGGGGAGGGCGGGGCGAACCGGTTCGCCAGGTCGTTGCCCACCGCGTCGAACGGCAGCAGGCCCACTACGACCAGCACGATCACCAGCGCCCCCAGCGCCACCGCGGGCGCCCACCTCCTCACCGGACCGCGCGGCGGGAGAGCGGGTCCATCGCGAGCTGCACGAGCTCGGTGCCGATCGTCGCGAGGACCGCGATCGTGACGAGCACGAGCAGGCTGCCCTGCACCATGGGGAGGTCCTGGGCCAGGACGGCGTCGTAGAGCAGCCGGCCCAGCCCGGGTACGGCGAAGACGACCTCCACGACGACCGAACCCCCGAGCAGCCCCGCGAGGAAGGTGCCCGACAGTGCCGTCACCGACGTCAGCGACCGGCGCGCCGCGTGGATCCACAGCAGCCGCCGCTCGGACAGTCCACGGGCTCGCGCCGCGGTGATGTGCAGCGAGCCCAGCACGTCGGCGGTCTCGGCCCGGGTGAGCTGGGCGGCGAGTGCGGTGGGGAACAGCGCGAGCGTGACGACCGGCAGCACCGCGGCCGCCGGGTCGCCCCAGCCCGCGGCCGGCAGCAGGGGCAGCGCCACCGCGAACACCAGCACCAGCAGCGGGGCGAGGATGAACTCCGGCACCGCGGCGCCGAGCACCGACAGGGTCGTGACGACCCGGTCGACGGGGCGGCCGGGTCGGCGGGCCGCGGCGACGCCTGCGGGTATCCCGACCAGACCGGCCAGCAGCAGCGCGCCGATCGTGAGCAGCGCCGAGACCCCGAGCGCCGCGACGAGCTGCGGGGCGACGGCGGTGCGGGTGGAGAACGACAGCCCGAGGTCGCCGCGCACCACCGAGCCGAACCAGAGCAGGTACTGCTGCCACAGCGGGCCGTCGAGGCCCAGCTCCCGGGTCACCCGCTCCGTGACCGCCGGGTCGGGCACCGAGTCCGCGATGCGGGAGCGCAGCACCGTGCGGGTGGTGTCCAGGCCGGATGCGCGGGGGAGCAGGAACACCAGCACCGAGGCGGCCAGCAGGACCAGCGGCAGCGGGAGCAGCCGCCTGCCCAGCGTCCCCGACACCTCAGCCCGTTCGCGCCAGCTCCGAGGTGACCAGCACCCGCCCGGTCGGGTCGGGGACGAACCCCGTGACCCCCCTGGTGGCCGAGCTGTCCACGGTGTGGACCAGCGGCACGCCGACGGCCTCGGCCTCGAGCAGCTGCGCCGCCTGCGCGAACACGTCCTGGCGGGCGGCGACGTCGGTGACGTCGGCCAGTCCGGCGACCAGCGCGTCGAAGCCGGGCGAGCAGTACCGGTTGAGGTTGTAGGTTCCGGCGCAGCTGTAGTCGCTGCTCAGCACACCGGCCGCGTCGGGCAGGTCGGTGAGCAGGTTGCGGGAGAGCAGCATCATGTCGTATCGCCCGGCGAGCACCTCGGGCTCCTGCGCCGCGTAGTCGCCGATCTGGATCTCGGCCGTGACGCCCGCCTCGGCCAGCATGGCCTGCACCGCGGTCGCCAGCGTCGGCAGCTCCGGGCGGTTCGGGTAGGTCCACAGCCGCACGTCCAACGGGTTGTCCGGTCCGTACCCGGCCTGCGCGAGCAGGGTGGCGGCTCCGGCCGGATCGGCGGCGGGAGCGGGACCGGTGCCACCCCACGGCACGGCGGGGCCGAAGATCTCCGACGCGGGCAGCGCGGAGCCGGCGAGGGCCTGCTCGGCGAGTGCGGTGCGGTCGACGGCGAGTGCGACGGCCCGCCGGACGGTGACGTCGGCGAACGGTGGCGCGGCCTGGTTGAGATACACGCTCGCGGTGCGGGGTGTCGGGACGGTCTGCACCTGGACGTCCGGCGTGGCCTCCAGTTCCAGCACGGCGGGCTCCGGCAGGCCGAGCACGACGTCGACGTCACCGGCGCGGAACGCCAGTGCGCGGGCCGTCGGGTCCGGGAGGTAGCGCGCGGACACCGAGGCCACCTGGGCCCGCTCGCCCCAGTACTGGTCGAAGCGCTCCAGGGTGATGCCCTGCGTGGTGTCCGCGGCGGTGATCCGCAGCATGCCGGTGCCGGTGCCGACCACTGAGGGCGGCCCGTCGCCCGCGTACGCCGACGGCGCCAGGATCGCCGTGCCCGGCGCGCTCAATCGCAATGGCAGGATCGGGTCGGGGGTGCCGGTGCGCACCAGTACCGCGTCCCCGTCCGCCTCGGCGGTGATGCCCGCGGTCGCGATGGCGCGCGGGGGAGCGGCGACGCCGGTGACGTGGTCGAGCGCCCCGACCACGGCCTCGGCGGTGAGGGGCGACCCGTCGTGGAACGTCACACCCGGGCGCACGGTGAACCGCCACGTCGTGGGTTCGGTCTGTTCCCACCCGGTCGCCAGCCCGGGCTGCGGCTGACGGTCGGCGTCGAGGGACACGAGCGTCTCCGTGGCCGCGAGCTGGGTGAGGAGGAAGGCGTCGTCGGTGTCGATCGCCAGACCCGAGCGCGGCGGGAACTGCAGGCCGAACGTCACCGAGCCGTCCGTGGTGGCGGCTCCGGTGGACGGGGTGGCCGCGGTGCCGCACGCGGTCAGCACGCCGGTCAGGACGGCGAGCGCGCAGGCCCGGGCTCGGATCGATGCGGGGTGCACGTGGGCGCCTGCCTCTCACGGGGTGCTGCCGGTTGGGCGGTCGGCGGATTGTGTGGTCGCCGCAAGCGGCGTGTCAACGCTTGTGATACATCTCCTGCACCAGCTATCTAAGGGCTGTCGCACATATTCTTAAATGCGAATGAATGGTGATTATGGAACGGGACGACGTGCAGAAGCCCTCGCCGCGTCGACCCGCGCGGACCGCGTTCGGGGCGCTGCCCGGGGTGATGCGCCTGCTCGTGGGCACGCAGCTGGCCTTCAACGTCGGCTTCTACATGGTCGTTCCCTATCTCGCGGTGCACCTCGCGACCGACCTCGCCCTCGCCGGTGGTCTCGTGGGGCTCGTGCTGGGCCTGCGCACCTTCAGCCAGCAGGGGCTGTTCGTGGTCGGGGGGACCCTGGCCGACAGGTGGGGTGCGAAGCCGGTGATCCTGGCCGGATGCGCGCTGCGGGTGGCCGGCTTCCTGCTGCTCGGCGCGGCGACGTCGCTGCCCGGCGTGCTGGCCGGTGCCCTGCTGACCGGGTTCGCCGCGGCGCTGTTCTCCCCGGCCGTCGAGTCCGCGCTGGCCCGGGAGGCGGGCGAGCTGCCGCCCGCCGGGCCGACCCGCGCCGACGTCTTCGCGATGTTCGCCGTCAGCGGCCAGGTCGGCACGGTGGTCGGACCCCTCATCGGTGCCGCGCTGCTCCTCATCGACTTCGGGGTGGCCTGCGCCGTCGCCGCAGCGGCCTTCGTGCTGATCGGCCTGGCCCACCTCCGATGGCTCCCGCACCGCGCCGCGGCGCACGCCGGTGAGCCGGTGCTCGACGGCTGGGCCGAGGTGCTGCGCAACCGGCGCTTCCTCGTCTTCGCGGCCGGCTACTCGGGCTACCTGCTCTGCTACAACCAGCTCTACCTGGCGCTCCCGGTGGAGCTGGAGCGCGGCACCGGCGGGCAGGCCGCGCTGGGCTGGCTCTTCGCCCTCGCGGCGGTGATGGTGATCCTCGGGCAGGTGCGCACGACCCGGTGGGCGCGCCGACGCAGTGTCGAGCAGCCCCTCATGCTCGGATTCGGACTGATGTCGGCGGCCTTCCTGCTCGTCGCCGTCGCGCTGCCCGCATCCCCGGCCGGGGTCTGGCCGTCGATCGGGTTCGTCGTCCTGCTCACCGCGGGCCAGATGCTGGCCGGGCCCGTGGCCCAGGCGCTGGTGCCCGTGCTCGCCGCCGAGCGCAGGCTCGGGGCGTACTTCGGCGTGCTCGCCTCGGCCGGAGGGCTCGCCGTGCTCGTCGGCAGCACCGCCGTCGGGGCGTTGCTCGACGTCTCCGTCGCCCCGCCCGTGCTGGCGTGGCTGGTGCTGGCCGCGGTCCCGCTGGTCAGCGCGGTGGTGATCGGCGCGCTCGCCCGCCGCGGCGCGCTGCGCGGCTGAGCCCCGCGTCAGGCCGCGGCCCCGAACCACGCCGGCAGCCGGTCGAGCAGGTCTCGCTGGTCCTCCCCGACCCACACCACGTGGCCGTCGGGTCGCAGCAGCACCGCGGGCACGTCCAGCTCCTCGCTGGTGTCGACGACGTGGTCGACCCGGTCCGTCCAGCCCGCCACCGACAGCCGGCCGGTCTGGTCGAGCAGCAGCCCACGACCGTCGTGCATCAGGCGGTAGAGGCGCCCGCCCTCCAGGGCGATGTCCCGCAGCCGCCGCCCGAGCAGGGCGTGCCCCTCGCCGAGGTCGTAGCGGACCCCGATGGCGGTGACCTTCTCGATGAGGTGGCGGTTCACGTCCTCGTAGGTCAGCAGCTCCGCCAGCAGCGCGCGCACGGCCTGGGGCCCGGGCTCCGGGGCCATCAGCTGCATTTGCGCGCGGGTGTTGGACAGCACGTCCGCGGCCACCGGGCGCCGCTCGGTGTGGTAGCTGTCCAGCAGCCCCTCCGGCGCCCAGCCGTCGACCTCGGCGGCCAGCTTCCAGCCCAGGTTGAACGCGTCCTGGAGCCCCAGGTTGAGCCCCTGCCCACCGACCGGCGGGTGCACGTGCGCCGCGTCGCCCGCCAGCAGTACCCGACCCGACCGGTAGCGCTCGGCCAGGCGGGTGGCGTCGCCGAACCGGGACAGCCAGCGCGGCGAGTGCACGCCCAGGTCCGTGCCCGCCACGGCTCGCAGCTGTGCGGTGAACTCCTCGAAGGTCGGGGGGACGGTCCGGTCCCCGGCCACGTCCGCGGCGGGCACGACGACCCGGAACACCCCGTCGGCGACGGGCGGTCCGACGCCGAAGCGGAGCTGGGTCCGGCGCACCTCGGCGACGACGGCGGCCACCGTCTCGGGCGGGGCCGCCACCTCCATCTCACCGAGCAGCGTGTCGGCCGTGCTGGGCTCGCCGGGGAAGCCGACACCCAGCAGTCCGCGCACCGTGCTGCGGCCACCGTCGCAGCCGACGAGGTACCCGCAGCGCAGCCGCGTGCCGTCCGCCAGGTCGACGGTCACCCCGTCGGCGTCCTGGACCAGGCCGACCAGCTCGCAGCCGCGCCGGATCTCCACGCCGACCTCGACGGCGTGCTCGGTCAGCAGCCGGTCGGTGACGGTCTGCGGGATGCCCAGGACGTACGGGTGTGCGGTGTCGAGTCGCTCCGGCGACGGTGCGGGGATGGCGGCGAAGAACCCGCCGACCGGGTACCGCGTGCCGTGGGCGAGGAACCGCTCCAGCAGGCCGCGCTGGTCGAGCACCTCGATGCTGCGCGCGTGCAGGCCGAGGGAGCGGACGACCCTGGTCGGCACGGGCTCCCGTTCCAGCACAAGCACCTCTACGCCGTGCAGCCGCAGCTCGGCGGCCAGCATCACCCCGGTCGGCCCGCCGCCGACAACGATCACATCACTCACGAATCCCCCGTCTCACCACGGTGTTCCCGCAGGTCATGGCTTCGGCCGGGGAGCATGCGCCGCGACGGGGGGCTTGCCGCAAGACCCCTGGCGCGCTATAGGTTGGGGGAGCCGCCGGAGCCTGGCGGCGCAGGCCCGTCATCCGGGCCCGTCATCCGCGGCGCGGGCATCGTCGGCCCGGCGCGCATCGCACGGCCGCGCACTCGGCAGACCTCGCGGCCGCCGCCGCCCGATCGCCCGGGGTCGAGGTCGCCCACGGACGGGGACGTCGGGGACCGGGACCGCCCGGGACGTGGCGGCCGGGCACGGACCGCGACCCGGCCGGGGCCACCGGGCGCCCGCACCCGCCACGGGGCGTGATCACGCACTCATTGTCGAGGCCCATCAATGACCGTACATTTCGGAGGCGATGTTCCTGACATGGGGGAAGGGCGGGTGACGCGTGGCGCAGCTGCGGCATCGGGCCTGCTGATCGGCCTCGTGATCGGTGGGCTCGGCGGCGGTGGCGGCGTGCTGGCCGTCCCGCTCCTGGTCTACGTGCTGGGTCAGAGCGCGCAGGACGCGACCACGGGCAGCATCGTCATCGTCGGTGTGACAGCCCTTGCCGGGGTGCTGGCGCGCCTGCGGTGCGGGTCGGTGCACTGGCGGACCGGTCTCGGGCTCGCCGCCGCGGGCGTGCCCGCGGCAGCCCTGGGCTCCCTGCTCAACCAGCGTGTCGCCGAGCCGGTCCTGTTGCTGTCGTTCGCGGCGCTGACCGTGCTCGCCGCCGCGGCGATGATCGCGGACCTCGGCCCCGCGCCGGACGTCGACCCTCCCGCGCGGGGCGCCGTCGCGGTGCGGGCCCGCCCGTCGACCCGTGCGGTGGTCGGCTGCGGGCTGGTGATCGGCGTGCTGACCGGTTACCTCGGCGTCGGCGGCGGGTTCCTGCTCGTGCCCGCGCTGGCGATCGGGCTGCGGATGCCGATGAGGGCGGCGGTCGGCACGTCGCTGCTGGTCATCGTCGTCAACTCGGTGGCGGCGTTCACGGTGCGGACCGGGTCGGCGGCCGACCTGGACTGGGCCGTGCTCGTGCCGTTCACCCTCACCGCGGTGCTGGCGAGCTTCGCCGGACGGCGGTTGGCCGGCCGGATGTCCGGGGTCGCGCTCACCCGGACCTTCGCCGGGATGCTGCTGGCCGTGGGTGGGTTCGTCGCCGTCGAGAGCGTGGTCGCCCTCGCGTCGTGACGGTTCGCCGCCACGATCGGGTGGAGCGACCCCACGACGGTGTCCGGACGGCCCCGCCTCGGCTACAACGGGTGCTCCATCGTCGACGTCGGGGGACGGCAGCGCCATGAAGACCGCTTCGCACACCGGGCCGGCCCACTCCGCGGCCGGCGACCGCCCCGGCTGGGGTCCGACGCCGCGCTCCCGACGCTCCTACGTCGGGCGCCGCGACGGCCGGGTCATGACGGCTCTGCGCGGCCTCGCCTACGTGCTGACGTCGCTGGCGAGCGCGGTCTTCCTGGCGCTGGTCGTCTACGGCACGGTCCAGTTCGCCCAGCTCCGGGACGCCTTCGCGGTCCTCACCCCCTGACCGGCCCCGAACCGTGCCGGGCGCGACGACCGGCTCCCGGCGTGGTCAGGACGCCAGCATCTCGGCGATCACCGCGTCGATGGCGGCCGGGTCCTCGGGTCGCAGCCCGAACATGCCGAAGTGGCCCATCGGGGTCTCGATCGGCCGGTAGTGCCCGTTCGGAAGGAGCTCGGCGTCGGCCCGGCAGTCCTCCGGTGGGAAGAACAGGTCCTCGGAGAAGGGCACCACGAAGAACTGGGCGCTGATCTTCGCCAGCGCGGCGGCGAGGTCGCCGCCGGTGTGGGCGGAGATGTCGCCCGCGCGCCACTTGCGGCCCTGCGTCAGGAGGTTGTTCGGATCCATCGGCGCGAAGTATCCGCGGATGAAGCCCTGCCGGAAGTCGTCGGCGGAGGCGAAGCCGAGGCCGCGCCACAGCTCGTCGCGATAGAACGCGGCCGAGAGCCCCATCAGCGAGAACCCCACCGACATCCGCGCCAGGCCCAGGCGGACCTCCGAGGCGTCGTCGTAGAAGCCGTCGCGGAACGCCGGGTCCGAGGTCAGCAGCTCGGACCAGGTGTCGATGAAGATCTGGTTGTGCAGCGGCATGCGGGCGGTGCCGGCGAACGCGGCGGCGCGGGGCACCATGTCCGGGAACCGCACGGCCCACTCGTAGGTCTGCTGTGCGCCCATCGACCAGCCGAGCACGGCCTGCAACTGCTCGATGCCGAAGTGCTCGGTGACGAGCCGGTGCTGCGCGATCACGTCGTCGGCGATCGCGACGGGCGGGAACTGGCCGCGGTCGAACGGTGCGGGCGTGTTCGACGGGCTGGAGGAGAAGCCGCCGCCGAACTGGCCGGGCAGGATCACGAAGTGCGTTGCGGGGTCCAGCGGCCGGCCCGGGCCCACGTAGTTCTCCATGAACGCCGACGTGCCGGAGAACATGTGCGGCGCCAGCACGGCGTTGTCCCTGGCCGAGTTCAACGTCCCGAGCGTCTTGTAGCCCAGGCGCGCGCCGGGGATCGTGTACCCGGTGGTGAGCGAGAAGTTGCCCAGCTCGAAGAACTCGTGCTTCCCGTGGACCTCGTCGGTGTAGTGGCCGGACATGGAATCTCCCTCGGCGTCGGGGGCGACATGGTCGCGCAGGACATTACCGGGCGGCCAGGAGATGTGCTGCGCCCACGAGCGCACCGGCGTCGTGCCCGCGCACCGGCGCCGTGACGCCGGTGCGGTCATCACGACGCCGGTGCGGTCGGCGACGTCAGCGGGCGGGGTCCACCGCCACCGGCTCGCGGTGGGCCTCGTGGTGGTTGGCGTTGCGCGGGGTCGCGAGGACGGCCTTCGTCCGGTCGTCGAGCGCGGCGTCGGACAGCGCGCCGTTGCCCGCGAGCACGGTCTCCAGCGCCTCCAGCCAGTGCTCGTAGTACGACCAGGGCTCGACGCCGCCGTCGGCCTCCCACCTTTTGATCGAGTCGATCAGGGAGAGCTGGAACTCGCTCCACTCGTACTGGCCGTTGTGGTAGGCCGCCACGGCCATCGCGAACGCGCGGAGCTCCCACGGGTGGTCGAAGGACCGGTCGGCGTCGGAGCCGCCCGGGAGGTCGCACACCAGCGACTCCACCCGACGTCGTGCGTCGCCCAGCTCGGTGGCCGTCTGGCGGAACGCCATCAGGCCGCCTTGACCGGGCCGACGCCGATCATCGAGTCCCGGGTGACCAGTGCGGCGAGTGCCTTCTCGTCCATGCCCTCGGTGCCGGCCGGGCGCTGCGGGAGCACCCAGTAGCGCATCTCCGACGAGGAGTCCCACACGCGGACCTCGACCGAGTCGGGCACGTCGAAGCCGAAGTCCTCGCGCAGCACCTTGCGGGGCTCGCGGACGATCCGCGAGCGGAACTCCGGGCCCTTGTACCAGTTCGGGGGCAGCCCGAGCACCGGCCACGGGTAGCACGAGCACAGCGTGCAGGTGATGACGTTGTGCACGGTGTCGGTGTTCTCGACCGCGACCATGTCCTCGCCCTGCAGTCCACCGATGCCCAGCTCGGCGCACGCCTCGCTGGCGTTCGCGACCAGCCGCTTCTTGAACTCGGCGTCGGTCCACGCCTTGGCGACGACCGACGCACCCAGCTGCGGGCCGACCTCGTTCTCGTAGATCTCCACGAGGCGGTCGACCGCCGCCGTCGTCATGATGCCCTTCTCGATCATGATCGATTCCAGCGCCTTGACGCGGGCGGCGATCTCCTCGGGCGTGTAGATCTTCGCGCTGCTCATCAGGCTGCCTTCTCTGCGGTGGTGGCGGGGACGATGTAGGGCTCCCAGACGTCGAAGTACACGACGCCGTTGGGCTCGGCGGCCTCCGCGCCCCAGAGCTCGGTGTTGGTGAACTTGACCGTGTAGACGTGCTCGGGCGCGTCCGGCCCGCCGTTGCCCGCGCTGTCGGGGTAGATGAACGTGCCGTGCGCCAGGTCGATCACGCCGGTCTTGCCGCGGATGTAACGGGCCTTGCGGGTGTGGCCGTAGGGGCTGTCGTCGACGACGGTGACGGTGTCGCCGACGGCGAACTGCGCGACCTTGTCCGACGGCCGCGCCGCGGGGGCACCGGCCTTGACGACACCGTCGACGAAGGCCATCAGGTCGGGATCGTCGCGCTCGGGCATCGGCGCGTCGGGGTTCTCGAGGTAGTACTGCATGCGCTTGTCGATCTCGGCCTCGTCGAGGGTGCCCTTGGCGACGCCGTAGTGCTCGATCGCGTGTATCCAGTGCTCGTAGTAGGGCGAGAGCAGGTAGACGGCCGGATGCATCTTCTCGATGCCGTGGCGGAACGCGTCGATGCCGAAGAAGCCGGCCCGGAAGGTCATGGAGAACATGGCGAACGCCGCCTTCTCCCACTCCGCCCGGTACACCGGCTCGGACTCCGGTACCGGGACGGGACCGAGACCGTCGGTCCCTCCGAGGTCGTGCACGCCGTTCATGCCTGGCTCCCTGCGCTTGCGGTGGTCGGCGTCGGGAAGCCCCCGACCGCCTGCTCGAACGTGTTCGCGACGCGCAGCACCGTGGCGTCGTCGAACTGCCTGCCGATGATCATCATTCCGGTGGGAAGGCCGTTGACCTGGCCCGCGGGCACCGAGCAGGCCGGGTGGCCGGTGACGTCGGTGACGCAGGTGTTGGCGACCATCTCCAACGCGCGGGGGATGACCTCCTCGCGGGGGGCGCCGTCCGGCGGGATGGCGGTGGCCTGCATCGGCAGGGTCGGCATCACGAGCACGTCGTAGCGCGCGAGCGCCTCGTCGTAGGCCCGGCGCAGCTCGTAGGCGAGGTTCTGCGCCATCCCGTAGTGCTTGCCCTGGTGGGTGGTGAGCGCGTACTTCCCGGCCAGCAGCACGAGCTTGACGGTCTCGGAGAACTGGCTGCCGTCGCCGCGCCACTGGTTGCCGTAGTGCTCCATGACCTCCGGGTCGTAGAGGCCCTTCCAGTTCAGGCCGTAGCCGTTGAGGTCGACCATCTGCGAGGCCGGGCCCTCGACGGCGATGACGTCCCAGATCCGCGCACCGTGGGAGTGCCAGGGGATCGAGACGTTCTCGGCGCTCAGCCCGGCCCCGACGAGCGTGTCGACGGCCGCGCGCACCGCGTCGTCGACGCCCTGTTCGGAGTTGGCGTGCCCGAATCCCTCGGACACCACGCCGATGCGCAGCCCCTCGGCGCCGCGGGCGATCGCGGCCACGTAGTCGTCGGGGACCAGGTCCCGCGGCTGGCGCGGGTCGAGCCCGTCCGGGCCGGCGATCACGGTGAGCACCAGCGCCGCGTCGGCGACGGTGCGGGTGATCGGGCCGACGTGGTCGATCGTCTGCTCGATCGGGAACGCGCCGGTGTAGGGCACCAGTCCCCAGGTCGGCTTGTGCCCGACGGTGCCGGTGTAGGCGCTCGGGATGCGCACCGAGCCGCCCTGGTCGCCGCCGGTGGAGACGTCGACGATACCGGCCATGACCAGCGCCGCGCTGCCGCTCGACGAGCCGCCCGCGGACCGCGTCTCGTCCCAGGGGTTGCGGACCGGCCCGGTGCGGGAGGTGTGCGAGCCGCCGGAGAAGCAGAGGTCCTCGCAGACCGACTTCCCGGCGACGGTGGCGCCCGCGGCGAGCATGCGGGTGACGACGGTGGCGTCGCGCAGCGGGGTGTAGCCCTCGATCGTCTTCGAGCCGTTCATCATCGGCACGCCCGCGACGGCAGTGTTGTCCTTGACGGCCACGGTCTTCCCGGCCAGCGGGCCCTCCCCGCTGCCGGTCACCTCGCACGTCACGTACCAGGCGTTGTACGGGTTGTCCGCGGGCTCGGGGCGGGACCAGGACCGCTCGGGCATCGATGGGACGGAGGCGGCGTAGAGCTCCTCCACGGCGTCCCAGGACGCGAGCAGCCCGTGCACCATGGGCGAGAATGAGGCGATGTCGGCGTCGTCGAGACCGAGGCCGTAGTGCGAGGCGACCGCTTTCAGGTCGTCGGGATCAGGGGGGCGTACGGGCATGGGCTCTCTACCTCCGGCAACCGGTGAGAGCGCGACGCTAGTGACGCCTATCAACACATGTCAATAGATAGTGGCGCGTCGGCCGTGGGCTTAACCGGACGGACTCACGGCGAAACCGCCCGCCAGCGCCTCGGCGACGAACAGGTCCTGGCCGACGGTCTCCGAGCCCGTCACGGTGACCAGCCCGCGCGGGAACTGCGAGCGGCACGACCGCAGCTCCCTGGCGATGGTCCGCGGCTCGTCCTCGCCGGCCCGCCGGGCCGCGTCCGCGTAGAGGTGCACCGCCTCGTAGGCCGACTCCGCGATGCTCGACACCGGCGGCGCGAACCGGCCGTAGAGGTCGCGGTAGCGGCGCAGGAACGAGGCGTTGGCGGTGCCGTCGAGCTGCTCGAAGTAGCCGGACACTCCCCACATCCCGGCCGACGCCGGGTCGCCGATCCGTTCGCGGGTGGGCTCGTCGAGGGCGAGGGCCAGGGTGCGGCAGCGCTCGCGCACCCCCATCGCGTGGCACTGGCGCTCGAACGCGACCAGGTCGGCCCCGACGAACGAGGACAGCACGACATCGGCGCCCGAGGCCCCGATCCGCTCGATCAGCGGGGTGAAGTCGCGGGTGCCCAGCGCGGCGAACCCCTCGCCCACGATCGACGCCCGGCGCTCGGCCAGCACGGGTCGCGCGATCGCGTGCACGACCTGCGGCCACACGTAGTCATTGCCGGCGAGGAACCAGCGGTGCCCGCCCGCCGCCCGCATCAGCGGCGTGACGGCGGCGCGCAGCTGGTCACCGGGCCGCTCCCCGAGCTGCACGCACAGCTCGCCGCCCAGCCCGCCCTCGTTCATCAGGGTCTGCACCAGCAGGACCCCGGCGGTGCTCAGCTCGGCCGAGATGCGCGCGAACGTGGCCGAGGTGGTGGTGGCGAGGACCGTGCGGCAGCCGGCCCGCACCAGCCGCCACGCCTCGGTGGCGCCGGTCGCGGGGTCGGTGCCGTCGTCGCCGAAGACCAGGCGCAGCGGCCGCCCGCGAATGCCGCCGTCGGCGTTGACCTCGTCGACGGCCATCGTCATCAGGTTCTCGGTGGCTGCGGCGAACACGCTGCCCGACCCCGACTTGCTGGTGAGCAGCCCGACGAGGTGCTCGCCGGAGTGCGGGCGCTCGGGCACCGGGACGCCGCGGCGGCGCATCAGCCAGGTCAGCCCGGTGTCGTCGAGGTCGGCGACGACCCGGACGCGGGTGCCGGCGCCGTCGTCGTCGAACAGCACGCGCAACCGGCCCCGCCAGGGCTGGTCCAGCCGTATCTCGATCCGGCCCGGCCGGGACCGGCGCGGAGGGCGCACCGCGCTGATCCGGCCGAGCACCGCGACCTGCTCCCCGCCGAGCGGCGCCTGCATCGTGACGACGGCCCCGACCGCGACCCGGTCGCAGACCGCGTCGAACAGCCATCCCGCCCCGGTCTCCGAACCGAACAGGGCGAAGACCGCGCCGGGCGGTGCCTCGATGCTCGTCTGCGCGTGCAGGACGAGGCCGCCCATCACATGGCGCCCATCACATGACTCTGCGGTCCGTACCGGACGTGGCCTCCGCGGCGACCTTCGCCGCGTCGAGCGAGGACTGGAACAGCCCCTGCAGCAGGCGGATGACCTCCTGCGCCGGGCCCGTGGGATCCACCGAGTACAGCCGGAACCGCCCCGACCGTCGCTCGGCGATCAGGCCCGCGGTGTGCAGCACGCGCAGGTGGCTCGACACCGCCGTGCGGCCCACGCGGGAGATCGCGGCCGAGAGCTCGCCCGCGCTGCACTCGTCGCGCGCGGCGAGGATCGCGAGGATCTCGCGCCGCACCGGATCGGCGAGCGCGTCGAACGCGAGATCAGGGGCCACGCAGGCAGATTAACCCACGCTCCCGGCTGTGCAGCTCGCCGCAGCCGTCGCACACGCCCCGTGCTCGCGCAGATGCTGCACCGTGTGCGAGAGCGTGGACCGTGTGCGACAGCGGGGTTGCGTCAGCGTTCCAGGAGGAGGAAGGGGGTGCCCTGGTCGTCCGTGCAGCTCGCCATCCGGCCGAACCGGGCCGTCACCGGCTCGTCCGTCGTGCCGCCCGCCGCCCGCGCCGCCGTGGTCGCCGCCGCGAGGTCCGGCACCGCGAACGTCGGCACCACCGTGGGTACGGCGTGACCACCGTCCAGCCCGGTGCGGGGGCGGGTGCGCTCGCCGTCGACGGTGCCGTTCCAGAAGCCGGTGCGGAACTCGTTCGGCGCGAACCCCCAGCCGAGCACGGTGCCGTAGAAGGCGCGGGCGCGGGTGGCGTCGGGCAGCCGCAGCTCGGCGTACTCCGGCACGGTCACCGCCGGCCCCGGGCCCTGGAACACCGCGAACGCGAGGCCCTGGTCGTCGACGCAGTCGGCGACCCGCCCGCCGTGGTCGTCGACGGGCTCGGTCGCGGTACCGCCCGCGGCGCGCACGACCGTGACGGCGGCGTCGACGTCGGCGACGGCGTAGCCGCAGAACAGGCCGCTGCGCTGCGGGTCGGCCGCGATGCCGAGCCGGCCCAGGTCACCGAGCACGGCGCCGTAGAACGCGCGGGCCCGGTCGGCGTCCGGGGTCCACAGCGAGGCGTAGACGACGTCGCCCGGCCGCGCCGCCGCCGTGTCGCGGGAGACCATCCAGCGGTGCCCGGACGGGTCGAGCACGACGCCGCCCCGGCCGTGGGGCGAGTCGGTGACGGGCCGCTCCAGGGTGGCGCCCGCGGCGACCGCCCGGGCGACGACGGCGTCCGGGTCGGCCACCTCCAGCCGCAGTGACTGGCTCACCCCGCCGCGGGTGGCCGGCGCGGCCAGCCCCATCTCGGGGAACTCGTCGGCCAGCATGAGGACGCTGTCGCCGAGCGCCACCTCGACGTGCCCGGTGCGCCCGTCGGGCATGACGATCGGCTCGCCGCGCCGGGTGGCGCCGAACGCGGTGACGTAGAAGTCGACGGCGGCGACGGCGTCGGTCACCGCGAGGTAGGGGGTCAGCGCGCGGATGCGCGCGGTCGTGCGAGGTGGTGCGAGCGTGGTGGTCACGGTGTTCTCCCTCGGGTCGAGCAGGGCGCGCTCCAGGCGGGCGCGCAGGGCGGCGGCGAAGCCCGGGTCGGGATCGACGGGCGTGCTCGGGGCGCTCAGGGCGTCGAGGGGGTCGGTCATCGTCGGCCTCCCTCCGTCGAGCGGGCGGTGTAGGTGCGGCGGAACGCGGATCGGGCTCGGGTGAGCAGGGCCTCGGTCGCGTGGACGGTGCGGCCCATGCAGCGGGCGACCTCGGGCACCGGGAGCCCGTCGAGGTAGCGCAGGGTGAGGACGGCACGGTGGGTGCCGGTCTGGGCGTCGAGGACGTCGCGCGCGAGCAGGGCGTCGAGGTGGGCGTCCCACGGGTCGTCGGCCGGGTCGGGCTCGCCGACCGACCGCAGCCCCCGCTCCTCGCGCTCGGCCGCGCGCCAGTGGTCGACGAGCTTGTGCCGCGCGATCCCGATCAGCCAGCCGGTGCTCATCGCGGGCGGCGGATGTCGACGGCACGCGGCCGCCGCGGCCAGGAACGTCTCCGACGTCAGGTCCTCGGCGAGCACCCGGCGCCCGCAGCGGGCGAGCAGGTAGCCGTACACCTGCGGCAGCGCGGCGTCGTAGAGATCGAGCAGCGCGGGACCCGGCTCGGGCCGGATGTGCTCGCTGTTCACGTCCCTCCGTCGCGTGGTGGACCCGCGTTCCGTCGCCGGTTCACCCGGATGGCCGCAGGTTCACCGCCCGCGGTGCGAGCACGACACCAGGTGTGGGCGCCGAACCGTGGAACGGACCCGGGCGGCCGGGCGCGCGTAGTGATCGGCGTTTCGGAACGGGCAGCGGTGCGTGGCCCGCCTTGATCGGCACTTCGGAACCAGGAGGCGCGAACATCGCGCCTCGCGGTTCCCAAAAGATGATCATGGTCGGCTCGAATCCCGCGGGACCAGCCGGTGCGCGCGAGCGGTACCCGGCACACACGCACCCGGTGTGGCCCCGACGCCGATCATGAGCTCGCGAGGAAGCCGGTGAACTCGGCCAGCCACCGCTCGCGGGCGTCGAAGTGGGGGCCGTGCCCGGACCCTTCGAAGATCGACGTGCGGACGCGCCCGCCGGCCTGCTCGTAGCGCTCGAGCAGCGCGGCGATCTGGCCGACCATCGGCTGGGGCGGGTAGACCTCGGCTCCCGGCCAGCCCGGGATCGCGCCCGCCGCGCCGAGGGTACCCATCTCCAGCGCGGAGCCGTCGGCGACGACGAGGTCGCCCGCGCCGTGCGTCCACAGCACCGGGGGCTTGGGGTCGACGTCGACCAGCCCGGTCCAGTCGCAGTACTTCGGCGACAGGGCGTTGAGGATCCCGGTGACGCCCGGGGCCGTCCCCGGCCAGTTGTCCGACGGGGTGGAGTCGCCGGGGTAGTTGGCGTCACCGGTGACGGTCTTGAGGATCTCCGCGACCAGCATGTCCTCGCGCTCGGGCGGCTCGCGGTGGCTCGGGGCGAAGTAGAACGCGTTCATCACGTTGCGGATGGAGAACGGGCTCTCGTCGCTCGCGTCGCCCGCGGCCAGGCGCCGCACGAGTTCGGGGTTCGCGCCGCCGCCCCCGGAACCGGCGAAGTCCGGGTAGCAGGGCGTGCCGTCGGCGTGGGTGCCGCCGTAGCCGTGCGGGGAGACCGGGTCGACGAACGTCAGCGACGCCACGGGCCGGGCCATCGCGTAGCGCGCGATCGCCGCGCCCGCCGTCGACCATCCGACGAGGTGCACCGGGTCGGTGATCCCCAGGGCCCGCACCAGCGCGTGCAGGTCGTCGGCCCAGTCGTCGAGGCCGCGGGTGGCGTCGAGCGGAGCGTTCTCGGAGTCCCCGAAACCGCGCATGTCGGGGGCGATCACCCGGTAGGCGGGCAGCTCCGGCATCAGGTGCTCGTAGAAGCGGCCGGTCGACAGGTTCCCGTGCACCATGACGATCACCGGTGCCCCGGACGGCCCGGACTCCAGGTAGTGCATCCGGATCCGGTCGGTGTCGACGTCGCGCGAGTGGACGCCGGGCAGGAGTTCCATGCCGCGGATGCTGTCGAGGCGGCGAGCCGGGGTCAAGGCCCACGGGCGTCGCGACCGGATGCGACACCGCGGTGACGGGTGTCGTCGCTAGTGTGGAGCGATGACGGAGCGGATGGGTGTGGCGGTGCACGGCGGCACGCTGGCCACGGCGGTGCGGGCGGCGCAGCGGGCGCAGGAACGGGGATTCGAGTCGGTCTGGACCACCGAGTTCTACGACCGCTCCGCCACCGTGTCGCTGGCGGCGATGGCGGTGGCCACCTCGACGATCACGCTGGGCAGCGGCATCGCCTACGCCGTGGGCCGCAGCCCGCTGGTGCTCGCGGCCGAGGCCCGCGACCTCGCCGAGCTCTCCGGCGACCGCCTGATCCTGGGGCTGGGCACCGGCACCCGCACCATGCAGCGCGACTGGCACGGCATCGACGGTGCCTCGCCCGCCCCGCGGATGGAGGAGACGGTGCCGTTGCTGCGCCGGATCTGGGGGATGGACGCCGCCGGCGTGCAGCACGAGGGCCGCTTCCACCGCATGGCGCTGCAGCCCACCGCCGAGGTGGCCCCGCGCGCGCCGATCCCGGTCTACCTGGCCGGGTTCAACGCGCGGATGGTGCAGGCGGCGGGAGCCGTCGCGGACGGGCTCGTCGGGCACCCGATCTTCACCCGCCGCTACGTCACCGAGGTCGTGCGGCCCGCGCTGGCGGCAGGCGCCGCCCGCACCGGTCGTGACCCGCAGGTCCCGATCGCCGGGTACGTGATCACCAGCGTGGCGCAGGACGGCGAGCGGGCCCGGCGCGACGCCGCCGCGCAGATCGCGTTCTACACCGTCGTCCGGACCTACTCGCCGCTGGTGGAGCTGGAGGGCTTCGCCGCCGAGGTCGCCCGGATCCGCGACGCGTGGAAGGCCCGCGACCACGCCGGGATGATCGACGCGGTGAGCCCGGCGATGCTGGAGCGGATGGCCGTGGCGGGCACCCCGGACGAGGCCCGCGACCAGCTCCCGGCCTTCCACGGCCTCTACGATCGCCTGCTCTGCTACATCCCCAGCTACGGGCTGGCGGCCGGGGAGATCGCCGACCGGGTGGACGCCGCGCTCGACACGTTCGGGGCCTGACCGGGACGAACCGGTGACTTTCCGGCAACGGCCGAGTTGGGGTTGGCTCTGATCGCCCGCCGGTGGCAGGCTCCGACTCGATCGGGGGGACGTGGTCGACGGGGGTGATCCCGTGGCGTGCCCGCGCGGGATCGGGGGACGCAGTGCGGAGATTCGCCACGGCCGCGGCGGCGGTCGGGATGGTGGCGGCGGGGGTACTCGCCGCGCCCGTCGCGCAGGCCTCCCCGGCGCCGGAGTTCACGCCCGCGCCGGTGCAGTGGGGCCCGTGCGCGGCCGAGCGGCTCGCCACGGCCGGTGCGGAGTGCGGGTTCGTCGAGGTCCCGCTCGACTACGACGACCCGGCCGGTGCCACGATCCGGGTGGCCGTGTCGCGGGTGCGGCACACGGTGCCCGACGCCGAGTACCAGGGCGTCATGCTCGTCAACCCGGGCGGTCCCGGCGGATCGGGCCTGGGCCTGTCGCTGCTCGGCGGGGCGATCCCGAACGGCGTCGGCGCGTCCTACGACTGGATCGGCTTCGATCCCCGCGGTGTCGGCGCGAGCGAGCCCGCCCTGAGCTGCATCCCCGACTACGCCGGCTACAACCGACCGGACTTCCAACCCGAGGCCGGCACCGAGCAGGCCTGGCTGGACCGCTCCGAGGCCTACGCGAACGCCTGCGCCGAGAACGGCGGCCCGCTGCTGGACAACCTCACGAGCATCGACAACGTCCGAGACATGGACACCATCCGCAGGGCACTGGGCCAGGAGCAGATCAACTACTACGGCTTCTCCTACGGCACCTACCTCGGGCAGGTCTACAGCACCCTGTTCCCGGACCGGGTGCGCCGGATCGTGCTCGACGGCGTCGTGAACAGCCGCGACATCTGGTACGAGTCCAACCTCGGTCAGGACGTCGCGTTCCAGACCAACATCGAGGTCTTCTTCGACTGGATCGCGAAGTACGACGACGTCTACGGCCTGGGCACCTCCGGCGAGGACGTCGAGGCGCTCTACTACGCCACGCAGGACGAGCTGCGCGAGGCCCCGGCGGGCGGGCTGATCGGTCCGGCCGAGTGGAACGAGCTGTTCCTCGGGGCCGGCTACAACGTCGGCCTGTACACCGGCATCGCGGAGGCGTTCTCGGCGTGGGTGAACCAGGGCGACCCGGCCGGGCTGATCGACGTCTACGGGTTCGACCCCGAGGCCCCCGACGACAACGGCTACGCGATCTACCTGGCCACCATCTGCACCGATCTGCAGTGGCCGCAGGACTACGACACGGTCCGCAGCGACAACACCCGCGTCGACGCGATCGCACCGTTCGAGACCTGGGCCAACGCCTGGTTCAACGGCCCCTGCTCGTTCTGGCAGGGCGAGGTGGGCACGCCGGTCGAGGTCGACGGCTCCGGGGTCGAGAGCGCGCTGCTGCTGAGCGAGACCTTCGACGGTGCCACGCCCTTCGCGGGCGCGCTGCAGGCCCGCCGCGACTTCCCGACCGCGGTGCTGGTCGAGGGTGTCGGCGGGTACACGCACTCGGCGTCGCTGTCGGGGATCGCGTGCACCGACGACCTGATCGCCGACTACCTCGCCACCGGCGCCCTGCCGGAGCGGGTGCCGGGGGACGGGTCCGACGTGCAGTGCGAGCCGGTGCCGCAGCCGGTCCCGGTGGCCCCGGACGGCGCGTAGCCCTCCGGATCGTCAGAGCACCCCGTCCCCGGTCTCCGACGCCAGCGCCGCGCGGCCGGCCTCCAGCCGGGCCACCGGCACCCGGTAGGGCGAGCAGGACACGTAGTCCAGGCCGGCGTCGTGGAAGAAGTGCACCGAGTCCGGGTCGCCGCCGTGCTCGCCGCAGATGCCCAGCTTGATGCCCGGGCGGGCCGCGCGGCCGGCCTCGGCCGCGGTGCGCACCAGCGCGCCCACGCCGTCGCGGTCCAGCGACTCGAACGGCGACACCGTGAACACGCCCTTCTCCAGGTAGGCGGCGAAGATCGTGGCCTCCACGTCGTCGCGCGAGAAGCCCCAGGTCGTCTGGGTGAGGTCGTTGGTGCCGAAGGAGAAGAACTCGGCGACCTCGGCGATGCGGTGCGCGGTCAGCGCCGCCCGGGGCAGCTCGATCATCGTCCCGATCGGCATGTCCAGGGACTGTCCGCCCTCGTCGAGGATGCCGGCGATGAGCCCGTCGATCTCGTCGCGGAACAGGTGCAGCTCCATCACCGAGCCGATCAGCGGCACCATGATCTCGACGCGGGGGGTGCCGCCCTCGGCCGCGCGGGCGACGGCAGCCTCGGCGATCGCCCGCACCTGCATCGCGTACAGGCCGGGGACGACCAGCCCCAGCCGCACCCCGCGCAGGCCCAGCATCGGGTTGGACTCGTGCAGCCGCTCCACGGCGGCGAGCAGGGTGACGTCGGTGGGGTCCGGCTCGCCGGTGGCCTTGGCGACGGCCACGCGGACGGCGAGCTCGGTGCGGTCGGGCAGGAACTCGTGCAGCGGCGGGTCGAGCAGCCGGATGGTGGTCGGCAGCCCGTCCATCTCGCGCAGCAGCTCCACGAAGTCGGCGCGCTGCAACGGGAGCAGCGCCTCCAGTGCGGCGTCCCTGGTCTCGGCGGAGTCGGCCAGGATCAGCCGCTCGATGAGCACCCGGCGCTCGCCGAGGAACATGTGCTCGGTGCGGCACAGCCCGATGCCCTCCGCGCCCATCTGGCGGGCGCGGGCGGCGTCGTCGGCGGTGTCGGCGTTGGCGCGCACCCGCAGCCGCCGGGTGCGGTCGGCGTGCGCGAGCAGCCGGTGCACGGCGCGCACGAGTTCCTGCGCCTCGGTGTCGGCGGTGCCCAGCGCGGCCTCCAGGCCCTTCTCCAGGTAGGTCACCACCAGCGAGTCGACCACGGGCAGCTGCCCCGCGAACACCTCGCCGGTCGAGCCGTCGATGGACAGCACGTCGCCCTCGCCGAGGACCGTGTCACCCACCCGGATCTGCTTGTGCTCGGCGTCGATGTCGAGCTCCTCCGCGCCGCAGACGCAGGTGCGGCCCATGCCGCGGGCCACGACCGCGGCGTGCGAGGTCTTGCCGCCGCGGCTGGTCAGCACTCCCGTGGCGGCGATCATGCCGGACAGGTCGTCGGGGTTTGTCTCGCGGCGGCACAGCAGCACCGACTCCCCGCGCTCCGCCCAGTCGACGGCGGTGGCGGAGTCGAACACGACCCTGCCGACCGCCGCGCCCGGCGAGGCCGCCATGCCGCGGGTGAGCAGCGCGCGCTCGGCGTCGACGTCGAACTGCGGGAACATCAGCTGGGCGAGCTGGTGGCCGCTGACCCGCGCCAGCGCCTCGTCGTCGGTGATCAGGTGCTCGTCGACGAGCTGCGTGGCGATCCGGAACGCCGCAGCGGCCGTGCGCTTGCCCACGCGGGTCTGCAGCATCCACAGCTTGCCGCGCTCGACGGTGAACTCGATGTCGCACAGGTCGCGGTAGTGCGTCTCCAGCCGGCGCATGATCTTCGTGAGCTCGGCGTGGGAGGCCGGGTCGAGGCGGGCGAAGTCCTCCAGCGACAGCGTGTTGCGGATTCCCGCGACCACGTCCTCGCCCTGCGCGTTGACCAGGTAGTCGCCGTAGACGCCGAGCTTGCCGCTGGCCGGGTCGCGGGTGAAGCAGACGCCGGTGCCCGAGGACTCGCCGAGGTTGCCGAACACCATCGCGCAGATGTTGACCGCGGTGCCGAGGTCCTGCGGGATGCGCTCGCGGCGGCGGTAGATCCGCGCACGATCGGTGTTCCACGACTCGAACACCGCGCGCATCGCCATGTCGAGCTGCTCGCGCGGGTCCTGGGGGAACTCGCGGCCGGTGTGCTCGGCGGCGATCTGCTTGAACGCGTCGACCAGCTCGCGCAGGTGCTCGACCGACAGTTCCACGTCGGCCAGCACCCCGGCGCGGCGCTTCACGTCGTCGAGCTCGCGCTCGAACCGCTCGCCGTCGATGCCGAGCACGGTGCGGCCGAACATCTGGATCAGCCTGCGGTAGGAGTCCCACGCGAACCGCTCGTCCCCCGCCGCGTCGGCGAGCCCCTTGACCGAGTAGTCGTTGAGCCCGACGTTGAGGACGGTCTCCATCATCCCCGGCATCGAGTACTTCGCCCCCGAGCGGACGGACACCAGCAGCGGGTCCTGGACGTCGCCGAGGCGGCGGCCGAGCTGGTCCTCCAGGCGGCGCAGGGCCATCGTCACCTGCACGCGCAGCGACTGCGGCTCCTCGCCCCGGTCGAGGTAGTGCCGGCACGCCTCGGTGGTCACGGTGAACCCCGGGGGAACCGGCAGGCCCAGGCGGGTCATCTCGGCGAGGTTGGCCCCCTTCCCGCCGAGCAGGTCGACCTGGCTGCGATCGCCGTCGGCGAAATCGAAGACCAGCTGGGCGCGGGTGCCGTGCTCATGGGGTCCGGCGTGGCCGGCGATCCGGGCCGGACGGGGAAGGGCGGCCATCGTCGACTCCTCGGGGACGAACTCCTCGGGGCAAGGTGTTGTTCAACCGTAGGTCGATCTGGCGCAATCTGGGTCTCAACTTGACATCCGCATCGATTCCGAGACGCGCGCGCCGCCCCGCGTCGAGAGGGCTCGCCCGGGTGACCTACTGCGACCAGCGTGCCAGCGCACCAGCGGCCGGCCCGCCAGCTCAGGTGCGACCAACGTGCCGTCAACACCGCGGCCAACGTGCCGGCAGCACCGTACGCCGTGGCATGATCGAAGCCGTGAGCCCGAGCTTCGCGACGCCGATGCCGGGTGGCCGCCGTCGTGCAGGCCGCGTTGACCGACACCCGAGTCGTAGTGATCAACGGGCCGCGCCAGAGTGGAAAGAGCACGTTGGTCGGCCTGCTCGCGCGGGAGCGATCGGCGGAGTGGCGCAACCTCGACTCGGACGTGCAGCGGAACGCGGCCGTCGCGGACCCGACCGGCTTCGTCGAGTCCGACGGCCTGATGGTGATCGACGAGATCCAGCGGGTTCCCGAGCTGTTGCTGGCGATCAAGCAGCAGGTCGACTCGGACCCGCGACCGGGTCGCTACCTGCTCACCGGCTCGGCCCGGGTGCTCGGTCTCCGCGCACTCCCCGACACCCTCCCCGGCCGGACCGAGACCGTCGAACTCTGGCCGTTCTCGCAGGGAGAGGTCGACGGCACCGCCGACGGGTTCGTGGACGCGGTGTTCCGCGAGGGTCCCGAACTGCGTCACACGAGCGAGCTCAGCCGGACCGGATACGCGGAGCGGATCGTCCGTGGCGGCTTTCCCGAGGCCGTGGCGCGCACGGCGCCGGAGCGCCGCTCCCGGTTCCTCGACTCCTACGTCGGCGACCTGATCACCCGCGATGTCAGCCTGCTCTCGGAGATCGAGCGACCGCGGGAGATGCGCGCCCTGCTCGGGCTGTTGGCCGGTCGGTCGGCGCAGCTCCTCGTCGCCAACACCCTGGCGAACGACCTGCGACTGTCAGCTCGAAGCGTGCATCGATACCTGGCGTTGCTGGAGGAGGTGTTCCTGGTCAAGCGCATCCCGGCCTGGTCACGACACGTGTCCGCGCGGGCGATCGGGACGCCCAAGCTCGCGTTCGTGGACTCCGGCGTCGCGGCCGATCTGCTCGATGTCGACGTTCGCAGTCTGCTGCGACCCGGCGGACCGATCGGTCCGTTGCTGGAGGGTTTCGTGCTGGCCGAGCTGGCCCGGCAGCTGAGCTGGTCGAGCCGGCGGGTCGAACTGTCGCACTACCGGACCAAGGACGGCGTCGAGGTCGACGCGGTGCTGGAGGACCGGCGGGGTGGCGTCGTCGGCATCGAGGTGAAGGCGTCGTCGACGGTTCGGGCCGAGGACTTTCGCGGGCTGCGCCACCTCGCAGACCGGATCGGCGACGACCTGATCGCCGGTCTCGTCCTGTACACCGGCACCGAGACGCTGCCGTTCGGTGGTCGGATGCGGGCGATGCCGGTCAGCGCCCTGTGGCAGCTGAGCTGACTGTCCGAGTGGTCAGGCAGGTGGCCTCTGCACCTCGACCGGCCGAGCCGGGAGCCGGTCCTCCAGCCGGTCGGCGACGGCGGTGACCTGGGGGTCCCCCTCCGGACCGATGATCCCCGTGGTCACCGCCGCCGCTCTCCTCGCTGGGAGGCTCCGTTGCGGAGGCTCACCAGCGGTTCAGGGGGTCGTCGGCGTCGCCCTCCTCACCCACGGCTGGGTCGTCGAGCGGTCTGCGCCGGTCTGGCCGACGAGGTGTCCAGGAGAGGTCGGAGACGAAGAGGTTGTCGAGATCCATGACATGCCTCCCGTGCGGGTCGGGACGTCGGGCCGGTCCCGGCCTCCGACCCAACGCTAGGTCGGTTCCGCCCACGCGTGATCCGGGCAACGTCCGGGCCGTGGCGCGGTGGACCGGGGATGCGGCGCGGCCGCGGGGCGGGACTAGGGGATTCTCCCCGCACGGCCCGGTGCGGCACCGGCGTTCGGGCCACGGTGATCGGCGCGCGATGCGGCCGATCGGCGGCCGCGTCGCGCCCTGGGCCGATGCCGGCCCGTTCGGGCGCTCAGCCCTGCGGCTCGTGCGTGGCCACGAGCTCGGTGTCGGCCCCGATCGCCCCGACCGACATCGCCCCGCCCGGATCGCCGACCGGTTCGGCCCGGCCGGGGAGGACGTCGGTGAAGAAACGGGCGTTGTCCTCGACGTGGGCCTCGAACTCCGGGTCCACGGCTCGGTCCTGCGTGATGGCCTCCACCGGGCACACCGGCTCGCACGCCCCGCAGTCGATGCACTCGACGGGGGAGATGTAGAGCTTGCGCGCGCCCTCGTAGATGCAGTCGACGGGGCACTCGTCGACGCAGGAGCGGTCCATCACGTCGATGCACGGCTCGGCGATCACGTACGGCATGGGGGCGATCTCCATCGTGAGGGGGTGCCGGAAGTGTGGCGGGCCGCCACACGACCCGCCACATCGGCGTTCCGCAGGAGCGATCAGGCGAAGTGGACGTACTCGTAGTCGAAGGGCTTGTCGTTGATGCCCTTCGACGGCGGCGCGATCCAGCTCGCGATCCGGCCCGGCTCGTAGACCGGTTTCATGAGGCTGCGGACGTGGGTCTTGTCCGCCTCGGTGGGCAGCCAGGCGTCACGCTTGGCCTCCCACACGTCGGCGCCGACGACGTCGCCCTTCGGGGTGATGTGGTGGTCGGCGAAGTGCCCGACCTCCCGGTTGAACCCCACGCTGGGCAGCGACAGCCTGCGGTCGACACCGGCCTGTTCGAGTACCCGGTTCCAGCGCTTGAGCCCGTTCTCGCAGTCGGCGATGTACTCGCGGCGCAGGTCGTGGTTCAGCGCCAGCAGGGCCGGCACCTCCTCGGTGGACAGCACCCCGTCCTTCACGACCTCGATCTGTGCGGCGTCCTCGGTGAGCAGGTGGTCGTCGCGGCGGCGCTCCTCCTGCCAGCGGCCCTTGAGCCCGGCGGTGAAGTAGTTGGCCGCGTTCGTCGACTGCTCGGACCCGAACAGGTCCAGCGACACCGAGTAGTGGAAGTTGATGTAGCGCTGGATGACGTCGAGGGAGATGCCGCCGTGCGGGGCGATGTCGTCGGTCTCGTGCTCGCGCATGAGCTCCGTGGCCCGCTGCACCACGCGGTCGACACCGGTGGTGCCGACGAACATGTGGTGGCTCTCCTCCTTGAGCATGAACTCGCAGGTGCGGCTCAGGGGGTCGAACGCGGACTCCTTCAGCGTGCCGAGCTGGTACTTGCCGTCCCGGTCGGTGAAGTAGGTGAACATGAAGAAGCTCAGCCAGTCCGGGGTCTCCTCGTTGAACGCGCCGAGGATGCGGGGCGAGTCGAGGTCGCCGGAGTTGCGCTGCAGCAACGCCTCGGCCTCGTCGCGCCCGTTGCGCCCGAAGTAGGCGTGCAGCAGGTAGACCATCGCCCAGAGGTGCCGACCCTCCTCCACGTTGACCTGGAACAGGTTGCGCAGGTCGTAGAGACTCGGCGCGGTCTCGCCGAGGCGGCGCTGCTGCTCGACCGACGCGGGCTCGGTGTCGCCCTGGATGACGATCAGGCGCTGCAGCTCGGAGCGGAACTCGCCGGGCACCTGCTGCCAGACCGGCTCGCCCTTCTGCTCCCCGAACGCGATCCTGCGGTCGGAGTTCTGCTCGGCGAGGAAGACGCCCCAGCGGTACTCCTCCATCGCGACGTGGCCGAAGTGCGCCCAGCCCTCGCGGCCGACGTCGACGGCGGTGCGCAGGTACACGTCCTCGGTGGGGACCGCGGGGCCCATCGTCTTCCACCAGTTGAGGAAGTTGGGCTGCCAGCTCTCCAGGGCGCGCTGCAGCTTCCGGTCGCCCGCGAGGTCGACGTTGTTCGGGATCTTCTCGGTGTAGTCGATGCTCATGACCTAAACCCGCTTCCTGTCGAACTCGGCCTTGCGTCCCGTGCCGTACTTGCGCAACGCGCCGTCCGGGCCGGACGCGTTGGGACGAACGAAGATCCAGTTCTGCCAGGCGGTGAGCCGGGAGAAGATCCGTGACTCCATCGTCTCGGGCCCGACGAACCGGTGGTTGGCCTCCATGCCGGTCAGCGCGTCGGGCGACAGCGAGGCCCGCTCCTCCAGCATGATCCGGATCTCGTCCTCCCAGTCGATGTCGTCGGGCGCGTCGGTGACCAGGCCCATCTCCATCGCCTCGGCGGCCTCGATCCGGCGCCCGGTCTCCTGGCGCAGCTTGGCGACGTGGTCGTCGTCGCCGTAGAAGCGCGAGCCCAACCGGGACAGCCCGTTGGACATCGGGAACGTGCCGAAGTTGGAGGACGAGAGCACGATCTGCGCGGCCGACCCCTCCTCGTCGTTGTCCTCCATCAGACCCTCGAGCATGTATTGGCGGTCGCAGGCGAGCGCCAGCTCCAGCAGCGCACCCGCGAAGCAGGAGCCCGGCTCGATCAGGGCGATCAGGCTGCGCGAGGTGACGTCGAGGCGCTTGAGGGTGCGCTTGAAGTAGTGCCGGATCTCGTTGACCAGCCAGTCGGACCCGCTGTACTGCTCGATGACGCGCTCGAACGCCAGCGCGTCCTCGATGTCTCCCTTGGTCCGTACGATCCAGGTGCCCAGCTCGAGCTCGTTGGCGCGCAGCCGCAGGACGAGGTCGTCGAGCTCGCGGGTCATGGCCAGCGGCCAGAACTCCGCGCCCAGCTCGTGGACGCGCGCGACCGTGTCGGGCACGTCGCCCTCCGGCCCGTGCACGGTGATCTCGACGTGGCCCGCGGAGCGGTCGAACACGGCGGTGACGTGGCGGTAGCGGATGCCGTCGGCGTCCTCCTCGCGCTCCAGCGGCGGGAGGTCGACGCCGGTGGCGTCGGTGGGGCGGTTCGAGGCGGCCGCGGCGGTGGCGGCGCGCTCGGCGACCGTGGAGTCCCAGGCGCGCTTCGGGATCACCTCGTCGACGAGCTTCCACTCGACGGCCTGCTTGCCCCGGGAGCCCTCCGGCCGCGTGGCGAACACGTCGGCGCGGTCCTTGCGCACCTTCCGCTTGTCGATCACTCGGGTGAGGCCGCCGGTGCCGGGCAGCACGCCCAGCAGCGGCACCTCGGGCAGCGACACGGCCGAGGAGTTGTCGTCGACGAGCAGGATCCGCTCGCACGCCAGCGCCATCTCGTAGCCGCCGCCCGCCGCCGTGCCGTTGACCGCGGCGATCCAGGTCTGGCCCGAGTTCGCCGTGGCGTCCTCGATGCCGTTGCGGGTCTCGTTGGTGAACTTGCAGAAGTTCACCTTCCACGGGTGGCTGGACTGCGCCAGCATCCGGATGTTGGCGCCGGCGCAGAAGTTCTTGTCCTTCGCGCTGGTGAGCACGACCGACCGGACGCCGGGGTGGGTGAAGCGCAGCCGCTGGGTGATGTCGTAGAGCTCGATGTCGACGCCCAGGTCGTAGCTGTTCATCTTCAGCTCGTAGCCCGGGACGATCCCGCCGTCCTCGGCGATGTCGAGGCGGACGTAGGCGACCTCACCCTGCACGTCGAGCACCCAGTGCCGGTAGGCGGCCGGGTCGGCGTCGAACGAGACGGCGGGGGTGGTGGTGTCGTCGGGCGCGGCGTTGTCGGGCACGGCGGTGGTGGTCGTCATCGGCTCCTCCACGGATCGGCTCAAAGTCTACAACGGAACGGCGTGACAAGCAAAGTATGTAGAACGTTGCCGTTCCGGCAGGGCCGTGCCCACCGGCCCCGAGGGCGCGGTCGGGAGCGTGCTCGACGACTACCGGGACCTCGTCCGGCGGCCATCGCGGGTGATCGACGCCTGCGGCGAACTGGAGCCGCCGAGCCCGCGGCCGCGGTTCCCCGCCCTCGATGCGGCCGAGGCCGGGATCAGCCGCACGACACCGCCACGGCCAGGGCCCGGCAGAGCTCCTGCATCCGGCTCGCGTCGAGGGCTCCGATGCGGCGGACGAACCGCTCCCGGGGGAGGTTGGTG
The DNA here is from genome assembly GCF_029263155.1 of Pseudonocardia sp. Lineage (GTDB taxonomy): Bacteria > Actinomycetota > Actinomycetes > Mycobacteriales > Pseudonocardiaceae > Pseudonocardia. The sequence goes on from NZ_JAJCYB010000027.1 coordinate 53,998, forward strand.
AGGTTGTCGAGCGGGGCGATGCAGTCGCGATCCAGCCCGTCGGCCGGCCCGAGACGGACGGCGGTCGGCACCTCGCGCAGCGTCGAGATGAGCGGCACGACGAGAACCGAGTTCAGTCGGCGTCCGGCGAAGTCGCGATGCATCACCACCGCCGGTCGCACCTTGTCCATCTCGGCCAGCCAGATCTCCCCGCGACGCGGATTCCTACCAGTCAAGGTCGGCTTCCCGCAGGCTCTCCACGCTGATCTCGGCCCACGCCGCCTCGTCGGCGCCCTGCGGGTGTGCTCGGTAGCCGGCTTCGAGCTGGGCGTCGACACGCGCTTCCCGGCGCTGCGCCAGAAATTCGCCGACGGCGGCACGCAGCGCCTCGGCCCGGGAACGGAATTCGTGATCGGCGACGAGCGCGTCGATCTCGGCAAGTCGCTGATTGTCGATCTGGAAGGCGACCTGTGTGGCCTCGGACATGAGGCGATCATACGGTGAATGGATGACGGCGGCTACGCCTGCGCCTCCGCCACGTCGGCGGCCGTGGTCGGGACGGGTGTGACCGTGGCGGCGGCCTGGGCGCGCAGCCGGAAGCGCTGGATCTTCCCGGTCGCGGTCTTGGGCAGCTCGGCCACCTCGATGACCTGCCGGGGCCGCTTGAACGACGCGAGACCGGCACGGCAGAACGCGACGATCTCGTCGGGGTCGAGGGTGTGCCCGGGCCGGGGCACGACGTAGGCCACCGGCTTGTCGAGCCCGTCGGCGTCGGGCACCCCCACGACGACGGCCTCGGCGAGGCCGGGGTGCTCCAGCAGCCGGGTCTCGACCTCGGTGGGGGAGACCCAGATGCCGCCGACCTTGAGCACGTCGTCGGCGCGCCCCAGGCAGGTGTAGCTGCCGTCGGCGCCGCGCACGTAGGTGTCGCCGGTACGCATCCACTCGCCCTGGAACACCATGCGGTTGACCTCGGTGCGGCACCAGTAGCCGGTGCAGATGGACTCGCCCGCGACGTACAGCATCCCGGGCTCGTCCACGCCGTCGATCACGCTGCCGTCGCCGCGGCGCAGCTCGACGGCGTAGCCGGGGACCGGGAACCCGGAGCTGCCCGGCACCACGCCGCCGATGACGTTGGAGATGAAGATGTGCAGGGCCTCGGTGGAGCCGATGCCGTCGAGGATCTCGAAGCCGTACTGCTCCTTGACGCCGTGGAACATCCGGGCGGGCAGGGCCTCGCCCGCGGACACGCCGTTGCGCACGGTCGAGAACGTCCCGGGAGGGAGGTCGGCGGCCATCAGCGGCCCCCAGAAACTCGGGCCGCCGAAGAAGAGGGTGACGCCGTACGCAGCGATCCGCTCGGCGAACAGCGTCGGGTTGGGGCGGGCGGGTTCGAGCACCGCGGCGGCACCCACCGAGAGCGGGAAGAACAGCGAGTTGCCGATGCCGTAGGCGAAGAACAGCTTGGCCGCGGACAGGCACACGTCGTCGCGGGTCATCCGCAGCACCTGGGCGGCGTAGGTCTGGCAGACGAACCGGATGTCGACGTGGCGGTGCATCGCGCCCTTGGGCGTCCCGGTGGTGCCCGAGGTGTAGAGCCACAGCGCAGGCGACTCGTCCCACGTCGGGTACGGCGCCTCCAGCGGCTCCGCGGCGCACAGCGCGTCCCAGGTCAGGCCCGTGACGCCCGGGACGTCCGGCGCGGTGTCCCCGGTGAGGACGAGGTGACGCAGGTCGGGGGCGTCGGCGGCGGCCTCCGTGACCGACGCGCTGAACTCGCTGCTGCCCAGCAGGACCCGCGCCCGCGAGTCGACGACGAGCTTGCGCAGCTCGGGCCCGGTCAGCATCGTCGACGACGGCACGGCGACCGCACCGACGTACATGGCGGCGAGGATGCCGGTGGCCAGCTCCACGTCGTCGACCATGGACAGCAGCACCCGCTCCTCGGGGCGCACCCCGATCGCGACCAGCCCCGCGGCGACCCGGCGCACCTCCTCGGTCAGCTGCCGGTAGGTGTGGGCGCCGCGCGGATGGTGGATCGCGACCCGGTCCGCGTCCCCCGCGGCGATGCGGTCCTCGGTCAGAAACGTGGCGGCGTTGAACGGTTCCGTCATGGTGGCGCTCCGTGTTCGGGGTCACCGGACTCTACTGGGGCGCATCCGGGCGTCAACGGTTCCGTAGACCTTCCCAAGACATGCGCACCCTGCTATGAACCGTGTGGCGCGCCTGGCCCCGAGCCGGGCGTAATGCGGCTACCCCCCGACTGTTCAAGGGAGAACACATGCAGACCCGCGGAGCGATCGTCCGTCAGGCACCCGGCAAGTACGAGGTCGTCGACCTCGAGGTGGACGACCCCCGTCCCGGCGAGGTCCAGGTCAAGCTCGTCGCGTCGGGCCTGTGTCACTCCGACGACCACGTCGCCACCGGTGACATCCCCGTCGGCGTCTACCCCTTCGCCGGCGGCCACGAGGGTGCCGGCATCGTCACCGCCGCCCCGCCCAACCACAAGGGCATCAAGGAGGGCGACCACGTCGTCTTCTCCTTCCTGCCCTCCTGCGGTCACTGCCGCTGGTGCGCCTCGGGCCAGCAGAACCTCTGCGACCTCGGCGCCGGGCTGCTCGCCGGCTCGCGCTGGGAGGACACCTCCAGCTTCCGGCTCAAGCTGTCCGACGGCGGTGACCCGGTCGGCCAGATGTGCGGCATCTCCACCTTCGTCGAGACCACCACCGTCTCGGCCGACTCCGTGGTGAAGGTCGACGAGGACCTGCCGCTGGACAAGGTCTGCCTGCTCGGCTGCAACGTCGGCACCGGTTGGGGCTCCGCGGTCAACTCCGCGGAGGTCCAGCCCGGGCACACCGTCATCGTCATGGGCATCGGCGGCGTCGGGATCAACGCGGTGCAGGGTGCGGCGCACGCCGGTGCGGCCAACATCATCGCCGTCGACCCGGTCGCCCTGAAGCGCGAGAACGCCACCCAGCTCGGCGCCACGCACGGCGTCGAGACCATGGAGGAGGCCACCGAGCTGGCCAAGCAGTTCACCAACGGCCAGGGCGCCGACTCCGCGATCATCACCGTCGGCGTCATCAAGCCGGAGTACGTCGGGCAGGCCATGGCGTCGATCCGCAAGGCGGGCACCGTCGTCGTCACCGCGCTGGGCAACATTGCCGACACCACCCCGCTGCCGGTCTCGCTGGCCGACGTCACCCTGTTCCAGAAGCGCATCCAGGGATCGCTGTTCGGCGAGTCCAACCCCAACTGGGACATCAAGCGCCAGATCGAGCTCTACCGCGCCGGTGCGCTGAAGCTCGACGAGGTCATCACCACGACCTACTCGCTCGACCAGATCGGCACCGGCTACGAGGCCATGCACGCGGGCAAGAACCAGAAGGGCGTCATCGTCTACAGCTGACGACCGGCATCCCCTGAGCGAACGGCACCCCCGCGGGGGTGCCGTTCGCGTGTCCCACGGAAGGTCTGCATGAACGCCCCCACCCCCGTCGTCGGGCTCCGGCGCGAGCGCGAGGTGCTCACCGTCGCGCTCGTCACCGGGCGGCACGTCGTCATCGAGGGCCCCCCGGGTACCGGCAAGTCCACCCTGTTGCGCTCCATCGCCGCCGACACCGGGCAGGAGGTGGTGTTCGTCGAGGGCAACGCCGAGCTGACACCCGCGCGTCTGGTCGGCCAGTTCGACCCGTCGCAGGTGCTCGCCACCGGCTACCAGCCCGACTCCTTCGTCGACGGCCCGCTGATCACCGCGATGCGCACCGGCGGGCTGCTCTACATGGAGGAGCTCAACCGCGTCCCCGAGGAGACCCTCAACGTCCTGATCACGGTGCTGACCGAGGGCGAGATCGCGGTCCCGCGGCTGGGCACCGTGCACGCGGGCAAGGACTTCCGGCTGATCGCCGCGATGAACCCGTTCGACGCGGTGGGCACCGCCCGGGTGAGCCAGGCGATCGCCGACCGCATGTGCCGCGTGGTGCTCGGCTACCAGGACCTCGACGGGGAGCGGGCCATCACCTCCTCGGTGAGCGGGCTGGCCGGTCGTTGGGTCGACCTCTCGGTGACGCTGACCCGCGCCACCCGCGAGCACCGCGACGTCCGGATGGGCAGCTCGGTGCGCGGCGCGATCGACCTCTCGCTGGTCCTGACCGGGCTGGCCGACCTGCGCAAGGAGGTCGATCCGTCGCGGGAGACCGCGCGCGACGCCGCCTACGCCGCGCTGTCGGGCCGTATCCGGATCGTCGACGGCGTGGACCGCACCGCCGAGTCGGTGATCGACGAGCTGCTCGACGCGCACTGGCCCGCCGACGACGATGACGCATCGGAGACCGACCCCCCGGACTCCCCGGACGCCGAGGGAAAAGCGCCTAGCCCGGGGCACAACCCGGGCTTCCAGCAGCGGTCGCGGCCGGGCCGGGAGCAGCCGGGGCGCACCCAGGGCCGGCAGCAGATCGCGGCCAACCACCCGTCGTTCGACGAGGTCTCACCCGAGCCGGGCGAGCTCGACGTCGACGCCTTCGACCGGCTCGCGGGCGAGGACCCGGAGGGTGCGGCCGCGATGCTCGCCGACATGGCCGTGGCCACCGACGTCGCCCTGCGGGCGGCCGCGCGGCGGCTCGCGGGGCGGGTGTTCATCCGGCTCGGGCGGGTCGGACCGGCCAAGGCGCGGGGCACCCGGCGGCTCGGCCCGTCGCGCCGCCTCGACGGCGACCTGGACCTCGACCGGACCCTGGAGGCGTGGGACCCGTCGGCATCGCGGCGGCCCGAGGAGCTGGTCACCCGCACCTGGACCGCGCACCGGCGCGCGGTCTGCCTGGTCGTGGACATCTCCGGGTCGATGAAGGGCCTCGCGGTGGCGCTGGCCGCGGTCGCCGCGGCCGGGGTCGTGGTGGCCAACGAGACCGGGCCACCCCAGCTGCAGCCGTCCGTGCTCGCGTTCGGGGCCGGGGTGCGGGTGCTGCAGGAGCAGGGCGTGCGGCGCCCGCCCGAGGAGCTGCTCTCGGACCTCATCGCGCTGCGCGGACACGGCACCACCGACCTCGCGGCCGGGTTGCGGGAGGCGTCGAAGCAGCTGGCGTCCGCGGTGGCCGACGAGCGGTTCGTCGTGCTGCTGTCCGACTGCCTGCACACCGCGGGCGACGACCCGGCCGAGGCGCTGGGCGGCATCGACCGGCTGCACGTCCTGGTGCCGCTCGGCGGCGCGGACGCCGAGGCGGCGGCGTTCCCGTTGGCCGCGCGCGGCGGAGGGCGTGCGCAGGTGGTGACGCGGCTCGCCGACATCGCCCCCGCCCTGACCCGGATCCTGGCCTAGCAGCACCCTCCCGGGACGGCGAGGGTTCCTCAGCCGTCGAGCAGGTCCGCGGCGGCCACGCGCGCCCGCGCGCAGGCCCGGCGCCCGTCGGCTCCGCCGTCCTCCACCTCGACCTGCTCGCGGGGCTCCGCCTCGAAGGCGAGCGTGCAGCGGGCGCCGTCCACCCGCTCCACCGCCTCCCGACCCCCGATCAGGGCGCGCCGCGAGCCGGGGTCCTCGGCGAGCTCGCCGGGCGTCCCGCCGGAGAGCGTCACGGAGACCGTGGCCGCCGGGCCGCTCCAGCGGCAGCGGCCGGCGCCGTCCGGGGTCCCCGGATCGTCCGGCGAACCGATGACCAGGTCGACGGTGCCGGTGGACAGGACGTCGCACGCCACCCGGGGTGTCGGGGCCTGGACGGTGGGTGACAGGGTCTCCAGCACCGCGGCCGCGGTGGCGCGCGCCGGGGCACAGGGATCGGCGTCGGCCTCCGCCCGCACGACCAGCGAGCCACCCCCGGGCCGGGTCAGGTGCACGACGCAGGTCCGCACCAGCTCGATCTCCAGCGTCGCCAGCCCGCCGACCCGGCCCGCACGCCCGAGACCGCTCGCCAGCGGGCCCTCCGACGCGCCGACGCCCACCGAGCCCGTCGCGCCCTCCCAGCGGCACTCCAGCCGGGTGCCGTCCGGCGCCGGTCCGGAGGTCCCCGGGGTGCGGTAGCCCAGCACGGCCACCTGCGCGTCGTCGAGCGCACCGCACGGGGCGTCCACCAGGTCGGAGACGCTCACCGGGTCGGGCCCGGCCGGGACCCCGGTCGCCCCCGACGTGCATCCCGCGACGATCAGCAGCGAGCCCGCGGCGGCCACCACCCGCGTCCACATGACGATCAGTATCGCGGTCGTACCCGGCGCGCCGATGAGCCGTAGGCTCGCGTCGTGGGAACCATCGTCTCCTTTCACGCCCATCCCGACGACGAGTCGGTCGGCTCCGCGGGCACGCTCGCCCGCGCCGCGGCGGCCGGGCACCGTGTCGTGCTGGTCTTCGCCACCCGCGGCGAGCTGGGCGAACCGGTGCCGGGTGTGCTGGCCCCGGGCGAGCAGCTGGCCGTGCGGCGTTCGGCGGAGTGCTACGAGAGCGCGGCGGCCATCGGGGCCAAGCGCGTGGAGTTCCTGGGCTACACCGACTCGGGCATGATCGGCGAGCCCAGCAACGACGCGCCGTACTGCTTCTGGCAGGCCGACGTCGAGCACGCCGCGAAGCGGCTCGCGGTGATCCTCGACGAGGAGGAGCCCGACATCCTCACCGTCTACGACGACAACGGCGGCTACGGCCACCCCGACCACATCCAGGTGCACCGCGTCGGCAGGCGGGCGGGGGAGCTCTCCGCGGTGCCGGTCGTCGTGCAGGGCACGATCAACCGGGACTGGATGACCAGGGGCATCCGCGGGATGGCCGACAACGGTGACCTGCCCGAGGGCTGGGAGCCGCCGAACCGGGAGGCGCCGACCTTCGGCAAGCCGGAGTCCGAGATCACCCACCGCGTCGACGCCGTCGACTTCGTGGAGCAGAAGAAGGCCTCGATGCGCGCCCACGCCAGCCAGATCGCCCCCGACCACTTCCTCATCGCGATGCCCGACCCGATGTTCGCGATGGGTATGGGCACCGAGTTCTACATCGTGGACCCGCCGCCCAACCCGGCCGCGGTCCCGGAGCTGTTCGAGGAGCTGTTCATCCCGATGCGTTGAGTCGAACCAACTGAAGTTGGTCCAACTCGAGTTAGTATGACGACGTGGCGCGGCCAGCCGATCTCTTCGACCGGGAGGTCGAGTGGGCGGATCTGGACGCCTTCGCGTCCGGTCCGCGACCCGGCGTGGAGATCGGCGTGGTGCTGGGTCGGCGGCGCCAGGGCAAGAGCTTCCTGCTCAGGCGCCTGGTGGCCGCCCACCGGGGCGTGTACGGCCTGGCGGTCGAGGACGAGCGCAAGCCGGCACTGCTGCGCTTCGGCCGATCGATCGCGACCGCGCTCGGACTTCCCGGCGAGCTCGCTCTGGACGACTGGACCACGGCGCTGCGGCTCGCGCTCGGCCTCGACGGCCCCGGTCCGGGTCGGCTCGTCGTGCTCGACGAGTTTCCCTACCTGCTGCGCGGCGCGCCGGAGCTCCCGTCGGTCATCCAGGCGATCTACGACGACGCCCGCCAGGACGACCGGAGCCCGGCAGCGAAGCTGATCGTGTGCGGGTCGGCGTTCTCCGTGATGTCCGAACTGCTCTCGGGCGCGCGGCCGCTGCGTGGCCGGGCGCGGCTCAACCTGTTGATCCGTCCGTTCGAGTACCGCACCGCCGGGTCGTTCTGGGGGATCGACGATCCGGAGGTCGCGCTGCGGCTGCACGCGCTCGTCGGCGGAACGCCCGGCTACCGCGATCTCACCGACGATGCGCCACGCGCCCCGGACGACCTCGACGGCTGGGTGCAGCGCTACCTCCTCAACCCCTCGCACGCGCTGTTCGCCGAGACCGACCACCTGCTGCGGGAGGATCCCCGCATCGTCGACCGCGCCTTGTACCAGTCGGTGCTCGCGGCGGTCGCCGCGGGCGAGACGAGTCCCGGAGCGATCGCCGGCGTGCTCGGTCGGGACGCGCGCAGCCTCTGGCACCCGCTCGACGTGTTGCAGACGGCCGGGTTCATCCGCCGGTCCGAGGACGTGCTCACCCGGCGTAGACCGGTGTACACCGTCGCCGACCCGATCATCCGGTTCGGCATGCTCGTCGTGCGGCCGCGGCAGGCCCAGTACGAGGAACGACGGGCCGCGGAGGCCTGGGTGGCCTCGCGCGACGTGGTACGCAGCCGGATCCTCGGCCCGCACGTCGAGGAGCTGGCCCGGGAGTGGACGCTGCGGCACGCCTCTGCGGCCACGCTGGGCGGTGGGGTGTCGGTCGTGGGACCCGCGGTCCTGAACGACCCGGCCGGGCGGGCCCGCCACGAGCTCGACGTCGTCGCGCTGGCCGATGGCGAGACACTGCACCGGTCGGGCGCGCGGATCCGAGCCATCGGCGGGGCGAAGGCGACGAACCGGCTCGTCGGAGAAGGCGACCTGGGGCGGTTGGACGGCATCGCCGCGTTGCTCGCCACCCGCGGCCACGAGGTGACCGGGATGCGCCGGATGCTGTACTCCCGCTCGGGCTTCACCCCCGAGCTGTCCGCGACGGCCGCGTCCCGCGACGACGTCGAGCTGGTCGATCTGGAACGCCTCTACTCCGGGAGCTGATCGACCTTCCTGCGCAACCGCGGGGGAGAGCGCTCGGCCAGGATCTCGGCGGGCTCGGTGTCGCGGTGCACCCGCCCGCGACACACCAGCTCCACCGTCAGTGCGACGGCCACGGTCTCCACGGCGAGCAGCAGTACCAGCACGAGCAACTGCACCGCGCCGGCCTCCACGGGCGAGGCGCCGCCGAGCAGCATGCCGACGAACGCGCCCGGCAGGGTGACCAGCCCCACGGTCCGGGTCTGGTCGGTCACCGGCACCAGCGCCGACGCCGCGGACGGGCGGCAGATCTCCATCGCCGCGTCCCGCGCGAGGAACCCGAGCGACAGGGCGGCCTCCACCTCGCCGCGCCGGGACTCCAGCTCGTCGAGGGCCCGTCTCCCGGCCAGGGCGGTCGCCGTCATCGTGCCCCCGATGAGGATGCCGGCGGTCGGGATCACCGCTATCCCGGTCGGGGGCACCACTCCGGCCAGGACCAGTGCCCCCACCACCGGCAGCGGTGCCAGGGCGATCGGCACGGCCGCCCACCAGCCGCTGCGACCGCCGGTCATCCGTCGACCGGCGGTGCGACTCGCCACGACCACCATCACCGCGACGAAGGCCGCACTCAGCGCGAACGACCCGACGATGGCGCCGACGAGCAGCGACACCGCTGCGAGCTGCAGCGTCGCGCGCACGGCCGCCGTGATGCTCGCCCGTGACGTGCCCAGCCGGGCCGCCCACGCCGCCGCCGCCGCCAGCGCGACGGCCACCACCATGGCCCCCACCAGGGCGGGTCCCCACACGATCGCCATGTCGCTCCTGTACTTCACACGCCCGGGGGCGCCTTCGACGGCGAGTAGAGCTAAGCTCCTCGCTAGCTCAGCAGACCACCGCAGGGAGTGAAGACGTGACAGCCGTTGCCCCGAAGCCGATCACGTCGCGCCCGTACCCGGCGCGGCGGACCGGCAAGGGTTCCACGTTCCTGAAGATGATCAGGACCACGGACCCCAAGGACATCGCGATCCTGTACATGGTCACGTCGTTCGGCTTCTTCCTGGCCGGCGGGGCGATGGCCCTGCTGATGCGCGGCGAGCTGGCGGTGCCGGGGCAGCAGTTCCTGTCCAACGAGCAGTACAACCAGCTGTTCACCATGCACGGCACGATCATGCTGCTGCTCTACGCCACGCCGATCCTGTTCGGTTTCGCCAACTACATCGTGCCGCTGCAGATCGGCGCGCCCGACGTCGCGTTCCCGCGGCTCAACGCGTTCTCCTACTGGCTGTTCCTCTTCGGCGGCCTCATGGTGATGGCCGGGTTCCTGACCCCCGGCGGGGCGGCGGACTTCGGCTGGTTCGCCTACACGCCGCTGTCCACCGCCACGTACTCACCGGGAGCGGGCGGCGACCTGTGGATCACCGGGTTGATCGTCGCCGGCCTGGGCACCATCCTCGGCGGCGTCAACTTCATCACCACGATCGTCTGCATGCGCGCGCCCGGCATGACGATGTTCCGGATGCCGATCTTCACCTGGAACATCTTCGTCACGGCGCTGCTGGTCCTCATCGCGTTCCCGGTGCTCACCGCCGCCCTGTTCGGGCTGCTCGCCGACCGGCACCTCGGCGCGCACGTGTTCGACCCCGCCAACGGCGGCACGATCCTCTACCAGCACCTGTTCTGGTTCTTCGGCCATCCGGAGGTCTACATCGTGGCGCTGCCGTTCTTCGGCATCGTCTCGGAGATCTTCCCGGTGTTCAGCCGCAAGCCGGTGTTCGGCTACAAGACCCTGATCTACGCGACGATCGCGATCGCGGTGCTGTCGGTGGCCGTGTGGGCACACCACATGTACGCCACCGGCGCGATCCTGCTGTCGTTCTTCGCCTTCACCACGTTCCTCATCGCGATCCCCACCGGCATCAAGTTCGTCAACTGGATCGGCACGATGTGGCGCGGGAAGATCACCTTCGAGACCCCGATGCTGTTCTCGGTCGGCTTCCTGGCCACGTTCCTCTTCGGCGGCCTCACCGGGGTGCTGCTGGCCAGCCCGCCGATCGACTTCCACGTCTCGGACACCTACTTCGTGGTGGCGCACTTCCACTACGTGCTGTTCGGCACGATCGTGTTCGCCACCTACGCCGGCATCTACTTCTGGTTCCCGAAGATGACCGGCCGGATGATGGACGAGACGCTGGGCAAGTTCC
>NZ_JAJCYB010000028.1 GCF_029263155.1 Pseudonocardia sp.
GCCACCACGGCCCCGACCAGCACCCCCGAGCCCTGGAACTCCGCCCACCCGGACGCGACATCCGGGCCCTCGACCTGCGCGCCGACTCCTCAACCGCCCACGAAGATCAACGGTCACCACTGGAGATCATCCCATGAACTAACTGCGGAACCGGGTCTGAGCCACCGGTTCATCGGCGGTCCGTCCCGTCGGCCGCGGGGCCGACGGCGCCGATCACCGGGTCCGTGCAGGGGACGTCCACGTCGAACACACCGGAGTCGTCCACCAGGAACGGCGCCCGCTTCCTGCTCTCACCCTGGCCGCCTGCCGTGCCCCCGCCCATCGGCGGGTAGAAGCCGTGGGCGGTGCCGCCCCGCCCGGCGTCGGCCACCGGCGGGGCGCCGACGGGCCGGGCCTCCGGTCGCGCCATCCCACCGGCTCGCGGTGCGGCGGGCGGCTCGGCCACCCCGCCGGTACCGCCGGGCCCGCCGCCCCGGAGGCCGGCGACCACATCGCGCCAGGTGGGCGCGGCGCCACCACCGGGCGGGGCGACCGGGAAGGCCCCGCGCGAGCCGGTCCCGGGCCACGAGCCCACACCGGGGCCGCTGCGTGGACCGCGCCCGCCTGCGCCCGGCGGAAGGGCGTCCCGGCCCGACACGGGCGACGCTCCCCCGACACCGGGTCCCGTGACCGGCGCCGCGCCGTAGCCGGCCGGGCCACCACGCGACGGCTCCACGGCACGGGACCCGGGAACGCCGGCCGTGGCCGGACCGGCGCCGACGACCGCACCGCCCGACCCGGTTCCGGCCACGGGTGCGCCACCTCCCGCCCCGCCGGCTCCGACCGCTCCGCCCGTCCCGGCACCGCCTCCCGGCCCACCGGTCCCGGTCTGGCCGGCCGGAGCCGATCCGGCCCCACCCGGAGTTCCGCCACCCTCCGGTCCGACACCCGTCGGCGACAGACCCGCCACCACGGGGCCGACCGGCGGCCCGCCTCCGGGAGCCGCGCCCGCCCCGGAGGATGTGTTCGACACCGCGGGTCCCGCGCCGAGGTCCGGCAGGCCGTCCCGCGCGGGGTTCCCCGTCGTTCCGGTGCCGGGAAGCGCCACCTCGACGAGCACCGTCGGCGGGGTGGTCCAGAAGTCGATGATCCGCCGCGTCTCGACCGAGACCCAGTGGTACTGCTCCATCACACGCCGGGCGTCCTCGGCCGCCGCGGCCCGCGCGTCCACCAGCGCCCACTCCCGTTCCGCGTCCCCGGGGTGGGCGGCGACCTCGGCGTCGGCGGCCGCCACCTCCGCCGTGTTCGGCGGCGGCATCAGCGTCCGTAGCTCGCCGGCGGACGCCCGTTGCCCGGCGAGCGCGGCCAGTGTGGTCTGCGCGTCGGTGGTGGCCCCGAGCACCCAGGAGTTGAGCGAGTGCAGCCCGATGCGCGCGGCGTCGCCCCCAGCCCCCTCCCACACCTCGGCGGTGCGTGCGGCCGCCGCATGCATCCGCGCCTCGGCGTCGATGATCACTCTCTCCAGGTCGCGCCACTGGATCTCGGCGATGGTGGACGCCCCCGGGCCGGCGCCGCTGTGCACGGCAGCATGGAGCTCCTCATGGGTCATCTCGCGCCAGTCCCTCGGCGCGCTCACAGCCGGTTCCCGAACAGGGCGCCGGTGTCGGCCTCGTTGCGAGCGTAGTGACGCTCGATCTCCACGAGCCGGTCCCGGATGGTGAGAAGCTGGGACTCGTAGGCAAGGACCGCCCGGAACGCGCCGTCCGGCGCGCGCATGACGCCTTCGTTGTACGCCGTCCACACCGAGTGGCTGGCAGAGTCTCCCAGCCACGGCTCGGGCATGACCGCCTCGTCCTCCATCCGGCGGAGCAGCGGGCTGAGCTCATCGAGAGTGGCATCGATCGCTACCCGCACACCGGGAACTGCGTCCGGGTGCAGGCGCAGCACGGCGGGCGGGTACTGGGTCGGGTCGGGCACGGCTGGCTCCCCTCGGACGGCGATCGGCGCGGAGGCTATCCACATGCCCTCCTGCCACGTGGTGCTTCCGGGAAACTGTTCGCACTCGTGAATCCATCAGCGCAGCCCGAGCAGCGTCGTCATCACCAGGTCCGCGGCCTCGCGGGCCCGCTCGCACAACCGGTTCTGCGGCGCGACGGGGGTGGCGCCGCCGTTGGACACCTGCACGTCGAGCAACTGGCCGGGGGCGACGTCGAGAGCCACGGTGCAGGTGTCGCGCAGCTCCGTCGGTCGAATCTCCAGCGTCGGGAACCCACGCACGTCGGTCGGGGCGACATCCGCCCGGATGCCGGGCTGCAGGAACACCTCGACCCCGGACGTGACCGACAGCTCGATCGCAAGCGCGTAGCTCGGCCTGTCCAGCCGCCGGATCGAGCACAGCTGCGTCACCCCGCCGTAGAGCCCGGACGGGCCGACATCCAGCAGCGGATCCCGGTCCAACCCCAACTCCGCCCGCTGCTCCACCGTCAACAACGTGCACGGGTCCAGACCGTCGAGCCGCACCTCCCGAGGCCGAGGCGGCAACTCGATCACCGGAACCCCCGACACCCCGGTCTCCGGGACCGGCGAGGGCACACCCGCGGTCCCCGCCGTGCAACCGCACAACCCCCCGATCACGAGGCACAGGACCAGCAGTCGACGCACCCGACGACGGTATCGTCCGCGGCCGGTCCCATGGGCCGATTGGCAATCACCCCACCGGCGCAACCCGATCGTTGCCGCCAGGCTCGGCAACGCGGGTAGCGGGGCCATAGGGTGCGCGGGTGGATCGCGAGGAGAACAGGACCCAGACGATCAGCCAGCCGATCGACCCCTGCCCGCCCGACCCGGCCACCGTGGACCGGGTGCTCGGTGGTGCCCATCACGACCCGCACTCGGTGCTCGGCGCCCACCCGCACCCGGACGGCACCGTGGTGCGCGTGCTGCGCCCGCACGCCGACGAGGTGCACGTGGTGCGCAAGGGCGGGGAGGGGTACCCGCTCGTCCGCGTCCACGACGCGGGCCTGTTCTCCGGAGTGGTCCCCGGGGCGGCCGCCGACTACCGGCTGGCCGTGCGCTACGGCGACCGCGTCGACATCGTCGACGACCCCTACCGCTGGCTGCCCACACTCGGCGAGGTGGACCTGCACCTGATCGGGGAAGGCCGCCACGAGCGCCTGTGGGACGTGCTCGGCGCGCACCTGCGCAGCTACGAGACACCCGCGGGGGTCGTCACCGGCACCAGCTTCGCGGTGTGGGCGCCCACCGCGCAGGGCGTGCGCGTCACCGGGGACTTCGACGGCTGGGCCGGCTGGACGCACCCGATGCGGGTACTGGGCAGCGCCGGGGTCTGGGAGCTGTTCGTTCCGGGCATCGAGCCCGGCACGCGCTACAAGTTCCGCGTGCTCGGCCAGGACGGACGGTGGCGGGACAAGGCCGATCCGATGGCGTTCCGCGCCGAGGTCGCCCCGGCCACGGCGTCCGTGGTCGACGTCGCCACCCACGAGTGGGGCGACGACGCGTGGATGTCGGCCCGCGCGCAGCGGCAGGCACACGCCGAACCGATGAGCGTCTACGAGATGCACCTCGGGTCGTGGCGCCAGGGCCTGTCCTACCGGGAGATCGCCGAGCAGCTCGTCGCCTACCTGGACGAGACCGCGTTCACCCACGTCGAGCTGCTGCCGGTGGCCGAGCACCCGTTCGGCGGCTCGTGGGGCTACCAGGTCACCTCCTACTACGCGCCGACGGCGCGGTTCGGCACGCCGGACGACTTCCGCTTCTTCGTCGACCACCTGCACCAGGCGGGGTACGGCGTCATCGTCGACTGGGTGCCCGCGCACTTCCCGCGCGACGAGTGGGCGCTGTCGAGGTTCGACGGCGGCCCGCTCTACGAGCACGCCGATCCCCGCCGCGGCGAGCAGCCCGACTGGGGCACGCTGGTCTTCGACTTCGGGCGCAAGGAGGTGCGCAACTTCCTCGTCGCCAACGCCCTGTACTGGCTGGAGTCCTTCCACATCGACGGCCTGCGCGTCGACGCCGTCGCCTCGATGCTGTACCTGGACTACTCGCGCAAGGACGGGCAGTGGCTGCCCAACATCCACGGCGGTCGCGAGAACCTCGACGCGGTGGCGTTCCTGCAGGAGGTCAACGCCACGGTCTACCGGGAGCACCCCGGCGCCGTGATGATCGCCGAGGAGTCCACGGCGTGGCCGGGCGTCACCCGCCCCACGCACCTGGGCGGCCTCGGCTTCGGGTTCAAGTGGAACATGGGGTGGATGCACGACACGCTCGACTACACCGCCCACGACCCGGTGTACCGCGGCTACCACCACAACCAGATGACGTTCTCGCTGATGTACGCGTTCAGCGAGAACTACGTCCTGCCGATCAGCCACGACGAGGTCGTGCACGGCAAGGGGTCGCTGTGGGAGCGGATGCCCGGCGACCCGTGGAACAAGGCCGCCAACATCCGCGCCCTGCTGGCGTTCATGTGGGCCCACCCGGGCAAGCAGCTGCTGTTCATGGGCAGCGAGTTCGGGCAGACGCGCGAATGGTCCGAGCAGCGCTCGCTGGACTGGGACAGCCTCACCGACCCGCTGCACGGCGGCATCAAGACGATGGTCGGCGACCTCAACCGCGCCTACCGGGCCCACCCGGCACTGTGGACGAAGGACACCACGCCCGAGGGCTTCTCCTGGATCGACGCCAACGACACCGCCGGCAACGTGTTCAGCTTCCTGCGCCACGGCGTCGACCCCGACGGGAAGCCGACGGTGCTCGCCTGCGTCGCCAACTTCTCCGGCAGCGCCCAGGAGGGCTACCGGATCGGCCTCCCGTTCGCCGGGCGCTGGCGCGAGGTGCTCAACACCGACGCCGAGATCTACGGCGGGTCTGGCGTCGGCAACCTCGGCGGGGTGGACGCCGACGAGATGGTGTGGCACGGGCGGCCCGCGTCGGTCGTGCTGCGGCTGCCTCCCGCCGGTGTGCTGTGGCTGGCCCCGGAGCCGTTCGAGGGAGCCGTCCGGCGCCCCCGGGCCGGGGGCGCCGAGCGACCCGCGGGGGGACCGGTGACCGGGGGCGCTCCCGCGGCCACGCCCGTGACGGACGACGACCCGGCCGCCCCGGTGACGGACGGGACCCCGGCCGTGGCACCCGGGCCGCCCCCGGCGACCGACCGGGCACCGGCCGACCCCGCGCCGGCCGAGGCAGCCGAGGCGGCCAAGGCGGCAGCGGGTCCGGTCGGCGCCACCCGGCCCGACCCGGCCGGCTCGCCCGACGAGCCCGCCGACATGGAAGCCACCGCGGTCGAACCCCCAGCGGTCGACACCACCGCGGTCGACACCACCGCGGTTGACACCACCGCGGAGGGATCACCCGCGGGCCCGGCCGCGGCCGGGCCGCCCACGGCGCCGTCGCCGGTCGGGTCGTCGCCGGTCGCGGCGTCCCCGGTCGGGTCGTCGCCGGTTGCGGCGTCCCCGGTCGGGCCGCCCCCCGTCGCGGCGTCCCCCGTCGGGCCGCCCCCCGTCGAGCCCGCCGCGGCGGGTTCCGGCACCGAGCGGGCCGAGGACGAGCCGGCGGACGGCTCGACGCCGCACGGGCCGGATCCGGACGCCTCCGGGCCGGACGCCCGTGAGGCCGACGCATCGATCGCGGAGGCCGGGCCGGACAGGGGCGCACCGGCCACCGACCCGATGGTGGTCGACGTCGTCCGCGGGGAGACCGTCGTCGCCGACCGCGCATCGCCGGACGCGGCACCCGATCCCGAACCGGCGGGCCGCCACGCGCTGGTTCAGCAGGTCGGGGATACCGACGTCGACGGGGGCCGGGTGGTCACCCCGGGCTCGGGGTCGTCGGCGGTGCCGTCCGGCGGCTGGGGCGACCGCACCGCGGACCGCAGCAACGACACCCAGTAGGCCACCAGGATCGCGCAGTGCAGGGACTGCCCGACGTCCGTCCACCAACCGGCGTCGGGCGGCCACATCGCGTTCCACGACACCGGTATCACCGCCACCGCCAGCAGCGCCGCCGCGAGCGCCCGGCGGCCGCCGGCCAGGAGCAGCAGCACGCCCGGCACGAGGATGAGCAGGTAGTTGTGCCACGCGATCGGTGAGAACAGCAGCCCGGCGGCGACCACCGCCCACGGGGCGGTCCCCGCCGGGTCCACGCGGTCGCGGTGGCGGCCGAGCCACGCGAGCGTGCCGACCAGCACCGCGAGCCCGGCGACGAACCCGAGCATCGGTGCCACCCCGAGGCGCATCGCGAGACCCGGCAACGAGGCGTTGTCGACGGTGTCGGGAACGCCCTCGGTCAGCGCGATCGTCATCCACTGGATCGCGCTGCTCGGGCCGGCGACGAGCACCCCCACCAGCGTGGCCACCGCCGCCGAGACGAGGCCCGCGCGCAGCGGCACCATCCGCCGCTGCACGGCGGGAAGCAGCAGCAACGGCGCGAGCGACGGCTTGAGCGCCACGGTGATCCCGACGCAGGCGGCGGCGAGCACCGGCCGGCCCCGGCGCTCGGCGAGCCAGCCGGCGACCAGCCCGACGAGCAGCAGCGGGTAGATCTGGCCCAGCACCAGCGTGCCGTGCAGGGGCGACGAGGCCAGCACCGCCAGCACGACCGCCACCGTCGTCCCGGCCGCCAGCCGCAGCTCCCGCGCCACCGCCAGCACCGCTCCCACGACGAGCAGCAGCGTCAGGCCGACGAAGATCCGGTAGGCGGTCAGCGCGTCGAGGGCCGCGAACGGCGCCAGCAGCACGGTGAGCAGGGGCGGGTTGAGGTTCGTCAGCTTCGCCGGTGTCTCGTAGATGTCCCCACCCTGGGTGAGCGCGGCGGCGGAGTGCCAGAACGTGTCGAAGTCGACGTGCAGGTCGCGCATGTCGGTCAGCGGCACCAGCGTGACGAGGGCATCGGGGTGTCGGAGGTGCAACAGCACCGTGGTCGCGAGCGACGCCAGCACCACGACGACGGCGACACCGGTCCGGACCGGGGAGGGCACGCGCAGGTCGGGCACGGGGATCGACGGTATCCGGCAGCACCCCGGCGGGCCGCACCGCTCCCCCGACGGGCGGGTTCGCGCCATGATGGACCGCGTGCGTGTCCTGACCGCCCTGCTCGTGGCACTGACGGTGCTCTCGTCGGGGTGCACGCAGGTGGTGCCCGGCATCGGGGTGGCCGCCGGCCCCCCGGACCCGTCCGTGCCCGTCGACGTCGCATCGCCGGGTGATGCCGGGGCCGCCGCCGAGGCCGCGATCACCGCCGTACAGGACTTCTGGCGGGCCGAGTTCCCCGCGCTCGGTGGGCAGTGGACCGACGTCGCCACCTTCGCCGGGATCTCGCCCGCGGCCGCGGACCCGCCACCGTGCGTCGAGCGGGCCGCGGACGTCGCCGACCAGGCGTACTACTGCCCCTCCGCCGACGCCGTCGTCTGGGACGCCGACGGTCTCGTCCCGGCCCTGTTCGACGAGTTCGGGCACGTCGGCGTGCTGGTCGTGCTCGCCCACGAGATCGGCCACGCGGTGCAGTCGCGGCTGGGCATCGACTCCGCGCAGGCCCGCGACCCGCAGCGGTACCCGACGATCCTGCTGGAGGCGATGGCCGACTGCTACACCGGCGTCGCCCTGCGCGGACTGGCGGACCGGCCGGTGGCCGGGCTGCCCGTCGGGCCGGTGGAGCGCGACGCCGCGCTGCGCACGCTCGTCGGGTTCCGCGACCCGCTCGGTGTGGCCGCCGGTGACGAGGGGGCGCACGGCAACGCGTTCGACCGGCTCTCGGCGTTCCAGGCGGGGTACGAGGGAGGGTCCGGGCGCTGCGCCGCGATGACGGTGCCGGAGCGCGGGTTCACCCAGGTGCGGTTCGGGTCCGCCGACGATCTGGCCCGCGCCGGCGACCTGCCGCTGCGCGACCTGCTCACCGCGGTCGAGCGTGACGCGCGGGCCTGGGCCACCGAGCTGGCGTCCGCGAGGGCACCCGGCTGGAACGCCCCGCCGCTGACGGTCGACGTCTGCCCCGACGCCGCCGCGCAGGGCCCGGCGCGGCTGTGCCTGGGCCCCTCCGGGCCGGCCGGCGTCGACGTCGAGATCGCGGAGCTCACCCCGCTGCACCGGGAGCTGGGCGACTTCGCTGGGGCCACCCTGCTGTCGGGCCGCTACGCCCTCGCCGCGCTGGCCGCCACCGGAACCGCGGTGGAGGGCGCCGGCGCCGGGCACGCGGCGGTCTGCCTGGCCGGTGCGTACGCCGGGCGACTGCTCCTCGCCCCGGACGGGTTCCGGCTCTCGCCCGGCGACCTCGACGAGGCCGTGCAGGTGCTGCTGACCGACGACACGGCCGCCCGTGACGTGCTCGGCCGTTCCGATCCCGCCGAGCGGGGCTACGAGCGGGTGGCCCGCTACGAGGTGGGTCTGCGCGGCGGGCCCGCCGCCTGTGCGGTGTGACGCGGGAGGCCGGGATCCGTCGGTTCAGAACAGCACGCGGGCGAGCGCCCGGCGGGCAGCGGTGACCCGCGCGTCGTCCGCCGCGAACAGCTCGAACAACCCGACCAGGTGCTCGCGCACGCGGTCGCGGTCGTCGCCAGCAGTGCGGCCGACCGTGCTGACCAGCCGCGAGAACGCGGCCTCGACGCCGTCCATGGCGATCTCGGCGTCGGCCGCGGCCAGCTGGGCGTCCACGTCGTCGGGCGCGGCGTCGGCCTTCGCGACGGCGTCCGGGTCGACGGCCTCGGCACGGGCGAGGAACCGCACCTGGGCGAGTGCGGCGACCGCCTGCTCGTTGGCCGGCTCGACGTTGAGGATCTCCCGGTAGGCGGCCTCGGCCGCCGCGTAGTCGCCCTGTTCGAGGGCGTCCTCGGCGGCGGTGAAGCGCGGATCCTCCGGCTCCTCGACGGGTTCGGCCGGGGCGCCGCCGCGGGCCGCGGCCTCGGCCTGGGCGACCGCGGGCATCCGGTCGCGGACGGCGTCGAGCAGCGCTGCGATCCACTCACGCACCTGGGGCTCGGGCTGCGCACCGCTGAACGCGTCGACGGGCTGTCCGCCGGCCACCGCCACCACCATCGGGATGGACTGGGCCCCGAACGCCTGGGCGATGCGCGGGTTGGCGTCGACGTCGACCTTGGCCAGGATCCAGGCCCCGCCCGCGGCGTGGGCCAGGCGTTCCAGCACCGGCGAGAGCTGTTTGCAGGGCCCGCACCACTCCGCCCACAGGTCCACGAGCACCGGCACCTGCAGGGACCGTTCCAGCACGTCGGCCTGGAAGCTCGCCTCCGAGACGTCGACGACGAACGCGCCGCCCGCGGGCTGCCCGCCGGGGGGCGGCGGCGGGGCGGGCCGGTTCGCGGCCTCGGACCGCGCCTTCAGGGCCGAGAGGTCGATCGCGCCTGCCATCTTCGACGACAGGGCCGCGGTCTGGGCTGCTTGACGTGGGTCTGGGCGTGACACGACGACCATCCTGGCACGGCGGACCCGGTCCCGGCGCCCGGCCCGGGTCGATCGACGCCGGGGGCCGGATCAGGCGCGGGTCGGGAGCAGCTTCAGACCCATCGGATTGGCGGTCAGGAAGCCGTCACCCGCCACGATCGCCGCCACCAGAGGTTCCACCAGGTGCACCAGGCGCTCGGCCCGCTCGTCTCCGACCGCGGCCCACGGCACGTCGGCCAGCGCGTCGGTGTGGGTCTCCACCTCCTCGCGCATCGCCCGACCCGCGACCGTCGGCCGCCCGGCGGCGTCGAGGAGGTCGCGCCCGGCGAGGCGGGCCGACGCGTCGTCCCACTCCTGCTCCGACCATCCTCTGCGCTGTCGCAGCCACGGCCCGTCGAGGTCCTCGGCTGCGGCGAAGAGGACCAGTGCCTCCACCGGGTCCAGGCCCGCGGTGAGCAGCGCGGCGACGTGCCCGTCGCCGCGGTGTTCGCGCAGCACCGTCTGGGCCTGCCAGAGCACGAGGTGCGGGGCATCGGGCCACGGGAGCGCCGCGTTGGCCGCGGCGAGCGCACGCCCGGCGGTGGGCGCCGCGAGCGCGGCGACCCGGGCGATCTCGGCGGCCTCGACGACACCCGGACCGGCGAGCAGATCGGTCCCCGCGAGCCGGCGCAGGGCCGCGTCGACCGCCGTCAGCCGGACGTCGAGGAAGGTCTGCGGGGAGGCCACCCCCCACACGTCCGGCACCGCGCGGGCGACCAGGCCGGGGGCGAAGTTGTAGAACAGCGCGGTGACGAGCTCGGGCGGGGCCGCCCCGAGCGGCGCCGCCCGCTGCGCGAAGTAGCTCATCCAGTATCCGCGGGTGCCCAGCGCGTCACACGCCGCCTTGGGCTCGGCGGCGAAGTAGGTGACGGCGTGCACGGGCTCGAGCGCCCGCCACATCCGTCGCGCCCGGTGTCCGTGCTGATCAGCCTTGCCGGTCATGCGTACCTCCCTGTCGTGACGCACCGGAGGGCATCACCCGATCCGGTCATTTCAGCTGACCCTCCGTGACCACTGTCGGCCGCAGCCGGTCGATTCGATCACCGTTCCGGCCGAGCACCACAGCGCAGGGGCACTCGTTGAGGATGTGTGAGTGACACAGGTGTCGCTCTCCGTAGACAATCGCCGGCCGCCTCGCGCGGCTTCCCGCACCCGGAGGACCCTGCCATGAGCACCGACAAGAACGTCGCCGACCGCCTGCTCGACGAGGCCCGCTCCAAGGCCGCCCGCTCCGACAGCCCGACCATCGGCAAGATCGCGCTGATCATCGGGGTGGTGGCCGTGCTCGTCAGCCCGATCTCGATCCTCGGATGGGTGTTCGGTGCCGCCGCCATCGGCGTGGGCGTGGCCGCTGTGCGCCGCCCCCTGGTGGCCAGGCAGGCGCAGATCGCGATGGCGCTCGGGACGGCGGCGATCCTGATCGGCGTCTTCTTCTTCACGCTCAACATCGCGCGGGGCTGACCCCGCCCCCTCCGCATCCCCATCCGGGCCGCACCGTCACTGCTCGCCGCCGGCCGAACGGTCGGCGGCGTAGGCGTCCGGCACGCTCGCGATCAACCCGTCGATCATCACCCCGTCGATCACCTCGACCAGTTCGTCGGGCCGGGTCAGCATCGGGAAATGGCCCCCGGGCAGCTCCACGACCTCGGACCCCGGCACCACCCCGGCCGCCGATCGCGCCCACCCCGCGTCGACGACCCGGTCCTCGGCGCAGATCACCCGTACCGTGCGCACCGGTGGCCAGGCCCGCAGTGGCGTGACCTCACGACTGATCGCCCACCCCTGCCGCCGCAGACGGGCCACCGCGGCGTCGACCTCCGCGACCGAGGACTCCGCCGCAACCCCGGCGTAGAGCCCGGCCGCAGCCGCATCCGGCGGCCACGACGTGGTGCCGTCGTCGTGGCGGACCTGCCCGCGACCGAACCCCGGCGCCATCGGGCTCGGCTGCGCCCGCGCCTGCTGCGCCCACGAAGTCCCGGGCCTCGGCACCAGCGCCGCCACCAGCACCAGCGCCGCGACCCGCTCCGGCCCGAGCACTTCCGCCGCCACCGGCACCGTGAGCCCGCCGAGGGAGTGCCCGACGAGCACCACCCGCTCGCCGGGCCCGAGGGGCTGCGCCGCCCGGACCACCGTGTCGGCGTACTGCCGACCCGCCGCCTCCGGCCGCTCGGACGGCAGGTCCACGACGCGCACCTCGTGGCCGCGCCGCTCCAGCCGTTCGACCACCGGGGCCCAACACGTCCCGTCGTGCCACGCCCCGTGCACCAGCACGATGCGGACCGGGCCGGCGCCCCCCGCTCCCGCCACGACCGGCGCCGAACCGGCGACCCCGGTCACGCCGAGGGTGCCGGGGGTGTGCCCAGCGCGTGCTCCACCCGCTCGACCTTCGCGGTGAGCTGCCCGGAGTGACCGGGCCGGATGTCGGCCTTGAGGACCAGGCTGACCCGCGGCGCGCGGGCCTGCACCGCCTCGACCGCCGCCTTGATCACCGCCATCCCCTCGTCCCATGTCTCGGACTCGATGGTGGTGAACATGGCGGTGGTCTCGTTGGGCAGGCCGGACTCACGGACCACCCGGACCGCGTCGGCGACGATGTCACCGACGCCGTCGGGGCCCGAGCCCGCGGAGTCCGGTCCGGTGACCCCCGCGGGGGCGATGCTGAAGGCGAAGAGCATGGTCGCCAGCGTGCCTCACGGCGCACCCCCGGCGCGAGGTCCCGATGACCGGGACGGCCGCGGGACCGCACACTGCTAGCGTCGCCCGTCATGGCCTCCCGCGATCCGCTGCCGTTCGATCCGATCATGCGGGCCGCGGAACTGTGGGACGAGCGGATCGGCCCGGCACGCACGATGGCCGCCGTGACCAGCGTGATGCGCGTGCAGCAGATCCTGCTCTCGGCCGTGGACGGCGCGCTGCGCCCGCACGGGTTGACCTTCGCCCGGTACGAGGCACTGGTCCTGCTCACCTTCGCCCGCAGCGGCCGGCTGCCCATGCGGGTGATGGGCGAGCGGCTGCAGCTGCACCCGACGAGCGTGACCAACATCGTGGACCGCCTGCAGGCCGACGGGCTGGCCCGGCGCGTGCCGCACCCCACCGACCGGCGGGCGACGCTGGTGGAGATCACCCCGACCGGGTCGGCGCTGCGCGAGCAGGCGACCGCGTCGGTGATGGCGATCGACTTCGGTCTCGCCGGGCTGAGCCCCGATGAGGAGACCCAGCTCACCACGCTGCTCGGCCAGGTGCGCCGGGCCGCGGGCGACTTCACCTGAGCCGCGCGCCCGGGAGGGGCGCTCACGACGACCCCTCGGACCGGGGTGGCCCGTCCCCGTCGGGTTCGTCCTTCGGTCGGCCCGGCCACACCTGCATGGTGCGCGACCGGCGCGACGCGCGCGCCGAGCGCCGACGGCGCCGCCGCCTCCCCGCGTAGAAGCCGGTGACGGCGCCCCCTGCCGATCCCGCCACCACGCACACCGAGCACGTCGTCAGATCCACGACCGATCCCTTCCCCGAGTGTGTTGACGACTGGTTGCGTCAACAGCGTTGACAGTACGACGGGGGTCCGACACTCTGGCGCCGTGAACCGACGACCCGAGCGCGCGGCCCTGCGGACGGCCCGCACCGAGCGCGCGTGGTCCCAGACGGCCGCCGCTCGGGAGCTGCGTGCGCTCGCGCGCGCACGCGACGGTCCGGAGGCCACCGCGGCGAGCCTCAAGACCCAGCTGTCGCGCTGGGAGAACGGTCACGCCGTTCCCGAGCCGGAGTACCGGGTCCTGCTCGCCGAGCTCTACGGCCGCACGCCCGAGCAGCTCGGGTTGCTTCCGGAGCCCGAGCACGCGTCCACCGCGACCGAACGGGTGCGAGCCCGGCTCGCCGCCGCGGCCGCCGTCGACAACCAGGTGGTGGCCCTGTGGACCGAACAACTCACCCTCGCGCAGCGGCTCGACGACGAGCTGGGTGCCACGGGAGCCGGGGAGCTGGTCCGCGTCCAGGTCGGTCTACTGCAGCGCACGCTGGAGCACACCCTGTCCTCGGACGCTCGGGCCACCGTCGCCGGTGTGCTGACCGGAGCGGCCGCGCTCGCCGGCCGGCAGGCCCTCGACCAGGGAGACCCCGAAGAGGCGTGGCAGCAGTACGGCGCGGCCCGCGCGGCCGCGCAGGAGGCGGGATCGCCCGGGGCACTCGTCCGAGCCCTCGCCGGCCAGGCCGAGGTGCTGCGGGAGATCGGAGAGGCCGCCGAGGCCGTCGGGCTGCTCGAGCACGCCGCATCCGACGGCCCGCCCGCGGCCCGGGTACGGCTGGCGGCCGCCCGCGGCGCGGCGTACGCCGCGGCAGGCGACGCCGCCGGCGCGCAACGAGAGTTCGACCGCGCCGCGCGCGCCCTGGCGACCGGCGGGCTCGCCGGTACCCGGCCCGATCCGGGCCGGGCCGACCGGGGCCGGCCCGACCGGCAACAACCCGACCGGGGTGCGCCCGACCCACCCCACCCCCCCGACCGGCCCTCGCCGGACCCGCGCCCTCCCGGTCAGCCCCGGGCCGACCAGCCGCCACCCGAACTGCGCCCACCCGACCTCGGCTGGGCCGAGGCACGGATCGAGCTGGCCGACCTGCACCGCTGGCACGGCCACGCCCTGGCCGCGCTGCACGACCCGGCCGCCGTGCCGCCGCTGGAGAGCGCGCTCGCCGCCGCGCCCCGCGCCGCGCGACACCGCGCGGCCCTGCACGCCGACCTCGCGGTCAGCCTCGCCACCGTGGGCCGGAGCGACGAGGCCGCCGAGCACGCCGGAGCGGCACGCCGGTTGGCCGAGCGGATCGGCTCGCAGCGCATCGCCGCCCGCCTGGCATCCAGCGGGTTCCCGCGGCAGGTGGGGGGCATCCTGGGCCGGTGACCCCCACCGCGTGCGGGCCCGATCGTCCGCGAGACGGCCACCCCCACGCGGGCGACGGACGTTCCGCGACCGGGTCTCGCGCGCAGAACCGGGTCTCGCGCGGCGCCGGCGGCGCGCACATCGACAATCGGCGCGCGAAGCACGCTCGGCCCCACGGCGCCGGGCTCAGCCCGCGCCGCGTGCAAGCTCCTCGGCCGCGGCGTAGGGGTCCAGCTCGCCCGCCACCACCCGCTTCGCGAGCGACACCAGGCCGGTGGCGCCCCGGACGTCGGCGAGGCGCGCCCGCACCCGCTCCAGCGCGATGGCCTCGATCTCCGACTCCGCGCGGGCGATCCGGCGCCGTTCGCGCTCCCCGCTCGCGTCGAGATGCGCGCGGTGCGCGTCGAGGGCGGCCACCAGCTCCTCGACGCCCTCCCCGCGGGCGGCCACCGTCGACACCACCGGAGGGGTCCAGGAACCCGCGTCGCCCAGCGACATCATGTGCTTGAGGTCCCGTGCGGTCTGTGCGGCGCCATCGCGATCGGCCTTGTTGACGACGAACACGTCGGCCACCTCGAGGATGCCGGCCTTCGCCGCCTGGACCCCGTCGCCCATGCCCGGCGCGAGCAGGACGACGGTGGTGTCAGCCAGGGCCACCACCTCCACCTCGGACTGGCCCACACCGACGGTCTCGACCAGCACCACGTCGCAGCCCGCGGCGTCGAGCACGCGCAGGGCCTGCGGGGTGGCCCGGGCCAGCCCGCCGAGCCTGCCCCGGGTGGCCATGGACCGGATGAACACGCCGTCGTCGGTGGCGTGCTGCCCCATCCGCACCCGGTCGCCGAGCAGGGCCCCGCCCGAGAACGGGGACGACGGGTCGACCGCCAGCACCCCGACGCGGCGGCCCTGCGCCCGCAGGGCCGTGACCAGCACGGACGTGGAGGTCGACTTGCCGACGCCGGGGGGCCCGGTCAGCCCGACGACATGCGCGTGCCCGGTGTGCGGCGCCAGCGCAGCCGTCACCGCCGGCAGCTCGGAACCGCCGTTCTCGACCAGCGAGATCAACCGGGCCACCGCGCGGTGCTCCCCGCGGCGGGCCCGCTCGACGAGATCGGGGACGTCGACCGGGGGCACGTCGCGGATCAGGCGGGGACGCGCAGGATCAGCGCGTCGCCCTGGCCACCGCCGCCGCACAGCGCCGCGGCGCCGACACCGCCGCCGCGGCGCTTGAGCTCCAGCGCGAGGTGCAGCGCGAGCCGGGCACCGGACGCCCCGATCGGGTGACCGAGCGCGATGGCGCCGCCGTTCGGGTTGACCTTCTCCGGGTCGACGCCCAGCTTGCGGGTGGACACGACACCGACCGCCGCGAACGCCTCGTTGATCTCGATGACGTCCAGGTCGGTGGGCTCGATGCCCTCCTTGCGGCAGGCCGCGACGATGGCGTTGGCGGGCTGCTCGTGCAGGCTGGAGTCGTCCGGACCGGCCACCATGCCCTGGGCGCCGATCTCGGCGAGCCAGCTCAGGCCCAGCTCGTCGGCCTTGGCCCGGCTCATCACGACGACGGCCGTGGCGCCGTCGGAGATCGGGGAGGACGAGCCCGCGGTGATCGTGCCGTCGGCGGAGAACGCGGGGCGCAGCGTGCCCAGGCCCTCGGCGGTGGTCTCCGGTCGGATGCCCTCGTCGGCGTCGACGACCAGGGGGTCGCCCTTGCGCTGGGGCACCTGCACCGGGGTGATCTCGTCACCGAACAGCCCGCTCTGGACCGCCCGCCCGGCCCGCTGGTGCGACTGCGCCGCGAACTCGTCCTGGTCGGCGCGGCTGATCTCGTAGCGGGAGTTGTGCTTCTCCGTCGACGCGCCCATGGAGACCTGGTCGTAGGAGTCGTAGAGGCCGTCGTGGGCCATGTGGTCGAGCATCGTGACGTCGCCGTACTTGAAGCCGGCGCGCGACTTGGCCAGCAGGTGCGGGGCCTGCGTCATGGACTCCTGGCCACCGGCCACGATGATGTCGCACTCGCCCGCACGGATGAGCTGGTCGGCGAGCGCGATGGCGTTGAGCCCGGACAGACATACCTTGTTGATGGTGAGCGCGGGCACCTCCATGCCGATGCCGGCCGCCGATGCGGCCTGCCGCGCCGGGATCTGTCCCGCGCCCGCGGTGAGGACCTGGCCCATGATCACGTACTGCACCTGCTCGGGGCCGACGCCGGCGCGCTCCAGTGCGGCCTTGATCGCGATGCCCCCGAGCTGGGCGCCGGTGAAGTCCTTGAGCTGGCCGAGCAACCGTCCCATCGGCGTGCGAGCTCCAGCGACGATGACGGATCCGGACATCGAGTGCCTCCAGCGGCGGTGGGAAGAGGGTCTGGCCGAACATACCCGCCGACGGTCCACCCGGTCGGGGTGACACCGCGCACAACCGCACGTCAGGACACCATCGGGGCACGCCTCACCCTCCGCGGGCCGCCCGTGCCCGGCTAGATTCTCCGGCCATGGGAGAACACAGGATCATCGGTGTGGACCACGTCGGCATCGCCGTCGCCGACCTCGACGAGGCGATCGCCTGGTACGGCGCCGCGCTCGGTCTGGTGTCCACGCACGAGGAGACCAACGAGGAGCAGGGTGTCCGCGAGGCCATGCTCAGTGCCCCTGGCGACGACGGCGGTGCGGCCATCCAGCTGCTCGCCCCGCTGCGGCCGGACTCCCCGATCGGGAAGTTCCTGGACCGCAACGGTCCCGGCATCCAGCAGATGGCCTACCGCGTCGTCGACATCGAGGCCACGAGCGCCGCGCTGCGGGCCCAGGGGGTGCGCCTGCTCTACGACGAGCCCCGCCGCGGCACCGCCGAGTCGCGGATCAACTTCCTGCACCCCAAGGACGCGGGCGGCGTGCTCGTGGAGCTGGTCGAACCGGCCGCCTCGCACTGAACCGGGTGGTACTGACCACCTGGACGGGGCGCGACACCGTCGGTACGGGTACCATACCGCGCAGTAACTTTCGGGATACCAAGCACTCGCCATCGGAGGCCCAGCCGTGCAGGAGATCCGCGACGCCATTCTCGCCGGTCGCTTCGACGCCGTCGGCTCGCTCGACGTCCCCGACCACTACCGGGGCGTCACCGTGCACGCCGACGAGACGGAGATCTTCGCCGGGATCCCGTCGAAGGAGAAGGACCCGCGCAAGAGCCTGCACCTCGACGAGGTCCCCACGCCCGAGCTGGGTCCGGGGGAGGCGATCGTGGCCGTGATGGCCAGCGCGATCAACTACAACACCGTGTGGACGTCGATCTTCGAGCCGGTGTCGACGTTCGGCTTCCTCAAGCGCTACGGCCGCGTGTCCCCACTGACGGCCCGTCACGACCTGCCCTACCACGTGGTCGGCTCGGACCTGGCCGGCGTGGTGCTCAAGACGGGGCCGGGTGTCAACGCGTGGAAGCCGGGCGACCGGGTCGTCGCGCACTGCCTGTCGGTGGAGATGGAGAGTCCCGACGGGCACGGCGACTCGATGATGGATCCCGAGCAGCGGATCTGGGGCTTCGAGACCAACTTCGGCGGGCTCGCCGAGCTGGCCCTGGTCAAGTCCAACCAGCTCATGCCCAAGCCCGCGCACCTCACGTGGGAGGAGGCGGCCGCGCCCGGGCTGGTCAACTCGACCGCCTACCGCCAGCTCGTCTCCCGCAACGGGGCCAACATGAAGCAGGGCGACACCGTCCTGATCTGGGGCGCGTCGGGCGGGCTCGGTTCCTACGCCACCCAGTTCGCGCTCAACGGCGGTGCCACCCCGGTCTGCGTGGTGTCCTCCCCGGAGAAGGCGGAGGTGTGCCGCAGGATGGGCGCCGAGCTGATCATCGACCGGTCGGCGGAGGGCTACCGGTTCTGGCGCGACGAGCAGAACCAGGACCCCAAGGAGTGGAAGCGCCTCGGCGCGAAGATCCGCGAGCTCACCGGCGGCGAGGACCCCGACATCGTCTTCGAGCACCCCGGCCGCGAGACCTTCGGCGCGAGCGTCTACGTCGCCCGCAAGGGCGGCACCATCGTGACCTGCGCGTCCACCTCGGGCTACGAGCACAGCTACGACAACCGCTACCTGTGGATGAACCTCAAGCGGATCATCGGCTCGCACTTCGCGAACTACCGCGAGTCGTTCGAGGCCAACCGGCTCATCGACAAGGGCCTCATCCACCCCACGCTGTCCAAGGTCTACCCCCTGGCCGACACCGGGCAGGCCGCGCTGGACGTGCACACCAACAGCCACCAGGGCAAGGTCGGGGTCCTGGCGCTGGCCCCCGAGGAGGGGCTGGGCGTGACCGACCCCGACAAGCGGGCGAAGCACCTCGACGCGATCAACCGGTTCCGGGGCATCTGATACCCGACCCGGTGACGGCTGCCACGACGCGTGGTGGCAGCCGTCACCGGCCCGCCCGGTACGGTGAGTGGCATGCCGGTCCCCGCTGAGTCCCTGCCCGACGCCGGATTCGACGTCGCGCGCAGGGGATACGACCAGGGTCAGGTCGACTCGCACCTCCGCCGGATCGATGCCGAGATCGCGATCCTGACCGCCGACCGCAACGCCGCCGTCGACCAGGCCGCGCAGCTCGCCCGCGAGCTCGACGACGCGCGGGAGCGCGCGGAGAAGCTGCGGGCACAGGTCCGCACGCTCGCCGGGCCGCCGCAGAGCGTGCAGGGCATGAGCGAGCGCATGCGCTCGATGCTGCGCCTGGCCGAGGACGAGGTCGCGGAGATGCTCGGGCGCGCGGAGACCGAAGCCGCGCAGCGTCGCCAGGAGGCCGAGCAGGAGGCCGCGCAGATCGTCGCCGCGGCGCAGGAAGAGGCGGCCGCATTCCTCGGACCGGCCCAGCTGGAGGCCACCGAGCTCGCCGAGCGCACCGTGCGGGAACGTGCGCAGATCGGCCAGGACCGCATCACGATGGAGCGCAAGCTCGCCGCCGACCGCGCGGAGTTGGACCGGGAGCTCGCCGAGCGTCGCGCCGAGGCCGAGCGCTGCCTCGCCGACGAGCGCGCCACCGTCGAGGCCCTGCTCGAGGGACAGCGGGCGGAGCTGGAGCGGGAGATCACCGAGCGGTTGCGGCGGTCCGAGCAGGAGCGCGCGGTCGTGGAGGAGGACTTCGCGATCGCGATGGACCAGCGCCGCAGCGAGGCCCTCCGGGAGCTGCACGCCGAGCGCGACGCCACCCGCCGCGAGATCGAGCAGATGCGTGAGGAGACCGCCGCCCGGACGAGCGAGCAGGTCACCGAGGCCGAGGACCGGGCCCGGCGCATGATCGCCGACGCCGAGCACCGGGTCGCCGAGCTGGGGAACGTCCGCGGGCGGGTCGCCGAGCAGCTCGACGCCGCGCGCAACGCGCTGGGCCGCGTCATCGGCTCGCTGGAGCCGGTCCCGGGCGAGCCCGGCGCCGCCGTCAACGGTCACCCGGCCGGCGCCGAACCCGCGACGGTGCGGCTGAACCCCGACACCCTCACCGATTCCGAGCCGGTCGCCGTCGACCGGGCCCGGCCCACTCCCCGCCAGCGCACCCGCGCCACCGCCGGTCGGCGCTAACGCCTGCGGCCGGGCCCCCGCCGGGCGCGGGCGGCCCAGCACGGCGCGTGCCAGTGCCGCCGCTCGTCCACCGAGCCGTACTCCCCCGCCGGCCAGACGACCACGTGCGGCGTGCGCGCAGGGATCTCGTGGTCACAACCGGGGCACCGGTAGAAGCGGTCCGAGGACGCCCCGGGCACGCTGCGCACCACCCATTCGCCGTCGGGCCAGCTCTCCGTACGCGTGAACGACGCCGACCGCAGCGGGACGTGCTCCGCCCGCTGCGGCCGGTGCCTGCGTGCCATGGTCAGCGCGCGGCGTAGTCCCGGAACCCGTGCCCGGTCTTGCGCCCCAGGCGCCCGGCGGTCACGAGGTGCTCCAGCAGCGGCGCGGGCGCGAACCCGGCCTCGCGGAACTCCAGGTAGAGCGAGCGCTCGATCGCCAGCGACACGTCGAGACCGACCACGTCGAGCAGCTCGAAGGGCCCCATCGGCAGCGCGCAGCCGGTCTTCATGGCCGCGTCGATGTCGTCGGCGGTGGCGTAGTGCGCCTCCAGCATCTTCACCGCGTCGTTGAGGTACGGGAACAGCAGCGCGTTGACGATGAACCCGGCCCGGTCGCCGCAGCTCACCGGCACCTTCCCGATCCGCTCGCACAGCGCCAGCACCGAGGCCGCCACGTCCGGGGCCGTGGTGATCGTCGAGACCACCTCCACCAGCTTCATCGCCGGGGCCGGGTTGAAGAAGTGCATGCCGACGACGTCCTGGGGCCGCGACGTGACCGCCGCGCACTCGACGACGGGCAGCGAGGACGTGGTGGTGGCGAGGATCGCGCCGGGCTTGCAGATCTCGTCGAGCGCGGCGAACACCGCGCGCTTGACGTCGAGCTCCTCGGCGATGGCCTCGACGACGAGGTCGACGTCGGCGAAGTCCTCCAGCCGGGTGGTGCCGGTGATCCGCGCGAGCGTCGCGTCCCGGTCGGACTCGGTGACCTTGCCGCGCACGACGGCCTTGTCCAGCGACTTCCTGATCCCGCCGATGGACGCCTCGACCTTCGAGTCGCTGCGCCCGCGCACGATCACGTCGAGCCCGGCGGCGGCGAGCACCTGGACGATCCCGCTGGCCATGGTGCCGGTGCCGACGACGCCGACGCGGGAGATGTCGCGGACGGTGACGTCGTCGGGCACGGTGCCGCTGGGCGTCAGCGCGTCGGGCACGACCTCGGAGCTGTGCGCCTTGGCGTAGGTGTAGAAGCCGCGGCCCGACTTCCGGCCCAGCAGCCCGGCAGTGATCATCTGCT
This sequence comes from Pseudonocardia sp., assembly GCF_029263155.1. GTDB lineage: Bacteria > Actinomycetota > Actinomycetes > Mycobacteriales > Pseudonocardiaceae > Pseudonocardia. Next base: position 21,124 of record NZ_JAJCYB010000028.1, read on the forward strand.
TGAGCACCGGGGCGGGGGCGTGGGTCTGGTTGCGGGACTGCTTGTACATCGTGTCGAGGATCTCGTAGCTCGTGTCGAGCCCGATCAGGTCGAGCAGCGCGAGCGGACCCATCGGGTAGCCGCAGCCGAATCGCATGGCGGCGTCGAGATCCTCGCGGCTGGCGTAGCGCTGCTCGTACATCGCCGCGGCGTGGTTGAGGTAGCCGAACAGCAGCGCGTTGGCGATGAAGCCGGCGCGGTCGCCGATGACGACAGGCACCTTGTCCAGGGTGGCCGCGAACGCCTTGACGTCGTCGGCCACGTCCTGCTCGGTGACGACCGTCCGCACGACCTCGACGAGCTTCTGCACCGGCGCCGGGTTGAAGAAGTGCAGGCCGACGACCTTGCCGGGGCGGCCGGTGCGCACCGCCAGCTCGGTGACCGACAGCGACGAGGTGTTCGATGCGAGCACCGCGTCGGGCCGGCAGACCGAGTCCAGCTCGGCGAACACCTTCGCCTTGAGGTCCAGGCTCTCCGGGACCGCCTCGATGACCAGGTCGGCGTCGGCCATGTCGGACAGCGACGTGGTGGTGGTGACGCGGCCGAGCAGCGCGTCGGCGTCGTCCTGGGTCAGCTTCCCGCGCCCGACGGCACGCGAGAGGGAGGTCTCGAGGTGCGAGCGGCCACGCGCGACGGCGTCGGCGTCCACCTCAGCCGCGATGACCTGCAGCCCGTTGCGGGCGAACACCTCGACGATGCCCGCCCCCATGGTCCCCAGGCCGACCACACCGACCGTCCGGAACTCGCGTGCCACGCTGCCGTCCTTCAATGTCACGACCTCCGCCGTTGGGGGATGCTTGCCGCGCATCCTCCCATCTCCGCGGGCCCGGGGCGTGTGAGCTACCTCCCGTGCAGCACCCGCATCAGCCCGACGAGCACCTTCATGACGGCGGCGGGGCGGGTGAAGCTGGTGATCGCGATCGGCAGCGCGAACCGCTGGCGCGCCACCGCCTGCGGCCGGGTGAACTCGCGCAGCCCGTCCTCGCCGTGGATCCGCCCGAACCCGGAGTCGCCGACCCCGCCGAAGGGCAGCGCCGGGATCCCGGCGAAGGAGATCACGCTGTTCACCGACACCATCCCGCACCGCAGCCGCGCCGCGATCTCGGTGCCTCGGGCCTTCGAGAACACCGTGGCGCCGAGGCCGTAGCCCGTGGCGTTGGCGCGGCGCACCGCCTCGTCGACGTCCGGTACCCGGTTGACGACGAGCAGCGGCCCGAACGTCTCCTCGGTGACGGCGGTGGAGTCCTCGGGCACGTCGGTGAGCACGACGGGCTCGACGAGTCGCCGGTCCGCGCTGCCGGCACCGCCGACGAGCGCCCGGGCGCCCTTCGCGAGCGCGTCGTCGATCTGCCCCTGCACGACGGCGGCCTGCGATTCCATCGTCATCGGGCCGAACTCGCGCCCCGGCTCCAGCGCCCGGGCCTTCGCGACGACCTTCGCGGTGAACGCATCGGCCACCGTATCCACGACGTACACGCGCTCCACCCCGACGCAGGTCTGCCCGGCGTTGGACATCCCGCCCCAGACCGCGGCGTCGGCTGCGGCGTCCAGGTCGGCGTCGACGTCGACGATCAGCGGGTCCTTGCCGCCGCACTCGATCAGCACCGGCGTCAACGTCTCCGCGCAGGTCGCCATCACCCGCTTGCCGGTGGCCGTCGACCCGGTGAACGCGATCTTGGCCACCCCCGCCCGGCACAGGGCTACGCCGGTCTCCGCGTGCCCGGTGACCACCTGGAACACCGGCCGCCCCGCCACGATCTCGGCGAACGAGTCGGCCAGCGCGACGCCGACCCCCGGCGTCAGCTCGCTCGGCTTGAAGATCACGGCGTTGCCCGCCGCCAGCGCGTAGGCGATGGAACCCATCGGGGTGAACACCGGGTAGTTCCACGGCCCGATGACGCCGACGACACCGAGCGGGGCGTAGGTGAGCGTGGCCGCCTGGTTGGCCATCAGCAGCCCCGACGGGACCGAGCGCGTCCCGAGCACCTTCGCGGCGTGCTTGGCCGCCCAGTCGAGGTGGTCGACGGCCAGCACCAGTTCCAGCCGGGCGTCGTCGAGCGGCTTGCCCGTCTCCGCGGCGACGACCCCGGCGAGGTCGTCGAGGCCGCGTACCAGCGCGCGGCGCCACTCCCCCAGCAACCGATGGCGACCGTCGAAGCCCTGGTCGGCCCACCACTGCGCCGCGTCGGCCGCCCGGGCCACCGCGGCGCCGACGTCGGCCGCGGTGTGATCCGGGTGGGTGCCGACGACCTCCCCCGTCCGCGGGTCGAGGGACTCGAACGTGCTCTGCGCGGGCGTCTGCGTGGCCGTCATTACCTGAGAGTAGGACGCGGGTGGAGGTCCGCACAGGCCGCGGTCGGCCCGCCCGGGCCGCGCCGGTTCAGAACAGGCGCAGGTCCGTCGACTCCGTGCCGCGCAGGGCGTCGTAGTCCACCACCACGCAGCGGATGCCGCGGTCCTGCGCCAGCGTGCGGGCCTGCGGCTTGATCTGCTGCGCCGCGTACACGCCGGTGACGGGTGCGAGCAGCGGGTCGCGGTTCATCAGCTCCAGGTAACGGGTCAGCTGTTCGACGCCGTCGATCTCGCCGCGCCGCTTGACCTCGACGGCGACGTGGCGGCCCGCGGGATCGCGGCACAGCAGGTCGACCGGGCCGATCGCCGTCATGTACTCCCGGCGCACCAGCGTGAAGTCCTCGCCCAGCGTGGTGGGGTGCGCCGCGAGCAGCTCCTGCAGGTGAGCCTCCACCCCGTCCTTGACCAGCCCGGGATCGACGCCGAGCTCGTGGGTGGAATCGTGCAGCACCTCGTCGATGGTGATGACGAGCGACTCGTCGGCCTTGTTGCGCACCGTCCACACGCCCGGCTCCTCGGACAGCCAGCACGGCGGGCTCATCCAGTTCAGCGGCTTGTAGGCGCGGTCGTCGGCATGCACGCTCACCGAACCGTCGGCCTTGACCAGCAGCAGCCGCGGCGCCATCGGCAGGTGGGCGGTGAGGCGGCCGACGTAGTCGACCTGGCAGCGGGCAATGACCAGGCGCACGGCGAGCGACCCTACCGGCGCCCCGGGCCGGGCGCGTACCGGCGGCTACGTGGCGCGGCTACGTGTTTTCCACGATGGCTCCGACCCGCCGCGCTCGTAGAACTGCGGCATGCGACACATCGAGGGGATGCCGGCCCGCACAGACGTGCGGCCCGCACCGTCCGCCGCCGGTGCTCCTACGACCGGGCGGATGAGCCGACGCATCGCGGTCCGCGCCGCGCGCCTCTTCGACGGCGCGGACAGCAGCCCCGACCCGTTGGTCCTGGTCGAGGACGGCCGGATCGTCGACGTGGGGCACGGCGCGGCGCCTCCGGGCTGGGAGGTGCTCGACCTGGGCGGCGCGACGCTGCTGCCCGGCCTCGTCGACACCCACGTGCACCTGGCGTTCGACGGCGGCCCGGACCCGATCGGGTCGCTGGCCCAGCGGGACGGGGACGCGCTGACGGCCGCGATGGCCGAGGCGGCGGCCGCGCAGCTGCGTGCGGGCGTCACGACCGTGCGCGACCTCGGCGACCGGGACTTCTCGGTCCTGGGCCTGCGCGGGTCGGGTGCCGGGCCGCTGCCCACCATCGTCGCGGCCGGGCCGCCGCTCACCTCCGTCGGGGGGCACTGCCACTTCCTGGGCGGCGAGGTGGTCCCGGCCGGCATCCGGGCCGCGGTGCGGGCGCACGTCGAGCGCGGCGTCGACGTCATCAAGGTGATGGCCAGCGGCGGCATGATGACCGCGGGCTCCGACTTCCACGCGCCGCAGTTCTCCGCGGGCGAGCTGGCGGTCGTCGTCGACGAGGCGCACCGCCACGGGCTGCCGGTCACCGCGCACGCCCACGCGCTGGCGGCGGTGCGCGACGCCGTGGCTGCCGGGGTGGACGGGATCGAGCACTGCTCGTTCCTGGGCCCGGAGGGCGTGGTCGTGCCGGACGCGCTGGTCGAGGCGATCGTGGCGCGGCGGATCGCGATCGGCTCCACGGTCGGTCTCGCGCCGTGCGCCCGCGACTTCGTCCCCCCGCCGCAGCTCGCGGCGCTCCTCCCGCACCTGCTCGCCGCGCACGCCCGCCTCGTCGACAAGGGGGCCGTCGTCGTGGCGGGCACGGATGCGGGCATCGCGCCGCCGAAGCCGCACGGGGTGCTCCCGCACGGGCTGGCCGAGCTGGCCGGCCTGGGCATGAGCACCGCCGCCGCCCTGCGCGCCGGCACGCAGGTGGCCGCGCAGGTCTGCGGGCTGGGCCATCGCAAGGGCCGGATCGCGACCGGCTACGACGCCGACCTGCTCGCCGTCGACGGTGACCCGCTCGCCGATCTGGCCGCGCTGCTGCGACCGGTGGCGGTCCTGCTCCGCGGCGAGCCCCTGCCGACGCCGGAGACGGTCCGATGATCCGGGAGCGGCTGGCCGGCGCGGCCCGCGCGGTCGGTCGCGCGGCGCTGGCGGGCCTCGCGACCGAGAACGGCTGGTGCTGGGTCTGGGGTTTCGGCCCCGCGCCCCGGCACCTCCACCTCGACCATCGCCACGACGGGCCGAGCGCGGCGGACCGGGACCGACCTCAGCGAGGTGCGTTGCGGGCGGCGAGCGCCGAGCCGGCCGCGGCCAGGGCCACGCGCAGCTCCACCGGCTCCAGGGCCTCGACCTCCCCGGCCAGGCCCACGAGCTGAGCGGTGGCCACGGCCACCCCCTCCACCTGCAGCTCGAGCTCGCACCAGCCGTCGGCGTCGGGTGGACCGGCCGCGGTGAGCGCCCGTGCGGCGGCGGCGGCGTCGGTCACGTGCGGGAGCCACGCCCGCCCGCGCGGCCCCACCCGCAGCCGCACCGTCGCCCGCAGCATCGTCGACTCGAACCCGGCCGACGCCCCGGCCCACCAGGTCGGGAGGTCGAACCCCGGCGGCCGGGCGAACCGCTCCCCGGTGGCCTCGGCGGCGACGATGCGCTCGACGCGGTAGGTCAGCACCCGGTCCACCTCCGGGGAGGCCGCGCTGCGGGCGCCGAGGTACCAGGTGCCCGCCTTGAGTACCAGCCCCAGCGGATCGACCAGCCGCTCGACGACCTCCTCGCGCCGCCGGTAACAGATGCGCAGCCGCTGCCCCTCCCACACCGCGGCCGCGACGGCGTCGAGCCGGGGCACCTCGTGCGGCGTGTGGAACCAACCGGGCGCGTCGAGGTGGAACCGCTCGGCCACCGTGCGCGCGTGCTCGCGCAGGCCCGCGGGCAGTGTCGCGAGCAGCTTGGCCTGCGCCCCGGCCAGCGCCGCGCTCATCCCCAGCTCGGCCACCACCTGCGGGGCACCGACGGCGAACAGCGCGGCCGCCTCCCGCGCGGTGAGGCCGTCGAGCCGGGTGCGCCAGCCGTCGACGAGCCGGATGCCGCCGCCGCGGCCGGCCTCGGTGAACAGCGGCACCCCGGCGTCGGACAGGGCGGCGACGTCGCGGTAGATGGTGCGCTCGGACACCTCCAGCTCCGCCGCCAACTCGGCCGCGGTGGCGCCACGCCTGCGCTGCAGGGTGAACAGCAGGGTGATCAGCCGGGACGCTCGCACGTCGCGATACTGCCGTCATGGAGACGATCAGCAGCCGCCAGGTCTACGCCAACAGCTGGATGACCGTGCGCGAGGACGAGATTCGCCGCGGCGACGGCTCCGACGGCATCTACGGCGTCGTCGACAAGCCGACCGCCGCCGTCGTGATCGCCCGGGACGGGGACCGGCTGCACCTGGTGGAGCAGTTCCGCTACCCCGTCGGGCAGCGGCGCTGGGAGTTCCCGATGGGCACCGCGCCCGAGCGGGCCGAGCTGGAACCCGCGCGGCTCGCGGCCCGCGAGCTGGCCGAGGAGACCGGCCTGGTCGCCGGGCGGATGGAGCTGCTGGGCCGGCTCGACATCGCGCCCGGCATGTCGAGCCAGCGCGAGCACGTCTTCCTCGCCACGGACCTGACGGAGGGGCCACCGTCGCGCGAGCACCAGGAGCAGGACATGCGGGCGGCGTGGTTCACCACGGCGGACTTCGAGGTGATGGTCCGTAGCGGCGAGGTGGTGGACGCCCAGACCCTGGCCGCCTACCTGCTCCTGCTCCTCCACGACCGCGGCTGACGGCGCGGGAGTTGCAGCAAGGCCACCATGCCGCAACGAGATTGCAGCAAGGTGGCCTTGCTGCAATGATCAGCACCACTACCCCACCCGCGCGGAGCTGGTGCTCGCCGCCGTGGCGCACCTGGGCGCCGCCCGGTTCGCCGAGGCAAGGAGGCGGGCCGCCGACCTCGGACCGGGACGCACCGTGGCCGTGCTGCACATGCTGGCGGATCTGCACACCGGGCCGCTGTACCGGGCGATGCTCGAGCTGTGGGTCGCCGCCCGCACCGACGACGCGCTGTGCGCCGCGGCCGTCCCGCTGGAGGACCGTCGAGCCGCCGGGCGCCGCCGACACCTGCTCGACGACCGGGCCCGACAGCTCGACCACCGACTGACCACTGACCGCCCGGAGGCATGAGATGGACCTGCGCGAGACCGACGAACAGCAGCTGCTGCGGAAGTCCGTGGCCCGGATGGCGGGCAAGTACGGCCACGACTACCTCATCGACAAGGCCCGCACCGGCGGCAAGACCACCGAGCTGTGGGCCGAGGCGGGGGCGAACGGCTACCTCGGCGTCGCGGTCCCCGCCGAGTACGGCGGCGGCGGGGCGGGCATGGTCGAGCTGTCCATCGTGGCCGAGGAGATCGCGGCGGCCGGTTGCCCGCTGCTGCTGATCGTCGTCTCGCCCGCCATCGCGGCCACGGTGATCGCCACGAGCGGCACGGTCGACCAGAAGGAGCGCTGGCTCCCGCGCTTCGCCGACGGCAGCGCGAAGATGTCGTTCGCGATCACCGAACCCGACGCCGGATCCAACTCGCACAAGATCACGACGACGGCGCGCCGCGACCCCGACGGGAGGGGCTGGCGGATCAGCGGCACCAAGTACTACATCTCCGGTGTCGACGAGACCGAGGCGACGCTCGTCGTCACCCGGCTCGAGGGTGCCCAGAAGGATTCCACACAGGGCACGCTGCGCCCGGCGATGTTCATCGTCCCCACCGACACCCCGGGCATGACCTACCAGCCGATCGAGATGGCGATCCAGAGCCCGGAGAAGCAGTTCACCGTCTTCTTCGACGACGCCTACCTGCCCGACGACGCCCTGGTCGGCGGCGAGGAGGCCGGGCTCGCCGCGCTGTTCGCAGGGCTGAACCCCGAGCGCATCACGGTGGCGGCCTACTCCAACGGCCTCGCCCGCTACGCCCTGCGCAAGGGCACCGACTACGCGAAGGACCGCACGGTCTGGAAGTCCCCGATCGGCGCGCACCAGGCCATCGCGCACCCGCTGGCGAAGGCGCACGTGGAGGTGGAGCTCGCCCGGATGGCCACCACGCGCGCGGCCTGGTTCTACGACGCCGGGGACATGGCGGCCGCGGCCGAGGCGGCCAACATCGCCAAGTACTCCGCGGCCGAGGCCGCGATCAACGCCGTCGACGCCGCGGTGCAGGCGCACGGCGGCAACGGTATGGCCGTCGAGTACGGGGTGGGCACGCTGATCGGTGCGGTACGCACGGCGCGGATCGCTCCCGTGAGCCGGGAGATGATCCTCAACTTCATCGCCCAGCACACGTTGGGCCTGCCGCGCAGCTACTGACGGCGGGACCGCCCTGAGAGGATGCGGGGCGTGCACCCGCACCCCGGACCCGACCGGCAGCTGCCGGACTCGCACGCCAGCCTCGCCCACGGCGTGCCCCCCGCCGCGCGCGCCACGATCTTCGCCCTGTCCGTGGGCGGCGGCATGTCGGTCGGCCCGAAGGAGGGCCGCACGTTGCTGTTCGGCCGCAACCGGCCCGACGTGCACGTCTGCGTCGGCGAGGACGACCCCCGCGTCAGCCGCGAGCACGGCACGCTCGAGCACCGCGGCGGGAAGTGGTGGATCCGCAACACCGGGCGGCTGCCGGTCCGGCTGCCCGGCGGGCGCCTGCTGTTCCCCGAGGAGGAGCCGGTCCCGCTCGGCGAGGGGTACACGCCGGTGTTCGTGCGGGGGTCCAGCGGCCGCGAGCACCTGCTGGAGGTGTTCGTCACCGGAGCCGACGGCGGCCGCCCCGCCGCCCGGCACCGCGATGCCACCCAGCAGCCGGTCCTGTGGCGCCTCGACGACGACGAGCGTCTCGTCCTGACCGTGCTCGGCCAGCGCTACCTGCTCCACGAGCACCGCCCCCAGCCGCTGTCCTGGCGCCAGGCCGCCGACCAGCTCGCCGAGCTGGCGCCCGATGCGGGCTGGACACCGAAGCGGGTGGAGCACGCGGTCACCGCCGTCCGCACGCGGATGTCGCGGGGCGGGGTGCCGGGGCTGACCCGCGAGGAGGTCGGCGAGCCGGTGGGCAACGCGCTCAACGACAACCTGATCCGCGAACTGGTGCTCTCCACCACGCTCGTGCCGCCGGACCTGGAGCGGCTCGGCGACGCCTGACCCCGGTGGGTCTCCGGCGACGGCGGCAGGAAAACACATCAGAGCCTTGACAGGATCTCCAGTCGTCGATGTAGGCTTTCGGTACGAGAAGGACGCGACGCCACCGGGACGGCGCCGGTCACGACGAGCGGAGGGTGCGATCACGAACAGCCCGAAGCATCAGGATCATCACGACTAGTCCTCCGTCGACGCGGGCCCGGCCACCAGGCCGGGCCCGCCTTCTTTGCCGGTCGAACCCGCCCGAGGGCCGGGGACGGGAGGTGGACACCGATGGGCGTCGGTCGTCTCGACGACGAGGACTATCCGTCGGTCACGATGGGTCAGGCCGCCGAGCTGCTGGGCGTGCAGCCGGCCTTCCTGCGCAGCCTCGACGCGGCGGGCGTGCTCCACCCGCACCGGTCCGGTGGCGGGCACCGCCGGTACTCGCGCCGCCAGCTGGTGTTCGTGGCCCGGATGCGCGAGCTGTTCGACGAGGGCATGACCCTCGACGCCGCCGCCCGCATCGTCGGCCTGCAGGACGAGCTCGGCGTCGCGCAGGCCCGCATCGACGAGCTCGAGCGCGAGCGGCCACCGGAGCGGACGGGCGAGGCGGACGCCGACGGCTGAGCCGGGAGGGGTCCCATCGCGGTTCCACGCGGGCTACCGTCGTAGGCATGGAGTACGAGTACCTGTCCGTCAAGCACGACGGCGACACGGTCCGCATCACGATGAACCGCCCCGAGCGCCGCAACGCGCTCTCCGAGCCGCACCTGCGCGAGCTGCTCGACGCCTTCGAGGCCGCGGGCCGCTCGGACGCCACCGGGATCGTGCTGGCCGGGGAGGGCCGGGCGTTCTCCGCGGGCCACGACTTCGCCGACGTCTCCTCCCGCGACCTCGCCGGCGTGCGCGACCTGCTCCGGCTCTGCACGCGGGTGATGATCACCATCGAGCAGGTGCCCCAGGTGGTGATCGCCAAGGTCGCCACGATCGCCACGGCCGCGGGCTGCCAGCTCGTGGCCACCTGCGACCTCGCCGTGGCCGCGGAGTCGGCGTCCTTCGCGCTGCCCGGCGGGAAGGGCGGCTGGTTCTGCCACACCCCCGCCGTGCCGGTGGCGCGCACCATCGGCCGCAAGCGGCTGATGGAGATGACGCTGACCGGCGACGCGATCGACGCCCGCACCGCCGCCGAGTGGGGCCTGGTCAACTACGCCGTGCCCGACGACGAGCTCGACGCCCGCACCGACGAGCTGCTCGCCCGCGCCACCCGCGGCACCCGCTTCGGCAAGGGTGTGGGCAAGCAGACCCTCTACGCCCAGCTCGACCGTCCCGAGGCCGACGCCTACGCGATCGCCGTCGAGGTGATGGCGTCGATGTCGCAGAGCCCGGGAGCGCGCGAGGGCATGGCGTCGTTCCTGGAGAAGCGCAAGCCGGTCTGGCCGGACTGAGGGCCGGTCAGGGCGCCGGCTCCCGCACCCGTCCGGCCTGCGGGCCGCCGCGGCGGTCTCCGACCCGGCGGCGAGGCCCGCCGGCACCTAGCCTGGCGTGAATGCTCACCCGCAGGCGGCTACTGGCGCTCGGCCCACCGGCCGTGCTCGCCGCGGCGTGCGCCCAGCCCACCGGCACCGTGCTCGAGCGCGCGCGCCGGTCCGGAGTGCTGCGCATCGGCATCTCCGGGGAGCGGCCCTACGCCTACGTCGACGGCTCCGGCCGCGTGACCGGCGCGCAGCCGGAGGTGGCCCGCGCCGTGCTCGCCCGGCTGGGCATCGGCGGGCTGTCGGCGGTGCAGGTGCGGTTCGCCGACCTGGTACCCGGACTGCGCGACGGGCAGTTCGACATGATCGCCGCGGGGATGACGGTCACCCCCGAGCGCTGCGGCCTCGTGGCGTTCAGCCGCCCGGACTTCGTCGCCGCGCCCGCCTTCCTGGTGCCCGAGGGCAATCCCCGCGGCATCGGCACCTTCCAGGGCGTCGGGCGGGCCGGGGTCGTGCTCGCCGTGCTCGACGGCTCGGCCGAGCTGGGCTACGCCCTTGACGCCGAGATCCCGCCGGAACGGCTGACCGTCGTCGACGACCAGCGGACGCTGTTCCGCGCCGTCGTCGACGGGCGGGCGCAGGCCGGCGCCCTCACCGCCGTCTCGCTGCGTGCCGAGCTGCGCCGCAACCCCGGCACCGGAGTCGAGGTCACCCGGCCGGTCGCACCGACCGTCGAGGGTCGCCCGATCGTGCCGGCCGCCGCGTTCGCCGTGCGGTTCGGCGAGGGCGACCTGCTGCGCGCGTTCGACCCCGAGCTGACCGCCCTGCAGGAATCCGGCGAGTGGGCGCGCCTCACCGAACCCTTCGGCCTCGACGAGGACAACCTCCCCGACCCCGGCCTCACGACCGGGGCGCTCTGCTCCAGCGGGTGATGCCCGTGATGCGTTAGCGTGGACATCATGCGCACCACCGTGACGATCTCCGACGAGCTCCTGGAGGCGGCGAGGCTGCGGGCGCGTGAGCGCGGCGTCACTCTCGGTGCCGTCATCGACGCCGCCCTGCGCCGGGAGTTCGCGGCATCGACCCGGCACACGGAGCGGCCGGTCGTGCCGGTGTTCCGCGGCGGCACCGGCCCGCGCCGCGGGGTCGACCTGACCTCGAACCGGGCCCTGATCGAGGCCCTCGACGACGACGCCGACCTCACCACGCTGCGCTGACCGATGTACCTGCTGGACGTGAACGTCGTCCTCGCCGCCCACCGGGACGACCACCCCCGGCACGGGGTGGTGCGACCGTGGTTCGATGCCCTGCTGGCCGCCGACGAGCCGTTCACCGTGCCGATGACGGTCTGGGCGTCGTTCCTGCGGCTGGCGACGAACCGGCGCATCTTCGCCGTGCCCACCCCGCTCCCCGACGCGTTCGCGTTCGTGGACGCGACGTGCGCTCAGCCCCACCACCTGGTGCTCGGCCCCGGGAGCAGACATCTGGCGCTGCTTCGAGGGCTCTGCGACAAGGGCGCCGCCACCGGCGACCTCGTGCCCGATGCCGTGCTCGCCGCCGTCGCGGCCGAGCACGGCTGCGAGGTCGCCACCCTCGACCGGGACTTCGCCCGCTTCCCCTCGGTGCGCCACACGCTGCTGAGCTGAGCCGGATCAGCGACCCAGGACCGCCTTGAGGAACTCCTGCGTGCGGGGGTGGTCCGGCTCGGTGAACAGGCGCTCGGGCGGGGCGTCCTCGATCACGCGCCCGCCGTCGAACATCATCACGCGGTCGGAGAAGTCGCGCGCGAACCCCATCTCGTGGGTGACGCACAGGATCGTGATGTCGGTGGTCTCCCCGATGTCGCGCAGCAGCGCCAGCACGCCGGCGACGAGCTCGGGGTCCAGCGCGGAGGTCACCTCGTCGAGCAGCAGCACGTCGGGCCGCATCGCCAGCGCCCGGGCGATCGCCACCCGCTGCTGCTGACCGCCGGAGAGCCGCGACGGGTGCTCGTCGATGCGCTCCCCCAGCCCGACGAGGTCGAGCAGCTCGACCGCGCGCGCGTTCGCCTCGTCCCTGCTCAGCCCCAGCACCCGGGTCGGCGCCTCGATCAGGTTGCCGCGCACGGTCATGTTCGGGAACAGGTTGAACTGCTGGAACACCATCCCGATGCGCTTGCGCACCTCGCGGGAGTGCTTCTCGTCGGCGGGCACCAGCTTCCCGCCGCGCTCCATGTGCGACAGGTGCTTCCCGGCGACCCGGATCGTGCCGCCGGTGACCGACTCCAGGCACATCAGCAGCCGCAGGATCGTGGTCTTGCCCGACCCGGACGGCCCGATCAGCGTGACGTGCTCGCCCGCCGCGACGGTGAAGCTCAGGTCCGACAGCACGACGGTGTCGCCGAACCGCTTCTCGACGCCGTCGAACACGATCATGGGCTCGGACAGCTTCTCAGAGGACGCCGACACGGCGCTCCAATCGTCGGACGAGCAGGGATGCGGGGTAGCTGATCGCCAGGAACAGGATCCCGGCCAGGGTGAGCGGCTCGACCAGCCGGAAGGGCTCGGCCCCGACCTCTGCACACATTGCGGACTACGGGCCATGGCCGACCCTGACTGGATCTACACGGTACGGCCGCGAGACGTACCGACCGCTAGCTCCGTGTACTAGCACAGTACTAGCACTGAGCCTTTGCCAACCTGATCATGAGCTGGCGATCATGAGGGTCTGAACTGCAGCAACGAGGGTGCCGGCGCGGGTCGGGCTGGCGCGGATCTTGCGGAGGATCTTCCAGTTCTTCAGCTCGGCGTTGGCCCGTTCGCCCGGGCCGCGCCGGCGGTGTTGACCGCCTTCTGTGTGACCGACAGGCGTCGGCGGCGGCCGGTGTCGGGATCGATGCGGCGGCGCTGCGGGACCCGGACCAACGGGCCGCCGCCCCTGGTAGGCGGTGTCGGCCAGGGTCTGGATCTCGCCGTGGTTGAGTGCGTCGAGTTGATCCAGGCAATCGCCAGTCTACTAGGAGCTTCACCCATGCACGGAGCCGACACGCCGCACAACCGTCACACTCGCTGACGAGGTTGGCAAAGGCTCATTTGCCTGATCGAGCGCTCCCCGCTTCGTGAACAGCTACGCTACCCACCCTCACGCGCATCGATGTCGTCAGTACACTTTCCGCCAAGCCAACCGTACACATCAATGATTCCAGACTAACAGCACCACAATGAAGACCGCACCATCCACGACGTCATAGCTCGCCAGATGTCCTGTCGCGTCCCACCCGCGAGCAACAGAATATGCTGTCGCCGAATTGTGGTAGGGCCCCAGATTGCAGCTGAAAGAGTTTGAATACTCGTAAACGCTGCCGCGAATACAATCCGCACGAAATGGATGAGCACTCGCAGGCTGCACAGCGAATAGACTCCATACAATGGCAAGCAGCATTGCCGTCAGAACTGCCCGTGTTCGCCTCAATGCCATTCCTTCCTCGATTGATGATGGGAAATTTCTCGAAAATACGCTATCATCAGCCAGGCGGTCGAGTCAAGCATTTCCTCACCGAGGACGCTGACTACGGCGAACTGCTCGATTGAGACCCCAAAAATACGAGCGCTATGCGGCACGAGAGGGGGAGATCGGCGGTTCCCGTTACGATTGCTCGCGACTACAGCGCCTTCCCGTGGAGTACGAGGACCTGGCGGTCAAAGGATCACGATTCGATCGACTGCCTTTCAGTCTCACGCGAGGGCGACACGGCGCTCCAACCTCCGCACCATTAGCGCGGCGGGGTAGCTCAGGGCAAGAAACAGCAGGCCGGCCAGCGTGTAGGCCTCGACGTAGCGGAAGGAGATCCCGCCCGCCTCGCGCGCCTGCCCGACTATCTCCAGCACCGAGATGCCGATCAGCAGCGGCGTCTCCTTGAACATCGAGATGACGTAGTTGCCCAGCGCGGGAAGCACCCGCGGGACCGCCTGGGGCAGGATCACGCCGGTCCACATCCGCGACCGCGGTAGGCTCAGCGCCGCCGCGGCCTCCCATTGACCGACGGGCACGGCGTCGATCCCGGCGCGGTAGATGTCGGCGGTGTAGGTGGCGTAGTGCACGCCCAGCGCGATGACGCCAACCGCGAGAGCCGGGAGCAGGATCCCGAAGTCGGGGAGCACGAAGTAGAGGAAGAAGACCTGCACGAGCAGCGGCGTGCTGCGGACGAACTCGACGAACCCGCGCACGACGATCGCGAGCACCCGTGGACCCCGCAGTGCCAGCGCGAATACCAGCCCCAGGCTGAACGCGAGGAGCGAGCCCAGAACTGTGATCTGCAGGGTGAGGACGAGCCCGGCCAGCAGGTCGGGGAGGATGGAGAGCGCGAACCCCCAGTCCCACACGGGGTTCATCCGACACCCGCCGTGCTCAGCGCCCTGCGCGCCACCGGGCCGCGGCCCAGCCGCGCGGCGCCGATCCGCTCCAGCAGCCGCATCACCGCCGTGATCACAAGCGACAGCAGCAGGTAGATCACCAGGACCACGATCCAGATCACGAAGTCCTGCGAACCGAAGTTCGGGATGAGCCGCTGCTGGGTGATGCCGGTGATGTCGAGGATGGAGACGAACGACAGCAATGCCGTGCTCTTGAGCAGCTGGATGAACAGCGTGTTGAACGGCGGCAGCATCTCCACGACCGCCTGGGGCAGGACGACGCGGCGCATCCGCTGCGCGGGCGAGAGCGACAGCGCCACCGCCCCCTCGATCTGCGCGCGCGGCACCGACTGCACTGCCCCGCGCACGATCTCCGCGCCGTACGCCCCGTGGTTGAGCCCGAGCACCAGGATCCCCGCCCAGATCGGCACGATCTGGAACCCGACGAGCAGCGGCAGCGCGAAGAAGACCCAGAACAGCTGCACGACCTCCGAGGTGCCGCGCAGCCCCTCCACGTAGACCCGCGCCACGACGCGCACCGCCCGTGAGCCGGACAGCAGCGCGAGCCCCGCCGCGAACGACAGCACGATCGTCAGCCCGATGCCACCGGCCGTCGCGCCAACCGTCACCGGCAGCCCCTGCAGGATGACCTGCAGGAACAGCCCGAGACCGGCCTCCACGTCAGGCCGTCTTCAGGCCGAGCAGAGCTGCTCGGTGGTGAGCCCCTCGGCCGGCAGGTTGGCCTCGGAGAACCCGAACGGCGAGGCGATCTCCACCCACCGCCCGCTCTCCTGCAGCGCCAGCAGCTCCGCGTCGAAGGCCTCGCGCAGCGCCGTCTCGCCGGTGCGGAACACGAACCCGCCCGCGGAGACGACCGGCTCGCCGTCGACGAGGGGGTCGAAACTCTCGGTGACGTCCACCGGCGCGTCCGGGTTGAGCGTGCCGGTCAGCCAGCGCAGCGAGATGTCGGTGAGCGCGGCGCAGGCGACCCGCCCGTCGGTCACGGCCTGGAGCAGCGCGTTCTGCGAGTCGAACGCCTGGATGTCGGCGACGCCCGCGGTCTCGGCGTAGCCCTGCTCGACCGCGGCGCTGAGCACCGCGATCCCGAGGCCCTGGGCGGCGACGTCCTCGAAGGTCGCGATGCCCGCCGGGTTGCCCGCCGGCACCAGGAACGCGGTCTTCGCCGAGTAGTCGGGCACCGAGAACGCGGCCTGGCCGCACCGCTCGGGCGTGATGTTCATGCCGGCGCAGACCATGTCGTAGTTGCCGGCGTTGAGCGACGGGATGAGCGCGCTGAACTCGGGCACCTGCGTGGCCACGATCTCGCCGATGCCGATCGCGGACAGCACCGCGCGGGCCACCTCCGGCGCCTCGCCGGTGGTCACCCCCTCGGGAGTGGTGAAGCCGTAGGGCTGCTCCCCCGCGATGCCGATCCGGATGCTGCCCGCCGCGCGGGCGGTAGCGAGCGCATCGCTGCCCGGGGCCCCCGGCGGCGGGGTGGCGGCGGTGCAGGCGGAGAGCAGGGCCGGCCCGCCGAGGGCGACCGCCCCGGCGACGGCGGTGCGGCGGAAGAAGTCGCGGCGGCTCCAGGTGCGTTCGGACATGTCCGGAAGTCCCTCCGGTCGGCAGTCGTGGGCGCTTCGAACGTAGGGGAATCGGGCGCGCGCGCCAGTGGTGGCGGCTGGTCCGGACGATCCGTTACCCGACCGCAATCCGCCCTCGGGCGAGCCTGTCCGGTTCACCCGAACAGCGGAGCCGTCGCACGGGTGGGAGGAGTACGCAAGGACAAACTGTCTGCCGCACGGCGAGCCGCCCGCGCCGCGGTAGGCCAGGATCGGAGCATACGCATCGCCGGGCTACCCGTATGGGGCCCCTCCGACATGATCTCCGGCGCCCGGGCCGTACTGGGCTGGACCGAGGACGCGGTCGAGCTCGTCGCCGCCCTTCCGGCCCGCGTCACCACGCTGCTCGACGACGTGGACGCGCTGGTCGGGCGGATCGCCGGGATCGCCGACACGGTGGACACGCTGCTCGGGCGTGCCGACGGGATCGTCACCGACATCGACGAGGTGCTCGCCGGCGCGCGCGGGGCCGTGACCCGCGTGGACACGGTGCTGGTCGACGCCGAGGGCATGGTCCGCCGCGTCGATCCGCTGCTCGCCGAGGTGCGCACCGTCGCCGACGGCGCCGCGGGACTGGTCGCGCACGCGGGCGAGGTCGCCGCCGGGGCCGCGCTGCTGATCACCCGGGCGGACGGGGTCGCGGGCGACGCCGCCACGCTCATCACCCGGGCCGACCGGGTCGCGGGCGACGCCGCCACGCTCATCGACCGCGCCGACGGCGTGGCCGGCGGGGCCGCAGCCCTCATCGACCGCGCCGACGGGGTGGCCGAGGGTGCCGCGCTGCTGATCACCCGCGCCGGCACGGTGGCCGAGGGTGCGGCCGGTCTCGTCAGCCGCGCCGACGGCGTGGCCGGCGACGCGAGCACGCTCGTCGCGAAGGCGGGCGACGTCGCCGAGGAGGCGGGCGGGGTGATCGGGAAGGCCACCTCGGTGGCCGAGCGCGCCGGCACCGTCGTCGACGAGGCACAGCAGGCCAGCCGCGGCGCGTCCGAGCTGCTCGCGCTCTACCAGCCCCTGGCCACGCGGGCCGCCCCGCTCGCGAAGCGGTTCGTCGACGAGCTCTCCGAGGCCGAGGTGGAGGCCGCGATCAAGCTGATCGACCACGTGCCGCAGTTCACCGAGCACATGGAGGCCGACATCATGCCGATCCTGGCCACCCTGGATCGGGTCGGGCCGGACGTGCACGAGCTGCTCGACGTCCTCAAGGACGTGCGGATGGCGATCCAGGGCGTGCCCGGGTTCAGACTCCTGATGCGACGCGGGGAGCGCGAGGAGGAGTCGTAGCGTCCTGCTCGTGCTGCCCGGCCACCACGGCCTCGCGGATCTGCACGGCGTTCTCCTGCACCACCCCGGCCACGAACGCGTCCATCCGCGGGTCGGTGAGCACGTCGACGATCACGCGCATCGTCATGTCCACCACGGTGTGCACGATCTCGTCGTGGAACGGCAGCCGCGCCAGCCGCCCGGCCTGGGGATCCTGCTTCATCTTCTCGGTGACGATGCCGCGCAGCAGCTCCTGGTTCTCGCCGAGCGAGTTCGCGATGTTGCGCGGGAAGTGGCCGGTGCCGATCACCTTGACCACCTCGTCGAGCACCGCCACCGTGATCGGCGTCTTGATCGCCATGACGATCGGCCGCGACAGCCGCTCGACCAGCCGCTGCGTGGCCAGCTCCCCGAACACCCGGTCGGCGGTGCGGGCCAGCCGCACGACGATCACGACGATCCGGATGAGCCGCAGGCTGCGCAGCGCCGGGTGCGCCACCGGGATCATGCCGAGCACCTCGTACCAGCGCCGCACCGGGAACCAGCGCTCCCACCGCGCGTCGCGCCACCGGAACAGGAACTCGACGGCGAAGACGCCGCAGATCGCGGTGTCGATCACGAACACCAGCTGCGCGAACTCCGCGGAGTGCGGGAAGAACGCCACCCACACCAGCAGGGCCACCGACACGATCGCGAGCAGCAGCATCGCGACGTCCACGAGCGGCACGCGGCGGGGGCGGCGGGGCTCGTCGACGGGAACCGCGATCCGGAACATGCGCGGATCGTGCCAGGCAGGGCTCGCACACAGGTCCCGGGGCTCGCACACAGGTCCAGCCCTGTGTGCGGGCCCCCGGAAGTGTGTGCGAGGTCAGACGCCGTGGGCGCGGCGCACCAGCGTCACGATCTCGTCCATCATCTCGGTGAGCTTGTAGTCCTTGGGCGTGAACACCGCGGCCACCCCGCGGTCGCGCAGCGCGCGGGCGTCCTCGGGCGGGATGATCCCGCCGACGATCACCGGCACGTCGTCGGCCCCGGCCTCCCGCAGGCCCTCGACGACGGCGGGCACGACCTCCAGGTGCGAACCCGACAGGATCGACAGCCCGACGACGTGCACGCCCTCCTGCACCGCGGCCGCCACGATCTGCGCGGGCGTGAGCCGGATGCCCTGGTAGATCACCTCGAAGCCGACGTCGCGGGCGCGTACGGCCACCTGCTCGGCACCGTTGGAGTGCCCGTCGAGCCCCGGCTTGCCGACGAGCATCCGCAACCGCGAGCCGATGTCGACCCCCGCCTGCTTGACGCGCTCACGCACCTGGGCGATCTCCACGGCCGCCTCGCCCCCGGAGACCGCCGCCGACACCCCGGTCGGCGCCCGGAACTCCCCGAACACCTCCCGAAGCACCCCCGACCACTCCCCGGTGGTGACGCCGGCCTTGGCGCAGGTGATGGAGGCGTCCATCAGGTTCGTGTCGGTCTTCGCGGCGTCGCGCAGGGCGTTCAGCGCGGACTCGACCGCCCCGGCGTCGCGCTGGGCGCGCCACTCCCGGATCGCGGAGATCGCCGCGGCCTCGGTGGCCGGGTCGATCGCCTCGATCGCGGCGGCTCCCTCGGCCTGCAGCGGCGACGGCTCTGTGGTGTCGAACCTGTTCACCCCGACGACGACGTGCTCGCCCGACTCCATCCGCCGGCGCCGTTCCGAGAGCGACGAGACGAGCTGGCCCTTCATGTACCCGGACTCGACGGCCGCGACGGCGCCGCCCATCTCCTGCACGCGGTCGATCTCCGCCCGCGCGCCCTCGACCAGCTCCTTCACCTTCGCCTCGACGACGACGGAGCCGGTGAACAGGTCCTCGTACTCCAGCAGGTCGGTCTCGTAGGCCAGCACCTGCTGCATGCGCAGCGCCCACTGCTGGTCCCACGGTCGCGGCAGGCCCAGCGCCTCGTTCCAGGCGGGCAGCTGCACGGCGCGGGCCCGGGCGTCGCGCGACAGCGTGACGGCCAGCATCTCCAGCACGATGCGCTGCACGTTGTTCTCGGGCTGCGCCTCGGTGAGCCCCAGCGAGTTGACCTGCACGCCGTAGCGCAGGCGACGCTGCTTGGGGTTCTCGATCCCGTAGCGCTCCTTCGTGATCTCGTCCCAGAGCTGGGAGAAGGCGCGCATCTTGCACATCTCCTCGACGAAGCGCAGCCCGGCGTTGACGAAGAAGGAGATGCGCGCGACGACGTCGCCGAACTTCTCCGGCGGCACCTGTCCGGAGTCGCGCACCGAGTCGAGCACCGCGATCGCGGTGGACAGCGCGTAGGCCAGCTCCTGCGCGGGCGTGGCCCCGGCCTCCTGCAGGTGGTAGCTGCAGATGTTGATCGGGTTCCACTTCGGGATCTCGGCCACCGACCAGGCCACCATGTCGGTGATCAGGCGCATGCTCGGCGCGGGCGGGAACACGTAGGTGCCCCGCGAGAGGTACTCCTTGACGATGTCGTTCTGCGTGGTCCCGGCGAGCGTCGCGCGGGGGGCCTCGTGCTCGTCGGCGACGGCGACGTAGAGGGCCAGCAGGTACATCGCGGGCGCGTTGATCGTCATCGAGGTGTTGGCCTCGGCCATCGGGATGCCCTCGAACAGCGTGCGCATGTCGCCGATGTGACTGACCGGCACGCCGACCTTGCCCACCTCGCCCTTCGCGAGCTCGTCGTCGGGGTCGTACCCGGTCTGCGTCGGCAGGTCGAACGCGACCGAGAGCCCGGTCTGGCCCTTCGCGAGGTTCCGCCGGTAGAGCGCGTTGGACTTCTCCGCCGAGGAGTGGCCCGCGTAGGTGCGGATCACCCAGGGTCGGTCGCGCTCACGGTCGGTCGGGTACGGCACCGGACACCTCCGCCATCGTGGATCACCGGATCCTACTGGCGCGTACGCCTCGGTCCCGGCCCGCGGGGTGACCGTCACATGCGCGGATCGATCCAGCACGCGATGATGTCCGGATGACCGACCCGGGGACCCGCGTCCTGGCGATCCTCGGCGTCGTGGCCATGCTGGGCATCCTGGTGCTGCTCCTGCGCTGGACCTTCGCCACCGGTCGCGACCAACCCGGTCTCCGCCTCACCGACCCGGACGACCCCACCGGCCTCGGCCTGCTGGAGGAGGTGTCCCGGGTCCCGACCGAGGCCGCCGCCCACGTCCTGCGCTCGCGCCTGCACGCCGCAGGCGTCCGGGCCACCGTGGCCCGGGGACCCGACCTCTACCGCATCCTGGTGTTCCCGGCCGATCTGGGCACCGCCAAGCTGGTCCTGCGCGGCAGCGCGCCCGAATGACCCACAGGTGCGGGCCCCGCCGAGCTCAGCGCGCGGGCTCGGCCGGCACGCGGGTCACCTCGGCGCCCAGGCGCTGCAGGTTCTCCACGAACCGCGGGTAGCCGCGATCGATGTGCTCGACGTCCCACACCTGTGTCCGGCCCTCCGCGCACAGCCCGGCCAGCACGAGCCCCGCCCCGGCCCGGATGTCGCTGGCCCACACCGGCGCGCTGGAGAGCCGCTCGATCCCGCGGACGACGGCGTGGTGGCCGTCGGTGCGGGCGTCGGCGCCGAGCCTGATCATCTCGTCGACGAACCGGAACCGCGCCTCGAACACGTTCTCCGTGATCATCGACGTGCCCTCGGCCACAGCCGAGAGCGCGATCGCCATCGGCTGCAGGTCGGTGGCGAACCCGGGATAGGGCAGCGTCACGAAGTCGACGGCCTGCGGGCGTCCGTCCATGACGATCCGGAACCCGTCGGCCTCGATGTCCGTGGTGGCTCCGGCGCTGCGCAGCTTGTCGAGCACGAGGTCGAGATGGTGCGGGTCGACGCCCCGCACGGTCACCTCGCCGCGGGTCATCGCCGCGGCGAACGCCCAGGTGGCGCCGACGATCCGGTCGCCGATCACGCGGTGCGTGGTGGGGGTCATGCCGGTCACCCCGTGCACGGTGAGCGTCGAGCTGCCCACACCGTCGATCTTGGCGCCCATCTGCTGCAGCATCAGGCAGAGGTCGACGATCTCCGGTTCGCGCGCGGCGTTGTCGATGACGGTGACCCCGTCGGCGAGCACCGCGGCCATCAGGATGTTCTCCGTGGCCCCGACGCTCGGGAAGTCCAGCCAGATCTGCGCGCCGTGCAGGTCCCGGGCGCTGGCGACGACCCGCCCGTGGGCGATCTCGGTGGTCGCGCCCAGCTTGCGCAGCCCCGCCTGGTGCATGTCGAGGGGCCGTGAGCCGATCGCGTCGCCACCGGGCAGCGGGACGACCGCGCGCCGGCAGCGGGCCACGAGCGGGCCCAGCACGCACACCGAGGCCCGCAGCTTCGAGACCGAGCGGTAGTCGGCCTCCGCGCTCGGCTCCGCGGGCACCTCGATCGTGACGGTGCCGCCGTCGACGGCCACGGCGCAGCCCAGGCTGCGCAGCACGTCGGCCATCAGCGGGACGTCGAGGATCTCCGGGCAGTTCGTGAGGGTCGTCGTGCCCTCGGCGAGCAGCGCCGCCGCCATCAGCTTCAGGACGCTGTTCTTCGCCCCGACCACGTCGACCGCGCCCACCAGGCGCGCGCCGCCGTCCACCGCGAAATGCTCAGCCACGAGCGACGACGCTATCCCCACGCACATCGACGTCGGCGCCGGAGGGTCCCGACCACTCCGTCCCCCACCCGGGCCTCCCACGGCGGCCCGTCCCGTCCCCGTCTAGATTCGGCCGCATGGCCGTTCACCTGACCAGGATCTACACGAAGACCGGCGACGACGGCACCACGGCACTGGGGGACTTCAGCCGCGTGCCCAAGACGCACGTGCGGCTCGCGGCCTACGCCGACACCGACGAGGCCAACGCCGCGGTCGGCGTCGCCGTCACGGTCGGGGGGCTCACCGAGGCCGTGCTGGTGCCGCTCGCGCAGATCCAGAACGACCTGTTCGACGTGGGCGCGGACCTCTGCTCACCGATCGTCGAGGATCCGGAGTACCCGCCGCTGCGCGTCACCGAGGACTACGTGACGCGCCTGGAGGGCTGGTGCGACGAGTTCAACGAGGACCTGCCCAAGCTCGCCTCGTTCATCCTGCCCGGCGGCACCCCCGGCGCGGCCTACCTGCACGTCGCCCGCACGGTCACCCGGCGCGCCGAACGGTCGGTGTGGGCGCTGCTGGAGACCGATGCCGAGCGCACCAACCCGCTCACGGCGCGGTACCTGAACCGGCTGTCGGACCTGCTGTTCATCCTGGGCCGGGTCGCGAACCCCGGCGGCGACGTGCTGTGGCGGCCGGGGGGCCCGCAGGCCGGCTGAGACCGGTCGCTCCTCAGGACGCCTGCCGGTACCCGCCCCGCCCCGGCGGGGCGGCCTCCAGCCAGGCCAGGAAGCCGGTGAGGACGCCGGGGGCCATCGCCAGCTCGATGTCGATGCCGTGGCTGCGACACAGCAGCACGGCCGACGCGGCGGGCATCACGTAGGTCTCGGCGTCCGCGGGCGCCCGCCGGTCGAGGATCTCGAGCCCGTCGCGGTCCAGGGACACCGAGACGCCGGGACGCAGGGAGGTGAGCCGGTGCCACGCGAGCCGGTCGCCCTCGTAGCGGGCGACGCCGGCGTGCCATCCCGCCGACGCGTCGCGGGGGGCGGAGACGCCTGCGGGGCGGCGGCGCAGACTCACGTCCACTCCGCCGCCCCGCATGAGGCGTACTCGCCGAAAGGCGAGGTATGCAAGACAGAGGCAGGCGATCAGCAGGACGATGCCGAGCGCCGTGGCCACCATCGTCGGAGGCTACTCGCCCACGCCCGCGGCTCTGAGCCGCGCCTGGGCACGGGCCATCGCGGCCGCGCCCTCGGGTTCGGAGGCGTCGGCCCGGTCGCGGGCGGCCTGCGCGCGCGACACGTCGATCTCCGTGGAGACCTCGGCGGACTCCGCCAGGATCGTCACGCCGTCGGGCGTGATGTGCAGGAAGCCGCCGTGCACCGCCACCGTGGTGGAGTCCCCGTCGACGCCGTCGATCCGCACGACACCCGCCTCCTCCAGCTGCGCCAGCGTGGGCTCGTGACCCGGCAGCACGCCGATCTCACCGACGGTGGTGCGGGCGAGGACGAACGTGGCCTCACCGGACCAGATCTTGCGCTCGACCGCGACCAGGTCGACCGTCATGTCCGCCATACCGGTCAGCCCTCGAGCTTCTTGCGGTTGCGCTCGAGGTCCTCGAGGCCGCCGCAGAGGAAGAACGCCTGCTCGGGGACGTCGTCGAACTCACCCTTGGCGATCTTGTCGAAGGACTCGATCGTCTCCTTGAGCGGCACCGTCGATCCCGGCTGCCCGGTGAACTGCTCGGCCACCAGCAGGTTCTGCGACAGGAAGCGCTCGATGCGGCGGGCCCGGCCCACGAGCTGGCGGTCCTCCTCGGAGAGCTCGTCGATACCGAGGATCGCGATGATGTCCTGCAGGTCCTGGTACTTCTGCAGGATCCGCTTGACCTCGTTGGCCACCCGGAAGTGGTCGTTGCCCACGTACTGCGGGTCGAGGATCCGCGACGTGGACGTCAGCGGGTCCACCGCCGGGTAGATGCCCTTCTGCGAGATGGGGCGGGAGAGCTCCGTCGTCGCGTCCAGGTGGGCGAACGTGGTGGCCGGCGCCGGATCGGTGTAGTCGTCGGCGGGCACGTAGATCGCCTGCATCGAGGTGATCGACCGGCCGCGCGTGGAGGTGATCCGCTCCTGCAGCTCGCCCATCTCGTCGGCCAGGGTGGGCTGGTAACCCACCGCGGACGGCATCCGGCCGAGCAGCGTGGAGACCTCGGACCCGGCCTGGGTGAACCGGAAGATGTTGTCGATGAACAGCAGCACGTCCTGGTTGAGCTCGTCCCGGAAGTACTCCGCCATCGTCAGCGCCGAGAGCGCGACGCGCATACGCGTGCCGGGCGGCTCGTCCATCTGACCGAACACCAGTGCGGTGTTCGCGATGACGCCGCTCTCGGTCATCTCCGTGATGAGGTCGTTGCCCTCGCGGGTGCGCTCGCCGACACCGGCGAACACCGAGGTGCCACCGAAGTTCTGGGCGACGCGCTGGATCATCTCCTGGATCAGCACCGTCTTGCCGACGCCGGCCCCGCCGAACAGGCCGATCTTGCCGCCGACCACGTACGGCGTCATGAGGTCGAGCACCTTGATGCCGGTCTCCAGCATCTCGGTCTTGCCCTCGAGCTGGTCGAACGCGGGGGCCTTGCGGTGGATGCCCCACAGGTCGCCGGTGATCTCCAGGTCGGGCTTGTCCAGGCACTCGCCCAGCGTGTTGAACACGTGGCCCTTGACCTGCTCGCCCACGGGCACCGAGATCGGCCGGCCGAGGTCGGTGACCTGCTGGCCACGGACCACCCCGTCGGTGGGCTGCATCGAGATCGTGCGGACGAGGTTGTCGCCGAGGTGCTGCGCGATCTCCAGCGTCAGCGTCTTGGCGAGGTCACCGAAGGCCACCTCGAGCGTCAACGCGCTGTAGAGCTCGGGAACCTGGTTGCGGGGGAACTCGACGTCGACGACCGGGCCGGTGACCCGGACGACCCGGCCGGTCCTGGTCGTGGTGTCGTGATCAGCGGTGGCGGTCATCTCAGCTCTCACTTCCTGTGGTCACGAGAGCGTCGGCGCCACCGACGATCTCACTGATCTCCTGGGTGATCTGCGCCTGACGCGCCTGGTTGCTCTGCAGGGTCAGGCTACGGATCAGGTCGTTCGCGTTGTCGGTGGCGGCCTTCATGGCCCGCTGCCGGTTGGCCGACTCCGAGGCCGCCGACTCCAGCAGCGCCGCGAACAGCCGGGCGCCGATGTACTTGGGCAGCAGCGCGTCGAACAGCGTCTCGGCGTCGGGTTCGAACTCGTAGAGCGCCTTCACCTCGGTGGACGTCTCGGCGGTCTCGGGCTCACCCTCGACGTACTCGACCTCCATCGGCGCCATCCGCCGCGCCTGCGGGGTCTGGGTGACCATGTTCTTGAACTGCGTGTAGACCAGGTGCAGCTCGTCGACGGCCTCGACGCCGTCGGTCTGCGCTCCCGCGGCCTCGGCCGCCTCCTCGTCGTCACGTCCCCCGGCCCCGGCCATGAACGCGGCGACCAGCACGCGGGCCGCCTCGGCGGCGTCGGCGTAGGTGGGCTGCTCGGAGAACCCGGTCCAGGACGCCGCGACCGGCCGCTTGCGGAAGCGGTAGTAGCTCACGCCCTTGCGGCCGATGACGTAGAGCACCGGCTCCTTGCCCTGCTCGCGCAGCAGCGACTGCAGCTGCTCCGCCTCGCGCAGGACGTTGGCGTTGTAGCCGCCCGCCTGACCGCGGTCACTGGTGACGACCAGCACCGCGGCCCGCCTGGGCTCCTCCCGCTCGACGAGCAGCGGGTGGTCCAGCGCCGAGTTGTTCGCCAGCTCGGTGAGCATGGACGTCATCTGCTCGGCGTAGGGCTTGGCCTCCTCCACCCGGGCCCGCGCCTTGACGATGCGGGAGGTGGCGATGAGCTCCATCGCTCTGGTGATCTTCTTGATGGACTGCGTCGACTTGATCCGCCGCCGCAGCACGCGAATCTGTGCCGCCATGGGGTGCCGCCTACTTCTTCGCGCCGGACGGCTTGGCCCTGTTGACCTTCACCGTCTCCTGGTCGACCTCGTCGGCTTCGAGGGCGTCGGCCTCGCGCTCCTTCGGCACCACCGACGAGCCGTCGCTGGTCTCGAAGCCACGCTTGAACTCGGCGGTGACCTGGGTGAGCCGCTCGATGTTCTCGTCGGTCAGCTTGCCGCTGTCGCGGATCTCGTCGAGCGCACCCGCGTGGTTGCGGCGCAGGTTGTCGAGGAACTCCGACTCGAAACGGCGGATGTCGGCGACGGGCACCGAGTCGAGCTGCCCCGAGGTGCCCAGCCACAGGCCGACCACCTGCTCCTCGACGGCCTGGGGCTGGAACTGCCCCTGCTTGAGCAGCTCCACGAGCCGACCACCACGGCCCAGCGCCCGCGCCGACGCGTCGTCGAGGTCGGAGCCGAACGCGGCGAAGGCCTCCAGCTCGCGGTACTGCGAGAGGTCCAGCCGCAGCGATCCCGACACCGTCTTCATCGCCTTGACCTGCGCGGAGCCGCCCACCCGGGAGACCGAGATGCCGACGTTGATCGCGGGACGGACGCCCTGGTTGAACAGGTCGGACTCCAGGAACACCTGGCCGTCGGTGATCGAGATGACGTTGGTGGGGATGTAGGCCGACACGTCGTTGGCCTTGGTCTCGATGATCGGCAGGCCGGTCATCGAGCCGCCGCCGCGCTCGTCGGACAGCTTCGCGCAGCGCTCCAGCAGGCGGGAGTGCAGGTAGAACACGTCGCCGGGGTAGGCCTCGCGGCCCGGCGGGCGGCGCAGCAGCAGCGAGATGGCGCGGTAGGCCTCGGCCTGCTTGGACAGGTCGTCGAACACGATCAGGACGTGCTTGCCCTGGTACATCCAGTGCTGGCCCAGGGCCGAGCCGGTGTAGGGAGCGAGCCACTTGAAGCCGGCCGGGTCGTTGGCGGGCGACGCGACGATCGTCGTGTACTCCAGCGCGCCCGCGTCCTCCAGGGACTGCCGGATGCCCGCGATCGTGGAGCCCTTCTGACCGATGGCGACGTAGATGCAGCGGACCTGCTTGCGCTCGTCGCCGCTGGCCCAGTTGTCCTTCTGGTTGATGATCGTGTCGACGCAGACGGCCGTCTTGCCGGTCTTGCGGTCGCCGATGATCAGCTGCCGCTGACCGCGCCCGATCGGCGTCATGGCGTCGATGGCCTTGATGCCGGTCTGCAGCGGCTCGCTGACGCTCTGCCGGTCGATCACCGACGCGGCCTGCAGCTCGAGGACGCGCTGCTCCTCCGCCTCGATGTCGCCGAGGCCGTCGAGCGGCGCGCCCAGCGGGTCGATCACCCGACCGAGGAACTTGTCGCCGACCGGGACCGAGAGGATGTTGCCGGTGCGCTTGACCTGCTGCCCCTCCTCGATGCCTGCGTAGTCGCCGAGGACGACCGCACCGATCTCGCGCTGGTCGAGGTTGAGGGCGACGCCGAGCACGCCGCCCTCGAACTCGAGCAGTTCGTTGGTCATGCACGAGGGCAGGCCCTCGACGTGGGCGATGCCGTCGGCGGTGTCGGCGACGGTGCCGACCTCCTCGCGGGAGGTGTCGGTGTCCAGCGACGAGACGTAGCTGGAGATCGCGCTCCGGATCTCCTCCGAGGAGATCGTCAGCTCTGTCATGGCGTTCTCTGGTTCCTTCTGGTCGAGGACGTTCTGCGCGAACGGTCTGGGCGAACGGTCTGGGCGAGGACCGGGTCAGCCCGGCAGCTTGCGGCGGGCGGCGGCGAGCTTTCCGGACACGCTGCCGTCGATCAGGTCGCCGCCGACCCGGACGACGAGGCCACCGAGCAGATCGGGATCGAACTCGACCTGCAACGAGATCGGCCGACCGAACAGCCTGGTCATCGAGTCGGTGAGCCGCTGCTCCTGCTGCCCGGTGAGGCGTACGGGGGTCCGGACGTGGGCCACGTAGCGGTCTCGGCGGGCGGCCGCGAGCTCGGAGAGCTCCTCGGCCGCCAGGTCCAGGCTGCGACCGCGCGGCGTGCGGACCGTCTGCTCCAGCAGCGTGGCCGTGACCGGCGCGACCTTCCCGCCGAGCACGTCACGGAGCAGCGCCACCCGCTTGTCGGCGGGGGTGTTCGGGTCGACCAGCAACGAACCGAGCTCGGCCTCGCGGTCGAGGATCCGGCCGAAGCGGAACAGCTGGTCCTCGACCTCGTCGAGGGTGCCGTCCTTCTCGGCGACGCCCAGCGTGGCGCGTCGGGCCAGCGTCTCGATCGCCTCGACCAGGTCGGGCGAGGCCGACCAGCGGGCCGACACGAGATCGGAGACGACGTCGAGCGCCGGGCGACCGATCTTGCCCTCGAGCAGGCGGTCGGCGAGCCCGGAGCGGGAGGCCGCCGGGACCGCCGGATCGGCGAGGTGCCGACGCAGCGAGACGTCACCGGTGACCAGCCGCAGCACGGCGAACAGGTCGTCGCCCAGCCGGGCGAGGTCACCGCCCGACGCGCCGTCGACGTGGGCGTCGAGCCGCGTACCGGCCTCGGCCAGCGAGTCGCGGCTGGACGCGTGCATCGTGAGTGCCATCAGCTCGCTCCTCCCCCGGTGGGAGCGGACTCCCGTGTCCCGGCGCGGTCACTGCTCGGCATCCGGTCGAGCTCGTCGAGCAGCCGGTCGACGCTCGCCGACCTCGACTGCTCGTCGGAGAGAGAATCGGCGACGATCTGCTCGGCCAGCTGCATCGAGAGCATGCCGATCTCGGCCCGCAGCCCGCGGACGATCTGGTCGCGCTGGGCCACCAGCTGCTCCTCGCCGCGCTGGCGGATCCGATCGGACTCGCGCTCGGCCTGCTCGCGCAGCTCCTCGCGGATCCGGTGGGAGTCGGCCCGGGCGTCGTCGCGGATCCGGGCGGCCTGCTCGCGCGACTCGGCCACGGCCGATTCGAGGCGCTGCTCGGCCTCGGCCAGCCTGCGCGCCGCCTCCTCGCTCTCCTCGACCTGCTTCTGCACCGCATCCTGGCGCTGCTCCAGCATGCGCTTGAGCAGCGGCCAGATGTAGCGGTAGAGCAGCGCCGCGACGACCACGAACGCGAAGATCTCGGCAATGAGGACAGCCATCAGTCGGTCCCTCCACCCTTGTTCCCGGCCGGCGACGACTCGAGGTCGGCGAGGAAACGCTCGACCGTGGGGCCGCTGCGGTCCGCATCCGACGCAATGCCCCCGGTGATCCGCGCGGCCAGCTCGGTGGAGAGCCCACCGATCTCGCCGCGCAGCCGGCGCACGGCCTCCTCGCGGTGCGTGGCCAGCTGCTCCTCGCCCTGTGCACGCATCCGGTCGACCTCGCGGTCGGCCTGCTCGCGCAGCTCCTCGCGGACCTTCGCGGCGTCGGCCCGGGCCTCGTCGCGGATCCTGGTCGCCTCGGCACGGGCCTCGGCGAGCGCCGCCTCGTAACGCTCACGTGCCTGCTCGAGCTTCCGAACCGACTCGTCGCGGTCCTTCGCCTGCTGTCGGATCATCTCCTCGCGCTCGGCCATCGAGCGCGACAGCGGGGGCACGATCCAGCGGTAGAAGACGAAGAACACGATCACGAACAGCAGCAGCTCGACGACGATCGTGGCGTTGGGCACCAGGAAGTTCTCGCTCGCGCCACCACCCTCGGCGGCCAGTACAACCGTCGTCGTCATGATCTACCTCTCAGCCCGCGCCGGTGACGAACACGAACAGCGCCATGAAGGCCAGGTTGATGAAGTACATGCCCTCCACCAGGCCGATGATCAGGAACATCGTGGTGTTGAGCCGACCGGCCGCCTCGGGCTGGCGCGCCACACCGTTGATCACCGCGGCGCCGGCCAGGCCGTCGCCGATCGCCGCACCGATCGCGCCGCCTGCCAGCGCGATACCGCCGCCGACCATCGCCAGGCCCAGGGTCGGGTCGCCCCCGCCGGCCTGCGCCAGGACGTAGGTTGCACTCATGGTTCTCCTCGTTCTTCCTCGTGCCGTGCGCGGGGGCGCGGCACGCGTGATTGTTGGGGGAGCAAGGGCCAGCGCCTGCTAGTGCGCTGCCCCTTCTTCATTGCCCACCGCTTCGCTGAAGTAGATGATGGTGAGCAGCGTGAAGATCAGTGCCTGCAGCAGGCCGATGAACAGCTCGAAGGACTTCCAGACCGCGGTCGGCGCCCACAGGATGTAGGCGGGCATCAGGGCGATCAGCGAGATCATGATCCCACCGGCGAAGATGTTGCCCCACAGCCGCAGCGCGAGCGACGCGGGCCGAGCGATGTACTGGGTGATGACCTCGATCGGCGCCAGCGCCAGGTAGGGCTCCTTGAGGTGCCCGAAGTAGGCCCTCGCGCCCCGCCGCCTGATCCCCGCCACGTTCACCCAGATGATCACGAGCAGCGCCATCGGGTAGACCAGGTTCACGTCCGCCGTCGGGGGCAGCACCCCCACCGCGTGACCGGGGATCTGGGTGACCAGGTTCGAGACCAGGATGAACGCGAAGAGCGCGACCGAGAGCGCGACGACACCCCGCGGCGCCCGCAGTCCCATGCCCTCGCGGACCTGGCCCTGCACCCAGCCGGTCAGCGCCTCGAACACCAGCTGCAGCTTGCTCGGCCGGCCCTTGGTCGCGCCCCGGGCCATGTACAGGCCCACCCCGCACACCACCGCACCGGCGAACACGGTGGCGAGGATCGTGTCGATGTTGAGGGTGACGCCCAGCAGCTCCACCGTCGTGTGCGCGCCCGGCTGGATCCCGCCTTCCGCGGCGAGGACCGTGGTGGTCATCCCGGAACCCATCATCCCGAAACCCTCATCATTTCTGTCGGATCTCCTTGATCAGCGGCAGCATCGAGCTGACGATCCCGACGAACTGGAACACGACCAGCCCCCCGAAGACGGCGACGCCGGCCGGTCGGAACAGCAGGGCACAGACGAACGCGAGCACGGTGATCACCGCGAGGCGACCGAGCACGGACGCGGAGAACTGCCCCTTGGACGGTGTGTCCGCCGCGAACCGCGCCACGGACCGGACGGTGAGGTAGGAGTTCAGGACGCCGAGCGCGAGACCGAGGACGCCGAAGAGGCCGTACATGCCCAGGCCCGCCGGGACCAGCACGGCCAGTCCGAGCACGGCGGCGACGGCGGCCCCGATGGCCGACCGCCGGAACGTCGCCCGCGTGACGGGCGGGACGTAGGGCGTCGCGGTCACGATGGCTGTCTCTCGCTCACATGAACCTCTGGAACAGTTTGTAGGTGTACAGGCAGGCCGCGACCACCCCGAGGAGCAGACCGACCATGGCGAACACGGGGAAGGTCCCCATCGGCAGGTCGGCCAACCAACCCAGACCGAATCCCGCCACCAGGCAGAGTGCCAGCGTCATGCCCATCGAGAGCAGATCACCGAGACCCGGACCCGGACCGCTCATGGCTCAGTCGTCCGGTGAGGGGTCGCCGCCCGCTCGGCGCGACCACCGCCGGGTTGGACCGCTCACGAACACTCCTCCATCGTCATCGGCCCGGTGACTCGTCCTGCTCTCCCAGCAGGGTCGATCTGACCGGCAAGCACGGTGGACTTCCGCCGTTGACGGCGACGCTATCACAGCGTAACGGGCTCCCCGCGCCTGCCCTGACCTGCGGCGGGACACTGTCGGCCAGGTCACTCCGGGCCGTCGCGCGACAGCGCCACGACCACCGCTTCCGATCATGTCGGCCCCCGGCCGGGCGCGGCTCGTCGCATCTTCGGCACGGCCGAGCCGAGCACGGCCAGCACCAGGCCGACCCCCACCACCCCCAGGACGACGAACGGGTCGTCGATCAACGCCAGTGCCACGGCGCCGAACGCCAGCACCCCCGCCCACAGGTAGATCAGCAGCACCGCGCGGCGCTGGCTGTGGCCGATCTCCAGCAGGCGGTGGTGCAGGTGCATCTTGTCGGGCGAGAACGGGCTCACCCCCGCGCGGGTGCGGCGCACGACCGCCATCAGCAGGTCCAGCACCGGCACGAACACGACGGCGGCCAGCACGATCAGCGGCGCGAACAGTCCGAGCAGGTCACCCGGGGTCGAGCCGAACGCCGGGAGCTTGCCCGACGCACTGGTCGTGGCGGCGGCCAGCAGCAAGCCGATCAGCATCGAGCCCGAGTCACCCATGAAGATCCGGGCCGGGTTGAAGTTGTGCGGCAGGAAGCCCAGGCACGCGCCCAGCAGCACGGCCGCGACGAGCGCCGGCACGAACACCGACGGATCCTGCCCGAAGCGCAGCACCAGCCCGAGGGCGAAGAGCCCGACCGCGCCCGCGGCGATCGCCCCGACCCCGGCCGCCAGCCCGTCGAGGCCGTCGACGAAGTTCATGGCGTTGACGAGCGCGACGGTCACCAGCACCGTCAGTAGGACGCCCAGCTCCCGGCCCAGGCTCACCGGGGAGCCGCCGAAGAACACGTCGGGGATGACGATCCACTGGGTGCCCGACAGCGCGAGCACGCCCGCCGCGGTGACCTGCCCGGCGAGCTTGGTGAAGGCGTCGAGGTCGTAGCGGTCGTCCAGCGCACCGACGACCACGAGGATCACCGCCGCGCCGAGCACGCCGAGCACCTCGCCGGAGTAGTCGAACGCCAGGCGCAGCGCCGGGAGCTGGTAGGCCATCAGCACGCCGACGAGCACGCCGCCGAGCATCGCGATGCCGCCCCAGCGCGGCGTCGGGGTGACGTGCACGTCGCGCCCGCGCGGCCAGGCCACCGCCCCGAGCCGGAGCGCCAGCAACCGGACCGGCCCGACCAGCAGGAACGTGACGACCGCGGCCGTGAAGCCGGCGAGCATGTACTCCTTGATGGGCAGGATCTGCGACGGCAGGACCTGCACCTGGGAGAACATGCCCGCTAGGGACGCGGGTAGGCGGGGGCCCGGGAGACGAGCGCGGTGACGGCGTCGGCGACGGCGGCCAGTTCGGCGTCCCCACCCGCGGTGCCGTGCTCGGCCCTGACCGCGCGGGCCAGCAGCGACCCGATCTCGGCCATGTCCGGCTCGGTCATCCCCTGGGTGGTGACGCTGGGCGAGCCGACCCGCAGCCCCGAGGGCTTCATCGGCGGCGCCGGGTCGTAGGGGATGGCGTTCTTGTTGAGCGTGATCCGCGCGGCGTCGCAGCGGGTCTCGGCGTCGGCGCCGGTGACGCCGATCGGGCGCAGGTCGACCAGCGCGAGGTGGGTGTCGGTGCCGCCGGACACCGCCCGCATGCCCTCGGCCTCCAGGCTCTTGGCCAGCGCCTGGGCGTTGGCGATCACCTGGCGGGCGTAGGCCTGGTACTCCGGCTGGGCCGCCTCGCGCATGGCGACCGCCTTCGCGGCCACCCCGTGCATCAGCGGGCCGCCCTGCGAGAACGGGAACACCGCCTTGTCGACGGCCTTCGCGTGCTCCTCGCGCGCCAGGATCATGCCGCCCCGCGGGCCGCGCAGCACCTTGTGCGTGGTGGCCGTGACGACGTCGGCGTAGGGCACCGGCGACGGGATCGCCTTGCCCGCCACCAGGCCGATGAAGTGCGCGGCGTCGACCATCAGCTTGGCGCCGACCTCGTCGGCGATCTCCCGGAACGCCTGGAAGTCGATGAGCCGGGGGTACGCGGTGGCCCCGGCGATGATCATCTTGGGCCGGTGCTCGCGGGCGAGGTCGCGCACCTGGTCGTAGTCGATCAGCTCGGTGTCCTGGCGGACCGTGTAGCTCACGGCGTTGAACCACTTGCCGGAGAAGCTGACCTTCGAGCCGTGGGTGAGGTGCCCGCCCTGCTTGAGGTCCATCGCGAGGACGGTGTCGCCGGGCTGGGTGAACGCGGCGTAGACGGCGAAGTTGGCCGACGCGCCCGAGTGCGGCTGCAGGTTGGCGTGCTCGGCGCCGAAGAGCTCCCTCGTGCGCGCGTTGCCGATCTCCTCGGCCTGGTCGACGACCTCGCAGCCGCCGTAGTAGCGGCGGCCGGGGTAGCCCTCGGCGTACTTGTTCGACAGCGTGGAGCCCAGCGCGGCCAGCACCGCCGGACTGGTGAGGTTCTCGCTGGCGATGAGCTGCAACCCGCCGCGGAGGCGGGCGAGCTCGTCGAGCACCACTCCCGCGATCTCCGGGTCCTGGTGGGACAGCGCATCGAAGTCCGGGCCCCAGAAAGGTGTCGTCACGGTGCACCACCGTACCCGCGCGCGGGCGACGCTCCGCTCCTGGTCCCGACCGGCCCGGACCTACGGCGCTCCCGCCCCTGGTGGACGGGAGTGCCGTGGGCTGCCGGGTGGGCGGCGTCACGCGGCGCGCCGCTCCTGGTCCCGCCACCAGGCGACGGTCTCGGCCAGGCCGTCGTCGAACGGCGTCGGCGCGAGTCCGAACGCGGCCTGCGCGGCGGAGGAGTCGAGCACGAAGGGCCGGGCGAACTGGTAGCGCACCTCGACGAGCTCGCGCAGGAACGGCACCGCCAGCCCGCCGAGCCGGACCGCGGCCCGGGGCAGCACCTGCACGCCGGGGTCGGGCACACCGGCGATCCGCGCCATGCGGGAGGCCACCTCGCGGATCGGGACCGCCTGCGCGGTCGGCACGTGCCACGCCCTGCCCCACGCGCGCTCGTCGGTCGCGAGGGTGACCAGCGTGCGGGCGACGTCGCCGACGTGGGTGAACGAGTGCGGGACGTCGAGGTCGCCCTGCATCAGTCGGGGCCTGCGGCCGGCGAGCAGTCGGGGCACGAACTGCTCCCCCAGGTGCCCGGTCGAGCGGACGCCGGGGCCGTAGAAGTCCGACGCCCGCGCCTCGGTGACCCGCGCGCGGCCCGCCTCGTGGGCGGCCAGCGCGTCGCGCCACATCCGGTTGCGCACCGCGCCCTTCGTGCCGGGGGCCGAGTTCAGCGGCGTGTCCTCGGTCATCGGGGCGTCGACGGAGCCGTAGCCGTACAGGTTGCCCATCGTCACCAGCACGGCACCGGAGCGCTGCGCCGCGGTCAGCAGCGCCGACGCCAGCGGCGGCCAGTCGGTGGACCACCGGTGGT
Source organism: Pseudonocardia sp. (assembly GCF_029263155.1). Taxonomy (GTDB): domain Bacteria; phylum Actinomycetota; class Actinomycetes; order Mycobacteriales; family Pseudonocardiaceae; genus Pseudonocardia. The sequence continues at coordinate 55,946 of NZ_JAJCYB010000028.1, forward strand.
AGGGCGGGTTCGCGCAGTTGTAGAGCGCGGTGGCCCCGGCGGCCAGCTCGGTGAGGCGCTGCGCGTCGGAGGCGTCGGCGGCCACCCGCTCGACGGCCGGGTGCCGCATCCCGGAGCCGCTGCGCGTCACCATCGAGACGGTGTGGCCGTCGTCGACGAGCAGTCGGGCGACGGCGTTCCCGATGGTTCCGGCTCCGACGATCACGTGCTGGGTCATGGGATCCTCCTGGGAGAGCACTGCTCTTGTTTCGATGCAGTGTTCTCGAACTGGCGCTCCACGTCAAGAGCAGTGCTCTCGGATGTGGCAGACTGGCCCGATGCCCGCCACCGGAGCCCGCGCCCGTGTCCGCGCCGAACTGACCCGCGAGATCGCCGAGGTCGCCCGCCGACACCTCGCCTCCGATGGCGCGGCGGCGCTGTCGCTGCGCGCCGTGGCCCGCGAGCTGGGGATGGCGAGCTCGGCGGTGTACCGCTACTTCCCCAGCCGCGACGAGCTGCTGACCGCGCTGATCGTCGAGGCCTACGACGCGCTCGGCGAGACGGCCGAGCGCGCGGCCGCCGCAGCGGCCGCGGGCGACCTGCGCGACCGCTGGCTCGCCGTCTGCCGGGCCGTCCGCGGCTGGGCGCTGGCCCATCCGCACGAGTACGCGCTCGTCTACGGCTCGCCGGTGCCCGGCTACGCCGCGCCGCAGGCCACGATCGTGCCCGCGTCGCGGGTGGGCGAGGTGCTGTGCCGGCTCGTCGCCGAGGGGATCGCGGACGGCGCGGTCGATCCCCACCTCGACGCCACCGGCGCCGACGCCACGCTGGAGCCCGACGTCGCGCCGAGCATGGGACTGCCCGTCGACAGCGGTGGCTCGCTGGCCGCCCGCGCGATCTTCGCCTGGACCTCGCTGTACGGGATGATCAGCTTCGAGCTCTTCGGCCACACGCACAACGTCGTGGCCGACCACGCGGCCTTCTTCGACGACGCCGCCGGCCGCCTCGCCGGCGTCCTGGGCCTACCGGCCTGACGCCCCGGCGCCCGCTCCCCGGCGAACTCGCGCGCCGAGCCGCGCCTCGCGCGCTGCCGACAGCGCGCGCACCGCCCGGGAGCGCGCGAGGCGCGCACCGGCGCGCGAGCCGCGGGCGGGTCAGGCCGTCAGCACCTCGCGGCCCAGCACCTCGCGCACCTGCTGCACCGACACCGCGCCCTGGCGCAGGACCAGTGGGTCCTCGCCGGTCAGGTCCACCACCGTGGACGCGACCGGGAGGCCGGAGTCCCCGCCGTCGAGGTACACGCCGACGCTGTCGCCCAGCTGGCGCACCGCACCGGACATCGTGGACGGTGGGGGCGAGCCGGAGATGTTCGCGCTCGACACGGCCATCGGGCCGACGTCGCGCAGCAGCTCCAGCGCCACCGGGTGCAGCGGCATGCGCAGCATCACGGTGCCCTTGGTGGAGCCGAGGTCCCAGGCCAGGGACGGGGCGTGCGGCAGCACCAGCGACAGGCCGCCGGGCCAGAACGCCTCGATCAGGTTGCGTGCCGCCCTCGGCACGCCGAGGACCAGGCCGTCGATGGTGGACCAGGAGCCGACGAGCACCGGCACCGGCATGTCCGGACCGCGCTTCTTCGCGGCCAGCAGGGAGCGCACGGCCGATCCGGAGAACGCGTCGCACCCCAGGCCGTAGACGGTGTCGGTGGGGAGCACGACCAGCCGCCCGGACCGGACGGCCCGGGCCGCCGCGGCGAGCCCCTCGGTCCGTCCCTGAGGATCCGCGCAGTCATAGGTGGGAGCCACGGCCGGGAGCCTACGAGCCCCGCCGCGCCCCCGAACGAGCGGGACTCCCGTACGAACCCACGGGACCACGGCCCCGCGCGGGCGGTCATGGCGGGGGGACGCGGCGGGCCGTGGCGAAGCGCGGGCGGCCTGCGAGGTCCAGGTGCTCCTGTACGTCGGCGAGCACGCGGCGGCGGCGGAGCAGGGCCGGCACGACCTCACCGTGCGTGTCGTCGTGCTCGATCGCGAGGTGGCCGCCGTAGCGCAGCAGGCCGGCCGAGGTGTTGATCACGGCACGGATGATCTCCAGGCCGTCCGGGCCCGCGAACACGGCTCCGGGCGGGTCCCACTCGGTCACCTCGGGCGGCAGGTCGGTGCCGTCGGGGACGTAGGGCGGGTTGCACAGCACCAGGTCGACGCGGGACTCCAGCTCGACGAGCAGGTCGTTCCAGCGGACGTCGGCGGCGTGCAGGGTGACCGTGTCGCCGTGGTCGGCGATGTTGCGCCGGGCCCAGGACAACGCGCCGGGATCGGCCTCGACGGCGTGCACCTCGGCGTCCGGCCGGCTCGCCGCCACGGCGAGCGCCAGCGCCCCCGAACCCGTGCACAGGTCCACGACCAGCGGCGATCCGACGTCCGCGATCACCTCCAGACCCCACTCGAACAGCAGCTCGGTCTCCGGGCGTGGGGTGAACACGCCCGGACCGACCGCGACCGACACCGGCCCGAGCACCGCGCTGCCGAGCAGGTGCTGCAGCGGCTCGCGGGCCGCGCGGCGCACCACCAGCCTGCGCAGCTCCTCCACGACCGGCGGGTCGACGAGCGGGTGCAGCATCAGCCGGCCCCGCTCGACCCCGACGATCTGCGCCGCCAGCAGCTCGGCGTCCACCCGCGGCGACGCCACCCCCGCGGCGGCGAGGATCCGCTCGGCCTCGGCGATCACCAGCCGCAACGGCTGCCGGCTCATCGCCTGCCCCCGCCGCCCGCGGCCGGCACCGCACGCCGCGCCGCCGCACCCACCCGACGGCTCACCGCGCGCACGGCCTGCCCGTCCGCACACCGGTCCCGTCGCCCGCACACCGGCCGGGGCCGACGCGCCGGGCCCGCACCCGGTGCGCCGACCTCGACCTCCTGAAGCCGGCGCCCACCCATCGGCCACCTCCGCAATCCGCCGTCCGGGCGGAGCGCCGATGATGGCAGCACGGCCACCGCGCTGCCATCTGGCTGCGGGACGGTGGCCCTACTGCAACCCGGACGGGGGGTCACGAGCCGAGCTGCTCCGCCCGGTCGGCCGCGGTCAGCGCGGCCAGCACGTCGTCGAGGTCGCCGTCGAGCACCGCGGACAGGTTGTGGGCCTTGAAACCGACGCGGTGGTCGGAGATGCGGTTCTCCGGGTAGTTGTAGGTGCGGATGCGTTCGGAGCGGTCGACGGTGCGCACCTGCGAGCGCCGATCGGCCGAGGCGGCGGCAGCGGCCTCGGCATCGGCGAGGGCCTGCAGCCGGGAGCGCAGCACCAGCATCGCGCGGGCCTTGTTCTGCAGCTGCGACTTCTCGTTCTGGCAGCTCACGACGGTGCCGGTGGGCAGGTGGGTGATCCGCACCGCCGAGTCGGTGGTGTTGACGCTCTGCCCGCCGTGTCCCGAGGAGCGGAAGACATCGATGCGCAGGTCGCCTTCGTCGATCTCGACCTCGGCGTCCTCGCCGGTGTCCGGGTAGACGAGCACCCCCGCCGCGGAGGTGTGGATGCGCCCCTGCGACTCCGTGACGGGCACCCGTTGCACGCGGTGGACCCCGCCCTCGAACTTCAGCGCGCTCCACACGCCGTCGACCTCGTCGCCACGGGCGCGTAGGACCATGGTGATGTCCTTGTACCCGCCGAGGTCGGAGACGGTGGCGTCGAGGACCTCGGTCCGCCAGCAGCGCCGCTCGGCGTAGCGGGTGTACATGCGCACCAGGTCGCCCGCGAACAGGGCCGACTCCTCGCCGCCCTCTCCGGACTTGACCTCCATCACCACGTCGTCACCGTCGTGCGGGTCGCGCGGCACCAGCAGCTCGGCCAGGCGCGTCTCCAGCGCGGGGATGCGGGCGGCCAGCTCGTCGGCCTCGGCCGCGAACGCCGCGTCCTCCGGCGCCAGTTCGCGGGCGGCGGCGAAGTCGTCGCGGGCCGTGTCGAGGGCGCGGGCAGCGGCGACGATCGGGCCCAGCTCGGCGTAGCGGCGGCCCAGCTTGCGGGCGGCGGCCGCGTCGGCGTGGATCGCGGGGTCGGCGAGGCGCAGCTCCAGGTCGGCGTGCTCGGCGAGCATCGCGTCGACGGCCGGTGCGGGCATCGTGACCTCTCGGGTACGGGTTCGGACATGCGGACGGCGCCCACCCGGTCCGGGTGGGCGCCGTCGGCGGAGCTACTTGCCGGCGCGCTTGCCGTAGCGCGCCTCGAAGCGCGCGACGCGGCCACCGGAGTCGAGGATCTTCTGCTTGCCGGTGTAGAAGGGGTGGCAGGCCGAGCAGACCTCGACGGTGATGGCACCGTTCGCCTTGGTGCTGCGGGTGGTGAACTGGTTGCCGCAACCGCAGGTGACCTGGGTGTCGACGTACTGCGGGTGGATGCCTTGACGCACGGTGGTTCCTCTCGATGTGGCGCCGGGTCCCCGTCTGGCGGGGTGAACCGGAACCGGAGCGTGACGAGTCATTCAACCACTCGCCACGTCCGGCTGTTCCCGCCGGTCACTCGCCGTCGGTGCCGGGCGTCGACTTCGCGACCTGCATCAGGAACTCGGTGTTGGTACGGGTCTTCTTCAGCTGGGTGAGCAGCAGGTCGATGGCCTGCTGGTCGTCCAGGGCCGCGAGCAGTCTGCGCAGCTTGACCGTGACGGCCAGCTCGTCGGGCGAGAGCAGCAGCTCCTCCTTGCGGGTGCCCGAATCGCCGACGTCGACGGCCGGGAACACGCGCTTGTCCGCGATGCGGCGGTCGAGCTTGAGCTCGGCGTTGCCGGTGCCCTTGAACTCCTCGAAGATCACCGTGTCCATCGTGGACCCGGTCTCGACGAGCGCCGTCGCGAGGATGGTGAGCGAGCCACCGTTCTCGATGTTGCGCGCGGCGCCGAGGAAGCGCTTGGGCGGGTAGAGGGCCGTGGAGTCCACGCCGCCGGACAGGATCCGCCCCGACGCGGGTGCGGCCAGGTTGTAGGCCCGGCCCAGGCGGGTGATCGAGTCGAGCAGCACGACGACGTCGTGACCCATCTCGACCAGGCGCTTGGCCCGCTCGATGGCGAGCTCGGCGACGGTGGTGTGGTCGGACGCCGGTCGGTCGAAGGTCGAGGCGATGACCTCGCCCTTCACCGAGCGCTGCATGTCGGTGACCTCCTCGGGCCGCTCGTCGACGAGGACGACCATGAGGTGGCACTCCGGGTTGTTCGTGGTGATCGCGTTGGCGATCGCCTGCAGCACCATCGTCTTGCCCGCCTTGGGTGGGCTGACGATCAGCGCGCGCTGACCCTTGCCGATCGGCATGACCAGGTCGATGATCCGCGTGGTCAGGACGTGCGACTCGGTCTCCAGGCGCAGCCGCTTGTTCGGGTACAGCGGCGTGAGCTTGGTGAACTCCGCACGGCTGCGGGAGGTCTCCGGGTCCTGTCCGTTGATCGTGTCGACGCGCACCAGCGGGTTGAACTTCTGGCGCGACTGCTCACCCTCGCGGCCCTCCCGGACCGCACCGGTGATCGCGTCACCGCGGCGCAGGCCGTGCTTGCGCACGAGCGAGAGCGACACGTAGCAGTCCGTCGGGCCGGACAGGTAGCCGGTGGTGCGGACGAACGCGTAGTTGTCGAGGATGTCGATGATGCCGGCGACGGGGAGCAGGACGTCGCCCTCGCGCACCTCGGTGTCGACGTTGCCGCCACCGCCACCGCCTGCGCGGTCGCCGCGGTCCCGGCCCCGGCGGCGGTCACGGAAGCGGCGACCGCGGCGGCCGCGGCCGTCCCCGTCGTCGTCCCCGTCGTCGTCGGGGCGGTTGTCGCGGGGGCCGCGGCTGTCGTTGCGGCTGTCCCCACCCCGGGTGTCGGTGCGGTTGTCGCCGCCCCTGTTGTCGCCGCCCCGGGTGTCGGTGCGGTTGTCGCCACCCCGGTTGTCGGAGCGGGTGTCGCCACCGCGGCCGTTGCCCTCGGCAGCGCGGTTGTCGCCGCCCCGGCCGCGGCGGCCGCCGCGCTCGTCGGCGGCCTCGCCCTGCTCGGCGGGGGTGGCGGCGGTGGCGGTGGCGGGTTCGGCCTGGTCACCGCCACGGTTGCGACGGTTCTGGCGGCTGCGCCTTCCGCCGCCCTCGTTCTCGGCAGGGGTGGGGTCGGCGGGCGCGTCGGCGGGGGCCGGGGCCGAACCGTTGAGGGACGGCTGCTCGGTGGGCGCCTCGCCCCCGGGCACGTCCGCCACGGGTGCGGCCTGCTCGGCGGGGGCTGCGGCATCGGCCGCGGGCTGGGCGCCGGCCGTGGGCTGGGCGTCCGGGGCCCCGGCCGGGCGGGACGCGGTGCGGCGACGGCGCGTGGTGGTGCGCGCCGTGCCGTTCGCGGCAACCTCGGCGGGCGGCGTCTCGGCGGCCGGCGTCTCGGCGGGCGGCGCCTCGGCGGGCGGCGTCTCGGGCAGCGGCGGCTGCGCGGCGGGCGCCGCGGCCTGCCGCTCCTTGATCGCGGCGATGAGGTCGCCCTTGCGCATTCCGGTGGTGCCGGAGATGTTCAGCTCCTCGGCCAGCTGGCGGAGCTCCGCCAGCACCATGCCGGTCAGGCCGCCCCGCTTGCGTGCGGGGGCAGGTGCCTCGGTGCTGACGAGATCGGTCTCGCTCACGAATGTCCTTCCTGACCGACCGGGTCTCTGCCCAGGTCAGCGGATGTCACACTCGTCCGGACTTCTGTACCGGACGACATGTCGGTCTACGGGTCGCGGCCGTGACGATCGACTACCCGCGGCCGCCCCGACAGGCCGGGGCCAGCGGTCACTGCGACGTCTCACGGGAGAAGGCCGCTCGGGTCGGGAATTCCGGCTCCAGCACTGATCCGGACGAACCAGGATGCCGGGAGGCGCAGGAGGGCCCGAGTGGCCACGCGGATGACGCGTGGATCGCCGTTGCGGGGCCGAGCCTAGACTCCCGCGCTGGTCGCGGCAACCACCACCCCGCGGCGCGCCGTGATCGGGCGGTTCCGCCCGCGCCTCGGAGCTCACCCGATGTCGACCTGGGCACCCGTCGGATCCACGGGGAGCGGGAGCGGGGTGAAGCCGGACAGGTCGATCCCGGCCGGGATCGTGCCGCTCCTCGTCAGCGCCAGCACCGTGGGCCCGGCACCGGAGATGGTGGCGGGTACCCCGTGGGCCCGCAGGGCGTCGACCAGGTCGGCCGACCCCGGGTAGGCCGGGCGCCGGTAGCCCTGGTGCAGGCGGTCCTCGGTCGCGGGGAGCAGCAGGTCGGGCTGCTGGGTGAAGGCCAGCACCGCGAGGGCGGTGCGGCTCCCGGTGAACGCCGCGTCCACCAGCGGCACCCGCTCCGGGAGCAGCCCCCGGGTGGTGGAGGTGGCCGACTCCGTCTCCGGGACGAGCGCCACCGGCCGGATGCCGGGGTGGGCGTCGAGCCGTACCGCGTGGAACCGTTCCGCGGTGTTCCCCGGGGTCTCCCAGGCGATCACGAAACCGCCCAGCAGGCTGGCGGCGGCGTTGTCGGCGTGCCCCTCCATACCGGCCGTGACCTGCAGCACCGTGTCCCACTCCAGCTCCGGATCGCGCCCCGCGAGCACCACCGCCGCGACGGCTCCGGCCACGGCCGCCGCGGCCGAACTACCCAGCCCGCGGGAGTGCGGGATGGCGTTGCGGCAGCGCAGCAGCAGCCCCGCGGGGGCGTCACCGGTGATGTTCCACGCGGTGCGCATCGCGCGGACCACCAGGTGCCGTTCGTCACACGGGACCTGCCCGGCGCCCTCCCCGAGCACCTCGACCGCCACCCCGTCCGGGACGACGCACGCCTCGATGTCGTCGTAGAGGCCGAGCGCGAGGCCGAGGGAGTCGAAGCCGGGGCCGAGGTTGGCCGACGACGCCGGCACCCGCACCCGGACCTCGCCCGGCCTGCCCATCAGCGCAGTTCCAGTGCGTCGGCCACGGCGCCGGGGTCGATCCGCACAACGGTGGGCGGGGGCGCGGTGAGCAGCGCGGTGTCCGGGTCCTTGAGCCCGTGACCGGTGACGGTGCACACGACCAGCGACCCCCGCGGCAGCGTGCCGTCCGCGGCCGACTGCAGCAGCCCGGCCACGCTGGCCGCCGACGCGGGCTCGACGAACACCGCCTCGCGCGCGGACAGCAGCCGGTACGCGACGAGGATGTCGTCGTCGGTGACGGCCGCGAACCTCCCGCCCGAATCGTCGCGCGCCGTCATCGCGGCCGCCCAGGACGCGGGGCTGCCGATCCGGATGGCCGTGGCGATCGTCTCCGGGTTCTTCACCGGCGATCCGTGCACCAGCGGTGCGGCGCCCGCGGCCTGGTAGCCGAACATCCTCGGCAGCGCCGGGATCAGGCCGTCGGCGGCGTAGGCGCGGTAGCCCGCCCAGTACGCCGTGATGTTGCCGGCGTTGCCGACCGGCAGGCAGTGCACGTCGGGGGCGCGGCCCAGCTCGTCGCAGATCTCGTAGGCGGCGCTGGCCTGCCCGGCGATCCGCGTCGGGTTGACCGAGTTGACCAGTGCGGCCACCGGGTAGTCGGCCTCGGTCTTGCGGGCGAGCTCGAGGCAGTCGTCGAAGTTGCCCTCGACCTGCAGGATCCGCGCCCCGTGCGCGACCGCCTGCGCCAGCTTGCCGAGCGCGATCTTGCCCTGCGGGACGAGGACGGCGCAGGTCAGGCCCGCGCGGGTGGCGTAGGCGGCGGCCGAGGCCGACGTGTTGCCGGTGGACGCGCAGAGCACTCCCTGCTTGCCCCGCGCCAGCGCGTCGGTGACCGCCATCGTCATCCCGCGGTCCTTGAACGACCCCGTCGGGTTCATCCCGTCGACCTTGAGGAAGACCTCGCAGCCGGTGAGCTCGGACAGGTGAGGGGCCGGCAGCAGCGGCGTGCCGCCCTCGCCGAGCGTGACCACGGTCCAGCCCGGCTCGACCGGCATCCGGTCGCGATAGGCCTCGACGACCCCCGGCCAGCGCTGCGACGTGAGTGACGTCACGGGGCGACTCCCTTCCGTCCCAGGTCCTCGACCCGCAGCACGCTCTCGACGCCGAGCACGATGTCCAGCTCGGCCAGTACCTGCACGGTCGCGGCCAGCGCGGCCTCGGGCGCGGCGTGGGTGACGACGACGAGCCGGGCGGCTCGGGTCGGGTGGGACGGGGCGGAGTCGGCCTCGCCGCCGGACTGGCGCACGGCGGCGATGCTCACCCCGTGCCGGGAGAACTCGCCGGCGATGGTGGCCAGCACGCCGGCGCGGTCGGCGACCTCCAGGCTCACGTGGTAACGCGTCGGCACCGCGCCGATCGGCACCACGGGCAGGCTCGCGTAGGCGCAGTCGCGCGGGCCGCGCGAGCCGGTGACGCGGTTGCGGGCGACGGCGACGAGATCGCCGAGGACGGCGCTGGCGGTGGGAGCGCCGCCCGCGCCCTGGCCGTAGAACATGAGCTGACCCGCCGCCTCGGCCTCGACGAACACCGCGTTGAACGCGCCGTCGACCCCGGCGAGCGGGTGCGCGGCCGGGATCATCGCCGGGTACACCCGCGCCGACACCGACTCGGGGTTCCGCGTGCGCTCGCAGATCGCCAGCAGCTTGATCACGCAGCCGATGTCGCGGGCGGCGGCGATGTCGGACGCGCTGACGTGGCGCATGCCCTCGCAGTACACGTCCGCGGCGGTCACGCGGGTGTGGAAGGCGAGCGTGGCGAGGATCGCGGCCTTGGACGCGGCGTCGTAGCCGTCGACGTCGGCGCTGGGGTCGGCCTCGGCGTACCCGAGCCGCGTGGCCTCCTCCAGCGCGTCGGCGTACCCGGCGCCCGACGAGGTCATCCCGGAGAGGATGAAGTTCGTGGTGCCGTTGACGATGCCCGCGACCCGCGTGATCCGGTCACCGGCCAGCGATTCGCGCAGGGGGCGCAGCAGCGGAATCGCCCCGGCCACCGAGGCCTCGTAGAACAGGTCGACGCCGGACGCGTCGGCGGCCTCGGCGAGCGCGGCGCCGTCCTCGGCGAGCAGCGCCTTGTTGGCCGTGACCACCGACTTGCCGGCCTTGAGCGCCTCCAGCAGCAGCGAGCGCGCCGGCTCGATGCCGCCGATCAACTCGACGACGACGTCCACGTCCGGGCGCGTGACCAGCGCGGACGCGTCGGTGGTGAGCAGGTCGCCGAGCTCGGGATGTTTGTGCGGTCGGCGCACGGCCACCCCGGCGAGCTCGACGGGCGCACCCGCCCTGGCGGCGAGCTCGCTCGCCTGCTCGCGCAGCAGCCGCACGATCTCGCCACCGACCGTGCCGCAGCCCAGCAGCGCCACGCGCACCGCGTTCCCCTTCACGCCGCCTCCTCGCTCTCGCCCATCGGGCCCACCACTCGCGCGTCCGTCATCCGCGTACCGAACGGTGATCATCGTCTCGGAACCCGGAACCGGGCCGGGTGCCGGGCACCGTTCCCGGACGCCGATCATCGTGCCCGACGATCCGGCCGGGGCGGCCGGTGATGCGGGTCACCGGGCAGGTCACCCGGTCCGAGATCACCGTCCGCGGGACACGAGGTGCACCCGTGCCGCCCAGGTCCCGATCCTGCCGATCACCGGCGGCCCTCACGGGCCGGCCTCCAGGCGGAACTGGTCATCGGGTGTCTCGCGGCGCAGCAGCACCCGGGCCTCCCCCGCCCGCACCGCGACCACCGCGGGACGCGGGAGGCGGTTGTAGGAGCTGGCCATCGAGTAGCAGTACGCGCCGGTGGCGGCCACCCCCAGCAGATCGCCCGGGGCGAGGTCGGCGGGCAGCCAGCAGTCGCGGACGACGATGTCGCCGCTCTCGCAGTGCTTGCCCACCACCCGGGACAGCACCGCGTCGCCGGTACCGTCCCGCGCGGCCGAGCGGGAGACGAGCCGGCAGTCGTAGACCGCGTCGTAGAGGGCGGTGCGGATGTTGTCGCTCATCCCGCCGTCGACGCTGACGTACCGCCGCCGCGCCGATCCGCCCAGCCCGACGTCCTTGAGCGTGCCCACCTCGTAGAGCGTCACGGTGCCGGGCCCGGCGATCGCGCGCCCGGGCTCGACCGCGATGTGCGGCACGTCGAGGGACTCGGCGTGGCACTCCCGCTTCACGATGCCGCGCAGCTCCTCGGCCAGCTCCGCGACGTCGAGCGGGGTCTCCTGCTCCCGGTAGGCGATGCCGAAGCCACCCCCGAGATCCAATGTGGCGAGCGCGGTCAGCGCGTCACTGCCGTGCTCGGCGTGCAGCGCCGCGAGGAAGCGGACCACCCGGTGCGCGGCCACCTCGAACCCCTCGGTGTCGAAGATCTGGCTGCCGATGTGGCTGTGCAGGCCCACGAGCTCCAGTCCCGGCGCCCGCAGCACCCGCCGCACCGCCTCGGCGGCCGCGCTCGCCCGGCCGCCGGCGATGGAGAAGCCGAACTTCTGGTCCTCGTGGGCGGTGGCGATGAACTCGTGGGTGTGCGCCTCGACCCCCACCGTGAGCCGGATCATCACCGGGGCGACGACCCCCCGCTCGACCGCGATCGCGTCCAGGCGGGCGATCTCGTGGTACGAGTCGATCACCACGTGCCCGACCCCGGCCTCGACCGCGGCCACCATCTCCTCGGTGGACTTGTTGTTGCCGTGCACCGCGATCCGCCCGGCCGGGAACCCCGCGCGCAGCGCCACGGCCAGCTCGCCGCCACTGGCGACGTCGAGCGAGAGGCCCTCCTGGGCCACCCACCGGGCCACCTCGACGGACAGGAACGCCTTGGCCGCGTAGTGCACCGAGCGCGCGCCGAACGCGGCGGCGAACTCGGCGGCGCGGGAGCGGAAGTCGTCCTCGTCGATCACGAACAGCGGCGTGCCGTAGCGCTCGGCGAGGTCGCGGACGTCGATCCCGGCGATCTCCAGCGCACCGGACGCCCCGCGGGCGGCGTGGCGCGGCCACACCGAGGGCGGGATCGCGTCGAACTCCGCGGCATCGGCTGGTCGCGGGCCGGCCGTCTCCGGCGGTGAGGAGATCCCGGCGTGCAACGGCCCGGCCGGATGGGCCCTCACGCCACGACCGCCCCACCGGTGCGCGCAACGAACGGCACCGTCGTCCACCCCGATCGCACGAACGTGGCGTTCGTTGCGGGGGCGCCCGCGAACCGGGCTCTCACATCCGCTCCGGCGCGCTCACACCGAGCAGGGCAAGCCCGTTGGCGAGGACCTGCCGGGCTGCTCCGCACAGCGCGAGGCGGGCGCGGTGCAGGTCGGAGATCTCCTCGTCGCCCATCGGCAGCACGCGGCAGGCGTCGTAGAACTTGTGGTACGCGGCGGCCAGCGTCTCCAGGTAGCGGGCCACGCGGTGCGGCTCGCGCAGCTCGGCGGCCGAACGCACGACGGCCGGGAACTCCCCGATCGTGCGGATCAGATCACCCTCGCGCGGGTGCTCCAGCAGGCCGTACGCGGTGCCCTGCTCCATGCCGAGGTCGGCGGCGTTGCGCGCGAGCGAGCAGAGCCGGGCGTGGGCGTACTGCACGTAGAAGACGGGGTTGTCGTTGCTGCGCCTGGTCAGCACGTCGAGGTCGAGATCGAGCACGGAGTCGATCGACGACCGGATCAGCGAGTAGCGGGCCGCGTCGACTCCCACGAACTCGACCAGGTCGTCCATGCTCACCGCAGTGCCGGCGCGCTTGCTCATCTTCAGCATCCGGCCGCCGGAGAACAGCCGGACCATCTGCCCGATCAGCACCTCAACGGTGCCCGGGTCGTCGCCGAACGCGGCGGCCGCGGCACGTAGCCGGGCGATGTAGCCGTGGTGGTCGGCACCGAGCATGTAGATGCACAGGTCGAAGCCGCGGCGGCGCTTGTCCAGGTAGTAGGCGAGGTCACCGGCGATGTAGGCGGGCGTGCCGTCGCTCTTGATGACGGGGCGGTCCTTGTCGTCGCCCTCGTCGGTGGAGCGCAGCCACCACGCGCCGTCGGCGAAGTAGAGGTTGCCGGAGTCCTTGAGCCGCTGCACCACGGTGTCGACGGCCCCGGAGTCGTGTAGTGACTTCTCGTGGAACCACACGTCGAAGTCCGTGCCGAACGCGTGCAGGGAGCGCTTGATCTCGTCGAACATCAGCTCGACACCGATCCGGCGGAACACCTCGTCGCGGTCCGGGGCGGTGAGCGCACCCGGCTCGGCCGCCAGCACCTGCGCCGCGATCTCGGCGATGTACGCGCCGCCGTAGCCGCCCTCGGGGGTCGGCCCGCCCTGCGCCGCCGCCACCACCGAGGCCACGAACCGGTCGATCTGCCCACCGGCGTCGTTGAAGTAGTACTCGCGGGTGACCTTCGCGCCGCGCGCGGCGAGGATCCGGCCCAGCGCGTCGCCGACCGCGGCCCACCGGGTGTGCCCCAGGTGCAGCGGGCCGGTCGGGTTGGCCGAGACGAACTCCAGGTTGACGCTGCGGGCGGCGTGTTCGTCGCCGCAGCCGTAGGACGCCCCCGCCGCCAGCACCTCGGCCACGACGGCGCCCTGCGCGGCCGCGGCCAGGCGCAGGTTGATGAAGCCGGGGCCGGCGATCTCCGCGCTCGCGACGCCGTCGAGTGCCGACAGCGCCTCGGCCAGCCACGTGGCCAGCTCGCGCGGCGCGACACCGGCCTTCTTCGCGGTGCGCAGGGCCACGTTGGTGGCGTAGTCGCCGTGCTCGGGGCTGCGCGGCCGCTCGACGCCGACGTCGTCGGGGAGCGCTGCGAGATCCAGACCACGGCGCGTGAGGACCTCGGTCGCGGTGGTGCGGACCAGGTCGGCGAGCTGCGCGGGAGTCACCGCTCGAGTCTAGTTCCACCCGCTCCGGGCCCTCCTCCGTCCCCGGTGGAGGTGGCGCTCACGCTGTTCTCAGGTACCGCTCCTAGACTCGGTCCCCGCAAGGGCCTGTCCGCGGTGACGGCACCGGGACATGACGCAGACGGCGGGACGGTTCATGGTCAGCGGCAAGAACAGCAAGTCGACCCGCAACGCGCGCGCTGCGGTCGTCGCCCACCGGTCGACGCCGTGGGGGCTCATCGCGGGCGTGCTGGTGGTGGTGCTGTTCGCGGGGGCCGTCTTCGGCTACGCGTACATCGAGGGCCAGGCCAACGAGGAGCGCCAGGCCGCACTCGCGCCGTTCACGCCCACCGAAGAGAATCCGGACCCGTCCACGCAGATCGAGGGCGTGCAGGTCGTCGAGTACGCGGTCGGGCAGGAGCACTTCACCGCCGACCAGCAGGTGGCCTACACGCAGAGCCCCCCGTTCGGCGGCTCTCACGACTTCGCCTGGGCCGCGTGCAACGGGGTCGTCTACGACCAGGCCGTACGCAGCGAGAACCTCGTGCACTCCCTCGAGCACGGAGCGGTGTGGATCGCGTACGACCCCGAGCGGATCACCGGTGCCGCGCTGGAGACGCTGCGCGCCAAGGTCGACGGGGAGCAGTACATGGTGATGTCGCCGTACCCCGATCTCGACCAGCCCATCTCGCTGCAGGCCTGGAGCCACCAGCTCAAGCTGACCGACGCGAACGACCCGCGCATCGACCAGTTCGTCGCAGCGCTGCGCCTGAACCGCTACACGACTCCGGAGTTCGGCGCCAGCTGTGACGAGTCCGGGCCCGGCGGCTTCGTCCGCGCCGATCCGCCGCCGTACGTCGCCGCGCCCGCCCCCGGCACGCCCGGCAGCCAGCCCGAGATCGGCACGCGCACCGACGTGGCCCCGGACGCGCCGCCGGCCGGGTCGTGACGACCACGACGGACCGGACCGCGGAAACCGCCGACGTCGGCGAGGCCCGCTGGATCCGGCCACTCGTCGCGATCGCCGCTGTACTCAGCCTGCTCCTTCTCGGCGCGGCCGGCGGGCTGCTGCTGGGCCTACCGGGGTCCACGCGGCCCGAGCCGGGGCCCGTCGACATCGGGTTCAACCAGGACATGACCGTGCACCACCTGCAGGCCGTCGAGATGGCCGGCTGGGAGCGCGACCACACCACCGATCCCGTTCTCGCCCAGCTCGCCACCGACATCGAGCGCACCCAGAACAACCAGATCGGTCAGATGCAGGGCTGGCTCGCGCTGTGGGAGGCGCCCGCCCTGCCGCTGGGCGGCCACATGGGCTGGATGGCCGACGCACCCGGCGCCCACGACCACACCGGGCCCCCCGACCCCGCCACCGGTGCGGTCGCACGCATGCCCGGCATGGCGTCGTCGGCCGAGCTGCAGGCCATGCGGGCCGCCACCGGCCCCGAGCTCGACGTCGTGTTCCTGCAGCTCATGCTCCGTCACCACCAGGGCGGCGCGGATATGCTGGTCTATGCCAGCGAGCATGCCGCAGTGCCGCAGGTGCGCACGCTCGCCGCGCAGATGCTCAGGGCCCAGGCCTCCGAGACCGCCTATCTACAGCAGCTGCTGCACGAGCGGGGCGGCACTCCGCTGCCGTTGTGACTCGACCCGATCACGGACTCCTGCGTGGATATCACACGGGAGCCCATTCCGAGATTCTCGGGTTGTTCGGAATCGTGATGAGCCGCGTGGATCCACCCGCCTTCGTGTAGAACGTCGTCTGGGTGCGCTCCTCGAACCGGGAGTACACGTACGAGATCCGCCGGATCCCCCCGCTCTCGCATATCTCGCCGGTCGAGCGAACCGCAACCGCACGACGCTGCACGGACTCGGTCGTCTTGTTCGTCGGCGATTCGTACGTGGTCCGTACCGGCCCCCACGGGCCGGTGTGACCCACAAGCGGTTCGATGGACGCCAGCGGCACCGCCTCCCCCAGGCCGGACGTGCTGCCACAGGGGCCACCCGAACTCGAGAAGCCGTCCGGGTACCAGGCCAGTGCCGACGGCGCCAGCGCCACCGAGCTCGCCATCATCGCAGTAGCGACAACCGCTGCGCGGACAGAACGCGTGAACGATCGATTCTGCATGAAGACCAATTCCCCCTCGATTTAAATTCGCGAAGCCGAGTCGGGCAGTGTGCGCCACACGAACATGTCGCCGGACATGCCCCGATTCCACTCTCCCATAATCGGTCGGCTTCATGACAATTTCGAGATTGGCGGTCGGGACCGTCACGGTCAAGGACCTTGATCCGGGCTTGAGGTGGGACAACCCGATCGTGGCAGCGAGGTGGTCGGAGAACCGATCCCACGGCTGGCCTGCCGGGCACCACTTGGGCGCGCCACTCCCCTGCCGTAGTGACTCGACGGGTGCGCTAGAGTGATGCCACCCGAGCCCCCGTAGCTCAGGGGATAGAGCGTCGCCCTCCGGAGGCGAAAGCGCAGGTTCGAATCCTGCCGGGGGCACCGATCCAGGCAATGTACGAACCTTGCCGTCCGGCTCCGGTGCCGTCTGCGGCGGGACCGGGGTGCTGGCGGGTATACGGAACGTCGGGGTGATGCTGTCCCGTCCGACGACGTCGATCTTCACGGTCATGGCCTGGAGCAGCGCCTGCACGGTGTCGGGCGTGTCCGAGCCGAGCCGGGCGCGGACGTGTTCGTCGAGGGCACTCAGGTGTGCCCGGGTCGGCTTCGCCGTCGCGGGGGTCTCGTCGATCAGCAGGCCCAGCTCGTCACGACGGCCCCGGAGCTCACCGGTCTTCCGGCTCAGCCTGGATGCACCGCCGAAATGAGTCTGTAAGGGTGGGTCGGAACGCACGAATGCCCCTCTGAGCTGGGAGAATGTGGCTTACCACGGTCACATCGATCCCACACAGAAGGGCATCCGCTGGATGCGACTATC
>NZ_JAJCYB010000029.1 GCF_029263155.1 Pseudonocardia sp.
TGGCCAAGGCTCACCAGAAGATCCAGGAGCTGTCCTGGGAGCCGCAGTACCACGAGCCGTACATGAAGTACGGAACCGACTACACGTTCCGCAAGGCCGCCAAGAAGGACCCGCTCAAGCAGGTCCTGCGGTCCTACTTCCCCATGCAGGAGGAGAAGGACCACCGCGTCTACGGCGCGTCGGACGGGGCCATCCGCGGGAACATGTTCCGCCAGGTCCAGGAGCGTTGGCTGGAGTGGCAGAAGCTGTTCCTGTCCATCATCCCGTTGCCGGAGGTCTCGGCCGCGCGGTCGATGCCGATGCTGTTCCACGTTGTGCCCAACCCGGAGCTGCACAACGGTCAGGCCATTCAGATGATCGACGAGGTGCGCCACTCGACGATCCAGCAGAACCTGAAGCGCCTGTACATGAACAACTACATCGACCCGGCGGGGTTCAACAACAGCCTGCGCAACTTCCACTCGGACTACTGCGGCACCATCGGCCGTCAGTTCGCCGAGGGGTTCATCACCGGTGACGCGATCACCGCGGCCAGCATCTACCTGACGATCGTCGCCGAGACGGCGTTCACGAACACGCTGTTCGTGGCCATGCCGGCCGAGGCCGCGGCCAATGGTGACTACCTGCTGCCCACGGTGTTCCACTCGGTCCAGTCCGACGAGTCGCGCCACATCTCCAACGGTTACGCCACGCTGCTGATGGCGCTGTCCGACGAGGACAACCGCCAGCTGCTCGAGCGCGACCTGCGTTACGCGTGGTGGAACAACCACCGCGTGGTCGACGCCGCGATCGGTACCTTCATCGAGTACGGCACGAAGGACCGCCGCAAGGACCGCGAGTCCTACGCGGAGATGTGGCGTCGCTGGATCTACGACGACTACTACCGTGCGTACCTGATCCCGCTGGAGAAGTACGGCCTGGTCATCCCGCACGACTTGATCGAGGAGTCGTGGAAGCAGATCTGGGAGAAGGGCTACGTCCACGAGGTCGCGCAGTTCTTCGCCACCGGTTGGTTGGCCAACTACTGGCGCATCGACGGCATGACCGACGAGGACTTCGAGTGGTTCGAGTACAAGTACCCGGGCTGGTACGACAAGTACGGCGCGTGGTGGGAGAACTACAACCGCCTCGCCGTGCCGAACGGGCACAACCCGATCGTGTTCGAGGACGTCGACTACGTCTACCCATCGCGTTGCTGGACCTGCATGGTCCCGTGCCTGGTCCGCGAGGACATCGTCACGGCCGAGGTCGACGGCGTGCACAAGACCTACTGCCACGAGGTCTGCCGCTGGACCGACGTCGAGGCCTTCCGCCCCGAGTACCAGGGTCGCGAGACCCCGAACATGGGCCGGCTGGTCGGGCGTCGTGAGTGGGAGACGCTGTACCACGGCTGGAACTGGGCCGACGTGGTCTCGGACATGGGCTTCGTCCGCGACGACGGCAACACCATGACCGCGCAGCCCCACCTCGACCTGAACCCCAAGAAGATGTGGACGCTGGACCACATGCGCCGCTGCCCGCCGTTGGCCAGCCCGAACGTCCTGTTCAACGAGATGGACGACGCCGGCCGCGCCGCCTTCCTCGAGGACTACCGCAAGCAGGGCCCGGCCGGACGCCCGGCGCCCGCCACCGCCTGATCACCCGGAAGGAGCACCACCGCTCGACGGGGAGGGCCGGGTACGCCCGGCCCTCCCCTCGCGCGTGCCACCGGCTCCGCGTCTCCCGCCGGAGGCTCGCACACAGGCTGCGGGGCTCGCACACAGGGCCGGAACTGTGTGCGAGCCCCCGGAGGTGTGTGCGAGCCCCCGGAGGTGTGTGCGGGCTCGAGCTGAGACCGGGCTTCAGCGGCGCGCGCGGACGGGGTCGAGGCGGCGCAGCAGCAACGCCGTGACCGCGATCAGGATCACGGCGATCAGCAGCAGCATCCCCGCCGCCAGGAGCCAGCGACCTGCCGAGTGCTCCCACAGCGCGTCGGGTCCGCCGCGCGCGGTGACGTTGAGGTCGATCGTCGAGGCGCCCATCGCGAACCCCCACCGTGACGGCACCAGCCACGCGAGCTGCTCCAGCACCGGTCGCCCGTGCACCGGGAACAGCCCCCCGGAGACGACGAGCTGCAGCATCAGCACGAGCACCAGCAGCGGCATGCCGCGGTCGGCGTTGTCGATGAACGCCGAGATCACCAGCCCGACGATCATGGTGACGACGGTGACCCCGACGACCGCGACCAGCACCTCCAGCGTCGGCGAGCCCAGCACCAGCGCGTCGTCGGGGGTGTTGCGGCCCACGAGCGACAGCAGCGTGAACACCGCGGCCTGCAGCCCGCTGATCGTGCCCAGCACCAGCAGCTTGGACAGCAGGTACGCCGGCAGCGACAGCCCGATCGCGCGCTCCCGCACGTACACCGGTCTCTCCTTGACCAGCTCCCGCACCGACGCCGCGGCCCCCACCAGCGCCCCGCCGACGACGAGGACGAGCAGCAGCTGGCTGGGCTGGAACTCCCCCGCGTCCACCGCCGCGGAGATCGACAGCCCCGACGAGCCGGGCACCAGCCGGGCGAGCACGGCCAGCACCAGCGGCAGCACGGCCAGGAAGATCGCGTACTGCCGGTCGGCCGCGATCACGGCGAGGTAGCGCCGGCACAGTACCGAGAGCTGGGTGCCGAAGCGCTGCTGCGGCGGGGCGGCACGCGGGGCCGAGCGGTCGACGACCCGCGGCATCCCGGCCGTAGGCATCGCCACGTAGCGCCCGTACTGTCGCGACTCGCGGAACCGCCGACCCAGCACCTCCCCCGGCACGCGGTCGAGCAGCAGGAACATCTCGGCGAAGTCCGGTTGCCCGAAGTAGCCCAGCGCCTCGGCGGGCGGCCCGAAGTAGGCCACGTGCCCGCCCGGAGCCAGCACCAGCAGCCGGTCGCAGCGGTCGAGGTTGGCGACGCTGTGCGTGACGACGACGACGGTGCGCCCGCCGTCGGCCAGGCCGCGCAGCGTCTGCATCACCGACTTGTCCAGGCCGGGGTCGAGGCCGGAGGTGGGTTCGTCGAGGAACAGCAGCGAGGGTTTCGTCAACAGTTCCAGCGCCACCGAGGTGCGCTTGCGCTGCCCGCCCGAGAGCGTGTCGATGCGCTGGTGCGCCTGGTGGGTCAGGCCCAGCTCGTGCAGCACCTCGGCGATGCGGCGCTCGCGGTCGGCCTCGGGCACGTCGGCGGGGAACCGCAGCCGGGCGGCGTAGCGCAGCGCCCGCAGCACCGTGAGCTGCGGGTGCAGCACGTCGTCCTGCGGCACCAGGCCGATGCGGTGGCGCAGCTCGTCGTACTCGGCGTAGAGGTCGCGACCGGCGTAGCGGACCTCGCCCATGTCGGCCGGGCGGCTGCCGGTCAGCGCGCGCAGCAGCGTCGACTTCCCCGCCCCGCTGGGCCCCACCACCGCCAGCAGGCTCCGGCCGGCCAGGGAGAACCCGACGTCGCGCAGCAGCGTCTTGCCCTCGGCCGTGGACACCGAGATGTCGCGCACCTCGAACTGCACGTCACCGGTGTCGACGGCGGCCACGAGCTGGTCGCCGTGCAGCTGCAGCAGCGTGTGCCCGATGCCGATGACGTCGCGCGGGGTGACCAGCGCGGCCTGGACCCGCACCCCGTTGACGAACACGCCGTTGCCGCTGCCGAGGTCGACGATGTGCCAGCCCGAGCCGTCGCGGCGCAGCTCGGCGTGGTGGCGGGAGACGAGCAGGTCGTCGAGCACGACGTCGTTGTCCGGCAGCCGCCCGACGGTGATCCGCGTGGCCGGGGGCGCGGCAGGGCCACCGCCGAAGGAGTAGCTCAGCGTGGCCCCGCCACCCTGCCGGGCCAGCACACCACCGCGCGGCGGGGGCGGGAGGGGCGGCGATCCACCGGGGACGGGCGGGGCGGACGGCGCGGGGACGGCGCCGTAGGCGGGTGGGGCGGGCGCGGCGCCGGGCGGGGCGGGCGCCGCGCCGGGGCGGAACTCCAGCGCGGTGACGTCGGGCGGAGCGCCGAGGTGCACGACGGTCGGCCCGGTGATCGCCATCGTGGTGACGCGGCGGCCGTCGGCGAACGTGCCGTAGCGGGAGTGGTCGGTCAGCGTCCAGCCGCTCGCCGTCAGCTCGACGACGAGGTGGGTGCGCGAGACGTGCGATCCGGGCAGGTCGAGATCGGCGGTGGGACCGCGGCCGACGACGAACCGCCGGTCCGCGGGCACCTGGATCCGGCGGCCCTGCGCAACGAGCTCCAGCACCGGCGCGTGCATCTCCCCGCCCCCCTCCGCGGCCCGTCGTCGAGGTCACGGTAGCCCGCCCGGCGTCGCCGGTGAGGAACGTGGCGCCACCGCGCGCCGATCGTGCGGGCGCACGAAGCACCGTGCCGACCCCCGGCAGGCTGCCGCCCCGGCTCAGCCGCGCAGCGCCGACTCGTGCTCCGCGTGGGCGCGGTCGAGCAGCTCGCGCAGCTCCGCGTCGGCCCGGACCTCGTCGCCGAGCGGGCCGGCCAGCGCGGCGATGGCCTCCTCGTCGCGGACCAGCTTGCGGTAGCTGTCCTCGCGGCTCTCGGCGTCGGTGGCGAGGTCGAGGTACTCCTTCGCGTGCCGCCGCGCCGTGGACGCCGCGCTCTTGGCCTTGCCGGCCGGGCTGAGCAGCGAGGCGACGACGGTGATCGTCAGGACGCCGATGATGACGCCCAGCGAGAGCGGGGTGCTGATCTCGTAGACCGGCACCGGCTGCCCGCCGTAGACGAAGGGCAGGTTGTTCTCGTGCAGCGCGTGCAGCACGAGCTTGACACCGATGAAGCCGAGGATGGCCGCGAGCCCGTAGGACAGGTAGATGAGCCGGTCGAGCAGGCCGTCGATGAGGAAGTACAGCTGGCGCAGGCCCATCAGCGAGAACGCGGTGGCCGTGAACACGATGTAGGCGTTCTCGGTGAGTCCGAAGATCGCGGGGATGGAGTCGAGCGCGAACAGCAGGTCGGTGCCGCCGATCGCGATCATCACCAGCAGCATCGGGGTGAGGACGCGCTTGCCGTTCTCGATCGTGAACAGCTTGTCGCCGTCGTAGTGCTCGGAGGTCCGCAGGTGCTTGCGGGCGAACCGGATGACGAAGTTGTCCGCCTCGTCGTCCTCGTCGCCCCCGCGGACCAGGCTGAACGCCGTCCACAGCAGGATCGCGCCGAAGACGTAGAACACCCACGAGAACAGGCTGATCAGGGCGACGCCGGCGAAGATGAACGCGCTGCGGGCGATCAGGGCGAACACGATGCCGAACAGCAGCACCTTCTGCTGGTCCGCGCGGGGCACCTTGAAGCTGGCCATGATGACGAGGAAGACGAACAGGTTGTCGACCGACAGGGCCTTCTCGGTGACGTAGCCCGCGAAGTACTCGGTGCCCATCGTGGCGCCGCCGAACCACCAGACCCCGACGCCGAACAGGATCGCGATCCCGACGTAGATCGACGACCAGATCGCGGCCTCGCGCAGCGTCGGGATGTGCGCCTTGCGCACGTGGAACACGAAGTCGAACAGCAGCAGGCCGACGATCCCGATGACCGTCAGCCACCACACGATGGCGGGGACCGCTACCTCCACGAGCCTGCTCCTGTTCGTCGATCGGGTTTACCGGCACATTACCCGAAAAGGAAAGGGTACCGTGTCGTTTCTCAGGACGACGCGAGGAACGACACACCTGCCATGACCGGTACCCGCCCCCCGGGCCGCCCGCTCGACATCGAGCGCGAGAACGCGATCCTCGACGCCGCGCTCGAGGTGCTCTCCGAGGTGGGCTACGACCGGCTGACGGTCACCGCGGTGCACCAGCGGGCCCACGCGAGCGCCAAGACCGTCTACCGGCGCTGGTCGGGCAAGGAGGAGTTGATGACGGCGGCGCTGCAGCGCGCGGTGACCCGGTCCGAGCACGACCCGGACGACGTCCTCGACACCGGCTCCTTGCGCGGGGACCTCGTGGCGAACCTGCGCGCGTCCGGCCACGCGACCACCCCGCAGCGCACCCAGGGCCTGCTGGCCGCCGCCGGCATCAGCGGCGAGCTGGGCGCGCTGGCGCTGGAGCTGCTGCGGTCCCAGGAGGCCCGGCAGGCCAAGATCATTCTCACCCGGGCGGTCGAACGCGGCGAGATCGGGCCCGACGTCGACCCGATGCTGGTCGCCGACGTCACCCGCGGCCTCACGCTGCAGCACCTGCTGCTCGGCTCCGACGGCCTCGACGAGGACTTCGTCGACTCGCTGGTGGACCGCGTCCTGCTGCCGGTGATCCGGGCCGGGCGCGGCGGATGAGGGTTATGTTCTGACCCATGGCCCTGGCGATCACCGACGACCACCGGACACTGGCCGAGGTGGCCCGTTCCGCCCTGTCCGGCCAGCGCGCGGCGGCCCGCGCCCTGCTGGAGGCCGAGGAGGGCCTGCCCGGCATCTGGAAGGAGCAGGCCTCCCTGGGGTGGCTGGGGCTGCACGTGCCCGAGGAGTTCGGTGGCGAGGGCGCCGGGTTGCCCGCGGTGCTCGACCCGACCCGCCGCGGCGGACGGGTCCGCGTCGACGACGCGCCGGTGCTCGGCGTGATCGCCGGGGGTGCGGCGCTCGCCCGGCGGCTCACCCGCGTGCTCGCCGCCGCCGAGGCGGCCGGCAGCGCCA
Source organism: Pseudonocardia sp. (assembly GCF_029263155.1). Lineage (GTDB taxonomy): Bacteria > Actinomycetota > Actinomycetes > Mycobacteriales > Pseudonocardiaceae > Pseudonocardia. The sequence continues at coordinate 6,645 of NZ_JAJCYB010000029.1, forward strand.
CCGCGTGCCTGGAGGTGTCGGTGGCCTACGTCAAGGAGCGCAGGCAGTTCGGGCGCACCGTCGGCACGTTCCAGGCGGTCAAGCACCACTGCGCGAACCTGCTGCTCGACGCGGAGCTGGCCGTCGCGGCCGCCTGGGACGCCTCCCGCGCCCCGGCCGGCACCCCCGGCGCGGAGCTGGCCGCCGCGGTCGCCGCCGCGCGCTCGGTGCCGGCCGCCGTCCGCGCCGCCGAGATGACGATCCAGCTGCACGGCGGCATCGGGTTCACCTGGGAGCACGACGCCCACCTCTACCTGCGCCGCGCGCTGACCCTCGCCGCGATCGTCGCGCAGACCGGCGACCCCGAGCGCGACGTCGCCCGGCTCACCCGCGAGGGCGTGGAGCGCGCCCCCGACCTGGACCTCCCGCCCGAGGCCGAGGGGCACCGCGCGGCGGCCCGGGAGTTCGTCGCGTCGCTCGACGGGCTGGACGCGGCGGGGCGGCGCGCGGCGATGGTCGAGTCCGGCTACCTCGTGCCGCACTGGCCGCCGCCGTGGGGCCGCGACGCCTCGGCCACCGAGCAGCTGGTGATCGAGCAGGAGTTCCGCGGCGTCGACGTGCCGTCGCTGGGGATCACCGCCTGGAACATCCAGACGATCTCCCAGCACGGCACCCCCGAGCAGTGGGAGCGCTGGCTGGGGCCCGCGCTGCTCGGCGAGACCGAGTGGTGCCAGCTGTTCTCCGAGCCCGGCGCCGGGTCCGACGCCGCCGCGATCTCCACGCGCGGCGTGCGCGTCGACGGCGGGTGGCGGGTCACCGGCCAGAAGGTGTGGACGACCCGCGCGCACGAGTCGCACTGGGGCTTCGCGACGGTGCGCACCGACGCCGTGTCGGCCACGGGGTCCAAGCACGCCGGCATCACGATGATGGCGATCGACCTGGGCGCCGACGGCGTCGACGTCCGGCCGTTGCGCGAGCTCACCGGTGACGCCCTGTTCAACGAGGTGTTCCTCGACGCCGTGTTCGTGCCCGACTCCGACGTCGTGGGCGAGGTCGGGCAGGGCTGGCGGGTGGCGCGGGCGACGCTGGGCAACGAGCGCGTCTCCATCGGCGGCGGGGGCGCCGGGCGGCTGCCGCTGCGCGCCTGGGACCTGCTGCCGCTGGCCGCCGCGGCGCCCGACCCGCACACCGCCGAGCGGGAGGTCGGGGCGCTGATCGCCGACGAGCTGGCCACCCGGCTGCTCATCCTGCGCCAGGCCGCACGGGCCGTCGGCGGGACCGAACCCGGACCGGAGGGCAACCTCAACAAGCTGTTCACCTCCGAGCACGCCCAGCGGGTGGCCGGGCTCGCGGTGCGGCTGGCCGGCACGGAGGCGGTGTCGGGCGGCAACGACCTGGTGATGCGCTGCTATCTGTGGTCGCGCTGCCTCACCATCGCCGGTGGCACCTCCGAGATCGCCCGCAACCAGGTGGCCGAGCGCCTGCTGGGACTTCCGCGCGACCCGCTGATCCTGTGAGGCTCGCGGCGGGCCGTTAGGGTCCGCACCATGACGAACCTCGCAGCAAACCTCGTGACGACGGCGTCCGAGCACGGAGACCGGCCGGCGGTGCGCCTCGACGACCACGTCCTGACCTACGCCGACCTGCTCGCCGGCGCCGCTGCCGTCGCCGGGATGCTGAAGGAGCGGGGCCTGAACCCCGGTGACCGCGTCGGCCTGGTGCTGCCCAACGTGCCCGCGTTCCCGATCCTGTTCTACGGCTCGCTGCTGGCCGGCGCCACGGTCGTGCCGATGAACCCGCTCCTCAAGGCCCGCGAGGTGGAGTACTACCTCACCGACTCCGGCATGTCGCTGGTGTTCGGCTGGGACGGTGGCGGCGACGCGGTCACCGAGGCGGCGAAGACGGTGGGCATCGACTCGGTGGTCGTCGGTGCGATGGGGCCCTCGTCCGAGCAGCTCACCGGCTCCCCCCTCACCGACGCCGTCGAGCGCGCCGACGACGACACCGCCGTGATCCTCTACACCTCCGGCACCACCGGGCAGCCCAAGGGCGCCGAGCTCACCCACCACAACCTCGACAGCAACGCGCGCACCACCGTCGACACGCTCATCGAGATCACCCCCGACGACGTGATCATGGGATGCCTGCCGCTGTTCCACGTGTTCGGCCTGACCTGCGGGCTCAACGCGTCGGTCGCCACCGGCTCGTGCCTCACGCTGATCCCCCGCTTCGACGCCGGCAAGGCGCTGGAGGTGGTCGGGCGCGACCGGGTGACGGTGTTCGAAGGCGTCCCCACGATGTACGCGGGCATGCTGCACCACGACGCCGCGGCCGACGCCGACGTCTCGTCGCTGCGCACCTGCATCTCCGGCGGCTCGGCCATGCCGGTGGAGATCATGAAGTCGTTCGAGGACCGGTTCGGCTGCGTCATCCTGGAGGGGTACGGGCTGTCCGAGACCTCGCCGGTCGCCTCGTTCAACCAGCCCGGCCGCGACCGCAAGCCCGGATCGATCGGCTTCGAGGTGCGCGGCTGCGAGATGAAGGTCGTCGACGACGACGGCAACGAGGTGGGCGTCGACGAGCCCGGCGAGATCGCGATCCGCGGCGAGAACGTCATGAAGGGCTACTGGGGACGGCCCGAGGCCACCGCCGAGTCGATCCCGGACGGCTGGTTCCGCACCGGCGACGTCGCCACGAAGGACGCCGACGGCTTCTACACGATCGTCGACCGCAAGAAGGACCTGATCATCCGCGGCGGCTACAACGTCTACCCGCGCGAGATCGAGGAGGCGCTCTACGAGCACCCCGCGGTGGCCGAGGCCGCCGTCATCGGGATCAAGCACACCGAGCTCGGCGAGGAGGTGGGCGCCGCGGTGGCGTTCAAGGCGGGCGAGAAGGCCGACCCCGACGAGCTCAGGGCGTTCGTGAAGGAGCGGGTGGCGGCGTACAAGTACCCGCGGCACGTGTGGGTCGTCGACGAGCTGCCCAAGGGCCCGACGGGCAAGATCCTGCGGCGCGAGGTGCAGGCGCCCGAGGGCACCGGTAGCTGACGCCGCACCCCGCGGGACGCTCGCACACAGGGTCAGCGCCCGCCGTCGAGCACCGGGATCAGCTCCTCCTCCTCGTAGGCGAGGTGGCGCTCGAGGTCGTCGACGAGGAGATCGACCTGCACCGCCACCTCCGCTCCCCCCTCGGCCAGCACCTCGGCCAGCCGCGCGGTGAGCACGGCGATCTCCTCGTGCTCGCGCCGCAGCCGTTCCAGCACCGGCGCGAGGTCGGGGCGGGTGCGGTCGAGGAACGGGAAGATCGCCGCGTCCTCGCCACCGTGGTGGTTGCGCAGGCCCGCGCACAGCGTCAGGCAGTTCATCCGGAGCTGGGCGACGACGGGCAGCACGCGCGTGGTGCCGTCCTGGTAGGCGCCCCAGCCCGGGTCGGCCTCGGCGGCGCGCGCGAACGCCGCGTCGCGCTCCTCGCCCTCGAGGATCGAAGCCTCGACCGGATAGGTGAAGACGCCGTCCTCGACGACGGCGCGCGGGTCGGCCCGCAGGTTGTGGAGCCACGCGGGGTGGTGCGGTCCCCCGCCGGCCGACCCGATGACGAGCACGCGCTCGCCGCCGTCGGGCAAATAGCCCAGGGGCACGGTGTGCGGGGCGCCGGTGCGGGCGCCGGTGGTGGTGAGCAGCAGCAGACGGGCGTCGGCGAACCAGCCGCCGACCCTGCCGTGATGCGCGCGGAATTCCGCGATGACCGGGTCGTTGACGGCGTTCGGCAATTCTTCTCCTGTGTTCTCGGGCATGGCGGAGTGCCGCCGGGGCGATGGGAGGGCCGCGGCGGTGGGAGGAGCGAGGAAGGGGATGCGCAGCCGAGGAGGCCGGCGGCGGGGAGCCCCGGGGCAGGGAGGTTCCGCAGGTGAAAGCGTGTTTCAGAGCGGCGAGGCGGGCCACGGGCCCGCTGGGCGGTCACGCCCTGGCCGGGTGCCCGTCTCGTGAGCGGCGCGAGGCCGACCCGGCAGTCATGGTCCCGACCTTATCTGCGTCGCGCCCTTTCCGGCAATACACGGAAACGGGTCTCAGCTCGTCCCTTCCACGGGCCGGAGGGCGTCGGGAATCGCGTGCCCGAGGTGGGCGAGCCAGCCGCGCAGAACCCGATGCAGCTGCTCGGAGCCGAGGATCTCCCCGTCGGGCGAGGGCAGCTCGACCGGGTGGAGCAGGAATCCGCGGGACTGCGCGCCACCGAGCCCGCCGTGGCTGCCGACATGCGGCTCGAACGGTGGGGCGTCCCCGGTCGCCGGATCGAACCCGCTGTTGATCATGAGATCGGCGCAGTTGCCGAAGCCGTCCACGCGACGCACCAGCTCGACGGCGTGCGGGCCGTACGCGGCCAGCGGGTCGTCACCGAGCACGACGCCGGTGGCCAGGCGGTGCAGCCCGTCGCGGCCCAGCACGACCGGGCCGAACTCGGCGCTGCGGACGAGCACGAACCCGATCCCGGGATGATCGACGAGCCCGGGCAGCAGGTCCGGGAACTCACGCTCGATCGTCTCCAGCTCGACCCGGCCCGCGTGCTCGGTGAACGACACCATCGCCATGTGCCCCGACGCCACCGCGACGACGCCCGGCGCCACCCGCGGCACGCGCCCGGCGTCCTCGGGGACGTGCGGCGCGTGCTCCTGCGCCCGGGCCCGCTCCACCCGCGCGCGCAGCCGGTTGGCGACGAACCCGCGCCCGGACGCCTCGGCCAGCACCGTGCCGGCCTGCCAGCCCTTCTCCGACCGCCCCGACGCCGCGCGCGCCGCGTCCGGCGCCCCGCACAGCCGCCCGACCAGCTCCTCCACCGACTCGTCGAACCGGTCGGCGAACGCCCAGCCCTGGGTCTGGCCGTGGTCGGACAGGCACACGACGTGGTAGCGCCGCGGCGCGAGCTGGGTGGCGCGGTGGATGCGGCCGATGTGCTGGTCGATGTCGCGCAGCACGGCGAGGGAGTCCCAGCGCTCGACGCCGGAGTAGTGCGAGACCTCGTCGTAGCCGAGGAAGTCGGCGTACACCACGGCGCGGCCGTCGAACATGTCCTCGATGACCGCCGAGACGACGACGTCGCGCGCGATGACGTTCGTGCCCGCACGGACGAACGGGAACCACAGCCCGCGGTGCACGCGCGGGAACACGTTGCGCTGCCGCTGCGTGATCGACGCCCGCAGCTCCCGGACGATCTCCACGACGGCCCCGCCCAGTGTGCGCAGCGTGTTGACCGGGCTGGCGAAGTAGGCGAAGTACCCGTACCCGGAGACGACGTGCTGGCGTCCCCGGCGTCCGCGCCCGCTCAGCACCGGCACCGCGCTCATGGTGAGCGAGACGTAGGGCGCGTCCCCGGTGAACAGGTTGCCGTGCCCGGCCCCGTCGACGGCGAGCAGCCCGCGCCCGTCGGAGGCGCGGCGCTCCATCTCCGCGGCGTCCTCCGGGTTGGAACAGGCCATCACGTGGTCCGAGTCCTTCTCGTACCAGCGGAACCCGAGGATGTCGGAGCTGTCGCCGTGCAGGATCCCGCACACGCTCGCGCCGGTCTGCGAGCTCCAGTCGGTGTTCCAGTGCGTGAGCCGGTGGCTGCCCTCGGCCAGCCAGCGGGAGAACACCGGCATCTCCCCGCTGCGCAGGGCGCGGCGCAGCGTGTCGTGCCCCAGGCCGTCGACCTGCAGGAACACCACACCCGGCGGCCGGTCGTCGCAGCCGGCCGTGGCGCCGGGCCGCCGGGCGGCGCGGCGGAAGAACAGCTCGTCGGGGTCGAGGCCCAGCAGCCAGGAGACCAGCGCCCCGACCACCGACATGACGACCGCGACCCCCACCGCCGTCGACAGGTTGACGATGGTGACGCCCGGGACCGCGAACGAGACCAGCAGCAGCGCCGCGCCCAGCACGAGGTAGGACGCGACGCCGAGCGTGAACACCGCGACCGGCAGCGCGACCCGCAGGATCAGCGGCCAGACCACGGCGCTGAGCACCCCGAGGGCGAGCGCGAGCACCGTCGGCTGCCACCAGCTCGTCATCTCGAATCCGGTGAGCAGCTCGTCGAGCAGGTTCAGGGCGCCGGTCGTCAGCAACCACACCGCGAGCACGCGGACGAGCACCCGGCCTCCGCGGACCATCCGGCCGGCACCCTCCGGCGGGGTCACGTCCGTGCACCTCCCGTGTCGGCCCGCAGCCGGGACACCAGCGCGCCGACCCCCGCGACGGCGAATACCAGCGCGGTGGCGACGAGCGTGGCCACGACCGGAGAGTCGAACAGGCCACCGCTGACCATCCCGAGCACCGCGTAGGCGACGGCCCACAGCACGCAGGCCAGTACCGCCGCCGGGACGAGCCGCCGCCACGGGTAGTCGAGCGCTCCGGCCGCGAGCAGGACCGGGATCCGCCCGGCGGGCAGCAGCCGCCCGACGACGACGAGCAGCGCACCCCGTCGCGCGAACCGCGTCCGCCCGGCCTCCAGCCGCTCCGGGCGCTGGCCGCGGGCCACCCAGCGCTGCGTGGCGGCGCTGCCGGCCTTGGCGACGCCGAACGTGACGAGATCGCCGATCAGCGCACCCAGCACCGACACGACGACCACCAGCGGCAGCGACAGCTGATCCGTCGTCACCGCGATGGCGGCCGCCGCCCCGACCACGGCACCGGTCGGGACGACCGGCACGATCGAGCCGAGCAGCACGCCGCCGAACACGGCGGGGTAGCCCAGCGCGGCCGGGTCCGTCCAGTCGATCCCGAGCACGCTCATCGCCGGACCGCCGGGTTCCCGAGGTGTCGCGTCCCGACGACGCACGGCCCACTCGCCTGCCGGCTCACGGCAGCTCGACCCGCCGTCCGGGCTCGGTCAGCGCGACGCGGGTGTCCACGCCGGACGCCGCCACCGCCGCGACGAACTCCCGCGGCGGCGCCACCAGCCGGTCCCGCATCCGGGCGCCGTGGCGGCCGGGGGCACGGGGCAGACCGGCCGGGGCGAGCGTGCCCCAGTGCACGGGCACCGTGACGCGGGGCCGCAGGCGCACGACGGCCTCCGCGGCCCGGTCCGGGTCGAGGTGGCCCGGTCCGAGATCGGGTCCCCATCCCCACACCGGGAGCAGCGCGACGTCGGGCCGCGGCAGGCCCGCCATCCCGTCGAAGAGATCGGTGTCGCCCGAGGCGTAGACGCGCACACCGGCAGTCTCCAGCAGGTGCCCCATCGCCCGTGCCTGCGGTCCCCGGATCGATCGCGGCCCCCACCGGTGCCCGCTGTGGGTGGCCTCGACCCCGGTGACGCGCAGCTCCCCGTCGGCCAACTCCTCCCCCGGCGCCAGCTCGTCGACGTCACTGATGCCCTTGCCCCGCAACCAGTCCCCGGCGCCGCGCGGCACCACGATCCGGGCGCCGCGCAGCCGCCGCAGCGACGGCAGGTGCAGGTGGTCGGCGTGCAGATGCGAGAGCAGGACCAGGTCGACGCCCGCGTGGTCGGCAGGGGCCGGGGGCGTCGCGACCCGCCGCAGCGGGCCGACCCGTCCGGTCAGCACGGGATCGGTGAGCACCACCCGACCGGCCAGCTCGATCCGGACGGTGGAGTGCCCGAGGAACCGCATCGCGAGCCCGTGCACCCCCGCAGTATCCCCCGCCCCGCGAGTCGGGGTCTCCGTGCGCGCGAGTCGCGGCCTCCGTGCGCGCGAGTCGCGGTCTCCGTGCGAGTCACGCCCGTGAGCGAGCGCCCTCAGAACCCGACTCGCGCAGCCGCAGACCCCGACTCGCGCAGCCGCAGGCCCCGACTCGCGCGCGCTCACGCCCCGACTTGCGGGGTCAGGCGAGGTGGACCGGCTGGCCGGTCGACTCCAGGACCGCCATCCACAGGTCGCCGTGCGGTTCGACCTGGTTGCGCCGGCTCACCGCGGCGGCCATCGGCACGTGCACGAACCGGCGGCGATAGCGGCCGACGACCATCTCGGTGCGCCCGCTCATCGCGGCGTGCACCGCAGCCTGGGACAGGCGTACGCAGTAGACCGAGTCGTAGGGGTTCGCCGGCACGCTGCGGATGGCGTAGCTGGGGTCGATGTAGCGGATGGAGGTCTCGACGCCGGCGTCGGCGAAGTGGTCGCCGATACGGCGGCGCAGGTACGGGCCGATGTCCTGCAACCGGGCGTTGCCGGAGGCGTCCGCGGCGTCGGGGGTGTGGCCGAGCAGCTCCTGGCCCGCCCCCTCCGCCACCACGACGACGGCGTGCCCGCGCTCGGACACCCGGCGGCGCAGGTGCGCGAGCAGCCCGCCGTCGCCGTCGAGGCCGAAGGGCACCTCCGGGATGAGCACGACGTCGGCACCGCTGCGGGCCAGGGCGGCGTAGCAGGCGATGAAGCCGGAGTGCCGGCCCATGAGCTTGACCAGCCCGATCCCGTTGGCGGTGGACGTCGCCTCGACCCGCGCGGCGCGGATGGCGTCGCTGGCGTGGGAGAACGCGGTCTGGAAGCCGAAGCTCTGGTCGATGTAGGGGATGTCGTTGTCGATCGTCTTCGGGATGCCGACGACCGCGATCAGCAGCCCGCGCTGCGCCACCTCCGCCGCGATCTGCATGGCGCCGCGCATCGACCCGTCCCCGCCGACGACGAACAGCACGTTGACGTGCAGCCGCTCCAGGCAGTCCACGATCTCGGCCGGGTCCTGCGGGCCGCGCGAGGTGCCCAGAACGGTGCCGCCGTCGGTGGCGATGTCGCGCACCGACTCGGGCGCGAGGTCGACGACGTCGTGGCCGTAGGCGGCGACGAAGCCCTGGTACCCGTTGCGGATGCCGACGACGCGGCGCACCTTGTAGTGGTAGGTCAGCGTGCGGACCAGCCCGGCGATCACGTCGTTGAGCCCGGGGCACAGCCCGCCGCAGGTGACGATGGCCGCGCGGGTCTTGGCCGGGTCGAAGAAGATCTTGCGGCGGGGGCCGCAGGGCTCCATGCCGGGCAGGTCGGTCGGCGGGACACCGCGGGAGGTGATCCCGGCGAGGGTGTCGTCGAGCAGCACGCGGTCGTGCTCGTCGACGTAGTGCTCGCTGGTGCGGCTGTTGTCGAGCAGCTCGGCCATCGGCGAGTCGATGCGGCCGGGACCGAGGGTCGAGATCTCCAGGTCGGGCGACGGGAGGGCACGGGGCAGCTCCACCACGCGGGCGGGCTCGGCAGCGCTCACGGCAGCGCTCCTTCTCCGGATCGGGAGGGGATCCCACGGCGCTGTGGCGACTTGACCGGTTCAGTGTGCCGTGACCGGGGCCCTCAGCTCAACCCCAGCACCCGACGGACCGCGATCTCGATCACCACCCGCTCCGGGTTGACCCGTGGCACCCGGTAGCGCAGCGCGTAGCGCCGCTCGGCGTCGGCGACCGACTCCGGATCGTCCCGGAGCACGGCCGTGCCCTCCAACGTCGACCACCGCCCGCCCTCGACCTGCGACACGACCGCCGTCCCCCGCTCGGCCGCGTTGCGCGCCTTCTGCGATCCCCGGCTGCAGATCACCCGCGCCACCCCGGCCTCGACGTCGAGCGTCACCCCCACCGGCACGACGTGCGGCGTGCCGTCGCGGCGCAGGGTGACCAGCGTGCAGATGCGACGTTCGGTCCAGAACTCGCGGAACCCGTCGGTGACCCCATCCTCCAGCGTGCGCACGCCCGGACGCTAGGTCCCCGAGCCGGTCGGCGCGAGCCGAGCCCATCAACTTGCCATACACAACTATTTCTGGTCACCTGGCCGGGTGCCACCTTCCACCACGCGCCCCGCACTCCTGCTGGGGGTGCTCGCGTCCTGCGGGCTGGCCGTCTCGCTCACCCAGACCATGGTCGTCCCGCTGCTGCCGCAGTTCCCGACGCTGCTGAACTCATCGACGTCGACGGTGACCTGGCTGGTGACCGCGACGCTCGTGGCGGGCGCGGTCTGCGCCCCGGTGCTGGGTCGCCTCGGTGACATGTACGGCAAGCGGCGGATGCTGCTCGTGGCGCTCGGCCTCGCGGCCGCCGGGTCGGCGCTCGGGGCGACGGCGCCGGGCGTCGAGGTGCTGCTCGTGGCCCGGGTGCTGCAGGGGGCCTCGCTGGGCGTCGTCCCGCTGGGCATCAGCATCATGCGCGACGTGCTCCCGCCCGGGCGGGTGGGCAGCGGCATCGCGCTGATGAGCTCGTCGCTGGGCATCGGCGGTGCGATCGGACTGCCGATCACCGGCGCGGTGGCGCAGCTGGCGGACTGGCGGTGGCTGTTCGCCGGGGCCGCGGTGATCGGCGTGCTGCAGGTGGTGCTGGTGCACCGGCTCGTCGGCGAGTCGCGTTCCCGGCCCGGTGGCCGGTTCGACCTGCCCGGCGCGATCGGGCTGGGCGCGGCACTGGTGTGCCTGCTGCTGGCGATCTCCAAGGGCAGCGACTGGGGCTGGGGCGGCGTGCCGGTGCTCGGGCTGTTCGCCGCGGCCGTCGTGCTGTTCGCGGCGTGGGGGCGCTGGGAGCTGCGGGTCCCGTCGCCGCTGGTGGACCTGCGGGTCTCGGCGCGCCCCGCGGTCCTGTGGACCAACGTCAGCTCGATACTGGTCGGGTTCTCGATGTTCGCCGGGTTCCTCGTCACGACCCAGGTGCTGCAGGCCCCGGTGGAGACCGGGTACGGGTTCGGGCTACCGCTCGTCGTCGCCGGGCTCGTGCTGCTGCCGATCGGTGGTGCGATGGCGGTGTTCTCGCCCGTGTCGGCGCGGCTCTCGGCCCGGTTCGGGGCACGCACGACGCTGGTCGCGGGCGCCGTGGTCCTGATCGCCGGGAACCTGGCGATGGCCGTGCTGCCCGGCTGGCTCCCGCTCGTGATGGCCGCGGCGGTGCTCACGGCGATCGGTGCGGCGCTGGCCTACTCGGCGCTGCCACTGCTGATCATGGATGCCGTTCCGCACACGGAGACCGCCGCCGCGAACAGCCTCAACACGCTCATGCGCATGCTGGGGACGTCGTCGTGCAGCGCCGTGGCCGCGGCCGTCACGAGCGGGCTGACGGCGACGGTCGCCGGCGTGACGCTGCCGAGCGCGGCCGCGTACACGGTGATCTTCCTGGCCGCGGCAGGCGCGGCGGTGGTCGCTGCGACGATCGCCGCCCTGACCCCGTCCGCCGCGCCCGCCGTCGCCCGCGAGTTCGTCCCCTCCACCTGATCCGCACTTCGGAGCCACACTGCTGTCCGGGGCTGGACGGAACAGCGTTGTGGCTCCGAGGTGCGGCAGATCAGCTGAAGATCATGCAGCTGCTGGTCGCGTGGGCGCACAGGCGGCCGGTGCCGTCGTGGAGGCGGGCTTCGGCCAGCGCCGTCCGGTTGCCCCGGTGCACGACGAGTCCCTCGCAGCGCACCGGACCGGAGTCGGTGCCCAGGCCGCGCAGGAACTTCACCGACAGGTCCAGGCTCGTGTACGCGGTGCCGGCCGGCAGCGTCGAGTGCACCGCGCAGCCGGCGGCCGAGCCCAGCAGCGTGGCGATCACGCCGCCGTGCACCGAGCCGATCGGGTTGAAGTGGTACTCCGCAGGCTCCAGCCCGAACACCACCCGCCCGGCGTCGACCTCCAGCACCGTGAAACCCAGCGTCGCGGTGATCGGCGGGGCGGGCACCTCTCCCGCGGCCATGCGGCGCAGGAACGTCAGGCCGTCGACGTCGCGCGCGGCCGCCGCGGTGAGCTGCGGGTCGTGCCAGCTGTAGGCGCGGTCGCGCAGGTCGGGCCGGGTCGCGGTCATCGGATCTCCTCCACGGGGACGGATACGGGGGTCGGACGGGCACGGGCCGCTCCGACGACGACGCCGCACGCCACCGTGGCGACACCGCCGAACGCCATGAGCAGCCAACCGGTGCGGAAGGACTCGGGTGTCGACCCGGCGGCCGACAGCCCGGACAGCAGCAGCGCGATGCCCAGCACCGCCCCGATCTGGCGCGCGCAGGTGCCCACGGCGCTGCCGGTGGCGAAGCGGGTGGGCGGGAGCTCGGCCACCGCGGCGGTGCCGAGACCCGCGTACACCGCACCCACCCCGGCGCCGGTGAGCACCGTGGCCGGGAGGAACGTGGCCAGCCAGGCCGGCTCGGAACCCAGGCGCCAGGCGAACAGCAGGCAGCCCGCGGCGAACAGCACACCGCCGCCGACGACGGCCGCGCCCGCGCCGTACCGGTCGGCGACCCGCCCGGCCAGCGGCGACGAGAGCGCGGCCATGAGCGGGCCCGGCGTGACGGCGAGCCCGGCGAGCAGCACGTCGTAGCGCCAGACCGCGGTCAGGAACAGGATGTTGGCGAGCAGCAGGGCGTAGAAGGCGCCGGAGAACGCGAGGTAGCCCGCGATCGCGCCGGCGAAGGACCGCAGCCGGAACAGCGCGGTCTCCACCAGCGGGCGCGCCACCCGCCCGCTGCGGACCGCGAACACGGCCAGCACGGCCACCCCGGCGAGCAGCGGGAGCGCGGCGTCCGACCAGACCCCGTCCTCCCCCGCGACGATGCCCACCGACAGCAGCGCCACCCCACCGCCGAGCAGCACGACGCTGAGCGGGTCGGGCAGGCGGCTGTCCGGGTCGCGGGACTCGGCGAGCACGAGCCGCCCCGCCAGCAGCGTCAGCAGGACGACCGGCACGTTCACGAGAAAGACCGCGCGCCACCCGAACGCGTCGACGAGCACCCCGCCCAGCGCGGGGCCGGTGGCCGCGGCGATCCCGCCGGTGGCCCCCCAGAGCCCGACGGCGGCACCGCGCCGCTCGGGCGGGAACGCCGGCAGCAGCAGGGCCAGCGACGCCGGAGCGAGCAGCGCGGCGGCGACGGCCTGCACCGCGCGGGCCCCGACCAGCGCGCCTGCGCTCGGCGCCAGCGCGCACGCCGCGGACGCCAGCCCGAACAGCGCCAGCCCGATCCCGAACACCCGACGCCTGCCGCGCGCGTCGGCCAGCCGCCCCGCGGGGATCAGCAGAGCGGCGAACACGACGTTGTACGCGGTGAACACCCACGACAGCCCGGCCAGTGACGCGCCGGGGTACGACGCGGCGATCGCCGGGAACGCGATGTTGACGATCGTGACGTCGAGGAACACCAGGAACGCCGCCGCGGACGTCACCAGGAGCACCGCACCCGAGCGCTGAGTTCTCATGAGGAACGCAGACTAGCCACGCTGAGTTCTCGTTGGCAACCCATCCCGCGCTACCATCAGGCCATGGACCTCAGGGAGCTGGACAGCACCCGCTGCTCGGTGGCCCGCACCGCGGCGCTGGTCGGCGACGCGTGGACCGTGCTGGTGCTGCGGGACCTGTTCAACGGCATCCGGCGCTTCGACGACCTCGCCGGCCACCTGCACATCGCCCGCAACGTCCTCACCCGCCGCCTCTCCGCGCTCACCGACGCCGGCCTCGTCGAGCGCGTGCCCTACCGCGAGCCGGGCCGCCGCGAGCGCCACGAGTACCGGTTGACGGCCGCGGGCCGCGACCTGCGGCCGGTCATCCTCGCGATGCTGCAGTACGGGGACCGCCACCTCGCCGGGCCCGCCGGTCCACCCCTGCGGGTCGAGCACGACGGCTGCGGGCAGCCCGTGCACGTCGAGGTGCGCTGTGCCGACGGCCACCTGGTCGAGCCGACCACCCGGCTGCGCTCCGTCCCCGGACCGGGCGCGGCGACGGCCGGTTGACGTACCCGGGGCCCGGACGACCCCGGGGCGGGAGCTCTAGGAGCGGGGGTCGCGGCGGATCGGGTGGTCCGGGGGGACCTGGACCAGCACGATCCGCGTGCCGTCCGGATCCGCGAGCCACATCTCACGCAGGCCCCACGGTTCGAGCCGCGGGCCGCGGACCACGTGGGCGGCCAGCTCCTCGTGGGCGGCGTCGAGGTCGCGGACCTGCATCCAGAGCGCGACGCCGGCCCCCGGCGGATCGTCGGACTGCCCGGAGACCTCCACGAACCCGTTGCCCGCGAAGAACACCGTGCCGCCCGGGAACTCGCGGGCGATCGCGAGCCCGAGCACGTCGCGGTAGAACGCGAGGCTGCGCTCCCGGTCCCGGGGTCGGATCAGCACACGGGAGGCGAGGACGTCCACGCCGAACCTCCGATCATGATCGCTGTCCGCCGCACGCTACTGCGCGGGACGCCCCGATGCCGCGCCCGCGGCACTCAACCGGGGTGCGCGGCGAGGTGCCCGAGCAGCAGCTCCGCGAGCTCGTCGGGCGCCTCCTCCGGGATCCAGTGACTGACCCCACGCAGCTCCGCGTAGCGGTAGGGCCCGCTGACGTGGCGGTGCACCAGCGCGGTGGCCTGCCGCGTGATCGCGATGTCGCCGTCGCTCCAGACGAACAGGGTCGGCACCGGCACCGGGGGGTCCTCGGGCCCCGGACGGCCCGCGAGGACGCCGCGGTACCAGTTCAGGGCCGCCGTGAGCGCGGCCGGATCGGCGAACCGGGCGGCGTCGCGACGGGCCCGCTCGCGGCTCTGCCCGGACCGGCGCAGCGCGGCGGTGAACCGCCGCGAGTAGGGCCCGTCGCCCGCCGCGAGGAACCGTTCGGCCAGGCCCGGCACCTGGAACGCCACGAAGTACCAGGACGCGAGGACCTGGCGCGTGGTGACCAGCGAGCGGGCGTAGGCCGCGGCGGGCGGCACGGACAGTGCCGTGAGGGTGCGCACCCGGTCCGGGTGCCGGGCGGCGAGCCGCCAGGCGACCGCGGCGCCCCAGTCGTGCCCGACGACGTGCGCCCGGCCACCCGCGCGGTCGTCGATCACGGCCACCGCGTCGGCGACGAGCGCGTCGAGCCGGTAGTCCGCGCGTGCTCCCGGGCGGGCGCGCGGCGAGTACCCGCGCTGGTCGGGCGCCACGGTCCGGTACCCGGCGCCGGTGAGTGCGGGCACCACGGCGTCCCAGGAGTCCGCGCCCTGCGGGAACCCGTGCAACAGCAGCACCGGGGTTCCGTCGGCGGGGCCGGCCTCGCGGACGTCGAGGATCCCGGCGTCGATGGTCGTCACCGGTCCATCATGGCCGAGCCGACCGGCGTTCCCCCGCACGCGGGTTGTGCGGCGCCCGGGATGTCGGCTTGGGTGGGTGGGCCGGCGGGATCCCGGCGTCACACGCACAACCTCAGGAGTGAGATGAACGTGGCGTTCCAGCGCATCGCGATCGTCAACCGCGGCGAGCCCGCCATGCGGTTGATCCATGCCGTGCGGGAGTGGAACGCCGCCGCGGGGAGCCTGCGATCCCGCGGATCGGACGCCGTCGGGCGGGCGCCGCTGCGCACCATCGCCTTCTACACCGCCGTCGACCGGGCCGCGATGTTCGTCCGCGAGGCCGACGAGTCCGTGCTGATCGGGTCCGACGATCCCGACCAGGCGTTCACCGGCACCAACCCCTATCTCGACTACGCCGAGCTGGAACGCGCGCTGAAGGCCTGTGGCGCCGAGGCCGTCTGGCCGGGCTGGGGCTTCGTGTCCGAACGCGCCGAGTTCGCGCAGCTGTGCGCCGACCTGGGGATCGTGTTCGTCGGCCCGTCGGCGCAGGTGATGGAGGCGCTCGGCGACAAGATCGCGGCGAAGAAGCTCGCCGAGCAGGTGGGCGTGCCGCTGGCGGCATGGAGCGGCGGGCCGGTCGCCGACGTCGGGGCCGCGCGCGAGCACGCCGAGCGGATCGGCTACCCGCTGATGGTGAAGGCCACCGCGGGCGGCGGTGGCCGCGGCATCCGCAAGGTCAACGCCCCCGAGGAGCTGGCCGAGGCGTTCGAGCGCGCGGGATCCGAGGCCGCGAGGACCGCCGGGGACGCCACCGTGTTCCTCGAGCGCGCCATCACCGGCGGCCGCCACGTCGAGGTGCAGGTCGTCGCCGACGCCACTGGGGACGTGTGGACGCTGGGCGTGCGCGACTGCTCGGTGCAGCGGCGCAACCAGAAGGTGCTCGAGGAGTCCGCCTCCACCGCACTCGACGCCGAGCAGGAGCAGCTGCTGCGCGACTCCGCGGCGGCGCTGGCGAAGGCCGCGGGCTACGTCAACGCGGGCACCGTGGAGTTCCTCTACGAGCCCGAGGAGCGGCTGCTGTCGTTCCTGGAGGTCAACACGCGGCTGCAGGTCGAGCACCCGGTCACCGAGGCGACCACCGGCGTCGACATCGTCAAGCTGCAGCTGCACGTGGCGATGGGCGGGAAGCTGGCCGACGTCGCGGCGGTCGCCCCGCCCGCGCGGGGGCACGCCGTCGAGGCCCGGCTCACCGCGGAGGACCCGGAGCAGGGCTTCGCGCCCGCCCCCGGGCGCATCGAGCACCTCGCGCTGCCCAGCGGGCCCGGCATCCGGGTCGACACGGGGGTCGCCGCGGGCGACGTCATCCCGCCGCAGTACGACTCGATGATCGCCAAGGTGATCGCCTGGGGCCGCGACCGCGACGAGGCGCTCGCCCGGCTCGGTCGCGCGCTGCACCAGACCGCGGCGGTCATCGACGGCGGCACCACCAACAAGGCGTTCCTGCTCGACCTGCTGGGCCGCCCCGAGATCATCTCCGGGGACGCCGACACCACCTGGCTCGACACCATGATGGCGCAGGGCTACACGCCGCCGCAGCGCCTCGACGTCGCGCTGCTCGCCACCGCGGTGGAGGCGCAGGAGGCGCACGTGGCCCGCCAGCGCGCGCGGCTGTTCGCCTCGGCCGAGCGCGGGCGCCCCGAGGTGGGGCACGACACCTGGTACCAGGTCGACGTCCGCGCCGGCGGCGAGTCCTACCGCCTGCACGTCGCGCAGCCCCGCGGCACGCGCTACCGCGTCCAGCTCGACGGGGTGGCGCTCGATGTCGACACCGAGCGCACCGGCCGGTTCGAGCGGCGGCTGACCGTCGGCGGGCAGACCTACAGCGTGCTCACCGCGCCGCAGGACCCGGACGTGCTCGTCGAGGTCGACGGCGCGGTGCACCGCATCTCCGGTGGCGAGGTGGGGCTGGTGCGCGCCCCGGCGCCGGCGATGGTCGTGTCCATCCCGGTGTCCGCGGGCGACGAGGTCGAGGCGGGCGACGTGGTCGCGGTCGTGGAGAGCATGAAGCTGGAGACGGCGCTGCGCGCCCCCGTCGGCGGCCGGGTCGCCGAGATCCTGGTCGACGCGAACACCCAGGTGGAGGGCGGCACGAAGCTGATCCGCCTGCAGCCCGACGCCGACGGCGAGGCGGGCACGGGCGGCGAGCGCGCGGACCTGTCCGCGCTCGCCTCGCACACCGGCGACCGCGGCGACGCGGCCGCGGTCGCCGCCGACGCGCTGACCTCCCTGCGGTTCCTGGTGCTCGGCTTCGACATCGACGAGCGCGACGCCCGACCGCTGCTGGCCCGGCTCACCGAGGCACGCGAGGACCTCGCCCCCGACGACGCGCGCGTGCTGGCGGGCGAGACCGCGGTGCTGCGGATCTTCGCCGACCTGTGCGCGCTGTCGCGCAATCGACGCGGCGGCACCGACGAGCCCACCGGCGAGCAGGAGCGCAACCCGCAGGAGTACCTCCACGCCTACCTGCGCTCGCGCGACGCCGAGGCCGAGGGCCTTCCCGAGACGTTCCGGGCCCGCCTGCGCCAGGCGCTGGCCCACTACGGCGTGCCGGACCTGGAGATCACCGACGCGCTGTCGGGTGCGCTGTACCGGATGTTCCTCGCGCACCGCCGCGCCGCGGCCCACGTCCCCGTGGTGCTGGCGCTGCTGCAGTGGCGGCTGCAGCACCCGGAGTCGCTGCCCGAGGCGTCCCGCGAGGACTACCTGCGCACGCTCGACCAGCTCGTCACCGCCACCCAGCTGCGCCATCCCGTCGTGGGCAGCCTGGCCCGGCGGGTGCGCTACACCTGCTTCGACGCCCCGGTGGTCGCCGCCGAGCGCGAGCACGGGCAGGACCAGGTGCGCGCCCAGCTCGACGTGCTGCCCGGCCCGGGCGACCCGGCCCGGGCGGAGCGGATCGACGCGATCGTCGCGGCGGCCGAACCGATCCTCGGCGTGTTCGGCGAGCGCCACCACGCGGCGATGCTGGAGGTGATGACGCGGCGCTACTACCGCATCCGCGAGCTCTCCGACGTCGAGCTCTCCGACCGGGGCGGGCGCCCGCTGCTGACGGCGGACTACGTCCACGACGGCCGGGACGTCACCGTGCTGGCCACCACCGTCTACACCGCGCCCGACGCGCCGGCCGGGACCGACCCGATCGCCGTGCAGGGCGACCTGCGCCGGCTGATCCTGCAGCTACCGCCCGGACGCCTCGCCGCGCTGGACCTCTACGTCATCGCCGGGGAGGCGCCCGACGCCGATCCCGAGCGTTCCGCGGAGAAGATCCGCGCCCTGCTCGGGCGCCTGCCCGAGCGCCTGGAGCGGGTGGCAGTGGCGGTGCGCCGCCCGGGCGGTGACGAGCGGTCGGCGTGGTTCACCTTCCGGCCCGGCCCGGACCGTCGCCCGGAGGAGGACCGCACCCTGCGCGGCCTGCACCCGATGGTCGCCGAGCGCCTGGGTCTGTGGCGGCTGGCCGACTTCGAGATCACCCGCCTGCCCTCCCCCGTCGACGTGCACCTGTTCCGCGCCGTCGGCAAGCAGGTGCCCGACGACCGGCGCCTGATCGCCCTGTCCGACGTCCGCGACCTCACGGTCCTGCGCGACGAGGACGGGCAGATCCGCGCCCTGCCCCAGATCGAGCATGCCCTCGACGCCTGCCTGGACTCGCTGCGCGCCGCGCGCGCCGCCGACCGCGGCGACGCGAAGCTGGAGTGGAACCGGGTGCTGCTCTACGTCTGGCCGGTGGTCGACATCCCGCTGCGGGAGGTCGACGCGGTGTTCCGGCTGCTGGCCCCGCGCACCGACGCGCTCGGACTGGAACAGGTGATGATCCAGTTCCGGATGGTGGGCGCCGACGGGGAGACGCGCGAGCAGCTGCTGCGGCTGTCCCGCCCGCCGGGCGCCGGCCTCACCGTGCGCCTCACCGACCCGCCGCCACACCCGATGCGGGAGCTGGACGCCTACGCGCAGAAGGTGATCCGGGCGCGGCGCCGCGGCGCGGTCTACCCCTACGAGCTGGTGCCGATGCTCGTGCGCAACCCGGACGGCGCCGGCGCGGCGGGCACCTTCACCGAGTACGACCTCGATCCCGACGGCGCGCCCGTCGTCGTCGAGCGGGCGCCGGGCGGCAACACCGCCAACCTGGTGTTGGGCACGGTCACCACGGCCACGCAGCGCTACCCGGAGGGCATGACCCGCGTCGTGCTCATCGGTGACCCGACGAAGGCGCTCGGCGCCCTGGCCGAGCCCGAGTGCGCCCGCGTGCTGGCTGCGATCGCGCTGGCCCGCAGGCTGGAGGCGCCGATCGAGTGGTTCGCCGTCTCCGCGGGCGCCAAGATCGCGATGGACTCGGGCACCGAGAACATGGACTGGATCAGCCGCGTGCTGCGCGGGATCATCGAGTTCACGCAAGGTGGCGGCGAGCTCAACGTCGTGGTGACCGGGATCAACGTGGGCGCCCAGCCGTACTGGAACGCCGAGGCCACGATGCTCATGCACACCAAGGGCATCCTCGTGATGACCCCGGACAGCGCCATGGTGCTGACGGGCAAGCAGAGCCTGGACTACTCCGGCGGGGTCTCCGCGGAGGACAACTTCGGCATCGGCGGCTACGACCGCATCATGGGCCCGAACGGGCAGGCGCAGTACTGGGCGCCCGACCTCTCCGGCGCCGTCGACGTCCTGCTCGCGCACTACGCGCACACCTACCGCGCACCCGGCGAGCGGTTCCCGCGCCCCGCGCCGAGCACCGACCCCGTCGACCGGGACGTCTCGTCGTCCCCGCACAGCGGGCCGGGCTGCGACTTCGCCACCGTCGGGGAGATCTTCTCCGCGGTCACCAACCCGGAGCGCAAGAAGCCCTTCGACATCCGCTCGGTGATGGCCGCCGTCGCAGACGCCGACCACCCCACCCTGGAGCGCTGGGCCGACATGATCGACGCCGAGGGCGTGGTCGTGCTCGACGCGCACCTGGGCGGGCAGCCGATCGCCCTGCTGGGCATCGAGTCGCGCCCGCTGTCGCGCCGCGGGCGGATCCCGGTGGACGGGCCGTCGTCGTTCACGGCGGGCACGCTGTTCCCGAAGTCGTCGAAGAAGACCGCGCGGGCGATCAACGCCGCCAGCGGCAACCGGCCGCTGGTGGTGCTGGCCAACCTGTCCGGCTTCGACGGCTCCCCGGAGTCGCTGCGCGAGGTGCAGCTGGAGTTCGGCGCGGAGATCGGGCGCGCCGTCGTCAACTTCGACGGGCCGATCGTGTTCTGCGTGGTGTCGCGCTACCACGGCGGCGCGTTCGTCGTGTTCTCCGGCACGCTCAACGACAACATGGAGATCGCCGCCGTGGAGGGCTCCTACGCCTCGGTGATCGGCGGGGCGCCGGCCGCGGCGGTGGTGTTCGCGGGCGAGGTCAACAAGCGCACCGCCGCCGACCCCCGGGTCGCGGACCTGGAGGCCCGCATCGCCGACGCGGGCCAGGCCGGTGACGACGCCGAGGCGGGCCGGCTCTCCGCCGAGCTCACCGCGCTGCGCCCGGGCGTGCGCTCGGAGAAGCTGGGCGAGGTGGCCGACGAGTTCGACACCGCCCACAGCGTGCAGCGGGCCCAGCGCGTCGGCTCGGTGGACCGCATCGTCCCCGGCCCGCAGCTACGCCCGTACCTGATCGACGCGGTGCGGCGCGGCATGGCCCGGGCCGCACGGCCGTGAGCCGGTGAGGCTTCTCGGCCGGTCCACCCCGGCCGAGTAGCCCTCACCAGAGCAGCAGGACACCGCCGAGCCCGGCGAACGCCCGATCGCGCGTGACCAGGGTGGCCGAGTGCGCCAGCGCCTGTGCGGCCAGCATCCGGTCGAACGGATCGGAGTGCGTCCAGCTCAGCCCGCCCGCCCGGATCGCGTCGGCCGCGGTGATCGGCTGCGTCCGTGCACCGAGCCGCTCGAGCACACCGTCGTACTGGTTCAGCAGCAGCTCCGCCTCCGGCCACCGCCCGGCGCGATGCTTGATCGCCATCTCCCACGCCGACGCCGCCGAGACGGTGAGCGTGTTGACGGGGTCGGCGATCGCCTTCGCCGCCCGTTCGGACAGCAGGTGTGGCGCGGTCACCGCCCACACGTAGGCATGGGTGTCCAGGAGCAGGGTGGTCACGACCAGGCGGCGAGATCGTCGCCGTCGATCGGGTCGAACCGCTCGTCCGGCATGGACATCGGGAGGAATCCGAGCTCGCGAGCGGGGACCCGCTGTACGGGGACGAGCCGGACCAGCGGTGTGCCGGCCCGCGCGAGCACCACCTCCTCGCCGGCGAGCGCGGCGTCGAGCAGCCGCGAGAGCTGGGCCTTCGCCTCGGCGACGTTGCAGGTGATGGTCATGTTGGTCAGACTAGCATGACCATCTCTGGTGCGGCTCAGCTGCAGACGCGCTTCGCGCGCAGGACGCGGGTGACCGCGGCCTCGTTGGCCGTCGGGTCGAGGGTGCCTGCGGCCAGTGCGGGCTCCAGCACGTCGAGCACCGCGTCCGGGTCGTCGGGGTTGGACCACAGCGCCATGTCCGCGCCCGCGTCCAGGGCGGTGCGGACGGCCTCGGGCAGCTCGAACTCGCCGGTGATGGCCTTCATCGCGCCCAGGTCGTCGGTGACCACCAGGCCGTCGAAGCCGTACTCCTCGCGCAGCAGCGCGTACGCGGCCGGGGTGAGCGAGGTGGGCAGGCCGTCGGTGAGGCCGGGGACGTCGAGGTGCCCGACCATCACGCCGGTCGTCCCGCCGGCCAGCGGCGCGCCCGGCCCGACGAGGTCGGCGTAGGGGCGCAGGTCGGCCGCGCGCAGGTCGTCGAGCGACGGGGTGGTGACCCGCCCGGCGTGGGAGTCGCCGTCGGCGCGGCCGTGGCCGGGGAAGTGCTTGACGACCGATCCGACGTCGGCGGCGGCCATCCCCTCGGCGAAGGCCCGCGCGTAGCGGGTGACGGTGTCGGGGTCGGTGCCGAAGCTGCGGTCGCCGATGACCGCGCCCGCCGGCTGCCCGCCGAGGT
The DNA here is from genome assembly GCF_029263155.1 of Pseudonocardia sp. Lineage (GTDB taxonomy): Bacteria > Actinomycetota > Actinomycetes > Mycobacteriales > Pseudonocardiaceae > Pseudonocardia. The sequence continues at coordinate 28,610 of NZ_JAJCYB010000029.1, forward strand.
CGACGGTCGGCGCCAGGTTCAACGTGACGCCGCGCGCGGCGAGGCGCCGCCCGCGCTCCTCGGCGAGCACCCGCACCTCGTCGACGGTCAGGCTGCTCATCTCGCGGGCACTGGGCAGGTCCCCGTCGAGCATGTCGATGCGCTGCACGCGCCCGCCCTCGTCGTCGACGGCCACCGCCACCGGGATCCGCGCGCCGGCCTGCAGCGCGCGCACGGCCTGGTCCTCCAGCAGTGCGGTCTCGTTGCCGGGCAGGAAGATCCCGCCGACCTGCGTGGACCGGACGGTCTGCGCGGCGGCGACCGGGTCGCCGACGTCCACGCCGACCATCAGCCGCTGCGCCAGCCGCTCCCGCGGCGTCATCGCGGCGACGATCCCGGCGCATGCGGGCAACCGGTCCGGGCCCAGCGGGTCGTCCACCACGGGGGCGGCGACCGCGGCGACCACCGGGGCCGGCGCGGCCGCCGCCGGGACGAACCCGACGACCGCGGCCGCCAGCACCCCCGCGACCAGCCCGGCGAGCAGCGGGGCGGCCGGGCGGCGGGCGGCGCCGCTGCGGCGGCGCCGCTGCGCGAAGTGCGGGCAATGGGGCTCTCGGCGTGACATCGCGGGCCATCATCCTCCCTACCGGCGAGTTGTGAGGAAGCACCCGCGGTAATCGGGCCAGGTTCCCCCGGCCGTCGGTTGTGCCGTACCCGCCCGATCACGTTCAGTGGGGTGTCCCCCGATCGTCGACCCGACCGGAGCATGTGCATGAAGCCATTCGTCGTGAACCGACACGGCAGGCTCGTCTTCCCCGCCACCGTCCTCGCCGAGCTCGACTTCTCCGTCCTGGACTCGCTGGACCAGTTCACCGCCGTGATCGGCCGCGACTTCGAGGCCAAGGCACCCACCGGCACCGACATCCTCGCGCGCGTCGAGTCCGGCGCCTACGACAGCCGGTTCCCGCTGCTGCGCGACCTCGCCCAGAACCTGTTCTGGGTCAACCGGTTCTCGATGACGATGTTCGACAAGCGACCCACCCGATTCCGCGACCTCCCCCGCACCCGAGACGACGTGTTCCTCCCGGTGCTCACGCACTGGGAGGACGGGGAGCGCAAGGTCTCCGCCGTCGAGCGGGCCTACCGCGAGCTGCCGGCCACCTACGACGAGGCCGCGGAGGAGCGCGCGTTCGCGCTGCTGTTCGACGTCTTCCGGAACAAGCGCCACCACGCCACCGAGCTCCCGGCGATCAAGCCGACGGTGGCCGAGCTCCTCGCGCAGCCCGACGCCCTGACGTGGGTCCTCCCGGCGCACGACCCGGACTTCCCCACCTTCACCCTCACCGAGATCCTCGACGCCGACGAGTCGGTGCCGGAGCTGGAGGCGCTGTCGCGCTGGGCGATGGTGCTGCACAACCAGTACCCGTGGGAGCGCGCCGACACCGCGCTACGGCCGGTCGGCGAGATCGGCGACGACGACGTGGTCATCGCGTTGCACCCGCGCAACCGCGACGTCACCGCGTTCATCGACCGTGTCCGATCAGCAGGGAGGGCGGACGCATCGAACTCCGCCCCCACGAGCGCGGGCCCGGCCCCGCTGCCGCCCGTGCAGCCGATCCGGCCCTACCCGCCGGTGCGCGTCCGCGAGGCCTTCGCGGTGGCACCGGTGCTGGAGGCGCTGTCGGTGGTGCGCGGCGAGCTCGTGTGCACCAACGACGACGTGATCCGCAACTCCAGCTTCTCCTGGTCCCCGATGAGCGCCGCGGAGATCAGCGCGAAGACCGGCATCGACGAGCGCCGCTACTCGGCACGCTCGCTCGAACAGCTCGCGCTCGACGCGGCCCGCGCCGCCCTTGAGCACTCCGGTCGCGAGCCCGCCGAGATCGGCGCGGTGCTCGTCGCCACGTGCACCAGCGAGAAGCTGATCCCGTCGGTGGCCTGCTGGCTCTCGGGTCAGCTCGGGCTGCTGCAGACCCACGTGTCGGCCGACATCGTCGCCGCCTGCGCGGGACTGCCCTACGGGCTCTCCGAGGCCGTGCGGCTGCTGCAGGAGGTGCAGCGGCCGGTGCTGCTGGTCTGCGTCGAGAAGTTCTCCGACAAGATCGGCGCGGTCCGCACCTCACGGATGATCTTCGGGGACGGGGCGTCGGCCATCGTCGTGGCGCCCGGTGAGCACACCGACGTCGAGGTCCTGCAGACCTACGCGAGCGGGCCGGTCAGCGAGGTCAACTCGATCATCTGGCCCAACCCGGAGTTCGACAACGACATCACCGTGTACGGCCCCGAGGTGAAGTCGCTGGTGCAGCGCTACCTGGGTCAGATGCTCGGCGAGCTGGGCGACGAGCCCGATCCCGACGACCCGTCGCGCCCGCTGATCGACTCGATCGACCTGATCGTGCCGCACCAGGCCAACAAGACGATGATCCTCGGCCTGGCCGAGAAGGCCGGGCTCACGCCCGACCAGCTCTACTTCAACATCGAGACGATGGGCAACGTCTCGGCCGCGTCCATCCCGATCGCCATCGCCGACGCCGTGCGCGACGGCGCGATCGACCGCCCGATGCGGGTGTTCGCACCCGGTTTCGGCGCCGGCGCGGTCGGCGGGTACGCGGTGCTGCGGGTCGACCCGGCGATCGTCGCCCCGGAGGCGACCGGCGCGGTCACCGACACCGCGCCGCGGGCCCCGTCGATGGCCACCACCAGCGACGACGTCCGCGTAGCGTTCGGCGAGTAGTGCACATCCACGACCCCAGGGGGCAGAAATGACCGACGTCATGCACGACTCCGAGCGCCGCGTCGCCATCGTCACCGGCGGGGCCCGCGGGATCGGGGCCGCCATCACCACGGCGCTCGCCCGGTCCGGGGTGCACGTCGCCGCCGGGTACTCGTCGAACAGCAAGGCGGCCGAGGAGCTCGCCGGCAAGCTCGCCGCCGAGGGGGCCTCGGTCTCGGTGCACCAGGGCAACGTGGGTGTCCCGGAGGACTGCCAGCGGGTGGTCAGCGAGGTGCTGGAGAGCTACGGCCGCGTCGACTACCTGGTCAACAACGCGGGTGTCACCGTCGACAAGACGATGCGCAGGATGACGGTGGAGGACTGGCACGCCGTGCTGCGCGTCAACCTCTCGGGCGCCTTCTACATGACCAAGCCGGTCCTCGACCACATGCTGGAGAAGCGGTTCGGGCGGATCGTCAACATCAGCTCGGTGATCGGGCAGATGGGCAACATCGGGCAGGTCAACTACGCCGCGTCCAAGGCGGGGCTGTTCGGGCTGACGCAGAGCCTGGCGCGCGAGACGGCCAACAAGGGCATCACCGTCAACTGCGTGGCACCGGGCTACATCGAGACCGAGATGGTGGCCGCGATCGCGCCGGAGGCGTTCGAGAAGATCGTCGCCAGGGTGCCGGTCGGGCGCCTCGGGCAGGCCTCGGAGATCGCCCGGGCCGTGTCGTTCCTCGTCGACGACGAGGCGGGCTACATCACCGGCAGCGTCATCTCGGTCAACGGCGGGATGGACATGTAGCTCCCGCGTCGATGGTAGATTCCTACCATGCGGACTACCATCGACGCGGCGGGCCGTGTGGTCATCCCCAAGCAGCTCCGGGAGTCCGCCGCGCTGCAGCCCGGCCAGGAGCTGGAGATCATCGAGCGCGACGGCCGGATCGAGATCGAGGCCGTGTCCGCGCCGATGCGCCTGGTCGAACGCGACGGCTTCCTGGCCGCCGAGGTCGACGCCGAGCCCGGACCCCTCACCGCCGACGACGTCCGCGACATCCTGGAGCGGACGCGTCGGTGATCGCGTGCGACACCTCGGTGCTCGTCGCGGCGTTCGCGCGCTGGCACGAGTCCCACATGGCCGCAGCCACGGCGGTCCGCCGCTGTGACGCGCTCATCGACCACGCGGTGATCGAGACCTTCTCCGTGCTGACCCGGCTGCCCGCACCGCGGCGCGCCCCCCGAGCTGCTCAGCTGATCGACGGCACCCGCTCGCCCTCCGGGGCCGGACCGGGCGGGGTCCCGTCGCCGAAGGGGCGCCCCCCGAGCCGCTCGCGGCCGTGCGGGGTCAGGAAACCCGACAGGTCCGGGCCGAGCGGCACCACACCGCTCGGGTTGATCGTGTCGTGCACGCCGTAGTAGTGCTGCTTGATCTGGGCGAAGTCGATGGTGTCGCCGAACCCGGGGGTCTGGAACAGGTCACGGGTGTAGGCCCACAGCACCGGCAGCTCGACGAGCTTGTGGCGGTTGGCCTTGAAGTGGCCGTGGTAGGCCGCGTCGAAGCGGACGAGGGTGACCCACAGCCGGACGTCGGCCTCGGTGATCGTGTCCCCCACCAGGTAGCGCTGTGTGGACAGGCGCTCCGACAGCGCGTCGAGCCGCGCGAACAGCGCGTGGTAGGCCCGCTCGTAGGCCTCCTGGGTGGAGGCGAACCCGCACTTGTAGACCCCGTTGTTGACGTCCTCGTAGAACGAGTCGATCACCTCGTCGATCTCGTCCCGGAACTTGTCGGGGTAGAGGTCGGGGGCGCCGGCGCGGTGGTGCGCGGTCCACTGGGTGGAGAAGTCCAGGGTGAGCTGCTGGAAGCCGTTGGTGGCCACCTTGCCGCTCGCGATGTCCACCATGGCGGGCACCGTGATGCCGGCGGCGAAGTCCGGATCGGCGGCGCGGTAGGCCTCGCCGAGGTACTCGATGCCCAGCACCGGGTCACGGTCGCCGGGATCGAGGTGGAACCGCCAGCTGCGCTCGTCGTGCAGCGGTCCGGCGATCCCCATGGAGATCGCGGGCTCCAGCCCCAGCAGCCGGCGCACGATCACCGCACGGTTGGCCCACGGGCACGCCCGCGCGACCACGAGGCGGTAGCGGCCGGCCTCGACGGGCCAGCGGGTGGAACCGTCCGCGGTGATGCGCTCGTCGAGCGCAACCGGCTCGCGTTCGAAGGACCCGTCGCTCATGTCCGCAGCCTAGGTCCGGCCGCGCACCGCCGCCGGTCGAGCCGCGGCGCACCCCCACCCGCGCCGAGGTGGGTCCCGGGCGCGACGGCCCGGCGACACGTCCCGGGTCAGCGGCCGCCGGTGGTGGGGTCGATGGTGCGCCGCACCTCGCTCACCGCGTTCGCCGGGAAGCCACCCTGCTCGGCGTGGGCGCGGAGCTTGTCGGCGTCCGGGGCCACGTACACGCAGTAGATCTTGTCGTCGGTGACGTAGCTGTGGTCCCACTGGACGTCCGGCATGCCGTCGAGCACCTGATTGCTCGTGCGGCTGATCTCGTTGATCTCGGAGTCGGACAGGCTCCCCGCACCGGGGAGTTCACGCTCGATCACGTACTTGGGCATGGTGTCGACGCTAGCCACGGGTGGTGCGCCGCCGACCCCTCCGAACGGAGGGTCCGGCACCGCGGACGGATGCTCCTATGGATGTCAAGCTGCGGATGAAGGTCGTTCCTGTTGAGCGACGGGTGTTCTGCCTCCCTCCCGGGTAGATCGTCTTCCGCCGCTGGTCGGTGTCAACGTCGTTCGTCCTCGCTGCGCTGCGGGCGCTCC
>NZ_JAJCYB010000030.1 GCF_029263155.1 Pseudonocardia sp.
ACCGGGGCAACGAACGGCACTCCCGTCCACTAGCGGTGGACGGGAGTGCCGTTCGTTGCCGACGACGAGCGCGGCTCGGCCTGCATCGCGGGCGCGGAGGAGCTCCAGCACCGCGACCGCGGCCTCGGGGCTCGCCACCGCGACGGCGTCGGCCAGCTCGCCCAGCACCGCGGCCCCCGCGGTGCGCGCCCACGGCTCCACGCCCACCAGCCCCGACAGCGCGCCCAGCACCCCGTCGCCGACCGAGCCGTCCGGCCCGAGCAGCGCCCCCGAGCCGTCCTTGCGGGTCAGCCCGACCGACAGCGCATCCACCCGCGCCCGCCAGTGGGCCCGCTGCTGCTCCGCCTCGCGCTCGGCCGCCACCAGCGCGGCGACCCGGGCCCGCGCGGCGTCCCGGGCCTCGGTGGCCTCGACGCTGCGCTCCTCCAGCGCGGGCAGGTCGTCGCCCGCGTCGACCGCGTCCCCGGCCGCGTCCCGCTCGGCCTGCGCCACGCCGGTGCGTTCCTCGGCCTCGGCGAGGGCGTCGGAGAGCCGCTCGATCTCGTCGGCGGTGGCGGCGGCGGTGCTGCGCATGGCCTCGGCGCGACCGGCGAGCGTGGCGAGGCCGGCCCGGCGGTCGGCGACAGCCCGCACCGCGGCCAGGTGCGCGCGCTCGGCTGCGGCGAGGGTGCGTTCGCGGTCCGCGCGCGCGTCGAGGACGTCGGCGAGCCGCCCCCGCGCCTCCTCCACCGCCGCGGCCAGCTCCTCCTCGTGCTCGGCGACGGTCTCGGCCTCGGCGTCCAGCTCGTCGGGGTCCCTCCCGGGCGCCCGTTCCTCCGCCGCGGCGCCGAGGTGCCGGCGTCGTTCCTGGGCCAGCCGCACCGTGCCGGCGAGCCGCTCGGCCAGCGCGGAGAGGCGGTACCAGGTGTCCTGCGCGGCGGCGAGGCGCGGGGCGTCCTGTGCGAGCGCGGCCTCGAGCCGTTCCTGCTCCACCCGCGCGACGGACAGCTGCTCCTCGACCTCGGCGCGCCGGGCCCGGGCGGCGTTCTCGTCGGCCTCCTCGCGGGCCAGCGAGTCACGCAACGTGACGTAGTCGTCGGCGGACAGGCGCAGCCGGGCGTCGCGCAGGTCGGCCTGCACGCTCTGGGCCTTGCGGGCGATCTCCGCCTGCCTGCCGAGCGGCTTGAGCTGGCGGCGCAGCTCGGCGGTGAGGTCGGTGAGCCGGGTGAGGTTGGCCTGCATCGCGTCGAGCTTGCGCAGCGCCTTCTCCTTGCGCTTGCGGTGCTTGAGGACGCCCGCGGCCTCCTCGATGTAGGCGCGGCGGTCCTCGGGCTTGCTCTGCAGCACCGAGTCGAGCTGCCCCTGCCCGACGATGACGTGCATCTCGCGGCCGATGCCGGAGTCGGAGAGCAGCTCCTGGATGTCGAGCAGCCTCGCACGCGCGCCGTTGATCTCGTACTCGTGAGCGCCGTCCCGGAACATCCGGCGGGTGATCGAGACCTCGGAGTACTCGATGGGCAGCGCCCCGTCGGAGTTGTCGATGGTCAGCGTCACCTCGGCGCGGCCCAGCGGCGCACGGCCGGACGTGCCGGCGAAGATGACGTCCTCCATCTTGCCGCCGCGCAGTGCCTTGGCGCCCTGCTCGCCGAGCACCCAGCTGATGGCGTCGACGACGTTGGACTTGCCCGAGCCGTTGGGGCCCACCACGCAGGTGATGCCCGGCTCCAGCCGCAACGTGGTGGCCGAGGCGAAGGACTTGAAGCCCTTCAGCGTGAGGCTCTTGAGGTGCACGGTTCTCCCGATCGCGTGGCCCCGCAGAGTAGCGACCCGCCGACGGGGTGAACGAGGTGCGCCCCCTGCTGCCCGTGGAGCCGTGAGAGGCGGGCGGGCTCGTCGTCGACGGGCCGGCTCACGCCTCGACGAACCGCTCGAAACCGCCCCCGGCCTCGCCCCACTGCACGACGACCTCGTCCACCCGCCCGGGTGTGGTGTCACCGCGCAGCAGCGCCAGGAGCCGCTCGGCCACACCCCGGTCACCCTCCGCGATCACGGCGACACGACCGTCGGGCAGGTTGCGGGCCTCGCCGACCAGGCCGAGCTCTCGGGCCCGGCAGCGGGTCCACCAGCGGAAACCGACCCCCTGGACGTGACCGTGGACCCACGCGGTGAGCCGAACGGTGGAACGGCGGTTGGTGCTCACCATACTGCTAGCTTACGCGTCGTGATCAGCACTGGTCGCCGTGGCGCTCCGCTGCTCGCCGGTCTGTCGGCGGGCGCGGTGCTGGTCGGGACGCTCGTGCTGGTGACGCCCGCAGGCACGCTCCCCGCCGAACTGCGCCCGGCCGCAGCCACCCCGCTCGCCGATCCGGCGCCCACCCGCACCCCTCGCCCCACCCCGTCGCCCCGGGTGACCGTGCCGCGGCCGGTGATCGCCCCGCCCCCGAAGACCACGACTCCGCCCGCACCCACCACCACGACCACGAGCCCGCCGACCACCACCTCCACCACCGCACCGCCCGAGCCGAGCCCCACCCGCCCGGCCCCGATCAGCGGAGACGACGAGGCGGCCGCGGTCGTCGCGGCCACCAACGCCGAGCGCGCGGACGCCGGCTGCGGCCCGCTGCAGACCGACTCCCGGCTCACCGCGGCGGCGCAGGGTCACGCCGAGGACATGGCCACGGGCGGCTTCTTCTCGCACACCAGCGAGGACGGGCGCGAGTTCGACGACCGCATCCGCGCCGCGGGCCACCCTGCGCCGGGCGGGGAGAACATCGCCGCGGGCCAGGACGGCGCGGCCGAGGTCGTCGACGCGTGGATGAACTCCCCCGGCCACCGCCGCAACATCCTGGACTGCGACTTCGTCTCGATCGGCGTCGGCTTCGACGCCCGCGGCAACCAGTGGGTGCAGAACTTCGGCCGCTGATCACCGGCTCGGAACGGGGCGGGCGTCGATCGGCGTCGGGGTACGCGGACCCGCGCGGCGACGCCCCGCGGGTCCGGCCCGCTCGATGCGGGTACCCGGCCGCGGCCGTACGCGCCCACCGCCGTCGCGGCCGCCCGTCGGCCGTGCCCCGGCCCACCTATCCTGTGGTCGGGATCCCCGACCGAGCGAGGAGCGCGCATGTCGGTCGTCGACAACGCCATCTACGTCGACGGGAAGCGCGCGGTCGTACCGCACTCGCTCGACCACACCTTCGAGGAGCTGCGCGCCTGCCCCGCCGACGGCCACAGCTTCTGCTGGATCGGGATGCTGCGGCCCTCCGAGGCCGAGATCCACACCGTGGCCGAGGAGTTCGACCTGCACGGTCTCGCCGTCGAGGACACCGTCACCGCCCACCAGCGCCCCAAGCTGGAGCGCTACGGCGACCTGCTGTTCGTCGTGCTGCGCCCGGCCCGCTACGTCGACACCGTCGAGGTGGTGGAGATCGGCGAGGTCCACCTGTTCGTCGGCACCGACTTCGTGATCACCGTCCGGCACGCCGAGGAGCCCGACCTGGGGGCGGTCCGCACGCGGCTGGAGGCCGATCCCGAACTGCTCGGGCACGGGCCCTACGCCGTGCTCTACGCGGTGCTGGACAAGGTCGTCGACGACTACGCCCCCGTGCTCGACGGGTTGCAGGACGACATCGACGAGATCGAGGTGCAGGTGTTCGGCGGCGACCCCGGCGTCTCCCGGCGGATCTACACCCTGACCCGGGAGGTGATCGAGTTCCAGCGGGCGGTGGAGCCGCTGGAGTCGGTGTTCGTCGAGCTGCGCGAGCGGCTCAAGGAGACCGCGAGCGAGTCGGACCTGGAACTGCGTCGGGCCCTGCGCGACGTGGCCGATCACGCCACCCGCGTGATGGAACGCATCGAGGGCTTCCGCCAGCTGCTCACCAACATCCTGACCGTCAACGCCGCGCTGGTGGGGCAGCGGCAGAACGAGGAGATGGCCCGCATGACACAGGCGGGCTACGAGCAGAACGAGCAGGTCAAGCGCATCTCGTCGTGGGCGGCCATCCTCTTCGCCCCGACGCTGGTCGCCTCGATCTACGGCATGAACTTCGACGTCATGCCCGAGCTGCACTGGGCGTTGGGCTACCCGTTCGCGGTGGCGCTGATGGTGCTCATGGGCTTCGGGTTGTACGTGAGCTTCAAGCGCCGCGGCTGGCTCTGACCCGGGCCACGGGCAGGTCGCGGGTCGCGGTGATCGTCCGGCTCCCCGGGTCAGCGGTGGGCGGCGCGGGGACGGGGCTGACACCTCGGACACGAGAAGCTGCCGCGGTTCATGAAGCTCTCACGCCGGATCGGCGTGCCGCAGCGGCGGCAGGGGCGCTCGGCCTGCCCGTAGGCGTCCAGGGAGCGGTCGAAGTAGCCCGAGGCCCCGTTGACGTTGACGTACAGCGCGTCGAACGAGGTGCCGCCCGCCACCAGCGCCGCGTCCATCACCTCGGCGGCGGCGGTGAGCACGGCCCGGCCCTGGGCGCGGGTGAGCCGCGAGGTGGGCCGCTCGCCGTGCAGCCGCGCACGCCACAGCGCCTCGTCGGCGTAGATGTTGCCGATCCCGGAGACCACGGTCTGGTCGAGCAGCGCACGCTTGAGACCGGTGCGGCGGCGGCGGATGCCCGCGACCGCGGCGTCGAGGTCGAAGGCGGGGTCCATGGGGTCGCGCGCGATGTGGGCCACGGGCTCGGGCAGCAGCCCCCCGTCCGCGCCGGCGACGAGCGGGTGCACCGACAGCCCACCGAACGTGCGTTGGTCGACGAACCGCAGCTCGGGGCCGTCGTCGGTGAACCGGACCCGGATCCGCAGGTGCTTCTCGTCGGGGCGGCCGCCGTCGGCGACGAGCATCTGCCCGCTCATGCCGAGGTGCGCGAGCACGGCGTCCGCGTCCCCGTCGAGGTCGAGCCACAGGTACTTGCCCCGGCGGCGGGCCCCGGTGATCGTGCGCCCGGCGAGGCGGGCGGCGAAGTCGGGACCGCCCGCGACGTGCCGACGCACCGCGCGGGGATGGGCGACCTCGACCTCGCGGATCGTGCGGTCGAGCACGTGGTCGGCCAGCCCGCGGCGGACGACCTCGACCTCGGGGAGTTCGGGCACCTCGGGACCGGTCGCTCAGGAAGGCTCGGGGTCGCCGGGAGCGGCGGGATCGCCGACGGCGGCCGCCTCCTCGGTGAGGGTCTGCCAGGCCAGCCGGGCGGCCTTCTGCTCGGCCTCCTTCTTGGTGCGGCCCTCGCCCGTGCCGAGGTCGCGCCCGCCCACGACGGCGGTGGCCGTGAACGTCTTGAGGTGGTCGGGCCCGTCCTCGGTGATCCGGTACTCCGGTACCCCGAGGTCCGCCGCGGCCGTGAGCTCCTGCAGGCTCGTCTTCCAGTCCAACCCGGCGCCGAGCAGCGGGGCCCCCACCAGCAACGCGTCGAACAGCTTGTGGACCACGGCGCGAGCCGTCTCCAGCCCGTGCTCCAGGTAGACCGCACCGATCAGCGCCTCGGTGGCGTCGGCGACGATGCTCGCCTTCGTACGGCCGCCGGTGAGCTCCTCGCCGCGCCCCAGCGCGAGGTAGGCGCCGAGGCCGTCGGGACCGATCTGCTCCGCGACACCGGCGAGCGCCTGCATGTTCACGACGCTCGCCCGCAGCTTCGCGAGCTGCCCCTCGGGCAGGTCCGGGTGCTCCAGGTACAGCCGCTCGGTGACGACGATGCTCAACACCGAGTCGCCCAGGAACTCCAGGCGCTCGTTGGTGGGCAGGCCGCCGTTCTCGTAGGCGTAGCTGCGATGGGTCAGCGCGAGCGTGAGGAGGTCGTCGCCGATCTCGACACCCAGAGCGGTGAGCAGGGGCCCACGATCCTGCGCGGGTCCCTGCAGACCACGGTCTGCCACGTTGATCCGGGGATCAGGCCGGGCTGACGACCTGGCGGCCGTCGTACTGGCCGCACGTCGGGCAGGCCACGTGCGGCGGCTTCACGGCACGGCAGGCGCGGTTCGAGCACGCGGCCAGGGTGGGCGCAGTGGCCTTCCACTGCGACCGACGCGAGCGCGTGTTCGAGCGCGACATCCGGCGCTTCGGGACAGCCACGATGAATCTCCTAGCGGTACTCGGGGTCCGACCGGAAGTCAGTCGGCAGGCAGGTGCTCACGCAGAGCAGCCCATCGAGGGTCAAGTGTCTCATGCCCGTGGTCGGGCGCGAGGTCGGCCCACTTCTCGCCGCAGCCTGCGCACAGCCCCGGGCAGTCGGGGCGGCACAGCGGCGCCAGCGGCAGGTCGAGCACCAGCGCGTCACGGACGACCTGCTCCATGTCGAGCTGCTCGTCGACGACGCGCGGCAGCTCGTCGGCGTCGGTGGTCTCGTCGGTGGCGCTGTCCGGGTAGGCGAACAGCTCGCCGACCTGCACGGTGATCTCGTCGGTGAGCGGGTCGAGGCAGCGCGCGCACTCGCCGGCGAGCGCGGCGTGGGCGGTGCCGGAGACGTAGACGCCCTCGGTGACCGACTCCAAGCGGATGTCGAGCTCCACCGGCGACCCCTCGGGCACCCCAATCGTCTCGATGCCGAGGCGCTCGGGCTCGCCGGGTGCCGGGACGGTGCGCGTGTAGGCACGCATGGTGCCGGGCCGCCTGCCGAGCTCCCGGGTGCCGAAGACCCAGGGGCCGGCCGCGTGGGAACCGTGTCGGGAGTGGTGTGCGCTCACCCGGACCAGGATAGGCCTGCCACCGCGGTGGTCGGGGCGAGGGCGATCCCGGCCAGGCCGACGACGACCGCCAGCACCAGCAGGACGACGACGATCTTCAGGCGCCGGTTGCGGCGCAGCGTGCGGGTGCTCATCCGGACGACGCTGCCACCCCCGGGTCACCCGCAGCTAAGGCTGCGGTGAGGACTTCCTGACGAACGGGATCAGCATCGTGAACGTCGAGCCCTCCCCCTCGACGCTCTCGACCCGCACCCGGCCGCCGTGGGCCTCGGTCACGGCCCGCACGATCGACAGGCCCAGGCCCGATCCCCGGTAGGTGCGGTAGGCCCGCGCGCCGCGGCGGAACCGGTTGAAGATCCGTGCCTGGTCGCCTGCGGGCACGCCGACCCCGGTGTCACGCACCCAGATCCGCAGGTCGGGTCCCTCGATGGCGGCCCCGATGGCGATGGCGTCGCCGGCCCGGGTGTGCTGGACGGCGTTCTCGGTCAGGTTGAGCACCGCCTCGGTGATCCGGTGGCGGTCCGCGTCGATCTCCCCTCCCGGCGCCGCGTCGAGGTGCCACTCCCGGTCCCCGAGCCGGCGCGACTTCGCGAGCAGGTCGGCCAGCAGCGCGTCGACGTCGATCCGCTCGGGGGCGAGGAAGTCGGGCTGAGCGGCGTCGGCCAGCAGGCGCAGGTCGTCGACGATCCGGGCCATCCGCCCGATCTCGTCGGTGACCAGGCCGATGACCTGCAGGTTCTCTTTCTCCGACTCCGGCAGGCCGACGGCGAGGACGTCGAGGTTGCCCATGCAGACCGTGAGCGGGACCCGCAGCTCGTGACTGGCGTCGCGCACGAACTCGCGCTCGGTGTGGAACACCGCCTGGAGCCGGTCGAGCATCGCGTTGAAGGTGCGGGCCATGTCCGCGGCCTCGCCCGACCCGCGCACCGCGATCCGGCCGGCCAGGTCCGAGCGGGAGATCCGTTGCGCGGTCTCGGTCAGCTCCAGCACCGGGCCCAGCAGCCGGTTGACCAGCGCCCAGGCCACCAGCGACGCCAGCGCCAGCACCGCCAGCACCGCCAGCGCACCGTAGACCTGCAGCTCCTGGATCTGTCCGAACTCCGCGGTCGGGAGGATGAGCACCACGAACGTGCCGTCCTGGGTGCCGACCCGCGCGGGCAGCGCCCGGTAGTAGCCGGTGCCCACGTCGGTCTCGAACCGGCCCTCCGGGTCGTCGGGCAGGGCATCGGCCGACTCGAACCGATCGACGACGACCTGGGGCAGCCGGTCCAGCGGGAAGCGCGACACCACCGAGCGGTACTGCTGGCCGTCGAGGAAGGTCACGAAGGCCTCCTCGTTGCTCGGCACGTTCCGCTCCAGGAACAGGTCGAACGCGGCGCTGAGCGAGGCGAAGTTCTCGCCGGTGTCCGGGTCGTTGCCGAGCACGAGCAGCCGGTTGAACTCCGAGACCTCCTGGCTCAGCGCCCCCTGCACCCGGCTCTCCAGCCGGGCCCGCAGCACCTCGCCGACGACCAGCGTCGCCACCGCGGCCGTGCCCACCAGCAGCAGCAGGAAACCGCCGAGGATCCGCGCACGGATGCGGTGGGTGTCCCCGGGGCGCCACCGGGTGCCGTCGGCGTCCGGCGGGTCCTCCCGGAACGCGCTGCGCATCTCGGTTCCGGCCACGGCCCCTCGTTCCCGGCGGCATCCGCGTGCCACCACCCAGGGAGTCGGAGAACGGGCGAATGGGTTACAGGGCGCCGGCCCGGCGGAACCGACGGAGCGGGCACACCCGCTGGGCGCAGGGGAAGAACCGCCGTTCTGCCCGGAGGGCAGGCTCGTGAACATCCTACGTGTAAGTCGGCACCCTGCGGCACAAGATCGGGCACGCGGCGATCGAGACGGTGCGCGGGGCGGGCCACCGCCTCCACGCCACCGGCACCACCCCGCTGTCGAGCACCGGCGCCTGAGTCCCTCCCCGGCGCGGGCCGCCGAACCGTGGCGGGACCCGCGGTGAGTGGGTCGGGCTCAGGGGGACCCGGGCGGGCGGGCCTGCGACGGCGGACCCTGGGGCGGCCGACCCTGGGGCGGCGGGCCCTCGGGCGCGATCCGGCCCGGCGTGGACGGCGCGCCCGGGAGCGGGGCGTCCGGATGGCGCGCTGCGCCCGGGGGCTGCGACGTACCGGGGGGCTGCGACGTACCGGGGGGCTGCGGTGGCCCCGGGTGCTGCGGAAGCGAGGCGTCCGGGACGGTGCGGTCGAAGCGGTCCGCGATCAGGGCGGCCAGGCCCAGGAACGCGTCCCGGGTGCGCGGCCGCAGCCGGGCCAGCTCGACCCGGCCCCCGGTGGCCAGGTGCGGGTCGTGCGGCACCTCGACGACGGCGCGGCAGCGGGCCGCGAAGTGCTCCCGGATGCGCGCGGCGTCGACCTCCACGCTCGTGCGGTCGCACGACAGCACGACGACCGCCGTGCGGGCCAGGTCCGGGTGGCCGTGGGCGAGCAGCCAGTCCAGCGTCTTGCTCGCGCGGCTGGCGCCGTCGACCGTCGGTGCCCCCACGATGATCACGCTGTCGGCCAGCTTGAGGGTGCCCTCCATCGCCGAGTGCACCAGCCCGGTGCCCGAGTCGGTGATGACGATGTTGAAGTACCGCGCCAGCAGCTCGCTGATGTGCTCGTACTCCTCGCGGCTGAAGGCGTCGCTGGAGGCCGGGTCCTGCTCGGACGCGAGCACCTGCAGGCGGCCCGCGAGGCTCGTGTAGCGGGTGACGTCGGCCCACGAGCGGATGCGGTCGAGATCGCGCAGCAGCTCGCGGACCGTGACCGCGGACTCGCCGGTGAGCCGGTCCGCGAGCGTGCCGGCGTCGGGGTTGGCGTCCAGGACGACGACGCGGTCGCCACGGTGCTCGGCCAGCACCAGCCCCAGGCAGGTGGCGACGGTGGTCTTGCCGACGCCACCCTTGATCGAGGTGACCGCGATGTGGTGGGTCTCGCTGAGCGGGCGGCGCAGGCGGTGCACCAGCTGCAGGCGGGTGCGCTCCACCTCGCTCGGCCCCGGGTTGACCAGGCCGCCGCTGACGAGGTGCACCAGGCGCCGCCACCCCTCACCCGGGACGTCGGCCCGCCGCCGGACGATCATGTCGTCGGTGAGCTCGCCTGCGGTGTGCGCACGCATCGGATCCCCCACGTCATCCCCCGGGCTCGGCGGCCTCAACCGGTGGCCGTACCGCTCCCACCAGCCCTGAGGGTCGGGTTCGACGCGCCGCGGCACCGACGCAGCGTAGCGCCGCGGACACGTGCCGTGGGAGCGAACCGATCAGTCGATCAGGTCCATCCCGGTGCCCGAGCGGCCCCGCGACCCGGCCGGCATCCCGTTCGGGGGGCTCCCGCGCCACAGCTGGCTGCGCCCCTGGCTGACCGTGCGCAACGCCTTGCCCAGGGTGTCCTCGAACTCGGCGAGCTTGGCGTCGACGTAGCTGTCGCACTCGCGGCGCAGGCGATCGGCCTCGGCGTCCGCGGCGTCGACGACACGCGCCCCCTCGGCGTGGGCGTTGCGGACCACCTCGGTCTGCGACACCAGCCGGGCCTGCTCGGCCAGCCCGTCGGCCAGATAGCGGTCGTGCGCGGCGCGGCCCGCGGCGTCGAGGCGCTCGGCCTCGGCACGGGCGCGGTCGGTGAGGTCGGTGAACTGGCGCCGGCCCTCGGCCACGGCCCGCTCGGCCTCGTGCCGGGCGTGCGCCACCGTCTGCTCGGCCTCCGCCCTGGCCTCCTCGACGAGCCGGCTCGCCTCGGCGCGCGCGTCGGCCAGCATCTGGTCGGCGTCGGTCTGGGCCGCGGAGCGGGACTGCTCGGCCTCGCGTTCGGCGTCGCCGATGAGGTCGTCGCGCCGGTCGAGGACGTCCTGGGCGTCGTCGAGCTCGCCCGGCAACGCCTCCCGGACGTCGTCGAGCAGCTCCAGGACGTCACCGCGGGGGACCACGCAGTTGGAGGTCATCGGGACCCCACGCGCCTCCTCGACCACGGTGACCAGCGCGTCGAGCGATTCGAAGACCCGGTACACGCGGCGCATCCTCTCACCACGGCACCGCCGGACGGGGTATTCGGCGCGGCCCCGCGTGTCAAGTTCCGATCGGGTGATCAGGCGCGCTCCGCGATGCGCTCCAGCAGCCTGCGGTGTACCGGCTCGGGCAGCAGGTGGGCGACGTCACCGCCGTAGGTGGCCACCTCCTTGACCAGCGAGCTGGCGATGAAGCTGAACTCCGGGCTGGTCGGCATGAACAGCGTGTCGACGCCGGAGAGCTGGTGGTTCATCTGCGCCATCTGCAGCTCGTAGTCGAAGTCGGACACCGCCCGGATGCCCTTGACGATCGCCCGGATCTCGTGGGTGCGGCAGTAGTCGACCAGCAGCCCGTGGAACGAGTCCACGCGCACGTTCGGATAGGTGGCAGCCTGCTCGGCCAGCATGTCCATGCGCTCCTCGACGGAGAAGAGCCCCTTCTTGCTCTTGTTGATCAGCACCGCGACCACGACCTCGTCGAACAGCGGGGCGGTACGCCCGATGATGTCGAGATGGCCGTTGGTGACGGGGTCGAACGAGCCGGGGCAGACCGCACGCCTCATGCGCGGGACCCTACCCGCCCCGAAGATCGATGCCGGGGGTAGAACGGGAGATGTGACCTCCATCGATGTCGTCGTCCCCACACCCGAAGGCGAGTGCGCCGCCTCCCTGCACACCCCCGACGGGTCCGGGCCGTGGCCCGCGGTCATCCTCTACCCGGACGCGGGCGGCGTGCGTGAGGTGCTGCGTGCCATGGCCGACCGGCTCGCCTCCTCCGGCTACGCGGGGCTGCTGCCCGACGTCTACCACCGCACGCCCGGCTGGGCGCCGTTCGACACGGGTTCGGTCTTCGACGACCCGGACGAGCGCGCACGGCTGATGGGAATGGTGCGCGGCGTCACCGCCGCCATGTACCGCTCCGACGCGGACGCGTTCCTGGACTTCCTCTCGGCGCGCCCGGAGGTGGCGGGCGAGGCCGTCGGCACGACCGGGTACTGCATGGGCGGGCGCGCGTCGCTGATCGTCGCCGCGCACCGGCCCGACCGCGTCGCGGCCGCCGCGTCCTTCCACGGCGGGGGGCTGGGGTCCGACACCGACCCGGACAGCCCCCACCTGCGTGCCGGAGCGATCCGCGCCACCGTCTACGTGGCGGGTGCCACCGACGACGGATCCTTCGACGACGCGCAGCGCGACCGGCTCGCCGCCGCGCTCGCCGACGGCGGGGTGCAGCACACCATCGAGACCTACCCCGCCGCCCACGGCTTCGCGGTGCCCGACAACCCCACCTTCGACGAGGCGGCCGCGGAGCGGCACTGGGCGGCGTTGACGGCGCTCTACGCGGAGGCGCTGCCCCGAGCGTGAGCCGGGCCCCCCGTTGCAGGAAGGCCACCGTCAAGCAACGAGAGTGCGTGTTGGTGGGCTTCCAGCGACGCGGGCGGGTCCGTC
>NZ_JAJCYB010000031.1 GCF_029263155.1 Pseudonocardia sp.
CTCGTCCCCGTCGTCTGCATGAACAGCGCGATCAACTGGTCGAACTGGCGCCGACGCCGCCAACACGAAGCTCGCGTCTGCCATTACCGACGCCGCGGCCACCGCCCTCCGTGACCCGAACTGCCGTTGCAGTACTAGCCGAGTTCGCGCTCGGCGTCTTCGTCCTGTACGTCCTCCCGCGGCTCGTCATCACGACGCGCGAGCTGCACGAGGCACGGGGGGAGCTCGTCTCGCTTGCGCTGGCCCGGGAGCGGGTCCGGGTCGGCAGGGACCTGCACGACACCCTCGGACAGCTGCTCTCGCTGGCCCTACTCAAGATCGATCTCGCCGAGCGGGTCGGGCCGGGCGAGTTGTCCGGCGGCAGGCGATCGGGCCTCGGTGAGGTCCAGGAGCTCCTGCGCGAGTCGATGGCGGAGATGCAGCGCGTCGTGCTCGGGATGCGCCAGCCGTCGTTGCGCGACGAGATCACGAGCGCGGCGATCCTGCTCAGGTCGACCGGGGCCGAGGTCACGGTCAGGGTGGCGGACGTCGAGCTGAGCGCCCGGACCTCGGAGATCCTCGCCTGGGTCATCCGCGAGGGGACGACGAACATCCTGCGGCACAGCACCGCCACCTGCTGCGCGATGTCGCTCGACGCGGCGGCGCCGCGCCGGGCGCGGTTGAAGCTGGTCAATGACGTTCCGGTGCCGACGATGGCGGAGATGCCCGGCGGCAGCGGTCTTGCCGGACTCCGTGAGCGGTTGCGGGAGGTCGACGGCGATCTGATCGTGACCAGGACGGCCGGGGGATTCTCGCTGACCGCAACGGTCCCCTGCGCGGCGGCCGAGTGAGGGGGTGCGCATGGACCGGACCGGTACGACGAACGTGATCATCGCGGACGACCATGTGATGATCCGTTCGGCGCTCGCATCCCTCGTCGACAACGAGCCGGACCTGTCGGTGGTCGGGGAGTGCGGGCGCGGCGACGAGGCGGTCGCCATGGTGGCGAGGCTGCGGCCCGACGTCGCCGTTCTCGACGTGGAGATGCCGGGCGTGGACGGGCTGGAGGCCTGTCGGCAGATCACCGGCCGCCATCCGGGCTGCCGGTGCATGATCCTCACCGCGCTGAACAAGCCGGGCCTGCTGCAACTGTCGCTGCGGGCCGGGGCGCTCGGGTTCATCGTCAAGTACTCGCCCGTCGGGGAGCTGCTCGACGCCATCCGCGCCGTGGCCAGAGGTGAGCGGGCCGTCGACAGCACGCTGGCCATCGCCGCACTGGCCTCGTACGAGGTCCGTCTCACCGAGCGGGAGCTCGCCGTCGTCGAGCTGGTCGCCGAGGGCATCCCGGATCTGGAGATCGGCCGCACGCTGAGCCTCTCGGGTGGCACCGTCCGCAACTACGTCTCGGCCGTCATGGCCAAGGTGGGCGCCCGCAACCGGGTCGATCTCGTCCGCATCGGCCGGGCGGACGGCTGGCTGCGCTCCAGTTCCTGACCGCGGGTGCCCACGGTCTAGCCTGTCCCCGTGACCGCTTCCCCACCCGCCGCACCCGTCAACGTCGCCCCAGTCGTCGTCACCGTCACCGGAGCCGCCGGACAGATCGGCTACGCGCTGCTGTTCCGCATCGCGTCCGGCCAGCTGCTCGGACCCGACACCCCGGTCCGCCTGCGCCTGCTGGAGATCCCGCAGGCCGTCAAGGCCGCCGAGGGTGTCGCGCTGGAGCTGGAGGACTGCGCGTTCCCGCTGCTGTCCGGGATCGACATCACCGACGACGCCACCGCCGCGTTCGACGGCGCCAACGTCGGCCTGCTGGTCGGTGCCCGCCCCCGCACCAAGGGCATGGAGCGCGGCGACCTGCTGGAGGCCAACGGCGGCATCTTCGCCCCGCAGGGCCGCGCCATCAACGCCGGTGCCGCCGACGACATCCGCGTCCTCGTGGTCGGCAACCCGGCCAACACCAACGCGCTCATCGCCTCGGCCGCCGCTCCCGACGTGCCGGCCGAGCGCTTCACCGCGATGACCCGCCTGGACCACAACCGGGCGCTCGCGCAGCTGTCGAACACGCTGTCGGTGCCGCTCACCGACATCCGCAAGCTCACGATCTGGGGCAACCACTCCGCCACCCAGTACCCCGACCTCTACCACGCCGAGGTCGGCGGCAAGATCGCCGCGGAGCAGGTCGAGGAGGCCTGGCTGCGCGACGAGTTCATCCCGCGGGTGGCCAAGCGCGGCGCCGAGATCATCGAGGTGCGCGGGTCGTCGTCCGCGGCGTCGGCGGCCAACGCGGCCATCGACCACGTGTACGACTGGGTCAACGGCACCCCCGAGGACGACTGGACCTCCGCCGCCATCCCGTCCGACGGCTCCTACGGCGTGACCGAGGGGATCATCTCCTCGTTCCCGGTCACGTCGAAGGACGGCACGTGGGAGATCGTCCAGGGCTTGGAGATCAACGACTTCTCGCGGCAGCGCATCGACGCCAGCGTGGCCGAGCTCGTCGAGGAGCGCGACGCGGTCAAGAGCCTCGGCCTGCTCTGACCTCCGCTTTCCGACGACCCCGCTCCGCTCCGGAGCGGGGTCGTCGGCGTCGTGGGGGCGGTAGCATCGGGGCCCGACCGAGGAGGTGTGCGGTGACCGCAGCACGGGTGGTGGGGCTGCTCAGCGCGTCGGACCTGTCCTTCGAGCCGGACGACGGTCTGCGTCGCGAGCTGCACGACGGGGTGATGCACGTGGTTCCGCCACCGAGTGACGACCACGGCTGGGAGGCGCGAGCCGCTGACCAGGCGGTATCGGTGAACGCGCCGGACACCGTGTACATCCTGCAGAACGTCGGCGTCCACGTCGGCCTGCGCCGGCTCTATGTCCCGGACCTCACCGTCGTGCACCGCGGCACGCCCTACCACGACTTCGCCTACGATCCCGGCGGCGTCGTGCTCGTGGTCGAGATCGTCTCGCCCTCCTCGGTCACCCTCGACCGCGTCGCGAAGCCCGCGGTCTACGCCGAGCAGGGCATCCCGTACTTCTGGCGCATCGACGACGGCCCCCGCCTGCAGGCCTACCGCCTCGACCCGACGACCGGCAGCTACGTGCCGGACCTCGAGCTCGGCCCCGGCGAGCGCGGCGAACTGACCGAGCCGTGGCCCGTCACGCTCGACCTGACCGAGTTCGTGATGCCGCACAAGCGCTGATCCGCGTCACGGCGGGGTCGACGACGATCCCCGCGGTCCGAACGGCCGTGGTCCGGGCTACCGGCGCGGTCGGTGGGTGACATAGACCGAGTCGAACGGGTCGTCGGGTACGTCGTGGACCTCGGTGTCGACGAAGCCGGCGTCCGCGAGCATCGCGACGGCACGTTCCTCGCCCCACACGGTTCCCAGTCCGGCGCCGCCGTGGGCCAGCGACACGGTCATGCAGTGCAGGGTGCTGACGCCGTAGAGCCACGGTGCGAATGGGTTGCCGACGTTGTTCTCGAGATGGCTCGACGCCTTGATGTCGACCATCACGAACACCCCGCCCGGCACGAGCGCCGCGTGCACCTTCTCCAGCACCGTCGCCGGGTCGACCTGATCATGGATGGCGTCGAACGCGAACGCGGCGTCGATCGGCGGCTCGGTCGGCAGGTCGGTGACGTCGAGCAGCTCGAACGTGACGTTCGGTAGCTCCCACTCGGCGGCCTCCGCGCGGGCCGCCCCGATCGCATCGGGCGAGATGTCGTACCCGACGAAGGTGGAGGCGGGGTACGCGCGGGCCAGGAGGTTGGTCGTGTGCCCGGTGCCGCAGCCGATGTCGACGACGCGGATCCCCGCGGCCAGCCGGTCCGGCAGCTCACCGGTGACCGGCAGGACGCCGTCGATCAGCTGGTCGTCCATCAGGCCCCGGGACATCGCGTCCATCACCTCGGTGAACTCGGGCCGGACCTTCTCGTAGGGCACGCCGCCGCCGTCGCGGGTCGCCGCGGCGACCGCGGGCAGGTGCGTGCCCAGCAGCGTGTTGATCCGGGCGAACGGTGCCAGGTTCATCGATCCCGCACCGGTGAGGCAGACGGCATGCTCGGCCGGGAGCGTGTAGCGGGCGGCCGCGGCGTCGTAGTCCAGAATCCCGGCCGTGGTCAGCGCGCCGAGACACTCGCGAACGTAGCGCTCGACGAGCCCGGCCCGGGCGGCGATCTGCTCGCTGGTGCCCGGCCCGGCCGCGAGCGACTCCAGGATCCCGGTGCGGTGCGCGAGATCGATCATCAGGGTGACCATGCCCTCGGTGTAGGTGGACAACATCCGCCCGGCGAATGCCTCCACCTTCGCGCCGTCGATGGCAGGAGCCGGGGCGCTCCCGGTGTCGCCGGTCGTCATCGTGTCGCTCCTCGTGCTACCGGTGCTGCCCGACACGCAGCCCCGACACGATACTCGTCACAGCCCGTCCCGTACACCGGTCGGACCGGTGCCTCGGGCGAGGTCCGCGCCCGATCGACCACGGTCCTCGCTATGCGAGCCGCACGATCGCGAAGGACTCCGGACCCAGGGTCAGGGCATCGTCGTGGCCCTGCACGGGCTCGCTGGCCAGCAGGATCCGGCCCACCGGGGCGTGCAGGGCCAGCGTGACGGCGTCGGGGCCGAGGTTGGCCGCCACCCGCAGCCGCCCGCGGTGCAGCACCACGGTGCGCGCGTCCTCGTCGACGTCGACGTCCACCTCGTCGAGCCACGGGTCGCTCAGCTCCGGCCAGGCCTTCCGCAGCGCGATCAGCTCGCGGTGCACCTGCAACAGCGTGGCGTGCGGCTCGGCCAGCGCCTCGTCCCAGTCGAGCTTCGAGTCGGTGAACGTGGACTCGGCGTTCGGGTCGGGCACCTCCACGTCACCCCAGCCGTGCTCGGCGAACTCCGCGGTGCGGCCCTTCCGGACGGCCTCGCGCAGGGCCGGGTCGGGGAAGTGGGAGAAGAACTGCCAGGGCGTGCGGGCGCCCCACTCCTCGCCCATGAACAGCATCGGGGTGAACGGCGAGCCGAACACCAGCGCGGCGCCGCAGGCCAGCAGGCCGGGGGAGAGGGTCTCCGACAGCCGGTCGCCGGTGGCGCGGTTGCCGATCTGGTCGTGGTTCTGCAGGTAGGCCAGGAACCGGTGGCCGGGGACCCGCCGGGTGTCGACGGGCGCCCCGTGCAGCCGCTGCCGGAAGCTCGACCACGTGCCCTCGTGCAGGAACGCACGGGTGAACACGTGCGACAGCCCGGTAAACCCGGCGGCGGCGAAGTCGGCGTAGTAGCCCTGGCCCTCGCCGGTGAGCGCGGAGTGCAGGGTGTGGTGGATGTCGTCGCACCACTGCGCGGTGAGCCCGTAGCCGCCCGCCTCGCGCGCGGTGACCATCCGCGCGTCGTTGAGGTCGGACTCCGCGATCAACGACAGCGGTCGGCCGACGTGCGTGGACAGCGCCTCCACCTCGATCGCGAGCTGTTCGAGCACGTGCGTGGCGCGCTCGTCGTGCAGGGCGTGCACGGCGTCGAGGCGCAGCCCGTCGACGTGGAACTCGCGCAGCCACATCAGCGCGTTGTCGATCACGAACCGGCGCACCGGCTCGGAGTGCGCCCCGTCCAGGTTCACCGACGGGCCCCAGATGTTGCTGCCCGCGAAGTACGGCCCGAACCGGTCCAGGTAGGCCCCCGAGGGCCCCAGGTGGTTGTAGACGACGTCCAGCACCACGCCCATGCCGCGCACGTGGCAGGCGTCGACGAAGCGTTTGAACGCGTCCGGCCCGCCGTAGTTCTCGGTGACCGCGTACCAGCCGACGCCGTCGTAGCCCCAGTTGCGCGGGCCGTCGACGGCGTTGACGGGCAGCACCTCGACCAGGTCGATCCCCAGCGCGACGAGGTGGTCGAGACGGCGGATCGCGGCGTCGAAGGTGCCGTCGGGGGTGAACGTGCCGATGTGCAGCTCGTAGAGCACGCTCCCGGGCAGTTGCCGGCCGGTCCACATCCCGTCGGCCCAGCGGTGGGCGTGCTGGTCGTACACCCGCGACGCGCCGTGCACGCCGGTGGGCTGCCAGCGTGAGCGGGGGTCGGGCAGCGGGGTCTCGTCGTCGTCGAGCAGGAACGCGTAGGCCGTGCCCGGGCCGGCGTCGGGCACCGAGGCGCGCCACCACCCGGCGCCGTCGCGGCTCATGGGACGGGTGGTGCCGTCGACGAGCACGCGGACCTGGTTGCGGTGCGGTGCCCACACCTGGAAGTCACTCACGGTGCGATCCTGCCCTGCGGACCTGCGAGGTGCCGGTCCGGGAGCGGCGATGCTGGTCACGCAGAGTCTCCGAAATCGCCCGACCCGGTGATCGTGACCGCGCCGCCTTCTCGCGCTGGACGTCGGTGTGTTGCGCTGTTGACCATGGAGACACGATCGATCCGGCGGGCAGCCGGGCCTGGACGGATCCTCCTCGCGGTGGCATGCGCGGCCGTGCTGACGGGCGCGACGCCGGGTGTCGCCGCGGCACAGCCGCCCCCGTGCATCAACTACGTGCACACGGAGGAAGCCGGACGCGTCGAGGTCGATCTCCGGCTCGACCCCGCGACGGGGAACTTCTCGACATTGACGATCTTCTGGTTCATCAACGACGCGGGCGCGCAGCCGGGCATCTACAACTGGTCCCACGTCGTCAACGGCGTCTCACAGACCCCGCGGATCGACATCAAGGACGACAACTTCCACACCGCCTTCCGCGCGGTCGACGGCTGGTACTTTGGCGACACGTACCGGCTCCAGGCCACCCACTACTCGAACGCGACGAACACCACCTACGTCGCCGCCGTGAACGAATGTGTGATCACCCCGCGATGACCGATCTCACCGCTGTCGCCGCCGCGCAGTCCCTTCCCCACGTGGTCGCCGCCCTCCACGCGATGATGCCGGCACCGCTGGCCCTCGTCTGCGCGGGTCAGCAGGTGGCCATGGTGGACTCCGCGTCGGGACGGACGATCGCGACGCACGGCGTCCGTCTCCCCGCCTCGGGTGGGGCCGACGCCGTGCGGATCTTCGTCCACCACCTGCTGTCCGACGTGCAGGACCTCGTGACAGACCACCTCCGGGCACCGTGGCCGGTGGCCGACGGCGGTGCCGCGCTATCGGCCTGGACGGCGCTGGACGGAGCCACGGTTCGGCCGGGGTTCGCCCGTCCCGGTGCGTCCGAGCCGGCCCTCGCACTCCCGGTGTTCGCGCTGCCGTCGCCGTCCGCCGTCCGCTCGGCGGGCTGAGTCACGCCGGGCGGACGAGCAGCGCCACCGGGTAGCGGCCCAGCACGTCGGCCAGGCGCGGCGCGCTGCCGTCGACCGCGGTGTCGGAGATGACGTCGTGCCAGTCGGCCGCCGCGCCGGGCAGGGGCAGCACCGAGTCGCCCCACCCGCCGCGGGCGGCGAGCCCGACCGGCAGCCGGGTGGCGACCGCGACCAGCGACGGGGAGCGCTGGAACGCCACTGCGTGCCGGGCGGCCGGGCCCTCGGCGGGCAGCGCCCGGTAGCCGTCGAACACCTCGGGCCGGAAGCGCCGCAGCCGCAGCGCTGCCGCGGTGACCAGCAGCTTCGCCGCCCCGCTCGCGTCGACATCGGGCAGGAACCCGTCGTCGAGGCGGGTCAGCAGCTCGCGCCGCGCGGCCCAGTCGACCGGGCGCCGGTTGTCCGGGTCGACCAGCGAGTACTCGAACAGCTCGGTGCCCTGGTACACGTCGGGCACACCCGGCCCGGCGATCTGCAGCAGCTTCTGGCCCAGCGAGTTGGCCCGGCCCGGCCCGGCGATCCGCTCGACGAACTCCTCGATCTCGGTGACCAGCTCCGCGTCGCCCAGCACCGCGGCGGGCCAGGCCGCGACGGCCTCGTCGACCTCGGCCACCGCGTCGACGTGGCTGGTGACGCGCTTGGCCTCCTTCGCCGCCTTGCCCAGGTAGGCCGCCATGCGCTCGGCGGAGATCGGCCATGCCCCCACGAGGTTCTGCCAGGCCAGCAGCTCCAGCGAGGGGTCGGGCAGCGGGTGCCGGGCGGCCCAGCGGGGCAGCAGGTCCGCCCACTCGGCGGGGATCTCGGCCAGCACGGCGAGCCGCGCGCGGACGTCCTCGGAGCGCTTGGCGTCATGGGTGGACAGCGTGGTCATCGTGGCGGGCCAGGACGCTGCGCGGCAGGCCAGCGCCGTGTGGAACTCCTCCGGCGGCACCCCGAAGCGCGACGGGTCGCCGCCCACCTCGTTGAGCGCGACCATCCGGTTCCAGCGGTAGAACGCGGTGTCCTCGACGCCCTTGGCCATCACCATGCCCGAGGTCTGCTGCACGCGGGTGGCCAGCTCGCCGCCCGGCTCGGCGAGCATCGCGGCGTGGATCGCGGCCAGCTCGTCGGCCAGGTCCGGGCGGTGGGCGCGGGCCACGGACACGGCGACGTCGAGCGACGCGCGCCCCTCCGGCAGGTAGGACCGGTACACCGGAAACCCGCACAACAGCTCGGCGACGGCGTCGCGCACCCGCTCGGGGGCCCGTCCGGTCACAGCGGGGTGGCTTTCCTCCGACTGGACCGGGGCAGAGCCACCCTGCTGTGACCCGGGCGCGGCGGGGACCAGGCACGCGATGCGCGCCACCTCCGCGGCCAGGATCGTGGCGGCCACCTCGCGGCGGGCGTCGTGCTCCGCGGCGTGCAGGGACTGCTTCACACCGGTGTGCTCGGCGGCGACCTGGGTGAGCAGGCCCGCGCCGTCGGGGTCGACGAACACCCCGCCGATCTCCCGCAGCGCCTCGTAGCCCGAGGTGCCGTCGACCGGCCACGACGGCGGCAGCTGCTCCCCGACGCCGAGGATCTTCTCGACGAGCAGCCAGCGGTCCGGTCCCAGCGCGGCGCGCAACCTGCGCATGTAGGCACCGGGGTCGGACAGCCCGTCGGGATGGTCGACGCGGATGCCGTCGACGTCGCCGGCGTCGACCCAGCGCAGGATCTCCCGGTGCGTCCTCTCGAAGATCTCCGGGATCTCGACGCGCACGGCGGCGAGCGTGGAGACGTCGAAGAAGCGGCGGTAGGTCAGCTCCGCGGCCCCGCGCCGCCAGTTCACGAGCCGGTAGTGCTGGCGCTCGTGCACCTCCTGCGCGGTGCCGTCACCGGTGCCCGGCGCGATCGGGAACGCGTGCTCGAAGTACCGCAGTTCGTCGCCGTCGACGGAGAGGTCGGCGACCGAGTCGTCGCCCAGGATCGGCAGCAGGATCGGGCCGGCGTCCCAGTCGACGTCGAACGTGGCGGCGTGCTCGGAGGACCGCCCGAGCCGCAGCACGTCCCACCACCACGGGTTCGCCTTCGCGACCTCGACGCCCACGTGGTTGGGCACGATGTCGAGGACGAACCCGAGGCCGCGCTCGCGCACCGCGTCGACGAGCCGGCGCCGCCCCTCCTCACCGCCGCGCTCCGCGGACACCCGGGTGGGGTCGACCACGTCGTAGCCGTGGTTGGAGCCCGCGCCCGACTCCAGCAGCGGGGACGCGTACAGCGCCCCGATCCCGAGGGCGTCGAGGTAGGGGACCAGGCCGGCCGCGTCGTCGAAGGTGGTGTCCTTCGAGAACTGCAGCCGGTAGGTGGACGACGGCACGGTTCTCCGGGCATCGGGCACCCGGAGAACCTAGTCGACGCGCCTCAGCGCCGCCGGGCCGAGACGAGCAGGAACTCCGCCTCGTAGGTCCCACCGCGGTGCCAGTCCTCCAGGAAGGCGAGGAACACGGCGGGATCGCCGCGTTTGCCGGTGCCCGCGCCGACGTCGAGCACCCGCTGCCCGGCCCTGACCCCGCAGTGGCGGACCAGCTCGGCACCGAGGGTCGGGATCAGCTCGGCGGCCACCGCCGGGTAGTCGCCCGACGCCCACAGTGCGCGGTGCCTGGCCTTGAGGGCGCGGTCGGCATCGGTCCCGGTCGTCGCGGTCATGACGGCTTCTCTCGGTTACCGGGTGCCAGCTCGGTGAGCAGGCGGTCGAGTTCGTCGAGCGGGAGGTGCGGGGGGAGGGTGAGGGCCGGGAGCTGGGCTCCCGCGCCGTACCAGCGATCCAGCGCGGCACCGGCGGTGTCGCCGTGCAGCGTGAGCTCGTCGAGCAGCACCCGCGCCGCGGCCGGGACCGGCGCGTCCGGGCCCGCGGCGAGCACGGCGTCCACGGCGGCGCCGAAGCCGAGCCTGCGCAGGGTGTCGCGGTACAGCGGCCCCATCGAGGTCAGGTAGAACGCGACCCACCAGTACGCGCCCGCCTCCGACACCGCGACCGGGACGCAGGGCCCGACGAGCGTGCCACCGGGCGGGCGTCCCGCGCGGGCGGCGCCCTCGTCGAGCAGCCCGATCCCCGCCTTGAGCGCGGAGCGCGGGAGCAGGAACGGCGACCAGCCGTCGGCGAGCTCGCCGGCGAGCCGCACCGCATGCGGGCCGAGCGCGGCGAGCCGGATCGGCACCCGGGCCCCGGGGCGCACGGCGAGCCGCAGTGGGCGCTGCCGGTCCGGTGCCGACGGGGCGAGGCGGGCGCCGTCGAGCAGGGCACGTACCTGGCGGGTCACCGCGCCGAGCCGCGCGACCGGCTCCCGGAACGCGACGTCGTGCAGGCCCTCGGCGAGCTGCGGGCTGCCGGCTCCCAGCCCGAGGGTGAAGCGGCCGCCGGAGACGGCGTCGAGGCTGGTCGCGAGCATCGCCAGGGACGCGGGGCTGCGACCCCAGACGTTGAGCACGCCGGTGCCGATCCGGATGCGGCTCGTGCGGGTCGCGACCTCGGCCAGCAGCACCGCGGCGTCATGGCCCCAGCCCTCGGCCAGCAGGAACTCGTCGTAGCCCAGCTCCTCGGCGCGCACGGCGAGGTGCAGGACCACGTCGCGGCGGGTCTCCAGCGGGGTCAGCGCCGCGGCGAGCGGGCTCACGACGGGCTCCGGGCCGACAACGCGGCGGTGATGCCGGGGATGAGCTCCCCCCGCGCGAGCACGGTGAACCCGTGGCCGCGCAGCCGCTCGGCCAGCGCGCCCGCCGAGAACGACACGGTGTCGGGGTGGTAGGCCACGTACTGGAGGAACCACAGGGCCGCGGCGGTGGGGCCGGCGCCGTGGTCGTCGAGGGCGAAGTCGTGGACGACCAGCAGCCCGCCGGGGGCCAGGCAGTCCCGGGCCTTGGCCAGCACGACGTCGATCTCGGCGTCGCCCACCGCGCTGAGCAGGTACGACAGCAGCACGACGTCCTGGTCCGCGGGCCAGGGGTCGCGCACGGCGTCGGCGGCGAGCAGGTCGATGCGCGCGGACAGCCCGGCCGCGTCGCGGTAGCGGCCCGCGACCTCGACGACGGCGGGCAGGTCCAGCACGGTGGCCCGCAGCGCGGGGTGCCGCTCGCACAGGGCGATCGAGAACGCGCCGCTGCCGCCGCCGACATCGAGCAACCGGCCGGCGCCGTCGACCGCCGGGCCGATCCGCTCCGCCAGTGCCCTGGCGGCGCCGAGCGACCCGGCGTGCTGGGCGTCGGTGAAGGTCGCGGCCTCCTCGGGGGAGGACAACAACCCGGCCAGGGTGTCGAACGCGGCTCCGGTGCCGGCCAGCCCGGCGTCGAGGTGGGTCAGGGCCGGATAGATCTGGCGCCCGATCTGCAGCCGGAAGTACTCGCCGAACCCCGAGGGGGCGCCCCGCACCAGCCAGCGGGCCGCCGCCGGCCCGTTCGCGTATCCGGCGCCGTCGTGATCGAGCAGTCCGAGCGCGGTGAGCGCGTGCAGCAGGGTCTGCAGCCGGTTGCGGGCCACGCTGGTGCACGCGCAGAGTTGCTCAGTGGTCGCGCGGCCGGAGTCGAGCCGGGTGAACAGGTCGAGCTCGAGCGCGGCGAACAGCGCCTTCGAGCCGATGAAGCCGTAGGCGATCGCGGACAGCTCCCGGCGCTCGGTGAGCGTGGTCGTGGTGGCGTGCATCTGTCCTCCGGTCGTCGGTCGGCGCTACCCTCTCGACACCGGCTTGCAATCGGATTGCACAGCGGACCAGGGGTGAGAGGTGTACTTCCGCATCCTGGGGCCCCTCGAGGTGCACCTCGGCGGGGTGCCGGTCGCCGTCGGCGGGGCGAAACCGCGCGCGCTGCTCGCGGTCCTGCTGCTGAGCCGCGGCCGGGTCGTGCCGGTCGACGCGCTCGCGGCGGCGTTGTGGGGCGACGCGCCGCCGCCCGGGGCCACGAGCGCGCTGCGCGCCTACGTCTCACGGGTCCGCGCGACGCTGGAGGCGGCCGGGGACGAGCGCCGCCTGCACTTCCGCAGCGGTGGCTACGTCCTCGACGTCGTCGACGACGAGCTCGACGCCGCCGAGGCGCAGCGGCTCGTCACCGCCGCGCGGTCGGCCGACCCGGCCCGCGCGGTGGAGCTGCTCGACGACGCGCTCGGGCTCTGGCGCGGTGAGGCGCTGGCCGAGTGCGACGGCCTCGACGACGCCCGCGCCGAGGCCGCCCGGCTCGCGGAACTGCGCCTCGGCGCCGCCGAGGAGCGCGTGGACGCCCTGCTGGACCTGCGCCGCGGGCGGGAGGTCGTGGCGGAGCTGGAGGGAATGGTGCGGGCGCACCCGCACCGCGAGCGCCCGGCCGTGCAGCTGATGGCCGCGCTCTGCGCGGCCGGGCGCCCCTCCGACGCGCTGGTGGCCTACCACGAGCTGCGCGGCCGGCTCGACGAGGAGCTGGGCGTCGCACCGTCCGCACCGGCGCAGGCGCTGTTCCGGCGGATCCTCGACCGGGACCCGGCGCTCGACCCGGCCGTTCCTCCGGCCCCGGGCAACCTGCCGCGCCGCGCCACCAGCTTCGTCGGCCGCGCCGCCGAGCTGAGCGGTGTCGTCGCGGCCCTGCGCGCCGCCCCGCTGGTGACGCTCACCGGCTTCGGGGGTGTCGGGAAGTCCCGGCTGGCGCTGGAGGTCGCGGGCCGCGACCGGGAGCCGTTCCCGGACGGCGTGTGGCTCTGCGAGCTGGCTCCGCTGCCCGAGGGCGGCCCGGTCGGTCACGCGGTGGCCGCCGCGCTCCGGGTGCAGCAGCGCCACGGCACCGACATCGACGGGTCGGTGGTCGAGTACCTGCGGACGCGGCGGCTGCTGCTGGTCCTCGACAACTGCGAGCACGTCCTCGACGGTGTCGCCCGACTCACCCACCGGATCGTGACCCGCTGCGCGGGGGTCGCGGTGCTGGCCACCAGCCGCGAGCCGCTCGGCGTCGACGGCGAGCAGGTCTGGCCGGTGACGCCCCTGCCGATGGGCGACGCCGCCGAGCTGTTCGTGCACCGCGCCCGCGCGCACCGTCCGGGTCTCGCCGACGAGCCGGGGCCCGTCGCGGAGGTGTGCCGGCGCCTCGACGGCCTGCCGCTGGCGATCGAGCTGGCCGCGGCGCGGACCCGCGCGATGAGCGTGGCCGAGGTCGCCGGGCGCCTCGACGGGGGGCGGTTGCTCACCGCCGGCGGCCCCCGGGGCGCCGACCCCCGGCACCGGAGCCTGGCCGCGGCGATCGACTGGTCCTACGAGCTGCTCGAACCGGCGGAGCGGCTGCTGTTCGCCCGGCTCTCGGTGTTCGCGGGCGGGTTCGACCTGGCCGCCGCCCACCACGTGTGCGCCGAGGACGTGTGCGCCGAGGACGGGTGCGCCGAGGACGTGTGCGCCGCGGGCGGCGACGACCGGCGGACGCTCGACCTGCTGACCGGGCTCGTCGACCGGTCGATGGTCGTGGCCGGGGCCGCCGCCGCCGGAACCCGCTACCGGATGCTGGAGACGTTGCGCGCGTTCGGCCGCGACCGGCTGCGCGAGGCGGACGGGGAGGCGCCCGTCGTGCTCGCGCACGCCCGGTACTTCGCCGGGCTCGCCGGGCGCGCGGCCCGCGGCGCCCAGGGCCCCGACGAGCGCGCCTGGGTCGCGGCCACCCTGCCCGACCTGGACAACCTGCGCACCGCCTTCGAGACCGCCATGGCCTGCCGCGACGTCGGGCTCGTCGTCGCCGTGGTGACCGCGCAGTCCGAGATCGGGCACATCCGGGTGGGCTACGAGTCCGCCGAGTGGGCCGAGCGCGCCCTGGACCTGGTGTCGGCGGAGCATCCACGCCACGCCGAGATCGTCGGTGCCGCGGCGCGGGGGGCGTGGAACCGCGCCGACTTCGTCCGGGCCCGCCGCCTGGCCGAGCGGGCGGGTGGTCAGGTCCCGGCACGCGGCACGGGGCGCATCGCCTACCCCGGCGACGTGCTCGCCGACATCGCGCTCTACGAGGGTGACGTCGCGGCCGCGCGGCGCCACTACGAGCAGCAGGTGGCCGCGGCCCGCCGCGACGGCGACCCCCTCCGGCTGGTGTGGACGCTGTACTACGTGGCCGTCTGTCACGCCGTGCTGCGCGACCCGGACGGGGGGCTGGCGGCGGCCCGGGAGAGCGTCGACGTGGCCGGGAGCACGGCGAACCCCACCGCGATGTCGATGGCGCGCTACGCGCTGGGCCTGGTGGGCAAGAAGGCCGACCCGCAACGCGCGCTGGCGCTGTTCGACGAGGCCGCCGCGCTGGCGGCGGGGGTGCACAACTTCTGGTGGCGGGGCGTCGCGCTCATGGAGGCGGCGGCCACCCGGGCCGTGCACGGCGACCCGGTGGCCGCCGCCGCGGCCGTCGTCGAGGTCGTGGACCACTGGGACCGGGTCGGGGACCGGACCCAGCAGTGGCTCAACCTGCGCTACGCGGTGCGGCTGCTGGCCCGCCTCGACGCGGGTGCGGACGCCGTGGCGGTGCACCACTGCCTCGTCGCCGCGGGCAAACCGTCACCGTTGCGTGCCGCGCACCTCGCCCGGCTGCTCGACGGCCCCGGCGGGGCGCGCTTCGCCGCCGCGGCCGCGCGCGGGTCGGCGCTGACCGGCGACGCGGCGGTCGCGCTGTGCCGGGCCCGCCTCGTCGCGGTGCGCTGACCCCGCCGCTCAGCCGGCGGGCTGCACGCGCTGGAACACCACCAGCGAGCGGGCGGCGAGCCGATGGACCGCATCCGCGCCGAGCGTGTCGGGTTCCGTGGCGGCCATGCCGGGCGCGGTGGCGAGCGTCGTGACCTCGCCCGCCTCGGTGTCGACGACGACGGCCCAGCGCGACCCGTACTCGGAGCCGGGCAGCGCCACGTCGATGTCCTCGTGGTGGGCGTTGAGGGCGACGACGAAGGAGTCGTCGGTGACCCGCTCGCCGCGCGGGTCGACGTCGTAGATCGCGTCGCCGTTGAGGAACACCGTGACGCACTTGCCGAAGCCGGAGTCCCAGTCGCCCTCGGTCATCTCCTCGCCCGACGGCGTGAACCACGCGATGTCGGGCAGCGCCGCGGCCGGGTCCGAGCGCCGTCGCGGGGCGATCGGGCGGCCGGCGAAGAACCGGCGCCGCCGGAAGACCGGGTGGGCGTGGCGCAGGGCGACCATGCCCGCGGTGAACCCGATCAGCGAGGCGTTCTTGGTGGCCAGCGTCCAGTCGACCCAGGCGAGCTCGCTGTCCTGGCAGTAGACGTTGTTGTTGCCGCGCTGCGTGCGGCCCAGCTCGTCGCCGTGCAGCAGCATCGGCACGCCCTGGCTGATCAGCATCGTGGCGATGATGTTGCGCTGCTGCCGTGCGCGGAGCTCGAGCACCGCCTCGTCGTCGGTGGGGCCCTCGACCCCGCAGTTCCACGAGCGGTTGTGGCTCTCGCCGTCGTTGTTGTCCTCGCCGTTGGCCTCGTTGTGCTTCTCGTTGTAGGACACCAGGTCGTTGAGCGTGAACCCGTCGTGCGCGGTGACGAAGTTGATCGAGGCGAACGGGCGTCGGCCGTCGTTCTGGTAGAGGTCGGAGCTGCCGGTCAGGCGCTGGGCGAACTCGCCGAGCGTGCCGGGCTCGCCGCGCCAGAAGTCCCGGACGGTGTCGCGGTACTTGCCGTTCCACTCCGTCCACAGCGGCGGGAAGTTGCCGACCTGGTAGCCGCCGGGGCCGACGTCCCACGGCTCGGCGATCAGCTTGACCTGGCTGACCACCGGGTCCTGCTGCACGAGGTCGAAGAAGGTGGACAGCCGGTCGACGTCGTAGAACTCACGGGCGAGGGTGGAGGCGAGGTCGAAGCGGAAGCCGTCGACGTGCATCTCGGTGACCCAGTAGCGCAGCGAGTCCATGATCAGCTGCAGCGTGTGCGGGTGCCGGACGTTGAGCGAGTTCCCGGTGCCGGTGTAGTCCATGTAGTAGCGGGGGTCGTTCTCGACGACGCGGTAGTACGCGTGGTTGTCGATGCCGCGCATGGACAGCGTCGGGCCCTTGTCGTTGCCCTCGGCGGTGTGGTTGTAGACGACGTCGAGGATCACCTCGATGCCCGCGTCGTGCAGGTCACGGACCATCGCCTTGAACTCCTGCACCTGGTTGCCCGGCCGGTTCCCGTTCATGGCGTACGCGTGGTGCGGGGCGAGGAAGGCGACGGTGTTGTAACCCCAGTAGTTGGACAGGCCCTTCTCCTGGAGGTGGTGGTCGTCGAGGAACTCGTGTACCGGCATGAGCTCGACGGCCGTGACGCCCAGGTTCGTGAGGTGCTCGATCATCGCCGGGTGCGCGAGACCCGTGTAGGTGCCGCGCAACGGCTCGGGGACGTCGGGATGGGTGATCGTGAGCCCGCGGACGTGCGCCTCGTAGACGACCGTCTCGTTGTAGGGGATCTTCGGCGGGCGGTCGGAGCCCCAGTCGAAGAACGGGTTGACGACCACCGACTTCGGTACGAACGGGGCGGAGTCGGCGTCGTTGCGCGCGGACGGGTCGTCGAACGGGTAGCCGAACACCGCCTCGTCCCACCTCACCGGGCCGTCGAGGGCCTTGGCGTAGGGGTCGATGAGCAGCTTGTTCGGATTGCACCGCAGGCCCTGGGCCGGGTCGTGGGGGCCGTGCACGCGGAAGCCGTAGCGCTGGCCGGGCTCCACGGTCGGGAGGTAGCCGTGCCAGACGAAGCCGTCGACCTCGATGAGCGGGACCCGTGACTCCTCGCCGTCGTCGTCGAACAGGCAGAGCTCGACCCGCTCGGCCACCTCGGAGAAGAGCGCGAAGTTGGTACCAGCGCCGTCGTAGGTGGCACCCAGGGGGTAGGCGTGACCCGGCCACGGCCGCATGAGGTTCTCGCAATCGATCGATTCGGACAACGGCGAGAGATTACCGGGGTGGGCCGACGCCCCGCCTCACGCGAGCCGCGCGGGGAACCCTCCGGTGGCGATCGGGCTCCAGCGCGCGGGGGTGATCCGGATCAGGGCCTTACCCTGGTCGGTCATCGCCCGCCGGTAGGCGTCCCAGTCGGGGTGCTCACCGGAGATCGAGCGGAAGTAGTCGACGAGCGGCTCGACGGCGTCGGGCAGCGTGAGCAGCTCCGCGTCGCCGTCCACCTGCACCCAGGGGCCGCCGAAGTCGTCGGAGAGCACCACCACGGAGGCCTTCCCGTGGCGCGCCGCGTTGCGCGCCTTGGCCCGCTCGGGATAGGTCGCGACGACGATCCGTCCCTCGGCGTCGACACCGGCGGTGACGGGTGAGCCCTGCCAGGTGCCGTCGGCGCGCGGTGTCATGAGGATCACGTGGTGGCGGGGGCGCAGGAACTCCAGGAGTCCCGCGCGGTCGACGGTGGTGGTGGTCGCGACGGTACGAGCCATGATCACCAGTCTAGGTGGGTGGGCCGGGCCCGGGCGTCGGCCGGCGTGATCGTCTCGCGGTGGTCGGGTCGGTGCGGCTAGTGTTCACCTCGATGCCTACCGTGTTCACGAAGATCATCGACGGCGCGCTCCCCGGCCGGTTCGTCTGGTCCGACGACCGCGCCGTCGGGTTCCTGTCGATCAACCCGCTCGCGCCGGGACACACGCTGGTGGTGCCGCGTGCGGAGGTCGACCACTGGGTCGACGCCGACGCCGGCCTGCTCGCCCACCTCACCTCGGTCGCCCACGCGATCGGCGAGGCCGTTCGCACGGTGTACGCGCCACCGCGGGTCGGGCTGCTGGTCGCGGGGTTCGAGGTGCCGCACCTGCACCTGCACGTGTTCCCGGCGCAGGACATGGGCGCGTTCGACTTCTCCCACGCCGCGGCCACCGTCGACGCCGCCGAGCAGGACGGTCACCGTGACGCGCTGCGGGCCGCGCTGCGCGACTCCGGGCACGGCGAGCACGTCCCCGGATGACGGGGCGGTAGGTGCAGCTGCTGCTCGTCCGGCACGCGCTGCCGCAGCGCGTCCACGGTCGCGCGGACATCCCGACCGGGCCGACCGTCCCCGCCGGGACCGCCGACCCGGCGCTCACCGAGCTCGGCGAGCAGCAGGCCCGCCGGCTGGTCGCCGCGGTGGGCCCCGCGGTCGACGGGCTCTACGTCAGCCCGATGCGCCGGGCGCGGGCCACGGCCGCGCCACTGGCCGAGGCGCTCGGCCGCGACCCGGAGATCGTCGACGACCTCCGCGAGTACGACGCGGACTCCACCCACTACATCCCGGTGCACGACATGGCGGAGTACGACCCGGCGGCGTGGGACCGGATACGCGCCGGCCTGCTCCCTCCCGACGTCGACGTCGCGGAGTTCGCCGGCCGGGTCGACGCCGCGCTCGAGCGGATCGTCGCCGCGCACCCCGGTCGCGAGACCGTGGTGGTCGTGGCCCACGCCGGCGTGGTCAACGTGTGGCTGGCCCGTCTCATCGGCATCGACCGGCCGCTGGCCTTCCCCCTCGACTACACCGGGATCACCCGGGTGCTGGCGGGCCGGGACGGGCGGCGCTCGGTGCGCACCGTCAACGAGATCGCACACGTGGCCGACCTGCTCGGGCCGACGGCGGGCACCGTCCGAGCCCGGTCCGGCGACCATCCGGGGTGACCGCAGGCGCACAGGTGCCTACGCTCGGTGGGCCAGCGGCGAGGGGGAACGAGCCGGATGTCCGAAGGACCGAGCCCGAACGGTAGGCGGCCAGGCACGCCGGCGGCGGAGGAGCAGCCGCGCCTGTCCGCGGTGTTCGGCATCGGGGAGTTCCGCGCCATCTGGCTGGCCGACCTGCTCTCGATCATGGGGGACCAGCTCGCCCGGGTCGCGCTCGCGGTGCTGGTCTACGGGCGGACGGGGTCGGCGGCCTGGGCCGCGGCCACCTACGCGCTGACGTTCCTGCCGGCGATCGTCGGCGGCGTGACGCTGTCCGGGCTCGCCGACCGCTACCCGCGGCGGGTCGTGCTCGTGGTCAGCGACCTGGTCCGGGCGGTGCTCGTCGCCGTGATGGCGCTGCCCGGTCTCCCGCTCCCCGTCCTGTGCGCCGTGCTGGTCGCGGTGGTGCTGTTCGGGGCACCGCACACCGCGGCCCGGGGGGCCCTGCTGCCCGAGCTGCTGCCTGGTGACCTCTACGAGCGGGGCCTCGCGGTGTCCCAGATCACCAGCCAGACCGCACAGGTCGTCGGCTTCGCCGCGGGCGGGCTGCTCGTCGCGGCCGTCAGCCCGTCGACGGCGCTGCTGCTCGATGCTGCGACGTTCCTGCTGGCCGCGGTCGTGCTCCGGCTGGGTCTGACCCGCAGGCCGCGGCCGGTCCGGCCGGCGGGGGCCCCGGCTGCGGGCGGCCTGCGCGACGCGGTCGCCGGGATCGCCGACATCGCCACCGACCCGCGACGCCGGGCGCTGGTGATCCTCGTGTGGATGGTCGGTCTCTACGTGGTGCCCGAGGCGCTGGCCGCGCCGTACGCCGACGAGATCGGCGCCGGGACCGCCGTGGTCGGGTTGCTGATGGCGGCCGATCCGCTGGGCAGCGTGCTCGGCGCGTGGTTGTTCGTACGCTTCGTGTCGCCGCGGCGGCGCGCCCGGCTCGTCGGGGTGCTCGCCATCGCGGCGGGACTGCCGCTGCTGCTCACCGCCCTGCGGCCCGGGGTCCCGCTCACCCTCCTGCTGTGGGGGCTGTCCGGAATGGCGTCCACGGCCTACGTCATGCAGGCGCAGGCCTCGTTCGTCCGGGCCACACCGGACGCGATCCGGGGTCGGGCGATCGGCGTCGCCGCCTCCGGGATCATCGCCGGGCAGGGCGTGGCCGTCCTGCTGGGCGGGGTGCTCGCCGACGTCTGGAGCCCGTCGACGTCCATTGCCGTGTGTGCCGGGATCGGCGTCGCCACGGCCGCGGTCGGCGCGGTGGCGTGGCGGCGGGCGTCCCGGCACCGGGAGGTGCCGGACGCCGCCGCGATACCACCGACGATCGTCTGAACGCATCCGGCGGTCGGGACCTGCGCGCCGGTGCGCGAGGTCTCAGGTCCAGTTCTTGGCGCGCATGGTGGGTTCCTTTCTGTGGGTGGGGTGCGGTGGTGGGTTTCAGGTCCAGTTCTTGGCGCGCATGGTCGGTTCCTTTCCGTGTGTGGCGTCGGTGCAGCGGCATCCCGATGGTGACCG
Source organism: Pseudonocardia sp. (assembly GCF_029263155.1). GTDB lineage: Bacteria > Actinomycetota > Actinomycetes > Mycobacteriales > Pseudonocardiaceae > Pseudonocardia. The sequence continues at coordinate 20,307 of NZ_JAJCYB010000031.1, forward strand.
GAGGATGCGCTGACCGGTCTGACCGTGTCATCCCGATCGGGCCGAGGGGACGTCGGAGCGGCCGTTGCAGCACTTCGGCTGACGGCGACTAGGCCGTTCGGCCTAAGCGGCCGGACGGAATCCGGTCGGGCGGACGGGACCGGGCCGGGCTTGCGGCGATGAGGTGACAGTCGCCCGGAGGATGTACTACCGTGGCCGAAGATCACGATCGAGGTCCGGACGGGGACAGGTGGGCGTGGCCAACGAATCGGTACGCGGCAGGCGCCGGGTGGCTGATCTCGTGAGCCGACCGGCTCGGTGGCCGGTCTGGCAGATACCCACCCAATTGCTCACTGCGGTTCTCCTGGTGGAGCTCACGGCGTTCCTGCTGATCGGGTTCGGGCTTCTCACGGAGTCGTCGAGTTGGGCCGACGGCGTCGTCGTGGGAGTGTTCTTCGGCCTTTCCCTGCTGCATGCCGAGATCGCCAACAACGTGGAGACGGTGCGCTGGCGGATCACCGACGACCTGCACGTCGATCTCAGTTCCGTCTGGCTCGTCGCCGGCGCCGTGCTGCTGAACCCACCCCTCGCCGCGCTGCTGGCGGTGGCGATCAACACATACCTGTGGGCGCGTTCCGCCCGTGTCCGGGCGCCGGTGTACCGGCAGATCTTCAGTACCGCGGCCATCGCGCTGTCGTGTCTCGCGGCGAGCGGTGTGGTCCGCTACGTCACCGGTGGCCGATTCGAGGTGTCCGAGCCCGGTGCCGGGCTTCTGGCGCTCATGCTCGCGGCGCTCGTCTTCTTCACCGTCAACACCGGCCTGGTCGCCGGGGCGATCGCGGTGAGCGCGCCGCAGGCGAAGGTCGCCGACATCGTCGGGGAGTGGGACGAGAACCTTCTCGAGTTCGCCACGATCAGCCTGGGCACCCTCGCGGCCGTCGCCTACATCGTCAATCCGTGGCTCGTGCTGTTCGTGTTCCCACCGCTGCTGGTGCTGCACCGGGCGGTGCTCGTCCGGCATCTCGAGCTGGCCGCGAGCACCGACAGCAAGACGGGTCTGCTCAACGCCGCCGCCTGGCACACGCAGGCCGAGCGGGAACTGCAGCGGGGCAGCCGTCGGGTGGGTCCCAAGGCCGTGCTGGTGGTCGACCTCGACCGGTTCAAGGCGGTCAACGACACCCATGGGCATCTCGCGGGCGACCGCGTGCTGGCGGCGGTCGCCGACGCGATGCGCGCGGAGGTGCGCGACCGCGACCTCGTCGGCCGGTTCGGCGGCGAGGAGTTCGTGGTCCTGCTCCGAGGGCTCGACGAGGCGGGCGAGGGCCAGGTGGAGCTGGCGGCCGTCGCGGAGCGGATCCGCAGTCGCATCGCGTCGCTGTGCGTCGAGATGCCCACCGCGGACGGCCCGCTCAGCATCGCCGGGCTGAGCGCGTCCGTGGGTGGTTCCCTGTTCCCGGGCGACGGGCAGGACCTGCGCACGCTGCTGCAGGTGGCCGACACGGCGCTCTACGCGGCCAAGCGCGCCGGGCGCAATGTCGTGCGGATGGGGATGCACCTCCCGGTGGCCGCCGAGGTCGACCACGAGGCCGTCGACTCCGCCCGGTGAAGGTCACGCACCGTCACCGGCTGTCGACGGAGTTCCACCTGTCGTGCGACCGCATCCACCCTGACACGTCGGCCGCACGTCGATAGCGTCTCGTCTCGTGGACGACACGTCACCCTCCAGGACCCGGTGGGAACTGTGGGGTGTCGGGCATCGTCTGCTGGTCTTCGCGGTGACGGTGGAGGTCGCCGCCGCGGTGTCGGCCGTGACCGGCCTGGTGGGCACCCCGCCCGGGGGTGGCCCGTTGCTGCTCGCCTTGGCCCTGACCGCGCTGAGCGTCGTGCACACCGAGCTCGCCACCGGGATCGAGCGGTCCCGCCGCCGCGCGACTGAGACCTCCTACTTCGACCTCAGCTCGGTCTGGACCTTCGCCGCGGCACTGCTGCTGCCGCCGGGGCTGGCCGCGGTCGTGATCGTGGTGGTGTACACGCACCTGTGGCACCGCGTGTGGGCGCCGGCCCGGGTACCGCTGTACCGGCACGTCTACACCACGGCCACCGTGCTGCTGGCCGCTCGCGCCGCGCACGAGGTGGTCCGGACGGCGGGCGGGCTGCCGGGTGGCCTGGCCGATCCCGCGGCCGTCACCGCCATCGCGCTGGCGGTGCTCGCCTACGTCGTCGTCAACACCGTGCTGGTCGGTGCGGCGATCGGCCTCGCGCAGCCCGGGATCGCGCTGCGGGAGCTCGTCGGGCGCTGGGACGACGTGGCGCTGGAGATGGCCACGCTGTGCATGGGCGCGCTGGCGGCGGTCGCGCTGGGCTCGGCGCCGGGTCTGGTGGCCCTGGTGCTCCCGCCGATACTCGTGCTCCATCGCGCCGTGCTCGTCCGCCAGCTGGAGGAGGAGGTGAGCACGGACGCGAAGACGGGCCTGCTCACCGCCGCCACCTGGCAAGCCGAGGCTGCGCGCGCCGTACGACGGGTGCAGCGCGCGGGCACCGGGGCCGGGGTCCTGATCCTCGACCTCGACCACTTCAAGATCGTCAACGACACGCACGGTCACCTCGCCGGGGACGACGTGCTCGCGGCCGTCGCGGCCGAGCTGCGCGCCGGGGTGCGCGAGCGGGACGTGGTGGGCCGCTTCGGCGGCGAGGAGTTCGTCGTCCTGCTCCCGGAGCTTCCGCTGGGAGCCGCCGGGCGCGCGGAGCTGTGGCAGGTGGCCGAGCGGCTGCGGGACCGGGTCGCGAGGATGGACGTGGGCGTCGACACACCGGGCGGGCTGCGGACCATCACCGGAATCTCGATCTCGATCGGCGGTGCCGCCGTACCCACCGACGGCACCACCCTCGACCAGGTCCTCAGGGCGGCCGACACCTCGCTGTACGCGGCCAAGGGAGCCGGGCGCAACGCGGTGCGCATCGCCGCCGACCGGCACGTCCCGGCCCCCCGCGGGCCCTCGCTCTGAGGGCGCGGGCCGGCTCCGTCTCCTACGATGGTCCGGTGACCGTGTTGCGATCGATCCGTGGTCCGGCCGACCTCAAGCGTCTCGACGCGGGCCGGCTCCCCGAGCTGGCCGCCGAGATCCGCCGCTTCCTCGTCGACTGCGTGGCCCGCACGGGCGGCCACCTGGGGCCGAACCTGGGCGTCGTCGAGCTGACCATCGCGCTGCACCGCGTCTACGACTCGCCCCGCGACACCCTCATCTGGGACACCGGACACCAGGCCTACGTCCACAAGCTGCTGACCGGGCGCCAGGACGGCTGGGACCGGCTCAAGAAGACCGGCGGGCTGTCGGGGTACCCGAGCCGGGCGGAGAGCCCGCACGACCACGTGGAGTCCAGCCACGCGTCGTCGTCGCTGTCCTGGGCCGACGGCGTGGCCAGGGCGTATGCGCTCACCGGGCAGCAGCGCCACGTCGTCGCGGTGATCGGCGACGGCGCGCTCACCGGCGGGATGTCCTGGGAGGCGCTGAACAACATCGCCGCGGGTGATCGCAACGTGGTGATCGTCGTCAACGACAACGGCCGGTCCTACTCGCCGACGATCGGCGGCCTGGCCGACCGGCTCGCCTCGCTGCGGTTGCAGCCGGGCTACGAGCGGGTGCTCGACGCGGGCAAGGCCGCGCTCTCGCGCACCCCGGTCGTCGGCGGCACGCTCTATGCCGGGCTGCACGCGCTCAAGGCGGGCGTGAAGGACGCGCTGAGCCCCCAGGAGCTGTTCTCCGACCTCGGGCTGAAGTACTTCGGGCCGGTCGACGGGCACGACATCGGCGCGATGGAGTCGGCGCTGCGCCGGGCCCGGCACTTCGGCGGACCGGTGATCGTGCACGCCGTCACGCGCAAGGGCGCGGGCTACCCGCCCGCGGAGAACGACGAGGCCGAGCAGATGCACAGCCCGGCGGCGTTCGACCCGGACACCGGCCTGCCCACCGGGCCGCCGTCGCTGGGCTGGACCACCGTGTTCGCCGAGGAGCTGGTGGCGATCGGCGCGCGGCGGCCGGACGTCGTCGCGATCACGGCGGCGATGCTGGGCCCCACCGGGCTCGCCCCGTTCGCGGCGGCCTACCCGGAGCGCTGCATCGACGTCGGCATCGCCGAGCAGCACGCGCTGACGTCCGCGGCGGGGTTGGCGCACGGTGGGCTACACCCGGTCGTCGCGCTGTACTCCACGTTCCTCAACCGCGGGTTCGACCAGCTGCTGATGGACGTCGCCCTGCACCGGCAGGCGCTCACGCTCGTGCTCGACCGCGCCGGGGTCACCGGCAGCGACGGGCCCTCGCACAACGGCATGTGGGACCTGTCGCTGCTGGGCATCGTGCCCGGGATGCGGGTCGCCGCCCCCCGTGACGCGATCACGTTGCGGGAGGAGCTGGCCGAGGCGCTGGCCGTCGACGACGGGCCCACCGCGATCCGCTTCCCCAAGGGCACGGTGATCGACGCGGTGCCCGCGGTGCGCCGTGCCGACGGGGTGGACGTCCTGCACGAGACCCCCGACTCGTCGGTCCTGCTGGTCTGCGCGGGAGCGTTCGGCACGCTCGGCGTCGCCGCCGCGGAGAAGCTGGCGGCCCAGGGTGTGCCGGTCACCGTGGTGGACCCGCGGTGGGTGCTGCCGGTGCCGGCGACCGTCGTGGACATGGCGGCGGCGCACCGGCTCGTCGTCACCGTCAGCGACAGCGGCCGGCACGGAGGTTTCGGGTCGGTCGTGGCCGCGGCCCTGCGCGACGCCGAGTGCGACGTGCCGCTGCGCGACGTCGCGATCCCGCAGCGCTTCCTCGACCACGGCAGCCGTCCTGACGTGCTGGCGGCCATCGGGCTCACGGCGCAGGACGTGGCGCGGCGCGTCACCGAGTGGGCGTCGGCGCTCTCCCCGGTCGTCCCCGACGACGTGCCGGTGGACTCCTGATGCGCGTGCTCGTGGTGGAGGACGAGCGCACGCTGGCCGAGGCCATCGCCCGCGGTCTGCGGCGCGAGGGCATGGCCGTGGACGTCGCGTTCGACGGCGACAGCGGGCACGAGAAGTCCACGTTCACCCGCTACGACGTGGTGGTGCTTGACCGCGACCTCCCCGGCATGTCCGGTGACGCGCTCTGCGCCGAGATCGTGTCCGCGGGTGCGACCACCCGGGTGCTGATGCTGACGGCGAGCGGCACCCTGGCCGACAAGGTCGACGGGCTCTCGCGCGGCGCCGACGACTACCTCGCCAAGCCCTTCGACTTCCCCGAGCTGGTCGCCCGGCTGCGCGCGCTGGGCCGCCGGGCCACCCCTGCGGCCCCCCCGCTGCTGACCGCGGGCGACGTGGCCCTGGATCCGGGCAGGCGCACGGTGCGCCGCGCCGAGCGGCCGGTGGAGCTCACGCGCAAGGAGTTCGGCGTGCTGGAGGTGCTCATCGGCGCCGGCGGCAGTGTCGTCAGCAGCGAGGAGCTGCTGGAGCGGGTGTGGGACGAGAACGCCGACCCGTTCACCACCACGGTCCGGGTCACGGTCATGACGCTGCGCAAGAAGCTCGGCGAGCCCGGCGTGATCGAGACGGTGGTGGGCGCGGGTTACCGGGTCCCCGCCGCGGGGTGAGCGGGCGGCGGGCGGACCGTCCGGGCTGCGTCCTGCGCCGCGGACGGGTGCGGTGAGCGGGCGTCCGCCGGGGAGCCGCCGGCACCGCACGGCGTCGGGCCCGGGCCGCGGGGGAGCGCGGTGAGCGGGCTGCGGCCGCGGCTGACGTTGCTCGCCACCGCGCTGGTGGCGCTGGTCAGCGGGCTGCTGCTGTGGCTGGGGTGGCTCCTGGTCGCCGGGGTGTCGCAGGCCGTCCCGGTCCTGCCCCCGGGCACGACGGTGCGCGTCGACGGGCTCGACGTGCCCGCCGAGCGGCTCGGCGAGGCGATGGGCGCGGCGGCGCAGGCGGAGGTGCTGCGGGCCGGGCTCATCGCGTTCCCGCTGGTCGTGGTGGCCGCGGCGGGTGTGTCCTGGGTGCTGGTCGGGCGGGTGCTGGGTCCGCTGCACGCGGTGACGGCCACGGCGCGGCGGCTCACCGTCGACTCCCTCGACACCCGCACCGACGTGGCCGCCGCGCGGGGCGAGGTGGCCGAGCTGGCCGCCGGGTTCGACGCGATGCTCGACCGCCTGCAGTCCGCGTTCGACGCCCAGCGTCGCTTCGTCGCCAACGCCAGCCACGAGCTGCGCACCCCGCTGGCCGTGCTGCGCACCGAGGTGGACGTGACGCTGTCCGATCCCACAGCCGACGTCGACGAGCTGCGCCGCATGGGCGCGGTCGTCCGCGACGCCACCCGCCGCGCTGACGACCTCGTCACCGGCCTGCTGCTGCTCGCCCGCACCGAGGGCGCGCTGCCCGACCTCGCCGCGGTGGACCTCGCGGTCGTCGTGGCCCCGGCGCTCGCCGCGGTGCGGGCGGAGGCGGGCCGGCGCGGGCTCCGGATGCAGGTGCACACGTCGCGGGCCCCCGCGCTAGGTGATCCGGTGCTGCTGGAGCGGGTGGCGGGCAACCTGCTGGAGAACGCGGTGCGGCACAACGTGGCCGGGGGCTGGGTGGAGGTCGGGACCGGCGTCGCGGGGACGACGGCGGAGCTGCGGGTGGCCTCCTCCGGGCGGGCCGTGGCGCCGGAGCGGGTGGAGGAGCTGTTCGAGCCGTTCCGGCGCGGCCCGGTGGAGCGCACCGGGGACGCCCCCGGCTCCGGGCTGGGCCTCTCGATCGTGCGCGCGGTGGTGACGGCGCACGGCGGCACGGTGGCGGCGGCGCCGGTCACGGGCGGCGGGCTGGTGGTGACGGTGCGGCTCCCGGGGCGTTGCTGATCGTCCGGCGCGAAAGGCGCGGCTCCACGGCCGCATACCGGCCGGACGATCAGCAACGCATCGGTGGCCTGTGGACAACTCGACGCCCGGCTGCTCGGGGCACAGCACTGTGTCGGCATGGGACGACATCGGCAGCCGCTGTCCGCGCGGTTGAGCCGGCTCGACGAGGCGCTGCGAGCGTTGGCGGCCGCGCACGGAGGGGTGGTCACGGCGCGGCAGTGCCGCTCCCTCGGTGCCGACGACGCGGCGATCCGCCGGCTGATCGCCTGTGGTGCGTGGGCCCGGGCCCGCCGTGGCGTGTACCGGGACCGGCGTCGACCCGGGGCGCCGGGGATGGCGGACGCGGGCCACCACGGGCTGTGCGCCGCGCTCCTGGCGAGCCTGCACGGCCCGGCAGCGGTGTCGCACACGAGCGCGATCCGGTTGCTGGGGCTCCCGCGGCCTCCGGACGGCGGGGGCGGTCGGGTGTGCGTCACCCGGCGACCGGACGCGCCCTCCAACGACCCGCTGCTCGGTGACGTGCACGTCACCGACTACGACGATGCGGACGTGGTCCTCGTCGACGGGGTGCCCGTGCTCGGCGGGGCCAGGCTGGTGCTCGACTGCTGCGCGGTGCTGCCACCGGACTCGGCCTTGGCCGTGGCCGATGCCGTGCTGCGCCGCGGGATGGCGTCGCCGGGTGATCTGCGGGACGAGCTGGATCGCCGTGCCGGACGGCCTGGCTGGGGCAGGTCGTGGCCCGGGCCGATCCGGGTGGTGCGAACTGGTTCGAGTCGATGTCGCGGTGGTGGCTGCTGGAGGCCGGGTTGCCGAGGCCGGCGTTGCAGGTGCCCTTCACCGGCGACGGGGGCTACGCCGAGGTGGACATGTGGTTCCCCGGCCGGCGCACCGTGGGTGAGGCCGACGGGGCAGGCAAGTACGACCGGATGGGCGCGCTGTTCGCGGAGAAGCGTCGCGAGGACTGGCTGCGCGACCGACATGGCGTGGAGGTGGTGCGCTGGGTCCCCGAGGAGATGCGTACCCCCCGCGCCCGGGCGGGGGTGGTGGACAGGTTCGAGCGGGCCTTCGCGCGGCGTTGCTGATCGTCCGGCGCGTATCCGGGAGCCCAGCGACGCCGTCGGTGCTGGACGATCAGCAGCACCTCAGGGGCGGGCGGTGAGTGCCTGTTCCAGCGCCGGGGCCAGCAGCTCCGCCTGCCACTGCCGGGCTCCGCCCGCGCGGAGGAAGCCCGTGATGTCGCCGTCCTCGGGAGGTGTCCAGCACAGGCGGCGCAACAGGTCGGGCTGGAGCAGGTTCTCCACCGGGATCTGCCACTGCGTGCCGATCCCGGCCACGGCGGCGCGGGCGGCGGTCAGGCGCGCGGCGGCGTCGGGGTCGCGGTCGGCCCAGCGGGAGACCGGGGGAGGGCCGTCGCTCGGGGTGGCGGCCGAGGGCAGGTCGGTGGCGTCGAGACGCGCGGCCGAGCTGAGCGCGGCCCACCAGTAGGAGGTCAGGCGGCGCTGGGAACGGCCGCGGAACACCGGCATCGCGGCGAGCGCGGCCGCGGACTCCGGTGCGCGGGTGGCGGCGTCCACCACCGCGGCGTCGGGGAGCACCCGGCCGGGCGCGATGTCGCGCTCGGCGGCCAGCCGGTCGCGGGCCTCCCACAGCGCGCGCACGGCGGCGAGCTGGCGTGGCTTGCGGAGCTTGTGGATGCCCGAGGTGCGGCGCCACGGCTCCGCGCGGGGGGCGGGCGGTCCGGCGGTGCGCACGGCCTCGAACTCCTGGTGGGCCCACTCCAGCTTGCCCTGCTCGGCGAGCAGCGCCGCCAGATGGTCGCGCAGCGCCACCAGGACCTCGACGTCGAGTGCCGCGTAGACCAGCCAGTCCTGGGGCAGCGGTCGGCGCGACCAGTCGGCCGCGCCGTGGCCCTTCTCCAGGGTCAGGCCGAGCAGTTGCTCGACCATCGGGCCCAGCCCGACGCGGGGCAGGCCCGCGAGCCGGCCGGCCAGCTCGGTGTCGAACAGCCGCGTCGGTGTGAGACCCACCTCGGCGAGGCAGGCGAGGTCCTGGGACGCCGCGTGCAGCACCCATTCCGGTCCGGTCAGCGCCGGGGCGAGGTCGGACAGGTCGCTGCCCAGCGGGATGGGGTCGACCAGCGCGGTGCCTGCCCCCTCGCGGCGCAGCTGCACCAGGTAGGCCCGCTGCGAGTACTTGAAACCCGATGCCCGTTCGGCGTCGACGGCGACCGGGCCGGTGCCCGCCGCGAACTGCTCGGCGACGGCCCGCAGCGTGCCGCCGTCGGAGACGACGTCCGGCAGGCCGTCGGCCGGGACCAGGAGCGGGGTGGTTGCCGGGACGTCCGGCGTCCCCTCCGGCGCCGGTGACCCCTCGTGGCCCTCAGCGGTCAGCGGATGACCCCGGCCCGCATCGCCAGCGCGACCATCTGGGCGCGGTCGCCGGTGCCGAGCTTGCGCCCGATCCGCGACAGGTGGCTCTTGACGGTGAGCGCGGACAGGCTCAGCGCCTCGCCGATCTCCTTGTTGGACTGGCCGTCCGCGACCAGCTGCAGCACCTCGACCTCGCGCGCGGACAGCTCGCGCGGGGTGTTGTCGGTGCCCGGGACGCGGGTGCCGGTGGCCAGCAGCGGCGCGACCGTGGGGTCGGCGTAGACGCCGCCGTCCAGGACGCGCTTGACGCCGTCGGTGACGACCGCGGGGGACGCCGACTTGAGCAGGTACGCCTGCGCCCCGGCCTGGAACGCGGAACGCACGGCGTACGGGTCGTCCGAGGAGGCCAGCACCACCAGCCTGGTCCAGCCCAGCGAGCGCAGCTCGGTGACGAGGTCGAGCCCGCTGCCGTCGGGCAGTCCGAGATCGAGTATCGCCAGATCGCACGGCCCGTTGGCGTGAGCGCGAGCCCTCGCCTCGGCGACCGACGCGGCCTCGTAGACCGTGCCCGCTCCCATCGACCGCAGGCGCGCGGCGATCGCCTCCCGCAGCAGCGGGTGGTCGTCGACCACCAGCGCGGAGAAGAGCTCCTCCCGCGGGTGCGGGACCATCGCGGGCGACAGCACGGCACCGGTGGTGCCGCGAACTGGTGCGCCCTGGCCAACTACGGCCACGGTGTTACCTCCCTGGAGTCGGTCGTTGCCCCCGACCGGCACCAGACCTCGGCCGGCGAAGAGACCGCCCGAGGAGGTGTCGTGGAGGAATCGTAGCCCCCCAAGCGGTCTAACGTCGTGTATCTGTTCGAACTTAGCGGGGTGAAAGTTACAGCCATGTCGAGCGGTGTCCACTCGATCGGGTGAGTAACACGATCACTGTTCGCGGCGAAGGCGCAGGTGGGCACGCCGATCAGACCGTTCGATGGGCGAGAGGAACTGCGCCGACCGGTGGTAGACCTGCGGCGGACGCGACGAAGGCGCAGAAGGCCTCGGCGTGCCGCGACAGGTCCGTGCCCACCGGGGTCCAGGACGCGCGCAGCTCCACGTCGTCCTCGCGGACCGGCCCGACGGTGCCGCCCCGCGCTCCGCCTGCGGTCCGCGCGATGTCGCCGAACCGCACCGACGACGTCTGGGTGACGGTGCCGCCGAGGGCGACGTGCTCGGCGTGGTGGTCCTCGAGCGCCTCGGTGAGCCACGACCACCCGACGACGGGCAGCATCTCGTCGCCGAGCTGCTCGGGCTCCAGTCGCGCCTGCACGAAGCAGACGAGCCGGAACGTGCCCTCCCAGGCGTCCTGCCCGGCGGGGTCGTGCAGGAGGATCAGCCGCCCGGAGGTGTCCGACTCGTCGACGCCGTCGTCGGCGGCCTCGCGGCCGAGCGTGGAGTCGGCCACCTCGACGCTGAACGCCCAGGTCCACGGCGCGAGCCGGGGCGGCGCGTCGAGGGCGGAGACGATCAGCTCGGGACGCGGGCGCAACGTGCCGATCGAGTCCACGGCGCGCCGGAAATCGGGTGGCGGGGCGGCGGTGACGTCGGGCACGAGCCGGGACTCTAAGCGGGGTCGGGCCCCGATCCGGACAGGCGCGCCGAACCCGGTCGCGCCGGGTGATCGCCGGTCCCGCCGTCGTGGGAGGATGGCACGGCCATGGCTACCTCTCCCGTGCTCACCCGGCCGCGCCGCGATCTGGCCTCGGCCCCGTTCCTGGTCGCCGCGCGCGGCGAACGCCCGGCCCATCTGCCGGTGTGGTTCATGCGCCAGGCCGGCCGCTCGCTCCCGGAGTACCGGGCCCTGCGCGCCGGCACCGGGATGCTGCAGTCGTGCCTCACCCCGGACCTGACCTGCGAGATCACCCTGCAGCCGGTCCGCAGGCACGGTGTCGACGCAGCCATCCTGTTCAGCGACATCGTGGTACCGCTGCACGCCGCGGGCGTGGGCGTCGACATCGTGGCCGGCACCGGGCCGGTCGTGGCGAACCCGGTACGCACGGCGGCGGACGTCGCGCGGCTCCCGGAGCTGGACCCCGAGCAGGTCGCGCCGGTCCGGGACGCGATCGGGCTGCTGATCGCGGAGCTGGGTGCCACGCCGCTGATCGGGTTCGCGGGCGCCCCGTTCACGCTGGCGTCGTACCTGATCGAGGGCGGGCCCAGCCGCAACCACGAGCGCACGAAGGCGCTGATGCGCTCGGCTCCCGACGTGTGGCACGCGCTGCTCGGTCGCCTGGCCGACCTGACCTCGACGTTCCTGCGGGTCCAGGTGGACGCCGGCGTCGACGCGGTGCAGCTGTTCGACTCCTGGGCGGGCGCGTTGTCGCTGCGCGACTACCGCGAGTTCGTCGCGCCGCACTCGGCGCGGGTGCTCGCCGCGATCACCGAGGTGCCGCGCATCCACTTCGGTGTCGGCACCGGTGAGCTGCTGGGTGCGATGGCGGAGGCGGGCGCCGACGTCGTCGGCGTCGACTGGCGCATCCCGCTCGACGACGCCGCCCGCCGGGCCGGAGGCGCACACCCGGTGCAGGGCAACCTCGACCCCGCGGTGCTGTTCGCCGACTTCGGCTCGGTCGCCTCGGAGGTGGCGCGGATCGCCGCCGAGGGCCGCCGCACCCCCGGGCACGTGTTCAACCTGGGCCACGGCGTGCTGCCCGACACCGATCCCGACGTGCTCACGCGCCTGGTCGACCTGGTGCACCGCCAGCCGGTGTGAACGTAGCGATCATCGGGGCCGGGATCTCCGGCCTGGTCGCCGCGCACCGGCTGCGCACCCGGCTCGGCGCGGGAGCCCGGATCACCCTGCTGGAGCAGCGCGACCGCGTCGGTGGCGTCCTACGCACCGTGGATCTGGCCGGAACGGCGTTCGACGTCGGAGCGGAGGCGTACCTGGCCCGCCGCCCCGAGCTGCCGGGGCTGCTCGCGGAGCTGGGACTGTCGGCGGTGCACCCGACGGCCGCGTCCGCGACGATCCGCGCGGCCGGCCGCACCCGGCCGCTGCCCGGCGGCACCCTGCTCGGCGTGCCGGGCCGCGCCGCCGTGCTCGACGGCCTGCTGTCGGCCGCGGGCCTGGCCGCGGTGGCCGCCGAACCGGACCGTCCGCTGCGCTGGGAGCCGGGCGCCGACGTGGCCATCGGCGCGCTGCTGCGGGACCGCTTCGGCGACGAGCTGCCCGACCGGCTCACCGACCCGCTGCTCGGGGGCGTCTACGCCGGCCGGGTCGACGCGCTCGGTCTGCGTGCCACCATCCCCGCGCTCGCCGCGGCCCTCGACGCCGGCGCCCCGTCCCTGACCGCGGCCGCCGACGCGGCGACCACACCCGCACGGCGCGACACGCGCACGCCGAAACCCCGACTCGCGGGAGACGACGCGCGAGTCGGGGCCTCCGTGCGCGCGAGTCGGGGCCTGCGTGCGCAGGCCGGCGGTGGGCCTGCCGGTGGTGGGCCCGGCGGCGGTGGGCCTGCCGATGGTGGGCCCGGCGGCGGTGCGGCGGCTGGGGGTACGGCGGGCGGACCGGTGTTCGGCGCGGTCCGCGGGGGGTACGGGGTGCTGCTCGACGCGTTGCTGGCCGCCGCCCGGCCGGAGGTGCGGCTGGGGGTCACCGTCCGCGGGATCGAGCGTCGCGCCGACGGGTGGCGGCTCGTGCTGGGCCCGACCACCGCACCCGAGGCCCTCGACGTCGACGCGGTCGTGCTCGCCGTGCCCGCCCCGGCCCTCGCGCGGCTGCTCGCCCCGGTCGCGTCGGGCGCCGCCCGGGCGGCGGGGGAGATCGAGCTGGCCTCCTCCGCCGTCGTCGCGCTGGCCTACCGCGCGGCGGACGCGGCCGGCCTGCCGCCGACGTCCGGGGCGCTGGTCGCGGCGGGTGAGCCGCTGCACGTCAAGGGGGTCACCCACTCGTCGAACAAGTGGGCCCACCTCGGCGCCGACGGCCTGGTCCGGCTCCGGGCCTCGCTGGGCCGGTTCGGGGAGGCCGCCACCCTGCAGGTCGACGACGCCGAGCTCGTCGCGCGCGTGCGCGGCGACCTGGCCGCGCTGACCGGGGTCACCGCGGACCCGGTGGCCGTGCACGTCCAGCGCTGGGGCGGCGGGCTGCCGCAGTACGGCGTGGGGCACCTCGACCGGGTCGCGGCCATCGAGTCCGGGCTGCCCGACGGCCTCGCCGTCGCCGGCGCCGCGCTGCACGGGGTCGGCGTACCCGCCTGCGTCGGTACCGCCCGCGCGGCGGCCGACCGCATCACCCTGATCGTCCGATCCGGGACATGAGCATCGCCGGCGACGCTCATGTCCCGCTCCTGGCGATCTCGGCCGGGGAGGCCGCGGGCCCGGGTCGCGGTGACCGTCGTCGGGTCGCCCACGGGACCCGCGCAGGTTGAACAGGAAGTCCAGCAGGGCGTCGTGACCGAGCGCGCCACCGGCGCGCAGCCTGTCCAGCATGCTGTGGCGGACCGCCCCCTCCAGCGCGACCGCGCCCCGGCGGTCGCGCCACCGCAGGTCGGCCACCAGCAGGTCCCGCACGATGTCGTGCGGGAACACCCCGCGCGGCCCGGTCTCCACGTAGGGCCGGGCGCGCAGCCAGTCCAGCAGCTCCGCTGCGGTGACCGTCCTGCTCGGCGGCGTCGAGCGGGGCCAGCAGCTCGTAGGTGTCGACGAGCAGCACCGCGCGGGAGTCCGCGGCCGCGAGCGGGGCGAGCGCGGGCCGCAGCGCGTCGGGACCGGGGGCCAGGTCGCGGGCGACCACCCGCACCACGAGCGCGGCCACCGCCAGGTCCCTGAACATCCGCAGCAGCGCGCTCTTGCCGATCCCGCCCGGCCCGTGCACGTGCAGCACGGTGAACGGCGGCTCGCCGGGAGCGTCGACCGCCCGCCGGAACAGCTCGAACTCCGCGGCGCGGCCGACGAACGCGCGCCGGCGCGCGGCGGCCACGCGCTGGGCGAGCGTCGGCCGCATCCCGTGCACGGTAGCCGCGGATGGCACGATGGGAATATGGCCCGCCTGGACTACGCCGAGCTCAACTCCGCCATCCGCTACACCATGTGGTCGGTGTTCCGGGTCGAGCCCGGGCGCCTGCCCGACGACCGCACGGCGCCGGCCACGGAGGCCGCGGAGTACCTCGACGGGCTCGCGGCGAAGGGCGTCACGGTGCGCGGCGTCTACGACGTGGCGGGCCTGCGCGCCGACGCCGACTACATGGTGTGGTGGCACGCCGACAACGTCGAGGCCCTGCAGGGCGCATACGCCGACCTGCGCCGCGCCACCGCGCTCGGGCGGGCGAGCGTGCCGGTGTGGAGCCAGGTGGCGCTGCACCGGCCCGCCGAGTTCAACAAGAGCCACATCCCGGCTTTCGTGGCGGGGGAGGAGGCACGCGGCTACGTCTGCGTCTACCCGTTCGTGCGGTCGCTGGACTGGTACCTGCTGCCCGACGAGGAGCGCCGCACCATGCTCGCCGACCACGGCAAGGCCGCCCGCGGGTACGCCGAGGTGCGCGCCAACACCGTGCCCGCGTTCGCGCTGGGCGACTACGAGTGGATCCTCGCGTTCGAGTGCGACGCCCTGGACCGCATCGTCGACCTCATGCGCGACCTGCGCGCCACCGAGGCGCGCCGGCACGTCCGCGAGGAGATCCCGTTCTTCACCGGGCCGCGGGTGCGGGTGGAGGCGCTCGTCGACGCGTTGCCGTAGCGCTGGAACAGCGCTATTCTGCATGCATGGCGACGATCCAGATTCGAGACGTCCCTGACGAAGCACACCAGCAGCTCGCACGTCTCGCGCAGGAGGCCGGGCAGTCCCTGCAGGCCTACATGCGTCGTCGGGTGATGGAGATGGCCGCCGAGCCCAGGGCCCGGATCGACGCGATCCACCGGCTCGAGGGCTTCCTCGTCGAGTACGGCGGGGTCGGCGCCACGGCCGAGGAGATCGTCGCCGACGTCCACGCCGCCCGGCGGTGACGGGCTTCGTCCTGGATGCCTCCGCCTACGTGCTCGCCTTCACCGAGGTGAGCCCGCCCGCTCGGGCGCTTGCCGCGCGGATCGTCGCGGGCGACTCGCACGTGCCTCATCTGATGTCGGCCGAGGTCGGGGCGGTGGCGCGGAGCAAGGTGGCACGAGGGGAGCTCACCGCGGCACACGCGCTGGCCCTCGTGGAGGAGGTGGCCGTGGTCGTACAGCACCACTACGTCCATCGCCCGCTGATACGGCTGGCGTGGAGCCTGCGCGCGAACCTGTCGTTCTACGACGGCCTGTATGTGGCGCTCGCCGCGAGTCTCGGAGTACCACTGCTCACCGCCGACGCCCGATTGTCCCGCGCACCTGTGCTGCCCTGCGCGGTGGAGACTGTCAGCTGATCGGGCGGCATCCCCGCGTCGAAGCTGCAGCCCGCGGGGCAGCCCACGCCTCGCACCTCCCCGCGCCGTCGTGGTGATCGGCTGACCCGATCCGTGGACAGCGTTCGCCGCCTGCTGCCACCCCGGCCTGCGGCCCGACCGGCCGGCGCTGGGCCGGATCGTGCCGCAGTGGCGCCGCGACGACGTGGTGGGATCCGCCGAGTCGTCGATCGTGCTGGGCGAGGGAGTGCTCCGGCTGCTCGCGGTGTGGGGCTCGGGCCGCGGTGCGGTGCTGGTGCTCGACGACCTGCACTGGTGCGATCCGGACACCCTCGCGGTCGTCGAGTACCTGGCCGACCACGTCCCCGAGCAGCGGGTGCTCATCCTCGCCGCCACCCGGCCGGATGCGGCGGGCGGGGTCACGGCCCGATCGCTCGGTGCCCGGCGGGCCGCCACCGTGGTGCACCTGCCACCGCTGGTTCCGCAGCAGGTCGCCGCCGTGGCGGCCAGGTGCCTGGGCACGATCGACCTCCCGGACGGCCTGGTGGACGTGCTGACCCGCGCCGGCGGCGTGCCGTTCCTGGTCGAGGAACTGCTGGCAGCGGCCGCGGACCGGGGCACCCTGCGGCGGGACGGCGCCGGGTGGGTGCTGGGGCCGGGCGCGGACCGCATCGTCCCCGCCACGTTCGCCGCGGGGGTCGCGCAGCGGCTCGGGTCGCTGGCCCGCTCCGACCGCGACGTCGTGCTGGCCGGTGCGGTGCTCGGCAGGCGGTTCGACGAGGCGGTCCCGGCCGAGATGGTGGGCCGGACCGACGACGACGTCCGCGGGTCCCTGCGTCGCGGCGTCGGGGCTCAGCTCCTCGCGATCGCCGACGGCGAGTTCGCGTTCCGTCACGCCCTGACCCGCGACGCCGTACTCGCCTGCCTGACCACGGCGGAGCAGGCGGACCTGGCGCGGCGGGCCCGGGTCGCGATCGAGGCCCGTCATCCCGGCCTGCCGGGGATCTGGGCCGAGGTCGCCGCCGACGTGGCAGTCACGGCCGGCGATCACGACGACGCGGCCGGGCTGCTGCTCGTGAGCGGCCGCGCAGCCCTGGCCGACGGCGCGCTGCGCACGGCGCGCCAGCTGCTCGACCGAGCCCGGGACCTGGCCGGGGCGGGCACGCCGCGCTCGGTCGAGATCGACGAGGCGCTCCTGCAGGTGGTGACTGACGCCGGGGACGGCGACGCGGTCCGCGCGATCGGGGACCGGCTGGCGGGCGCCGACCTCGACCCGGACCGCCGCACGCACGTCCACCTGCTCCTCGCCGAGTCGGCCGCCGCCGCGACGGCGTGGGATGCGGCCGAGACGGAGCTGGGCCGGTGCCGCCGCACGGCCCGGGCCGACGCCGGGCCACGGATCGACGCGCTGGCCGCGCACGTCGCGCTCGGCCAGGGCCGGTCGGGCGAGGCCGCGGAGCTGGCCCGCCGCGCGCAGGAGGCCGCGCGCCGGCCCGAGGACGCCGAGACGGCGTGCCGCGCGCTGGAGGTGCTGGGCCGGATCGCCCGGCTGCACGACATCGACGAGGCCGAAGGGGCGTTCACCGAGGAACTGCGGATCGCCGGGCGGCACGGGCTCACGCTGTGGGTCGTCCGCGCGACGCACGAGCTGGGCACCCTCGACCTGATCCGGAGTGCGTCGTCGACGCGGCTGGAACGGGCCCGCGAGCTGGCGAGCGACGCCGGGGCGCTGGCCACCGTCGCGGTGCTCGACCTGCAGCTCGCGGCGGTCCGGGTGCTGCGGTGGGAGGTGCGCGGGACCATCGACGCCGCCCGAGGGGGACCCGGGGATCGGCTCCGTCGTCGCCTATTTCGAGCAGAAGACCTTCGCCGAGCAGCTCGGGCTCCGGTCGTTCCTGCTGCCGACGACGTCGGGCCGATGCGGTTCGGCACGTCGATCCGCATCGACCTCGGACGGACCGACGTCCCCGGTGCGCTGACGATGACCTCCGCCGACTTCGCCGGGCCCGAGGACCGGGCGGAGTTCGAGAGGTACATGCAGCCGGTCCTGGAGGGCTTCGCCGCCGAGCCGTCGTTCCTCGGCACCGTGCTGAGCACCTCGGGGGGGGCGTGGCCACACCATGACCGCGTGGACCGGCACGCAGGAGGCGCTTGCCGCGGTCGGCCGCAACCGGGCGCACACCGAGGGCATGTCGCGGGTGCTCAGCGGCGCGATGGGGTCCAACGGGGTCACCACCGTGTGGGTGCCCTACCGGATCAACGACCAGCTCCCGCGCTGCGCGGCCTGCGGCCGGAAGGTGCGCCTGCCGGCCGGTGCGGCCACCGCCGACTGCGCGTGCGGGGGTTCGGTCGCGGCGACGTCGTACATCTGATCGCTACGGACTTCGGCGCGCGCCCTTCAGGCGTCGGGGACCAGCTTCAGCGAGATCGAGTTGATGCAGTAGCGCAGGTCCGTCGGGGTGCCGTAGCCCTCGCCCTCGAACACGTGCCCGAGGTGGCTGTGGCAGGTGGCGCACACGACCTCGACGCGCTTCATACCCATCGAGTAGTCGGTGCGTTCGATGACGGCCTCACCGGCGAGCGGGGTGAAGAACGACGGCCAGCCGCAGTGCGAGTCGAACTTGGTGTCGCTGCGGAACAGCTCCGCGCCGCACGCGCGGCACTCGTAGACACCGGTGGTCTTGGTGTCGGTGTACTCGCCCACGAACGGGCGCTCGGTGCCGGCCTGGCGCAGCACCTGGTACTCGGCGGGGGTGAGCTGCGCGCGCCACTCGGCGTCGGACCTGACGACGGTGGCGGGCTGCTCGGAGGTGGCGGGATCCATGCGTCCCAGGCTACGTCGGGACCCCGGCAGCGCGCTGCGGATCCGGGCGAACAGACTCCTTACAGCCACGTCGTGATCACGAACATCAGCGCGTCCCACACGAGGTAGGCGGCGACGGCGAGCAGCAGCGCCGCGACCAGCACCGCGCCCCACCGCCGCGGGCCCCGGGCCCGGTTGGCCGACTCGGCGAAGTCGCCGACCCCGGCGAGGTAGCCCTCGACGGTGAACGCGGGTCGCTGGCGCTGCATCCGGTCCAGGTGGGCGGCGAACGCCTGCGCGTCGGGATCGTCGGGGTCCAGGCCGAGCAGCTCGTCGTCGAACTGGGGGGACCGGGCCGCGGCCCGGTCCGGATCGTGGAGTCCCGGCACCCGAGCAGCGTAGCGGAGTAGCGTGCGCCACCGTGGCGTCCAAGGCACCGGTCGAGCTGCTCACCGTCGGGGACCGCGAGGTCCGCCTCACCAGCCCGGACAAGATCTACTTCCCCGGGCCGGGGATCACCAAGCGGGACGTCGTGCACTACTACCTCGCCGTGGCCGAGCCGCTGCTGCGGGCGCTGTACGAGCGCCCGACCAACCTCAAGCGCTTCCCGGACGGGGTGGAGGGCGAACCGTTCTACGGCAAGCGCCTGCCCAAGGGCGCTCCCGACTACGCCGAGACCGCCCTGGTGAGGTTCCCCAGTGGGCGCACCGCGGAGTCGCTGTGCCCCACCGAGCCCGCGGTGCTGCTGTGGGCCGCGAACATGGGCACGTTCGACTTCCATCCCTGGCCGGTGCGCCGCGCCGACACCGACCGTCCCGACGAGCTGCGCATCGACCTCGACCCGCAGCCGGGCACCGACTTCGCCGACGCGCAGGCCGTCGCGGCGGTGCTGCGCGAGGTCCTCGACGATGCCGGCCTGGTGGGCTGGCCGAAGACCTCGGGAGGGCGCGGCATCCACGTGTTCGCACGGATCCGGCCCGAGTGGGACTTCATCGACGTCCGGCACGCCGTGATCGCGATCGCCCGGCGGGTGGCGCAGCGCCTCCCCGAGCGGGCGACCGTCGACTGGTGGAAGGAGGAGCGTGGCGAGCGTGTCTTCCTCGACTTCAACCAGGCTGCCCGCGACCGCACCGTCGCGTCCGCCTGGTCGGTGCGCGGGCGACCCCGCGCCACCGTGTCGATGCCGCTGACCTGGGAGCAGCTGCCCGACGTCGAGCCGGAGGACTTCGACGTGCGCACCGTGCCGGGCCTGCTGGTCGAGCGCGGCGACCCGCACGAGGCGATGGACGCCGCCGTCGGCGGGATCGAGACGGCGCTGGAGTGGTACACCGCCGACGAGCGCGACCACGGCCTGGGCGAGATGCCGTATCCGCCCGAGTACCCGAAGATGCCGGGTGAGCCGATGAGGGTCCAGCCCAGCCGGGCGCGACCGGCATCCGGATGACCTCCGCAGGTCGGTGACCTGCGGTGATTCCCACACCTCACACGGGCACCAGCTCACTCGACGGAACGGGGCGCCACTGCGTTCCGTCACCGCCGCCCCCCGGATTCTCGCCTGAAGGGACGCACAACCGATTCCTTCGCCACGCGCTGTCGTTGAATCCAGTGACGACCGGCCGCCGGGGCCGGTGACGACAGGGGGTGCACGGTGTCGAGTGCTCCGATGGCGACGACCGGTGGGCACGCGGACCAGGTGTCCGCGACGGAGCGCACGGCGTCGATGCCCCCGGTGAACGAGCACGACCCGGCCGTGCGTCGCCGGGTGGCCGAGGCCGCGGCGTACGCCGCCGAGCTCCGCGCGTCCACCGCGGCCGCCGAGGCCAAGGCCGCGATCGCCGCCGCGGCCCGGGCCACCGAGGTGGCCGACGCCGCCGCGCAGGCCGCCGCGCAGGCCGATGTCGCCGTCCGGGCCGCGGCTGCGGCCGAAGCCCGCGTCGCCGGCCACCCCCGGTCGGAGCCGGCGCACCGTTCCCGCACCGCGGACGCGGTCCCGGGCACCGAGGACGGGGTGGACGGGGAGGGCGGCGCGCACGCCGCAGGCCGGGTCCCGGGCGCGGTGGAGCCCGCCCTGCTGCTGGGCTCCGAGCCCGCCCCCGGCGGGCGGGCCGCCCGGAGGCGGGCGGAGGAGGCGGCGACGGCGATGTTCGCCGCGGTCCCGGCCGAGCCCGACCCCGAGGCGGAGGCAGCGGCGGAGGCAGAGGCAGAGGCCGAGGCCGAGGCCGAGGTCGAGGTCGAGGCCGGGCCCGCCGCGGACTCCGGGGAGAACTCCGCCGGTGCCCCCGCGGCCGAACGCCCCACGAGGGCGCAGACGCGCCGACGGGCCCGCGCGGCGGCTGCGGCGCAGCGGTACGTGCCCGACGAGCCCGCCACGCCGGAGAGCGCCTCGCGACGCCGCGGCCTGTTCCGCCGCCCGACCCCGCCGGTGCTGGCCGCGGCCGCGGCCGGTGGCGTGCTCGCGCTGACCGGGATGCTGCTCGCGAACGCGCCCGGGACCCCGGGGCCCGCACCCGCGGCGGTGATCGAGGCCGCCCCGAGCCGGGCACCGGTCGTACCGGTGCCGCCCAGCGACATCGCCGACCCGGCAGGCGGCGACCCCGGGGCGGGCGCGGTCGACGTCGACGCGGCGCGGTCCGACGGCGAGGTCGACCCGCTGTCGGACCGGGCGGTCGGCTACCTGCGCGAGCTGCGTGCGGCCGGTGTGCCGACCAGCCGGGCCGGGCTCGCCGAGACCGAGGCGGCCGAGCTCGTCTGCGGAGAGCTCGCCGACGGGGTGGCCGAGGAGCGCATCGCCGGCGCGCTGCCCGCGTCCCTGCCGACGGTCAGCCGGGCGCAGGCCGCGGACCTGGTCGAGATCGCCCGGGACACCTACTGCGGCTGACCGCTGCGACGGGACCGGGTCAGGGCATGCTCGGGGTCAGGGCGGGCACAACGTGCCCGAGGCCGGGACGGCCCCGCCGACGAGCAGGGTGTCGACGGCGGCGTTCACGCACGGGGTGCGCGGGTAGGCGCCCGAACCCGCGCCCTGCCAGCTGACGAACACCCCGGTGGGCAGGGTGTCGGCCACCCGCCGGGCGCCGTCGTGCGGAGCGCGCGGGTCGGCGACGGTTCCGACGACCAGCACCGGGGGGAGCGCGGTCGCGACCGGCGCGGCAGGGGTCACGGAGGCCGGCCAGGGGGCACAGGCCAGCTGCTCCAGGGCGATCGCACCCCCGAGCAGCGGATGGTCGGCACGCAGCTGCTCGGCCAGCTCGGCCACCTCCGGGGGGGAGAGCCGGGCGGGGTTGTCGTTGCACGCCGTGGCGAGCCGCCCGTCGAAGGTGCCGTCGATCCCGAGGGAGGGTTCGAGCAGGTCCAGCAGGGCGACGGGATCGCCCGCGGCCGCCGCGGCCGTCGCCGCGGCGAGCGCGGGCCAGCTGCGGGGCTCGGGCAGGGCGTTCAGGACGGCGGTGACGGCGCCGCCCGCGGTGAGCCGCCTGCCGTCGGGGGCGGCGAGGGGGCGGGCGCGCAGCGCGTCGAGCAGCGCGGTGACGGCGGCGCGGGGATCGGCGCCGAGCGGGCAGGCGCCGGAGCCGGTGCACGAGCCGGCGAACGCGTCGAAGGTGGCCTCGGCGGCCGCGGCCCGCGCCGTCGAGCGATCCGGTTCCGGGGCCGCGGGGTCGGGGGGCCCGTCGAGCACCAACCGCCCGACCGCCCCGGGCGCCGCGGCGGCCCACGCGGCGAGCAGCCCGGCGCCGTCGCCGACACCCACCGCGGACAGCTGCGCGACACCCAGCCGGTCGCGCAGCCGCTCGACGTCGGCGGCCCCTGCGGCGCTGCCGTAGCTGCCGAGCGCGATCGAGGGCGTGATGTTGCAGCCCTGCACCACGGCGCGGGCCTGCTCCAGCAGCGGGGTGAGCTCGGCCTCGGACGTGGCGGCCGGGTCGGCGTCGACGAGGGCCGCGCGCGCGTCGGGCCGGCCGCAGTCGAGCCGGTCCGACCCGGCGCCGCGCCGGTCGATGCCGACCACCGTGAACTTCTCGAGCACGGCGGCGGAGACCTGCGTGCCCAGCACGAGGGCGTGCCGCACCGTCGGCCCGGTGACGCTGTCGCCGACGGCGAGCAGCGGAGGCCGGTCCAGCCCGCCGGGCTCCCCGACCCGGACCACGGCGAGCAGCACCGCGCCCCGCTCGGGCCGCAGCGGATCGGCCGGTACGGGCAGCTCGCCGCACTCGACGCGCAGGTCGCGGCCTGCGGGCACAGCCACACCGAGCGCGGAGAACGCCTGGCCGGTGCAGTCGGCGAAGGGGATCGAGCTGTTCTGCGGCTGCAGCGGGGGCACCGGGTCGGGCGTCGAGGGCACGGCGGGGGCCGGCGGGGCGGCCACGGTCTCCCCGCGCACGGCGACGGGCGGGCGCTGCGACGGACCGACCGTGCATCCGGCCAGCAGCGTCACCAGGCACATCGCCACGCCCAGGGCCCGGTACGGCCTCGGGGCCGCGGCGGTGCCGCGGCCCCGTGCTGTGCTCACGTCGCGCACCCTCTCGCACCTCCGGTGTGGGGGCGGTGAACGGTGCGCTGCGCCGGCGCTAGGCGACCCGGGGACCGTCGCCCGTGGACCGGTCGAGCTCCAGGCGGACGGCCACGGGCAGGGCGTCGAGGCCCAGCGCATCGCGGGCCGAGGCCAGGACCTGCCGGTCGAGGCGGTCCAGGACCTCGCGGACGTCGGCGTCGTCGGTGATCCACAGCGACAGCCGGACGGCGGGCGCGTCGTCGGAGCCGACCATGCGGGCCTTGGCCCGACCGACACCGGGCAGCGCGGCGGCCTGCGCGGCCAGCGCGTCGGCGGCGGCACCGGAGCTGACGACGATGCCGGTCTCCGGGCCGCGGTCGAGCACCAGATCGGGACGGCGTTCGGGGCGCAGGGCCCGCGCGGCCCAGATCAGACCGAGCAGCAGCAGGAGCAGGCCGACCACGATCGCGACGATCCGGGCGATCAGCGGCTGGGCGCGCATCGCGTCGACGACGGCGGGGTCGAGCAGCGGGCGGGCGGCGGCGTCCGGGCCCAGCAGCGGGCGCAGCACGCCGTAGCCCAGCAGCGCCGCGAACGCGCCCACGACGAGCAGCACGAGGCCGATGATCACCAGCAGGGAACGGTCGCGGCCCGCGGACCGGGCCACGGCGGCGCGGGACCGGCGGCGGACCGCCTTGGTGGGAGCAGCCGGAGCGGGGGCCGATCCCTTCCCCGTCGACGCCTGGTTCCCCGTGGACGCCTCCTTCTCCATCGACAGGGTCATCGGGGTCCCTTCCTCTCCTGCACGGTGACGGCCACCCGCGGGCGGCGGGCCAGCGGCAGCTCGTCGAGCAGCTCGCCGACGGACGTGCCGACATCGCTGCGGAGGGCGGAGCTCGCGTCGTTCCACGCCTGGGCGCCGACGGAGATCTTCGTGCCGGTGGCGGTGACCGACGCGGCGGCGACGCCGTCGGTGGCGCGCACGCGGCGGCCCACCAGCCGGGCGAGCACCCGGGGTGAGGTGGTGACGGTGACCTCGGGTGTCGGCGAGGTCAGGGCGACGTCGCGGCGGCGGGCCAGCAGGCCCAGCAGCACCAGCAGCAGGCCGAGCACGCCGACGCCGATCGCGATCCCGGGAACCGGCGCGTCCGACCAGGTCAGGGTGTCCAGGGACGTGCGCCAGTCGGGCCAGGGCACGAGCAGCCCGGTGGTGGCAGGCGTGCGGACCCAGGCCGCGACGACCTCGATCACGACCAGCACGCCGGCCGCGGCGATCGCGAGGCCCAGCAGCGGGGCGAGGATGCGGAGCAGGACACGCATGGTCGACTCCTACTCGACTCGGGCGCCCGAGGCGCCGGCGCCGTCGTCGGCACCGCGCAGCCCGGTCACGGTGACGGCGAGGTGGCGGATGCGACGCCCGGTGATGCGGCTGAGCTCGCCGCCCACCCGCGAGCGCACCGCGTCGACGGTCCGGCGGACGGGGGCGGGGTACTGCAGGGTCAGCTCCAGGCGGACGTCGACCGCGCCGTCGGGGCCGTCGGTGACCCGGGCGCTCGCCCCGGACGAGCCCATGCCGAGTCCCGCGACGCGGCGCTCGTGGCGCAGCGTGCCCGGGGTCCCGTCGGCGGCGTACTCGACGATCTTGCGCAGGACGGTGCCGTCGATGTCGAGCCGTCCGCGCTCGCCCGCGTCGGCGAGGCCGGTCATCAGCGGTCCCGCCCCCGGCCCAGGACGGAGCCGAGATCGAGCTCGCCGTCGAGCACGCGGCCCGCGACCAGGCCGACGGCGCCGATGAGGAGTGCGACGAGGAACGCGCCGAACCCGCCGATGTAGCCCGTGGCGCCGAGGATGAGACCGGCCAGCAGGCCGGTGTGGGTGTTGTTGGTGAGATTCACGTGTTCTCCCGGGAGATGGAAGGGCCGACGAAGGAGGCCCGGGGTGGGTAGAACTAGTCGACGCGGCGCTCGCGCTGCCGGCGCATGGTGCGGATCAGCGCGATCACGACCCGGGTGGGCAGCGGCAGCGGCGTGACGATCTCGATCGGGGCGTCGTAGCGGGCGCGGTCCGATTGCGTGGCCTCGGGACTCGCGGCCGGGCCCGCCCGGAGGCGGGCCAGCCCGGCCACGAAGTACTCGGGGTCGCCACCCCGGTCGGGATGGTGGTCGCGGATGAACGCGCGGTACGCGGCGCGCTGCTCGGGGCTCATGTCGCGCTCCGAAGGGTCCACGGCCGCCACTCCCGGGCTCAGGACGCCGCAGGAGCGGGCGGTCCGACCGCGAGGGCCGGCACGGCGACGTCGGAAACGGTGATGTCCACGGTGGTCCCGCCGCACAGCGCCGAGACCTCCCGACGCAGGTCCCGGACGACGTCCGGGATGGGGCGCTGCAGGTGCAGCACCACCGCGAGCTCGACCGGCTCGGACCCCTGCCCGATCCGCACACCGAGCAGCCGGCGGCCGGGCAGGTAGGTCGCGACCACACCGAACTTCCCGCCGTCGAGCCGGGCGACCGCGGGGTGCGCGGCCACCGTGGCGGCCACGAGCTCGGCGAGCGCGTCGGGGTCGGTCGACGGGGCCATCAGTGGGGCCTCCGTCACTCGACGCGCGACGGCTGCGTGGAGACGGCCTCGTCGCTGTCGCCGTCCTCGGACGGCAGGTGGATGTCGTTGATCGCGATGTTGACCTCGATGACCTCGAGGCCGGTCATCCGCTCCACGGCGGTGATCACGTTGCGGCGCACCGCCCGCGCGAGCTCGACGATGGACGCGCCGTACTCCACGACGAGGTCCAGGTCCACGGCGGCCTGCTTCTCGCCGACCTCGACCTGCACGCCCGCGATGTTCGACGCGCCGGTGCCGCCGCCGGGGATGCGCTCGCGGATGGCGCCGAACGCGCGGGACACGCCGCCACCCATGGAGTGCACGCCGGAGATCTCGCGGGCCGCGATGCCGGCGATCTTCTGGACGACCGACGCGGCGATGGTCGTCTTGCCCTGCGTGGTGTCGTCCGCCAGGCGGGCGGGGTTGGTGTCACTGGGCTTGGTGGGGGTGCTCATCTGCGCTCCTCGGGTGTTGCTCGGGTCTGCGTACATGGGTAGGACGGGGGTACCCGGTCCGTCCTCACGGAACCTCACCCGATCGGACTAAGGTACACCGCCGGACCGGCGGTAGCGCAGCAGCAGTGCGTCGGAGTCGACGATCGCGCCGACCAGCGTCATCGGCCGCGGGGGCGACCCGGCGGGGCCGTTCGCGATCCGGCCGGCCCTGCCGCCTGCGAGGAGCGGGGAGACGGTCAGGCACAGCTCGTCGACGGCGTCCGCGGCCTGCAGCGAGCCGAGCAGGGTCGGGCCGCCCTCGCACAGCACGCGGTGCAGCCCCCGGCGGGCGAGCTCGCCGAGCAGGGCGTCGGGGGTCAGCCGGTCGAGGACGGCGACGTCGGCTCCGGCGTCGGTGAGGCGGGCGCGGCGCTGCACCGGGGCCGAGCCGAGGGTCAGCACGATCGGTGGCACCCGCGTGTCGGTGAGCAGCGGCGACGCCGGGTCCAGGTCCGCGGATCCGGTGACGACGGCGATCGGTGGCGGGGTGTCCCGGCCGCGGGTGTCACGTCGCGCGCCGCGGTACCCCTCCGCCCGCACGGTGCCCGCCCCCACCAGCACGACCTCGGCCAGTTCGCGGAGCAGCCCGAACACCCGCCGGTCCGCCTCGGAGCCCAGCCCGCCCGAGCGGCCGTCGACCGACACCGCCCCGTCGACGCTGCTGACGAAGTTGACCCGGACGTACGGCGCGGCCGGGCTGTCCGGGTAGGCGTAGTGCGCGGCCAGTGCGGCATCGTCGAGCCCGGGGTCGTCGAGTCCGGGGTCGTCGAGCGGGGCGGGGGACGGCCAGATGCGCTGCACCCGCCCATCCCAGCACGGCCGGTGCGGTTCGGCGCGCGACGGCCGGGTCGGTGGGAGGAACACGACAGGGGTAGGACACTAGGCGAGGCTCACCTATGGTGAGCACAGCACACCCACCAGGACGCCGAGGAGACCGCACGTGAGTACGGCAACCCGGGCGCCGGTCACCACCGGGCCGGTACCCGGCCGTGCCCGTCGCTCGCTGCGCGCGCGCCGGACGGCCGGACTCGCGCTGCTGCTGGCCGCGCTGACGGCGTGCGCGCTGCTGTCGGTCGCGGTGGGGGCCAAGCCGATCCCCCTCGACGTCGTGTGGAACGCCCTCGTGGCCCCCACCGGCACCGAGGACGACATCGTCGTGCGTGCCCTGCGCATCCCCCGCACCGTGCTGGGCCTGGTCGTCGGAGCCGCGCTGGGCCTGGCCGGAGCGCTGATCCAGGGCCACACGCGCAACCCGCTCGCCGATCCGGGCATCCTCGGGGTCAACGCCGGCGCCGCGTTCCTCGTCGTCGTCGGGATCTACGTCTTCGGGGTCACCGAACCGCTCGGCTACGTCTGGTTCGCCTTCGCCGGGGCCGCCGTCGCGAGCGTCGCGGTCTTCGTGCTCGGCTCGGTCGGCCGGGGCGGGCCCACGCCGGTGACGCTGGCGCTGGCCGGTGCGGCGCTGTCCGCCCTGCTCGGTGCGCTTACCTCGGCGGTGATCCTCATCGACGTGGCCACGCTCGACGCGTACCGGTTCTGGGCCGTCGGCTCGCTGGCCGGTCGCGACGGGCAGGTGCTCACCCACGTCGTCTGGTTCCTCGCCGCGGGCGCGCTGATCGCGCTGGCGAGCGCGCCCGCGCTGAACGCCCTGTCGCTGGGCGACGACGTGGCGCGCAGCCTGGGCCACTCGGTCAAGCGCACCCGGGTCACGGGCATCGTCGCGATCACGCTGCTCGCCGGCGGGGCCACGGCGGCCTGCGGGCCGATCGCGTTCGTCGGGCTGGTCGTGCCGCACGTCGTCCGGACGTTCACCGGACCGGACTACCGCTGGCTGCTCCCGGCCTCGGCGCTGTCGGGATCGGTGCTCCTGCTGCTCGGCGACGTGATCGGCCGCATCGTGGTGCGGCCCGGGGAACTGCAGGTCGGCATCGTGCTCGCGCTGGTCGGCGCGCCGTTCTTCATCTACCTGGTGCGCAAGCGGAAGATGGTGCACATCTGATGGCCCGGACGCGACGATGGTGAGCGCGATCGAGCGGCCTCCCGTCCGCGTACCCGGCCGCCCGGCCCTGCGGCGGGGCCGGTTCTCCGTGGTGTGGCGCCCGCGCACGGTCGCGGTGCTGGTGGGGACCGCGCTGCTGCTGCTCGCCGCCCTGGTCGTCAACATCGGCCGCGGCGACTTCCCGATCAGCATCGCCGAGGTGGCCTCCGTGCTGCTGGGCGGCGGCGACCGCGGGCAGCAGTTCATCGTGCTCGACCTGCGCCTGCCCCAGTCGCTCACCGGTGCGCTCGTCGGGGGCGCGCTCGCCGTGTCGGGGGCGATCACCCAGTCCATCGCCCGCAACCCCCTGGCCAGCCCGGACATCATCGGCATCACGATGGGCGCCAGCGCCACGGCGGTGTTCGTGATCGTGCTCGGCGGCGGCTTCGGGGTCGTCGGCGGTTTCCTGGCCTCGGTCGGGCTGCCGATCGCCGCGCTGATCGGCGGCCTGGTCACGGCGTTCGTCATCTACGGGCTCGCGTGGCGGCGCGGGATCCAGGGATACCGGCTGGTGCTGGTCGGCATCGGCATCAACGCGATGCTGCTGGCGGTCGTGCAGTGGCTGCTCGTCGTCGCCGAGATCTACGAGGCCGCCCGGGCCACCGTCTGGCTCACCGGCAGCCTCAACGCCCGCGGCTGGGAGCACGTCGTGCCGGTCGGCCTGGCGCTGGTCGTGCTGGTGCCCGCCGCGCTCGTGCTCGCCCACTCGCTCGCCGCGCTCCAGTTCGGCGACGACACCGCGCGCGGCCTGGGCCTGCGGGTGGACCGGGCGCGCACCGCGCTGCTGCTGGTCGCGGTCGGGCTGGCCGCCGTCGCCACCTCCTCGGCGGGTCCCATCGCGTTCGTGGCGCTGGTCGCCCCGCAGATCGCGCAGCGGCTCGTCGGTGCGGCCCGGCCGCCCATCGCGGCGTCGCTGCTGGTGGGGGCGGCGCTCACCGTCGTCTCCGACGTCGTGGCCCGCACCGCGTTCGCGTCGCCGCTGCCCGTCGGGATCGTCACCGCCGTCCTGGGCGCGCCCTACCTGCTCTACCTGCTCGCCCGACAAGGCCGGGAGGCCCGCGCATGACGACCATCGTCCCCCCCGCAACCGTCCCTCCCGCGGTCGACGTCGTCCGGCTGCGGGCCGACCGGGTCAGCCTGGGATACGGCGACCGGACCGTCGTCGACGGGCTGGACCTCGACGTCGTCGCCGGCACGGTCACCGCGGTCATCGGACCCAACGGCTGCGGCAAGTCGACGCTGCTGCGGGCGCTGGGCCGGTTGCTGCGGCCCAGCTCGGGGCACGTGCTGCTGGACGGCAAGCGCATCGACAGGATGGCCACCCGCGAGGTCGCCACCGTCCTCGGCGTGCTCCCGCAGGCGCCGATCGCGCCCGAGGGGCTCACGGTCGCCGACCTGGTGGCCCGCGGCCGGCACCCGCACCAGGCCTGGTACCGGCAGTGGTCCAGCGACGACGAGGAGGCCGTCCACCAGGCCCTGGAGTGGACGGGGATGCTCGACCTCGCCGAGCGCCCGGTCGACGAGCTCTCCGGGGGGCAGCGCCAGCGGGCCTGGATCTCGATGGCGCTGGCCCAGGGCACCGACCTGCTGCTGCTCGACGAGCCCACCACCTTCCTCGACCTCGCCCACCAGGTCGACGTGCTCGACCTCGTGCACCGCCTGCACACCGAGGCCGGGCGCACCGTCGTCATGGTGCTGCACGACCTCAACCTGGCCGCCCGCTACGCCGACCGGCTGGTGGCCATGCGCGACGGCCGGATCGTCGCCTGCGGCCCGCCGCAGGAGGTCATCACCGAGGACCTGCTGCGCGAGGTGTTCGGCCTCGACGCCCGCGTCATCGCCGACCCGGTGGCCGGGACGCCGCTGGTCGTGCCGATCGGGGCCCGACCGGTCGGCTGACCGGGCGGCCCGCCGATCGCGCTCCGTCACCGTCACCCGCACGGTGCGGTCGGGGTGTGCCACCATGGCGCCGCGACGACCGATGAGGAGCCGCTGATGGCCACATCCGAGGCCGGACCGGCGCACCCGGCGCTGGCCCACGAGGGGGCCTGGACCGAGGACGCCTACCTGGCGTTGCCCGGGGACCGCCGCGTGGAGCTCGTGGACGGGAGCCTGCTCGTCGCGCCCACCACCGACGGCGGGCACGACCGTGCCGTCGCCGCCGTCCGGGCCGCGGTGGAAGCGGCCCTGCCGGCCGGGCTGGTGGTCGACGGCCCGACGGCGCTGCGCCTGTCGCCCGGCCGGATCCTCGTCCCCGACCTGGTGATCTCCGCGCGTCCCGGGCCGGACACCGCAGGTGACGAGCCGGCAGGCCGGGTCGGGCCGGTGCGGGACAGCTCGGTGGCGCTGCTCGTGATCGACGTCGTCGGCCGGGGCAACGGCGTGGCCGACCGCTGGTTCAAGCCGCAGCTCTACGCGGGCAGCCGCATCCCCTACGCCCTGCTCGTCGACCACGACGCCCCGTTCGCGGCCGGCAACATGCTCATCGGCGGCCGCTACCACGAGTACGCGAGCGCCGAGGCGGGCGAGGTCCTGACGCTGGAGGAGCCGTTCGCGCTGGAGCTGGACCTCGCCGCACTGGACACCGGGGCGGGGGGACCGGCGGAAGCCGCCGCGCACGACCCCGCCGCGCACGACCGACCGGGTGCGGCCGACGGCGGTGGCCCGCGTGGCCCGGATCCCGAGGGGCCGGACGCCGGAGAGCCACACGCCGACGGGTCGGATGCCGGGAACCCCGACTTCCCGGGCCCCCCGGCCGCAACGGTCGACGCCGCGACGACCGATCCCGCCCTGCCTCGTCACGACCCGGCGACGGACCCGCTCATCCGCTGACGACGCGGGCCTGGCCTAGGGTGGGGATCATGGCCAGGAACGGATCCACCCCGGGGGTGCGCGCGGCGCTGCGGGTGCCCGACGGGTTCGACCTCGCCGCGATCGACCCCCGCGCCCGGCCCGTCGGGCCCCGGGACAAGTCCGCGGCGGCCGGGCAGATGGTCGATCTCGCCGCGACGCTCGACACCCTCCAGGAGGCCCTCTACGCCGAGGCGTCGGGCGGGGGTGACCGCTCGGTGCTGCTGGTCCTGCAGGGCATGGACACCTCGGGCAAGGGCGGGGTGATCCGCCACGTCGCAGGCCTGGTCAACCCGCAGGGTGTGAAGATCGCGTCGTTCACGCGGCCCACCGCCGAGGAGCGCGCCCACCACTTCCTGTGGCGCGTGCGGCCGAAGGCGCCCGGACCGGGCCGGATCGGCGTGTTCGACCGCTCGCACTACGAGGACGTCCTCATCGCCCGCGTCGACGCGCTGGTGCCCGAGGACGTCTGGCGCGGCCGGTACGCCGAGATCGTCGCGTTCGAGTCGGAGCTGGCGGCCGCCGGCACCACGATCGTCAAGTGCATGCTGCACATCTCGCCCGCGGAGCAGGCCGAGCGCCTGATCGCGCGCCTCGACGAGCCGGCGAAGCGGTGGAAGTACCACCCCGCCGACGTCGACGCGCGCCGCAGGTGGCCCGCCTACCAGCAGGCCTACGCCGACGCCCTGCGGCACACCGACACCGACGCTGCACCGTGGTACGTGGTGCCGTCGGACCGCAAGTGGTACCGGAACTGGGCGGTCGCCTCGATCCTCACCGAGACCCTCGTCGACCTCGACCCGCAGTTCCCGCCCACCGACATCGACGTCGCCGCCGAGCGCGCCCGCGTGCGGGACAGCGTGGTCGCGTGACCGGGCGGGCGAGGTCGGCCGATCCCGGCGCGGCGCTGCAGCGGCGGCGAGCGCGGGTGGCCGGGGCCGTCGCCGCGGTGGCGGTGCTCGCCGGGTGCGCCGCTCCGGGGCCCGCCGGGCCCACCGCGTCCCCAGCCCCGTCCGCCGCCCCCGTCCCGGAGGACGTGGTGTGCGCGCAGTACACCGGTGGCGAATCGCTCGTGCGCCGCACCGCGGAGTCGCTGGAACGGATGCCGGTGCTCCCGGCCGCGCTCGCGCTGGTGCTGTTCGACACGCGTCAGGTGGCGTCGACGCCGGGGGTGCGCGACCCCGAGCTGCAGGCCGCGCAGGACGAGATCGTCGCCGCCATCGACGACCTCGACGCCCAGGGACGGGAGCTGGTCGGCCCGGACGGCGACCCCGCCGGCACCGCCGTGCAGCTCGACGCGGCCCGCATCCTGGCCGCGGTCGCGGAGATCGAGCGGATCTGCGCCGCCCGCTGATCCTCAGCTGGTCAGGGACCGGCCGATGATCTCCTTCATGATCTCGTTGGTCCCGCCGTAGATCGACTGCACCCGGGAGTCCACGAACGCCTTCGCGATCGGGTACTCCAGCATGTAGCCGTACC
This sequence comes from Pseudonocardia sp., assembly GCF_029263155.1. GTDB lineage: Bacteria > Actinomycetota > Actinomycetes > Mycobacteriales > Pseudonocardiaceae > Pseudonocardia. The sequence continues at coordinate 52,607 of NZ_JAJCYB010000031.1, forward strand.
CGCCGTGCAGCTGCACGCAGCGGTCCACCACGCGCTTGAGCACGTCCGACGCCCACCACTTGGCCTTCGCGGCGTCGGGGATCGACAGCCTGCCCGCCACGTGCTCGGACAGGCAGCGGTCCACGAACACCTGCGTGATCGTGACCTCGGTGTCCATCTCGGCCAGCTCGAAGCGGGTGTTCTGGAACGCCGACACCGGCTTGCCGAACGCCGTGCGCTCCTTGGTGTACTCCAGCGTGTGCTGCAGCGCCGCCGCCGCGCCCGCGACCGAGCCGACGGCGATCGAAAGCCGCTCCTGCGCGAGGTTCTGCATGAGGTAGACGAAGCCCTGGCCGAGCTCGCCGAGCACGTTCTCCTTCGGCACGCGGACGTCGGTGAACGACAGCTCCGCGGTGTCCTGCGCCTTCATCCCGACCTTGTCCAGCCGCCTGCCGCGCTCGAACCCCTCCATCCCGCGCTCGACGACGAGCAGGCTGAAGCCGCGGCTGCCGGCGTCGGTGTCGGTCTTCGCGACCACGATGACGAGGTCGGCGAGGATGCCGTTGGTGATGAAGGTCTTGGAGCCGTTGAGGATCCAGTCGCCGTCGGCGTCCTGCCGGGCCGTGGTCTGGATGCCCTGCAGGTCGCTGCCCGTGCCGGGCTCGGTCATCGCGATGGCGGTGATGGTCGCGCCCGAGCAGAAGCCGGGCAGCCAGCGCTGCTTCTGCTCGTCGCTGGCCAGCCGCAGCAGGTAGGGGGCGACCACGTCGTTCTGCAGCGGGAAGCCGATGCCCGAGGCCCCGGCGTAGGACAGCTCCTCGAGCAGCACGGCGTTGTAGCGGAAGTCCTCGACCCCGCCGCCGCCGTACTCCTCGGGGACGTCGGTGCCCAGCAGGCCCGCCGCGCCCGCGGCGAGCCACACCTCGCGGCTGACCTGACCGTCGGACTCCCACTGCTCGTGGAAGGGCGTCACCTCCTTCGCGACGAAGGTGCGGGCCAGGTCGCGGAACGCGTCGTGCTCGGCGTCGAAGATGTCGCGCTGCATGGGCGGAAGTGTCACATACCCGCAAGTAACTTCGCTATCGTCGCGCCGTGAGCATCGTGGGGTGGGTCCCGTCCGTGGCGTCCAACGTCGTGGACAAGGCGGTGCACGGCGGCGTCGCCGATCTCACGCGGATGCCGCGCACGGCGCTGGTCGGCTCGCCCGACGCGGTCCTCTACCGCTACGACCCCGCGCCCGGCGTGCAGCCGCTCGACGCGCCCCCCGTGCTCCTGGTCCCACCGCTGGGGGCGCCCGACTTCGCCTACGACCTGCGCCGCGGCTGCTCGCTCGTCGAGCACCTGGTCACGGCCGGGCGCACCGTGTACCTCGTCGCCTACGGGCGGATCACGTTCGCCGACCGGCGACTGGGCATGGAGCACTGGGTGGACGACGTCGTGCCGCGGGCCGTGCGCGACACCTGCGCCGACAGCGGGGCCGAGGGCGTCGACCTGCTGGGCTGGTCGCTCGGCGGCATCTTCTGCATGCTCGCCGCTGCAGCCGATCCCGCGCTGCCCGTGCACAGCCTCACGGTGATCGGCAGCCCGGTGGACATCGCGGCGGTGCCGCTGGTCGCGCCGCTGCGCCCCCTCGCCGAGCTCACCGGCGGCCACGGGCTCTCGGTGGTCTACCAGGCGATCGGGAGTTTCCCCGCGCCGGTGGTGAGCTGGATCTTCCAGCTCACCGCGGTCGACAAGCTGCTCACCAAACCCCTCACGATCCTCTCGCGCCTGGACGACCGTGACTGCCTGGCCCAGATCGAGGCCGTCGACCACCTGATGAACAACATGCACGGCTACCCCGGCCGCGTGTTCGGCCAGATCTACCACCTGCTGCTGCGCAGCAACGATCTCGCCGAGGGCACCATCGACCTCGCCGGGCGCACGATCGCGCTCAAGGAGATCGGGGTGCCGGTTCTGGTGGTGGGCGGGGAGAACGACGTGATCGCGCCGCTCGCGGCCGTGGAGCGGGTCGCGGGACTGCTGACGGGCTCGCCCGAGGTGCGCTTCCACCCCGCCCCCGGCGGTCACCTGGGCGTCCTCACCGGGCGCCGCGCCCGCACGAGCACCTGGACCCACCTCGACCGCTTCCTCACCGACCACGCCACCCCGGCCGGCCGCGGTGGCCCGCCCGCGGAGGCCTGACCCGGCCACGACCGCCCGGCGGGCGCGCGTTCGCGCGCTCGCCGGCGCCCTGCGCGCCGCGGGCAGCGCGCGAGGCGCGGCTGGGTGCGCGAGGCGCAGCTGGGTGCGCGAGGCGCAGCTGGGTGCGCGAGGCGCAGCTGGGTGCGCGAGGCGCAGCTGGGCGCGCGAGGAGCGGTCGGGCGCGGCGCGCGCGGCGCCGGCCCACCCGGTATGACTGGGGGCATGCGCCACGTCGACATCGCCACCGCGAAGCCGTACTCCGTGATCGGGCTGGGCACCTGGCAGTTCGGGTCCCGCGAGTGGGGCTACGGCTCCGACTACGCCGACCGGGAAGCCGCGCGGATCGTCGCCCGGGCCCGGGAGCTGGGGATCACCGTGTTCGACACCGCCGAGGTGTACGGCTTCGGGCGCAGCGAGCGCATCCTGGGAGCGGCGCTGCGCGACAGCGGCGGCACCGAGGACGTCGTCGTGGCGTCCAAGATCTTCCCGGTGCTGCCGACCGCGGCGATCGTCCAGCAGCGCGGCGTGGCCAGCGCGCAGCGGCTGGGCGTCCGGCGGATCGACCTCTACCAGGTCCACCAGCCCAACCCGGTCGTCTCCGACGCCACCACGATGCGCGGGATGACGGCGTTGCGCGACGTCGGCGTGATCGACGAGGTGGGGGTGTCGAACTACTCGCTGACGCGCTGGAAGCGAGCCGAGGCGTCGCTCGCGGGCAGGAGCGCCGACGCCGGGGGCGCGGGGGGCCGGGTGCTGTCGAACCAGGTGCAGCTGAGCCTCGTCTCGCGCGGGCCGTTGGCGGAGATGTTGCCCTGGGCCCGGCGCACCGGGCACGTCGTGATGGCCTGGAGCCCGCTGGCGCAGGGCCTGCTGTCGGGGCGCTACGACGCGGGGCACCGCCCCAGCGGCGGCATCCGGGCCACCAACGCGATGTTCCTCCCGGAGAACCTGAACGCGGCCGGGCCGCTGCTCAACACGCTGCGCGACATCGGCAGCGCGCACGACGCCTCGCCCGCCCAGATCGCGCTGGCCTGGGTGGTGCACTTCCCGAACGTGGTGGCGATCCCGGGGGCGTCGAGCGTGGCTCAGGTGGAGAGCAACGCGGCAGCGGCCGACATCGTGCTGACCGCGGACGAGCACTCCGCCCTCACCGCGGCCGCAGAGGCGTTCCAGCCGACCACCGGCATGCAGGCCCTGCCCGCGCTGGTGCGCGGCCGCGGCCGCCGCGCCTGACCGGATCGGGTGTCCCCGGGCCGGACCGGGCCGGGCCGGGCTGGCCGGGCCGCGCCGGGCTGGGCCGGGTCGGGCCGGCCGCGTCGCGCCGGTCGCGCCGGGGCCGCGCCGGGTAGGTGGGCAGTATCCGGGGTGCGGCGACGGTGATCGGCGTTCGGGAACGCCGGGGCGTGTCCGCCACGCCTGCCGGTTCCGAGCCGGTGATCATGTGGTGCTGGCCGTCGTCCGGGTCGATGGTCGATGCCCGAGGCGGCAGTGCTCGGGGTGCGGCGAGGCTGATCGGCGTTCGGGACGGTGGGGCGTGTCCGAGACGCCTGCCGGTTCCGAGCCGGTGATCATGTGGTGTCCGTGGCCGTCTCCGGTCGATGGTCGACACCCGGGATCGGCAGGCGGCCGGGGGTGTGGTGGTGGTGATCGTCGTCGGGGAACGGCGGGGCGTGTCCGCCACGCCTGCCGGTTCCGAACCGATGATCACGGATGCGCGCGGCCGGCCCCGCCGGTGATCGACGCCCGGAACGGGCGGTGCGTCCCCGCCGGCCGCACGGTCCCCGCCCGCCGCGCGGTCCCGGACCGCCGAGCACGACGGCCACCACCGCGGTCGCGCCACCATCACACCCCGCCCCGACGGGGTGTGATGAAACAGCCCTCACCGACAGGGTGGGCAGCCCGCGATCGGGGTACTAGCGTCGCTGACCATGACCGCTGTGGGGGTACCTGCTCCGCCGACCGTCCCGCGCGCCGTGCACGACGCGGCCGTGGCCGAGCTCGTCGCGCAGTACCGGGCCGTGCCCGCGGGGGAGCGGGTGCGACTGGGCAAGAAGACCTCCAACCTGTTCCGCTTCGGCGCCGGGCCCGCGCAGGCGCGGCGGCTCGACACGACCCCGTTCACCGGGGTCATCGAGGTCGACCCGGTCACGCGTACCGCCCAGGTGCAGGGCATGGCCACCTACGAGCACCTCGTCGACGTCACGCTCGCGCACGGCCTGATGCCGCTGGTCGTGCCCCAGCTCAAGACGATCACCCTCGGTGGCGCGGTGACGGGCCTGGGCATCGAGTCCACGTCGTTCCGGCACGGGCTGCCGCACGAGTCGGTGCGCGAGATGGACGTGCTGCTGCCGGGGGGCGACCTGGTCACGGTCACCCCCGACGGCGAGCACGCGGACCTGTTCGCCGGCTTCGCGAATTCCTACGCCACGCTCGGCTACGCGCTGCGCCTGGTGATCGACCTGCAGCCGGTGGCGACTCACGTCCGCCTCGAGCACCGGAGGGTGCCGACCGGTGAGCTGGCCGCGGTGATCCGGGAGGCGTGTGCGAGCGACGCGGACTTCGTCGACGGCGTGGTCTTCACCCGCGACGAGCAGTACCTGACGCTGGGGTACTTCACCGACGACCCCGGCCCGGTGAGCGACTACACGGGCCAGCAGGTGTTCTACCGGTCGGTGCGCGAGCGGACCGTCGATTACCTGACGGTCCACGACTACCTGTGGCGCTGGGACACCGACTGGTTCTGGTGCTCGGCGGCACTGGGCGCGCAGCACCCGCTGGTCCGCCGGATCTGGCCGGGTCGGCTGCGCCGCTCCGACGTGTACCGGCGGATCGTGGCGCTCGACCGGCGTACGCGGTTCTCCGGCCGGGTACGCACCCTCCTGCGACAGCCACAGGAGGAGCCGGTGATCCAGGACGTCGAGATACCCGTGGACCGACTGCCGGAGTTCCTCGACGCGTTCCAGCGCGACGTCGGGATCGAGCCGGTGTGGCTGTGCCCGCTGCGGCTGCGGGGACGGTCCACGTGGCCGCTCTACCCGATGGCGGCCGACGAGCTGTACGTCAACGTCGGGTTCTGGTCGACGGTGCCGGAGATCCCCGGTGACCCGGAGGGCCACAACCGGCGGGTCGAGGAGCTGGTGGCGGAGCTGGGCGGCCACAAGTCGCTGTACTCGACGGTGCACTACGACGAGCCTGAGTTCTGGGAGCACTACAACGGGCCCGCCTACCGGTTGCTCAAGGAGCGCTACGACCCGGACGGGCGGCTGCCGGATCTCTACAGCAAGGTGACGGGGAGGACATGATGCAGGTCGCAGAGATCATCGCAGGTGTCGTCGGACCGGACGTGCCGGTGCGGATCATCGGGTACGACGGCAGCAAGGCGGGTCCCGACAGCGCCGAGGCCGCGCTGCGGATCACCTCCCCGAGGGCCATGGCCCGGCTCGTGTCCGCACCCGGCACGCTGGGGCTGGCCCGCGCGTACGTCACGGGGGAGATCGAGGTCGAGGGCGAGCTCTACAGCGTCCTCGCCGCGATGCCCGACGTCATCCTGCACAACATCCCGCCCGCCCAGCGGGCCCGCCTCGCCCGCCAGCTGGTCCCGCTGTGGCTGCGGCACCGGATGCCACCGCCGGAGTTCGAGTACGTCCCGCGCGGGCGCCTGCACTCGAAGTCCCGGGACCGCCAGGTCATCTCGCACCACTACGACGTCTCCAACACCTTCTATGAGTGGGTGCTGGGCCCGTCGATGGCCTACACCTGCGCGGTGTACCCGAGCGACAAGGCCACGCTGGAGCAGGCGCAGCGCGAGAAGCACGAGCTGGTGGCGCAGAAGCTGGCGCTGGAGCCGGGGATGCGCCTGCTCGACGTGGGCTGCGGCTGGGGCGGCATGGTCATGCACGCCGCGGCCGAGCACGGCGTCAAGGCCCTCGGTGTGACCCTGTCGGCCAACCAGGCGGCGTGGGCACAGGCCGAGATCACCCGCCGCGGCCTCGGCGGGCTCGCCGAGGTGCGGCACTGCGACTACCGCGACGCGCCCGAGTCGCACTTCGACGCGATCAGCTCGATCGGGCTGACCGAGCACATCGGCCGCTCGCAGCTGCCCTCGTACTTCTCCTCGCTGCACGCGCGGCTGCGTCCCGGGGGGCGGCTGCTCAACCACTGCATCACCGAGCCGCGCACGATGACCAAGAAGCTCGACCCGTTCATCAACCGCTACATCTTCCCGGACGGGGAGCTGCACGCCGTCGGCCACATCATCTCGGTGATGAACGACGCCGGGTTCGAGGTCCGCCACGAGGAGAACTTCCGCGAGCACTACGCCCGCACCCTCGCCGGCTGGGGCGCGAACCTGGAGGCGCACTGGGACGAGGCGGTGGCCGAGGTGGGCATCGGCAAGGCGCGGGTGTGGCGGCTCTACATGGCGGCGTGCCGGCTCGGGTTCGAGCGTGACAACATCCAGCTGCACCAGGTGCTGGGCGAGCGCGTGCACGCCGACGGTCGGTCGGGGTTCCCCCTGAGGGGCTGGTAGCCACGCGGCTGGTAGGCATCGCAGGTGCCCGACAGACTCTCCCCGCTGGACGCGTCGTTCCTGTTCGCCGAGGCCGACACGGCGGCCATGACGGTCGGTGCGGTGATGACGTTCGAGCCGGGCCCGGATTTCGACGTCGACGCGCTCGTCGCGCTGATCGGGCGCCGGCTCGGGCTGGTGCCGCGCTACCGGCAGAAGGTGCGGGAGGTGCCGGGCCGCCTCGGGCTGCCCGTGTGGGTCGACGACCCGGACTTCGACCTGGACTACCACGTGCGGCGCTCGGCGCTGGCGGCCCCGGGCACCGAGGAGGTGCTGCGCGAGCTGGTCGGGCGGCTGCTGTCACGGCGGCTGGACCGCGCGCGTCCGCTGTGGGAGATCTACCTCGTCGAGGGGCTGGCCGACGGCCGGCTGGCGGTGGTCACCAAGACCCACCACGCGATGGTCGACGGGCTGGCGTCCATGGACGTCGGGTCGGTGCTGCTCGACCTCACCCCCGAGCCCCGCGACACCCCCGCCGACGAGTGGGCGCCCGCCCGCGAGCCCTGGGCGGTGGAGCTCGCCGCGTCCGCGGTGCTGGAGTCGCTGCGCCGTCCCGCCGCGGTCGTGGAGGTGACCGGGCGGATCCTGGGCGACGTCGGCTCCGCGGTCTCGGCGCTCGGCCGCACCGTCGACGCCGTGTTCGACACCGGACGCACCGCGGCCGGCACCCGGCCGGTGCACCCGCTCAACGCGGCCACCGGCACGCAGCGCCGCTACGGCACGGCACGGTTGCCGCTCTCCGGGCACCGGGCGGTCCGCAAGGCGCACGGCGGCACCGTCAACGACGTGGTGCTGGCCGTCGTCGCAGGGGCGCTGCGGCACTGGATGATCTCCCGGGGCGAGCCGCTGACCCGCGGCACGGCGGTGCGCGCGCTGGTGCCGGTGAGCGTGCGGGCGCGCGCGGGCTCGTCGGGCGGCGAGGGCAACAAGATCTCGGCGTACTTCGTGGACCTCCCGGTGGCCGAGGAGGACCCGGTGGCCCGGCTCACGGCGGTCCGCGGCGCGATGGAGGCGCACAAGCGCGGCGGGCGTGCGGTGGGGGCGGCCCGGCTGGTCGGGCTGGTGGGACTGGCCCCGCCGATCGTGCACAGCCTCGGAGCCCGGCTGGCCGGCCAGTACTCCAGCCGGCTCTACAACGTCCTGGTCACCAACGTGCCCGGCCCGCCCCGCCCGCTCTACGCGCACGGGGCCCGGATGCTCGACATGTTCCCGGTCGTCCCGCTCGGCGGTGGCCAGGCCGTCGCGGTCGGGGTCACCTCCTACGACGGGGCGATGCACTACGGCCTCACCGCCGACCGCGACGCCATGCCCGACGTGGACGTCCTCGCCACGGCCCTGCAGGACTCCCTGACCGATCTCCTCGCCACGACCTGAGACCCCCCACCCCGCGAGTCGGGGCCTGAGTGCGCGCGAGTCGGGGTGTGAGTGCGCGCGAGTCGCGCGTGCGGGGCGCTGGTCCGGTCCGGTGACACCCCTGGCGGGGCGGGCGCGGCGACCTATGCTCCGACGGTGGCCCGGACCGTCGAGATCGAGGCGGCGCGCCGCTCGTTCCTCACCGCCGGATGGAACCTGGCCGGTCGTGACGACGTGCGCCCCGAGGTGCTGGCCTCCTGGCAGCGGTCCCAGGACCACGACGTCGACCCGGACCGGATCACCGCCCGCTTCCTCGGCCACCACCGCGACGCGCCACCCCTGGTGGTCTGCGGCGAGGAGGTCTTCGACGAGTTCCGCACCGCGAACCCCGATGCCGACTGCTCGCTGGTCCTGCTCGACGCCGCCGGGGTGGTGCGGTCGCGCCGCGACGCGGACCCGGCGCTGGGCACGCTGCTCGACGGCGTGCTCCTGGTGCCGGGCTACGGGTTCTCCGAACGGGCCGTGGGCACCACCGCCGCGTCGGTGGCGCTGCACGAGCAGCAGGGCGCCGCGGTCAGCGGGCCCGAGCACTACCACTCCCGGCTGCAGTTCCTGGCCGAGGCCGCCGCGCCCGTCGTCGACGGGACGGGGACCTGTGGCGTCGTCTCGGTGCTCGGCCACGAGTCGCGGGCCACGACGATGGCGCTGCCGCTGGCCCGGCTGCTCGCCGAGCGGATCTCCGACCGGGTCGCGGGCGAACCGGACCGCCGGGCCCGGGCGGTCCTGGACGTGTTCCGCGGCCGCTGCGTGGCCGCGCCCGGCGAGTGGGTGCTGGCCACCGACGGCCAGTTCGTCCTCACCAACCCCGCGGTGCGCCGGCTCGACGGGGCGGACCAGCGGGTGCTCAGCGACCTGCTGCTCGCCGCGCTGGCCTGCGAGGAGGAGGCCGACACCCACGTCGACCTGCCGTCGGGGAGCTGCGCGGAGGTGGCCACCGAGCGGGTGCACCTGGGCGGCCACCAGGTCGGCACGGTGCTCGCCGGGGGTCCGGCCGGGGCGCCCCGGGCCGCCGAGCAGCCGGAGTCGGTGCGTCGCCAGGGCTCGCACGTGGCGCCGACGGCCCGCCGCGACTACGCGCAGGACCTGCGCGGATCGGCCCGCCGCGCGCACGCCGCCGCCCGGATCCGCGCCAACCGGGAGCTGCTCACGCCGTACCTCCGGGCCCGGCACGAGGTGGCGGCCACGCTGAGCCGGGGCCGGTCGCAGCTGCTCATCGGCGAGCCGGGGGTGGGCAAGCGCCAGCTGGTGCTCGGGCAGTTCCGCCAGGCCTACCCGCACGGCCGGGTGACCACCGTCGACTGCGCCTCGTTCGGGGCCGAGTCGGGGGCCGGCCTGGGTCCGCTGGTCGACGACCGCCCGCAGCTGGTCCTGCTGGCCGGTCTCAACACCCTCACGGCGGTGGGGGCCCGCCGGCTCGACGAGGCCCTGCGCCCGCTCGTGGTGCTGGCCGCACCGCCGCGGGTGGTGGGCTGCGTCGACACCCCGGCCGTCGACGCCACCCGCCCCTACGGCCTGCTGCTGCGGCACTTCCACGAGATCACCCGGGTGCCGGCGCTGCGGCACCGGCTCGACGAGATCGGCGACATCGCCCTGTCGATCCTGCGCACGCTGGCCGGGCGCCGCTCGCTGCGGCTGAGCCTGCAGGTCGTGCGGGTGCTGGAGGGGTACGCGTGGCCGGGCAACATCAGTGAGCTGGAGGACGTGCTGCGCTACGTCGTCGCGCACAAGCCGGTGGGGGAGATCCAGCCGCCGGACCTGCCGCCGCTGTGCTTCCAGGGCCGGCAGCGCAAGCTGTCGATGCTGGAGTCCGCCCAGTGCGACGCGATCATCCAGGCGCTCTACGAGTCCGGCGGCAACCGGTACAAGGCCGCCGCGATGCTGGGCATCGCCCGGTCCTCGCTCTACCGCAAGATCGACGCGTTCGGTATCAGCTACATCGCCTGATCCCGGGCGCGGTGGGCCCGACCTGCGGCAAGGCCACCTTCACGCAACCAGGCTGCGTGAAGGTGGCCCTGCGGCAACTCCGAGCGCGCCGTCAGCTCGGGTTGATGATCACCTTCAGGGCGGAGTTGGCCGCGGCGTTCTTGAACACGTCGTAGGCCTCGTCCATCTGGTCGAAGGTGAACGTGTGGGTGCCCATCTTCTCGGCCGGGATCCGGCCGCTGGCCACCATCTTGAGCAGCGTGGGGATCGAGACGGTGTCCACCAGGCCCATCGTCATCGTGACGTTCTGGATCCACATGTCCTGCATCGGCAGCTCGACGGGCGTGCCGTGCACGCCGATGTTGGCGATCGTGCCGCCGGGACGTACCAGCGACGCGGCCGTCAGCAGCGTCTCCGGGTAGCCGACGGCCTCGATGGAGACGTCGACGCCCAGCCCGTCGGTGAGCGCGATGACGTCGGCCACGGTGCCCGGCCCGACCTCCACGGCGTCGGTGGCGCCGAACTCCAGGGCCTTCTCCAGCCGGAACTTGTTGGTGTCCACCGCGATCACCTTCGCGGCGCCCCACAGACCGGTCGTGAGGATCGCCGACAGGCCGACCGCGCCCGCGCCGACCACGGCCACCGTGTCCCCGGGCCGGACGTTGCCGGCGAGCACGCCGACTTCGTACCCGGTGGGCAGCGAGTCGGCGAGGAAGATCGCCTGCTCGTTGGTGACGCTGTCGGGCACGGTGTAGAGCGAGGTGTCGGCGTAGGGCACGCGGACCGACTCGGCCTGGGTGCCGTCGATGAGGTGCCCGAAGATCCAGCCGATGCCGCCGACGGTCTGGCAGTGCGACGGGATGCCGCGCTGGCAGTACTCGCAGCGGCCGCACTTGGTGATGGCCGGGACGAGCACGCGGTCGCCCACCGCGAAGCCCTTCACCGCCTCCCCGACCTCGGTGACCGTGCCGACGGCCTCGTGGCCGAGGATCCGGCCGTCGGTCACCGCGGCCACGTCACCCTGCAGGATGTGCAGGTCGGTACCGCAGATCGTGGTGGTGTCCACACGCACCACCACGTCGGTCGGATCCTGGATCGTGGCGTCCGGGACGTCCTCCCAGGCCTTCTTGCCAGGACCGTGATAGACCAGTGCCTTCATCGTGTCTCCGCCCGCTCGGCGGCCGCCCGGGCACCTCGTCGTCCCGGCGTCGGCTCCGCGAGCCGACGCTAACGACGTCGCGGGGGTGGGGACTGTCGCAGAATCGGACGATCGGGCCCGACCGTCTCCGCCCGGACGGGTCGAGTGCCCCGGATCCGGGACACTCCTACCTCCGCTCGCGCACCCAGTCCAGCAGCCCCGGGACCGCCGCGCGCACCATCGCGAGCACCTCGGCGAACCCGTCCTCCTCGCCGTAGTACGGGTCGGGCACCCCGGCGCCCTCCGGCGCGGCCGGGTCGAACGAGCGCAGCAGCCGCACGCGGTCGCGTTCGGGCACCAGGCGCTGCAGGTCGCGACGGTGCGAGTCGTCGAGGGCGACGATCAGGTCGGCACCGAGCTGCTCGGCGTCGACCTGGCGCGCCACGTGGTCGTGCGCGTAGCCCTCGGCGCGCAGCAGCGCGACCGCGCGGTCGTCGGCCGGACCGCCGACGTGCCAGCCCCCGGTGCCCGCGCTGGTGACGTTCACCCCGTCGGCCAGCCCGGCGCGCTCCAGCTCGTGGGCGAACACCTTCTCGGCGATGGGGGAGCGGCAGATGTTGCCGGTACAGACGAAGACGATCGATGGCACGGTGCTGTTTCTACCCGCCCCGGGCCTCCGTCTGACCCTGGGCCTCCTCCGTCGGCGCTTCCATCCCGGCCGGTCTGCCCTGCCCTCCCGGCTCCCGCTCCGTAGGGTTCGGGCATGGACCACGCCGCGCTGCGCCACCACGGCGACCTCGACGCCGAGCCGGGCCTGCTGGACTTCGCGGTGAACGTGCAGGGCAGCGGCCCGCCGCCCTGGTTGCGGGAGCGGATCGCCGCGGTGCTCGACGATCTGGGCCGCTATCCGGGCGCCGTGCACGACCGCGCCGCGCGGGAGGCGGTGGCACGCCGGCACGGGCGGCGTCCCGACGAGGTGCTCGTGCTGGCGGGCAGCGCGGAGGGTTTCGCGCTGCTCCCGGGGCTGCGTCCGCGCCTCGCCGCGGTGCTGCACCCCGGGTTCACCGAGCCGGAGGCCGCGCTGCGCGACGCCGGGGTGCCGGTCGTGCGCGTGTTCACCGACGGAGCGGGCCGGCTGCTCCCGGGTTCGGTCCCACCCGACGCCGATCTCGTGGTGATCGGCAACCCCACCAACCCGACCGGCGTGCTGCACCCCGCCGCCGAGGTCCGCGCGCTGCGCGCCCCGGGCCGGGTGCTGCTCGTCGACGAGGCGTTCGCCGACGCGGTACCCGGCGAGCCCGAGACCCTCGCCGGGGACGCCGACGTGCTGGTGTTCCGCAGCCTCACCAAGACCTGGGCGCTCGCGGGCCTGCGCGCCGGCTACGCGCTCGGCCCGCCGGAGCTGCTGGCACGCCTCGCCCGGCCCCGCCCGCCGTGGCCGGTGTCCACGCCCGCGCTGGAGGCCGTCATCGCGTGCTGCGAGCCCGCCGCCGTGGCGGAGGCCGCGGAGTCGGCCCGCAGGCTCGCCGTGCTGCGCGCCGAACAGGCCGCCGCGCTCGCCGCCGTCGACGGCGTGACGGTGCTGCCCGGCGTCGCCCCCTATCTGCTGCTGCGGCTGCCCGATGGCCACGGCGAGCGGGTCCGCGCCGAGCTCCGCGCCGCAGGCATCGCCGTCCGCCGCGGCGACACCTTCCCGGGCCTGGACGCCGACCACATCCGGGTGGCCGTGCGCCCGGCCGCGCAGGTGGCCCGGCTTTCGGAGGCCCTGGCTGTCGCCCTCGCCGACTGCAGCAAGGCCACCTTCACGCAACGGGATGGCGTGAAGGTGGCCATGCTGCACTCGGGAGGGGCGTCGTGAGCACCGTCGCCGATGTGATCGCCGTTCTGGAGGACGCCTACCCGCCGGCGCTGGCCGCCGAGTGGGACGCCGTCGGGCTGGTCTGCGGCGACCCCGACGAGCCCGTCACGCGCGTCCTGTTCGCCGTGGACCCGGTGCCCGAGACGGTCGCCGAGGCCGCCGAGCTCGGCGCGCAGCTGCTGGTCACGCACCACCCGCTGCTGCTGCGTGGGGTGCACGGCGTCGGGGCCGACACGCCCAAGGGCGCTCTGGTGCACCGGTTGATCCGCGGCGGCACGGCGCTGTTCACCGCGCACACCAACGCGGACTCGGCCGACCCCGGCGTGTCCGACGCGCTCGCCGAGGCCATCGGGCTGGCGGTCACCGGTCCGCTGGTCGGCGCCCCGGGACCGGCACTGGACAAGATCGTCACCTTCATCCCGGTCGGGCCCGCCATCACCGCGGTGCACGACGCGCTGTCGGCCGCGGGCGCCGGCCACATCGGCGACTACAGCCACTGCTCGTTCGCCACCGCAGGCACCGGGCAGTTCCGGCCGCTCGACGGCGCGCACCCCACGATCGGCTCGGTCGGGCGGCTGGAGCGGGTGGCCGAGACCCGCCTGGAGATGGTGCTCCCGCGCCGCATCCGCCCGCAGGTCGTGGCGGCGCTGCGCGCCGCCCACCCGTACGAGGAACCGGCCTTCGACGTGCTGGAGCTGGCCGAGATCCCGTCGTCGCGGGGCCTGGGTCGGGTCGGGACGCTGCCGGCGGCGGAGTCGCTGCGCACGTTCACCGAACGGGTCGCGGCCGCGCTGCCCCCGACCGCGTGGGGGGTGCGGGCGGCGGGCGAGGCGGACCGGCCGGTCGAGCGCGTCGCCGTGTGCGGCGGGGCGGGGGACTCGGCGCTCGGCGCCGCGGTCGCGGCCGGTGTGGACGCCTACGTCACCGCCGACCTGCGCCACCACCCGGCCTCGGAGCACCTGCTCGCGGGCACCGGGCCCGGGCGCCCGACCCCGGCCCTGGTCGACGTGGCGCACTGGGCGTCGGAGTGGCCGTGGTGCGCGCAGGCGGCGGGGGTGGTCCGCGCGGCGCTGGGCGGTAGCGTCGAGGTCCGCGTCTCGCGGCGACGCACCGACCCGTGGACCGTCGCCGCACCCGAGAAGGATGAGCAGAGGGGGAGTTCCCGATGAAAGCCGAAGCGGCCGTCCAGCGGCGCCTGCTCGACCTGGCCGGCGTCGACACCGAGCTGACGCGGCTCGCGCACCGCCGGACCTCGCTCCCCGAGCACGCCGAGCTCACCGCGGCCGAGGCGGCCGTGCGCGCCGCCAAGGACGCCGTCGTGGAGGCCGAGACCGATGCGGGCGACCTCGACCGCGACATCCGGCGCCTCGAGCGGGACGTCGACGGGGTCCGCGCCCGCACCGACCGCGACAACACGCTGCTCGCCGGTTCCGGCGTCGGTGCGAAGCAGGCCGCGGAGCTGCAGCACGAGCTGGAGACACTCGCCCGCCGCCAGTCCGTCCTGGAGGACGAGCAGCTGGAGGTGATGGAGCGGCGCGAGGCCCTGGAGGGCCATCTCCAGCACGCCCGGGTCTCCCTGGACGCAGCCGAGCGCGACCTCACCGTGATCAGCGAGCGCCGCGACACCGCGCTGGCCGACATCGACGCCGGGGAGGCCGGGCGCCGCCGCGACCGCGAGGAGGTCGTCGCGACGCTGCCGGCCGACCTGCTCGCCGCCTACGAGCGCCGCCGTGCCCAGCAGGGTGTCGGGGCGGCGCCGCTGCTGCAGCGCCGGTGCCAGGCCTGCCGCCTCGAGCTCGACCGCACCGCGCTGTCCGAGCTGCGGGCCGCGGCGTCCGACGAGATCGTCCACTGCGAGGAGTGCGGCGTGATCCTGGTCCGGACCCCGGAATCCGGTCTGTGACCACCGGGCCCGCATCCACGTCCGCGTCCTGGACCGGACAGGTCGGCGAACCCACCCGGCTGCTGCTGCTGCGCCACGGGCAGACCGAGCTCTCGGTGGGGCGCCGCTACTCCGGCCACGGCGACCCGGAGCTGACCGCGCTGGGGCACGCGCAGGCCGCGGGGGCGGCGGTGCGCCTGGCCGCGGCGGGCGAGGTCGCGGCCGTCCTCACCTCGCCGCTGCGCCGGGCACGGCAGACCGCCGCCGCGGTGTCGGAGTCCACGAACGCGCCGCTGGAGGTGCGCGACGGGCTGATCGAGACCGACTTCGGCGCCTGGGAGGGGCTCACGTTCGGCGAGGCCCAGCGGCGCGACCCGGAGCTGCACGCGCTGTGGCTGGGCAGCCAGGACGTCGCACCGCCGGGCGGGGAGAGCTTCGAGACCGTGGCCGGCCGGATCAGGGCCGAGCGCGACGCGATCCTGGCCGCCTATCCGGGGGAGACGGTGGTGGTCGTCAGCCACGTCACGCCGATCAAGATGCTGCTGCGCGACGCGCTGCGCGGCGGCCCGGAGATCCTCTACCGCCTGCACCTGGACCTCGCCGGTCTCTCGCAGGTGGACCTCTACCCCGATGGCGGCGCCAGCGTCCGGCTGGTCAACGACACGAGCCACCACCCGGCAGGCTGACGGCGCTGCCGGGGTCCCCGGCGCGGACTGCGGCTATCGTCGACCGGGCTGCGGCCCGACCGGACCGCGCGGAGGGAGGACAGCGGGTGTCGGCGATGGAGGAACTGCTGGAGCGGCACGGGACGGTCGGACGCCAGGCTGCGGCGTCGCGTGCGGAGGGCCTCCCGGCCCGGCCTGCGCTGCACACCGTCGTGGTGACCTGCATGGACGCCCGGATCGACGTGTACCGGCTGTTCGGGCTGGCACCGGGGGAGGTGCACGTGCTGCGCAACGCGGGCGGTGTCGTCACCGACGACGTCGTCCGGTCGCTCGCGATCAGCCAGCGCAAGCTCGACACCCGCGACGTGTTGATCGTGCAGCACGCCGGCTGCGGGTTGAGCACCTTCACCGACGACGAGTTCGCCGCGGAGCTGGTGGAGCGGACCGGGTCGAGGCCGGACTGGCGCTGTCACACCTTCGCCGATCCCGCCGAGAGCGTGCGGGAGGGCATGGCCCTGCTGCGCCGCAACCCGTTCCTGGTGCCGGGGATGCGCGTGCGCGGGTTCGTGCTGGACCTGGCCGGTTTCGGGCTGGCCGAGGTCGACGGGGACGGGAGCGCCACCGCGGTCGCCTGAGCGGCGCGCGGGGTGACGGTCGGTGTGCTCGACGGGGCGGGCCCGGCGGTCGCCGCGTCGCTGCTGCTGGCGGTCGTGCTCGTGTTCGCGCTGGCGCCGCCACGCGGGCTCCCCGAGGCCGTGGCCGCCGTCCCGGCCGCCGGGATCGCGCTGCTGCTCGGGCTGACCGCCCCCGGGGCGGCGGTCGACCGGCTCGTCGAGCTCGGGCCGACCATCGCCTTCCTGGCGGCGATCCTGCTGCTCGGGTACCTCGCCGAGGTCGACGGGGTGTTCTCGTGGCTCGGCGCGCGCCTGGCGACCGGCAGCCACGGCCGCCCGCACCGGCTGCTGGGACTGACCTTCGTGGCGGCGTCGGTCACCACGGCGGTGCTGAGCCTGGACGCCACCGTGGTGCTGCTGACGCCGGTCGTGCTCGCCACCGCCCGGCTGCTCGCCGTCCGGGCCCGGCCCCACGTCTACGCCTGCACGCACCTGGCCAACTCCGCGTCGCTGCTGCTGCCGGTCTCGAACCTGACCAACCTGCTCGCGTTCGCCGCGTCCGGTCTGACCTTCCTCGGTTTCGCCGCGCTGATGGCGCTGCCCTGGATGATCGTGATCGTCGTGGAGTACGCGGTGCTGCGCTGGTGGTTCCGGTCGGACCTGCGTCCCGGCCGCGGGCCGGTCGCCCTCCCCGCGGCCGACCTGCACGGCGTGGCCAGACCGGGGGTGCCGCCACCTGTCCCCGATCCGCCGCCGATCCTCGACGCGCGGCCGCCGCGGGCCGCCCTCGCCGTGCTGGCCGCGACGCTC
This sequence comes from Pseudonocardia sp., assembly GCF_029263155.1. Taxonomy (GTDB): domain Bacteria; phylum Actinomycetota; class Actinomycetes; order Mycobacteriales; family Pseudonocardiaceae; genus Pseudonocardia. The sequence goes on from NZ_JAJCYB010000031.1 coordinate 69,640, forward strand.
GCCGGGTTCGCCGTCTCCTCGTTCCTCGGCGTCGAGCCGGTGTGGGTGGCGCTGGCCGGCGCGCTGGTGCTCGGCGGGCGCGCGCTGGTCGCCCGCCGCGTCCGGCCCGTCGCGCTGGTCCGTGCCGCGGACCCGCTGTTCTGCCTGTTCGTGCTCGCGCTGGGCGTCGTCGTCGAGGCCGTGACGGCGCACGGCCTGGGCGCCGCCCTGGCCACGCTGGTGCCGGCCGCCCCGACGCTGGCCGGGCTGCTGGGGCTGGCGGCGTTGGCCGCGCTGCTGGCCAACCTGCTCAACAACATCCCGGCCACGCTGGTGCTGCTCACGGTGCTCGGCGACACCCCGCACCCGGGGCTGGTGCTGGCCGCGCTGATCGGCGTCAACGTCGGCCCCAACCTCACCTACGTGGGCTCGCTGGCCACGCTGCTGTGGCGCCGCGTGCTGGCCGGTACGGACGCGGCCCCCGCGGCGCGCGAGTTCGTCGCGCTCGGCCTGCTGACGGTGCCCGCCGGGCTGGTCGCCGCCGTCGTCGCGCTGTGGGCGGGGCTGCAGATCAGCTGAGCAGCAGCGCGATCCCGACGGCGACGCCCAGCAGCACCACCGCCCACCGCAGCACGTTCTCGGGCAGCCGTTGCGCCACCTTCGCCCCGAGGAAGCCGCCGACCAGCGTGGTGGGGGCGAGCAGGGCCACCGCGAGCCAGTCGACCGGGGCACCGATCGCGAAGATCACCACCGTCACCGTCGCGACCACCAGCGACAGCATCCCCTTGAGCGCATTGAGCCGCACGAGGCGGTCGTGGGCGCACAGCGACAGCGTCGCGATGAGGATGACGCCCAGCGCGCCGCCGAAGTAGCCGCCGTACACGGCGGCGACGAACACGGCGGGCAGCAGCGCGGCGTTGCGGTCGGGCGCGCCGGCGTCGGGCGTGCCGATCCAGCGCCGCAGCCGCGGACCGAGCGCCATCAGCGCGCTGGCCAGGAACACCAGCACCGGCACCACGGTCTCGAACACCGCGTCCGGCAGCACGAGCAGCAGCGCGCACCCGAGCGCCGATCCGGCGGCGGCGACCGCGGAGGTCCGCAGGATCCGCCGCCGCTGGCCCGCGAGGTCGCGACGGGCCCCGACGACGAGACCGAGGTAGCCCGGCCACTGCGCCACGGAGTTGGTGACGTTGGCGGCGAGCGGCGGGAACCCCACCGCCAGCAGCGCGGGGAACACGAGCAGCGACCCACCGCCCGCCACTGCGTTCACCGCCCCGGCCAGCAGCCCGGCGACGAGCAGGAACGCCAGGGAGAGCGGCGAGGCGTCGATCACGCGCTGACGCTATGCCGGGGGCCGCGGACCCGCCCGCCCAGGGGGAGACTGGACCCGTGGACGGCGACGACGGCGGCGACCCCGTGTGCTGGCTCGACCAGGTCTGCCCGGAGTGCGGTGCGATGCCCACCGGTGACGGCGAGGCGACCGCCGACCGGTGCTGGCGGTGCGGCACCGAGACGACCTGAGAGGCCGTCGGGCGTCACTCAGGGTGCACGCGAGGCGCGTGCCCGCCGTGGAGGCCCCGATGTCCAGAACCGTCCGGACCCTGATCGTCGTGCTGCTCACCCTCGCCGGCCCGGGCGACCGCTCCCGCGTCGTGCTGGACGTGGCGCACCCGGACCTGATCGGACCCCACGTCGCCGCCCGCGTAGACTCTCGGCGCGGACGAGCTGGCCGGGCGGCCGCGTCGGCGGTTGCGCCCAGCAGGATCGGGCGGAGTCGCCGCCGAGGAAAGTCCGGACTCCGCAGGGCAGGGTGGTTGTCAACGGCAACCCGGGGCGACCCGCGGGACAGTGCCACAGAGAACAGACCGCCCCCGACGCGAGTCGGGGGTAAGGGTGAAACGGTGGTGTAAGAGACCACCAGCACCCCGGGTGACCGGGGTGGCTCGGTAAACCCCACCCGGAGCAAGACCAAGAGGCCCCGCAAGGGGCTGCGCAGGCGTTCGAGGGCGGCCCGTCCGAGCCTGCGGGTAGGTCGCACGAGTCTGCCGGCGACGGCAGGCCTAGATGGATGGTCGCCGAACGGTGCGCCGCGAGGCGCCCGGGAACAGGATCCGGCTTACAGGCCAGCTCGTCCCACCTCATCGATCTGACCTGCCTGAATCGGGTCAGGGGCTTGTTTCGGTCCGCAGTGAGTCCGCATCTCGATTGATCTTGCCGAGAACGGAGTCGATCGCCGCCCGCGTGGTGTCGTCGGAGTCCGGCCAGAGGTGCGAGTACGTGTCCAGCGTTTCGGCCGCCGTCGCGTGACCGAGCCGCGCCTGAACGACCTTGACGGACTCGCCGTGCCGGATGAGCAGCGATGCGTAGAAGTGCCGGAGATCGTGCATGCCCGTGCCCGCAGGGGCCGATTTCACCGCAGCGACGGCAGGCCGCCACACGTGGCGCGAGAACCACGGGCGACGCAGCGCCACATCGTTGTCTCCGACGAACAGGAGTCCGTCAGGACCGGCCCCGTAGATGCGAAGGTGCTCGGCGAGTGCTTCCGCGACCACGGTCGGAAGCGGCACCGTACGAATGCTGGCGGCCGTTTTCGGCGGTCCGAACTTGGCACGCCCGTTCACGCTTCCGATCAGCTGACGGTCGACTTCCAAGGAGCGCCGGAGGAAGTTCACCCGATCCTCGGTGAGACCGAACGCCTCACCCTGCCGGAGCCCAGTGCCAGCGCACAGCACGACGAGCGCCCGGTACTGGGGTGGTACGGCGTCGGCGAGCCCGTCAACGGCGTCAACGGGGAGGGGAACGACCTTCGTCCGCACCTTGCGGGGGAGCTTCGTCGAATCGCAGGGCGAGACGGTGATCATCCGGTCACGGACGGCCGCACGGAATACGGCAGAAACGATGCCGTGCAGGACGTGCACAGTCGACGGCGCAAGCGCGAGGCCCTTCACCCACGATTGCACTTCGCTCGGCCGTACGTTGCTCACCGCGCGGTCGCCGAACACCGGGTAGGCGTGGCGACGAAGCATCGTCTCGACGTGCGCGGCCGAGGACGGACGGTGGACCTGCGCGGCACGCCAGCTCTCGGCGTACTGGCGGAAAGTGACCCGGCCGGCCTTCGGGTCCACGTACTGACCGGTGACGACCGACGCCGTCACCTCGTCGAGCCACCGCTGGCCGTCGACCTTGCGCGTGAAGTGCCGCGCGTGCTCGCGGCCGTCCGTGTCCCGGTAGCGGGCGCGCCAACGGCCGTCGGGGCGCTTCTGGATGCTCGCCACGTCAGATTCCCTTCCGTCCGCGAGTGGTCGGTGGCAGCAGTCCTGCTGCGCGTGCCTGCTGGACGCGCCGCGCCGCAGTTCGCTCGGTTGCCCCGAGCAGCGCAGCGACCGCCTTCACCGGCGCGTCGGCGACGTGCTCCCGGTAGATCCGTGCAACCTCCTCCAGTTCCTCGCGCGACGGACCGCGAGCCCCCCGCGGGGCCGTCCGGGCGCGGTGGAGGTCGTTCCGCATCGCCCACGCCTGCGTCTCTGTGGGCGGCCACGTCGTCGCGAACTGCCCCTCCGCCGGGGCCGTCTGGATCGGCTCCGCGACGTGGCCGAAGATGTTGACGGCCAGGTTGTCGAGGTTGAACACCGCCATGTCGGCGCTGCGGATGCCGCGCCCGTCCGGCTTGACCTTCACTGTGATCTCGACGACCTCCGGTCGACCGTCTCGGATCTCGCACCGCACGAGACCGTCGGGGCCGCCGTCGTCGCCCACCATCTCTAGGTGAGCGGTCCGCGGGACGAGCGTGTCGCCGAGCCGCACCGGCCCTTGACCGCGGTTGTCACCCCGGACCTTGGACGTGCCGATCCATACCATCGAGCAACCTCGCCAACTAGTAAAACGCCATGTGTCATGGTTGACCCTGCCAACTATGTGCCAGACTTGTCAACGTTGAACGCAGATGGAGGCAATGTGATGGACGAGTTCATGACCACGGCGGAGGTCGCGCGCACGCTGCGGACCAGTCCTGAGACCGTGAGGTACTGGCGGCACGTCGGCCGCGGTCCCGCGTCCTTCCGCGTCGGCAGGCGCGTGCTCTACGCGAGTGCGGATGTCGAGCGCTGGATCGTCGAGCAGCGCGCCGCGGAGTCGGGCCGCCGGGCGACGGACAGCGTCGCGTGAACGCCGAGAAATACGCCGCCTACGTCGAGCGGATCGTCGATGAGGCCCCGGAGTTCACCCCGGAACAGCGCGTCCTGCTCCGTGCGCTGCTGGCACCGTCGAGCGACCATGTCCGGCCGATGACGCCGAAGGGCAACCGCACGGCCGCGTGAGATCGGCGCACCGACTCGACCACCCGGTGACCGCGCCATTTCCGCGAATGCGAAACGGCACCCCCTATTCGACCGGAAGCAGGGTCGGGGGTGCCGTTCGCCGTACATTTCGAAAGGGTCACGGCTGATGACCAGGGATAACTATACCCGCGTGACCGCGGACCCGTCACCGGCTCGACGTCGTTCGCGTCGGTGCAGCCGATCGTCTGCCGAGCGCCTGCTGGCCAGCGCACGGGAGCCGCTGCGGCGGTGGCTCGGCACGCTGGCCGAGGATCGGCTGTGGGTGCCGGTGGCCGAGTTCGTCGATCAGGCGCGCTACCGGCTCGATCTCGCCCCGCCGGTCGGCCGGGGCACCGTCGTCCGGGAGCTGGCCGACCGCGACGACCCTGGGCCGTTGGAACGCGCGGCGTGGGCGGGCGGGCACCGTACTTCCTGGGATCGCCTGCCCGATCACGTGCGGCCGTGCGAGCAGTGCGGGGGGCCCCTAAACCTGGAGCGCAGGTGTCCGCGCTGCTCGACGCCGACTGGGCACCGATCCGACTGCACCGGGTGCGCGGCGACGCACATCGGGTGCTGGCCGCTGCCGCCCGCCCCTCATCGGCCTGGCGCGTGTCCGGGGTGCACCTACGCGGCGATCCTCGCCGGTGATCGCGTGGTCCGACGACGGGCGGCTCACGCGCTGCTCGGCGCGCTTCCGGGCGTTGACGTCGACGCGTTGCGGCCGGGCGACGCGGAGCGTGCCGACGTGGCTGAGGTGCTGGAGCCGCTGCGGCTGCGGATTCGGGCGACGACGCTGGCCGAGCCGCGCGACGAGTGGCTACAACCGACGTGGCACGCTGTGCGGCCGGTCGTGCTCGGTGAGCTCGCGGCGCTCGATCTGCTCGCGGTCGTCGAGGGCCCGGCCGGTGCGGTGCCGCTGGCGGAGCACCCGATCGACCGGGCTGGCCTGGTCCGCGTGCACCCGCCCGGGGACCCTGCGCCGAACGACGCCGAACTCGACCGGCTCGACGACCTGCACGGACGCGCCGATCTCTATGACGACGCCGTGGCCGATGCGACCGGGCTGGAGCGCCTGTACGGCCTGCCGCTCACCCTGCGCTCGTTCTGCGGCCAGCACGCCCCGGGCGACGTGCATCGGTTCATGGAGGTCGTGCGCAGGTTCACCGCGAACGGGAAGCCGCACCCGGCCGAGGGGTGCCCGACCGACGACATCGAAGGCATGTGCTGGGCGCCGTATCAGGTCGTCGGCTCCGGCGCGCCCCCTCCCGCGGCAGGGTGCTGGACCCGGGCCGCGTCGGTGCCGTACCGCCCGGGGTGGCTCGATCGCCCGCGCACGTGGCGCTCGCCCGACGGCTCTCCGCGGTTCACCGTCGAGCCGTACGTCGGCCCTGATGGCGATCTACCTCTGCTCGCCGAGGTGGCGCGCGACGTCATCGGGGAGGGTCTGCCGCTGCGGCTCGACGGCCCACCCCGGCCGGGCGTCCGTGATCCCGATGCTGTGCTGCTGGTCTTCGCGTGGGTACCGCCGGTGGAGCCGCTGCCCGCCGAGTTCCGTCCGATGATCCGGAACGAGTCGCTCGACTCGGTGTTCGCCGGACAGCTGCACGGGGACCACCGACGCATGCGGCACCGCGACCCCGAGTTCGTCGCAACCGACCTGTCGCTGTGGACCGATCAGTGGCGTCGGCTCGGCGCCGGAGAGGTTGCCTGACATGGCCAGGAATCCGGAACCGACACAGGCGAGTGAGGATCTGCTCGCCATACAGCGCATGCACACCGTCGATACGGACCTTTCCTGCGTGGTAGCCGAACGGGTGCTGCGAAACCGATTCCGGTGGTCGCCGGGCGCGCACTGGCGTCATTGGGACGGCACCCGGTGGGCCGATTCAAATGAAGCGGTGCCCGTCGAGCATATCCGCGCATGGCTGTTGGGGCTGCTGTCGGAAGCTGCACGGCTCGCGTCGATCTCGGCGGAACGGGCCGATATCGTCAAGCGTCTCACGACACTACAGAGCGCCGGTCGAATCGGGAGCATCGTCAAACTGTGTCGCGGAATCAGCGGAATCTACACGGACGATGCGTCGTATGATGCCTTTCCCCTCCTACTGAACACGCCTACGGGCGTGGTCGACCTGATGACAGGTGATATCGCGGAACACCCCCGGCCGGATCTGCTGATGACTAGGATCACCCGCGGAAACTACAGATCCGGGTTCACGCACCCGGATTGGGCGAAAGCGCTGGAGTCGCTACCCGCTCCCGAGCGGGAGTGGTTTCAGGCGAGGATCGGGCAGGCGATCACCGGGCACCCGACGCCCGACGGGATCATGCCGGTTCTCCAGGGCTCCGGCGAGAACGGAAAGAGCCTGCTTACCACCGACGGATTGGTACCCGCGCTGGGCGACTACGGTTCGCTCGCGTCAGCCAAGTTGGTAGCGGCCAACCGCGGTGGCGAACATTCCACCGAGATGGCCGATCTCCGCGGGAAACGCCTGCTGATCGCCGAGGAGATGACCGAGGGCCGCGCGCTCGACGTCACGATGATCAAGCGGATCCAGGACGTCGGCCGGATCCGGGCCCGCGCGGTCTACAGGGACAACATGGAGTTCGATGCGTCGCACTCGCTGTTCGTGACGACCAACTATGTGCCGGTCGTGAACGAGACCGATCACGGGACATGGCGTCGGCTGGCCCTGCTCCGATTCCCCTACACCTTCCGCAAGCCCGGGGAACCGCTCGACCGGCCGACCGACCGCGCGGGCGACCCCGGGCTGAAGTCGCGGCTTCGGCGGGGCGGGGAAGGCCAGCACGATGCTGCCGTGACGTGGGCCGTCGAGGGTGCCCTACGCGTCGCCCGGGACGGCCCGACCGCGCTCGCGGTGACGCCGACGATCACGGCCGACACGCTCGCATGGCGCGGCACCGCGGATCGGATCCTGGCCTACTGGAGCGAACGCCTGGTCGCCGATCCGGCGGCGATGATCTCGGCGGCCGATCTGCTCGACGACTTCGGCGGATGGTTGATCACCAACGGCCACCGGGCGTGGTCGCGCGAGACCTTCGGGCCACGGTTCGCCGAGCACTTCCTGTCGCAGCGGCACGGGGTCGCGCAGCGCCGGACGCGCGACGTCGCCGGGATCGCCCGACGGCCCGCGACGTCGCCGGGCTGGACGATGCCGCAGAGCGCTCCCGCGACGGCCCCGTCGCAGCCGTGGGTGTGGTCCGGCGTCCGCTGGCGCACTCCAGCCGACGACACTGCCGGCTCGGCCGCAGTCGCCTGACCAGCGCAAACGGGTTGCTGTGCCGAGTGTGCCAAGTTGCCGGGAACTTTTGCTAGAAGCCGCCTTACGCGGAAGGTTTCCCGGAACTCGGCACACTCGGCACAGGCCGCGAGTTGCCGATCTTGTGAAGATCAACAATGCGACTCATAAGGCGAGGATCGGGGCCTGCGCCCGCGGCACTCGACGTGCTTCAGCGGCACTCGACGTGCGCGACCTGAACGGGCGACTGCTCGACGTGCTCGACGTTGCTGGGCGGGCTCGACCTGCGCGACCTGCACTTCTGGCGCTCCTGGCTGGATCCTGCGGGTGGTGCGCGGTGCAGGCGCTGGCCCGGGACGGGGAGGTCGCGGCGGGTCACGCTGGTGCTCGACACCCCTCCGGAGACGATCCTGCTCGCGGCGTAACGGGACGAACCGGCCGCGCGAAGCAGTTAAGACACCCTCAACGTCGTCGGGGAGCGCACCATGGGCCTGATCCGCAAGTCGCTGATGATCGGTACAGCGGGACTCGTCCGGGGCAGCTCGAAGAAGCAGCGCGTCGCGAAGGCACAGCTCAAGGAGCTGCGGGAACAGACGCGGATCATGGCCGAGCAGGAGCGGGCCGAGCAGCAGGACCGCGAAGCGCGGTTCGCCGCACAGCAGGCTCCGGTGCCGACCGGTAGCCACGAGCAGCGGAAGGCCGAGCTGGACCGAATCCGCGCGGAGGTGTCGGCGATCATGAAATTCCCCAGGTTGGAGGGGTTCACGATCAGGTAATTCCCCACCCGGCGATTACGTAATTCCCCACGGGGAGCGCGTGCGTGTCGGTCCCGGGTCTGGTCCTCGCAAGACCACAGGCTCCGGCCTCGTTGCCCTGCAGCGAGGCGAGGAGCGAGGCGTTGGCGAGGAGGACCTTCGACATGATCGATATCGTGGAGATCTTGACCCACTGGTACGCGGGCCGGTCGCAGAACGAGCTCGCGGCCAGTCTCGGGGTGGATCGCAAGACAGTGCGCAAGTACACCGCTCCGGCGCGGGCGGTGGGTATCGAGCCGGGCGGGCCGCCGATGGCCGAGGCGGACTGGCGCGCGCTGGCGACCGGGTGGTTCCCGGGGCTGGTCGACAGCCGGCTGCGGCAGTCGTCCTGGCCGGGGATCGAGCCGCACCGCGACTACATCACCGTCCAGCTGAAGGCGGGGGTGACGGTCGCGACGATCCACCAGCGCCTCGCCGACGAGCACGACGTGACCGCGTCGGTGGCGAGCGTGCGCCGGTGGGTGCGGGGCAACCTGCCCGAGGAGGCGCGCCGCGCCCAGGTCACGGTGCTGCGTGACTGCCCGCCCGCGGGATCGGAGGCGCAGATCGACTACGGCCGGCTCGGGATGTGGTCCGATCCGGCGACCGGGCGCCGGCGGACGGTGTGGGCGTTCGTGATGGTGCTGCCGTGCTCGCGGCACATGTTCGTGCGCCCCACGGTGTCGATGGATCAGCGGGAGTGGACCGCGGCGCACGTGGAGGCGTTCGCGTTCTTCGGTGGCGTCCCGGCCCGGTTGGTGCCCGACAACCTGAAGACCGGGGTCGACAAGCCCGACCTCTACGACCCGAAGATCAACCGGTCGTATGCGGAACTGGCCGCGCACTACGGCACCCTCGTCGACCCGGCGCGGGCGTTCAAACCGAAGGACAAACCGCAGGTGGAACGGCCGATGCCCTATGTTCGGGACTCGTTCTGGCGGGGCCGGGACTTCGGCTCGCTGACCGAGATGCGCGCCGCCGCGCTGGTCTGGTGCGTCGAGGTGGCCGGGGCGCGGGCGTGTCGACCGCTCGACGGTGCGGCCCCGGCCGCGGTGTTCGACGCGGTCGAGCGCGACGCGCTGGCACCGTTGCCGACCGGCTCGTTCGTGCTGGCCACCTGGTCGTCCGCGCGGGTCGGCCCGGACATCCACGCGTCGGTCGCGGGGACGCTCTACTCGGTGCCGTGGCGCCACATCGGCGACCGCCTCGACGTCCGGTCCACGGAGTCGATGGTGCAGCTGTTCCACCACGGGACTCTGGTCAAGACCCATCCGCGCCGCGACCGCGGAAAACAGACCGATCTTGGCGACTACCCGCCGGAGAAGATCGCCTTCCACATGCGCACCCCGGTCTGGTGTCGCCGTCAGGCCGCCGGCATCGGCCCGGCCTGCGCCGCGGTGATCGAGGAGTTGCTCACGGAGAACGCGCTGTTCCGGCTGCGCGCCGCTCAAGGCGTGATCGGGCTGGCCGAGCGGCACAACCCGGCCCGGCTCGAGGCGGCCTGCGCGAAGGCCACCACGGCGGGGGATCCGTCCTACCGCACCATCAAGGGCATCCTCGCCGCCGGCACCGAGACCGCTCCCGCGACCCGACCCAGCGGTGACGCCGGAGCAGCGGCGCACCTACACGGGCCCACGCAGCTGTTCGCCGACGTCATCCCGCTGCCCACCGTCACCGGCCCGGCCGTCGCGGACGCACCCACCGCGGTCTCCACGCTCGTCACCATCACCGCGACAACCACCGCGTCGGCCTGCAGCGAGGACGCATCATGAGCCCCGACCCGACCGCCTCGACTGCGTCGGACCTGGCCACCAGCGACCCCGCGCTGCTCGTCTCCACCGACACCACCGCCGCACCCGTCACCGCCGGGGAGATCGCTGAGTTCCTGCGCCACCTCGCCGACCTGCGCACCAGCGGGCGTGACACCGACCCGGAGGCGCGCGCGCAGTTCCTGCACCGCAAGGCCGGGCTGTTCACCCGGCTCGACCCCGATCCCGACCCCGACCCCGACCCTGGCGGCCCGGCCGGGCCGCCGGCGACCGGACGGCGCACCCCATGACCCCGACGAGCGCGCCGATCATCGACAACAACGCGCTGACCGCGTCGCTGCGCGCGCTGAAGCTGGGCGGGATGCTGCAGACCCTCGACGCCCGCCTGGCCCAGGCCCGCGCCGGGGAACTCGGACACCTGGAGTTCCTGCAGGTCCTCTGCCACGACGAGATCTCGCGGCGCGAGACCACCTCGATCGCCCGCCGCACCCGCCGGGCCAGGTTCGAGGAGACCCTCACCCTGGAAGGGTTCGACTTCACCGCGAACCCGAAACTGCCCGCCGCGCAGATCCGAGACCTGGCCGCGCTGCGCTGGCTCCAAGCCGGCGAGTCGGTGATCCTCTACGGCCCGGTCGGGGTCGGCAAAACCCATGTCGCGCAAGCCCTGGCGCACCTCGCGATCCGGGCCGGCGCCGAGGCCCGGTTCATCAAGACCAGCCGTGCACTGGCCGAACTCGCCGGCGGACACGCCGACGGCACCTGGACCCGACGGCTACGCGAGCTCGCCCGACCCGCCGTCCTGGTCCTCGACGACTTCGCCATGCGCGAGCTCACCCCCGCCCAGGCCGACGACCTCTACGAACTGATCAACGAACGCTCCGGCCGCTCGTTGATCCTGACCTCGAACCGCAGCCCGGTGGACTGGTATCCGCTGTTCCCGAACCCCGTCGTCGCCGAGTCCCTGCTCGACCGACTGATCAACAACAGCCACCAACTGCTCATGAACGGGGCCAGCTACCGACCCCGCAAGAGACCCGGGCGCGCCGTCCCCACGGCCTCCACGACCACCAGCTAGGCTGTCCACAACGGACCAGACCTGGGGAATTACCTGATCACAGCCCCTGGGGAATTACCTGATCGCCCACAGCGGAGGCCCGCACCGACCCCGCGCCGGTCGGCAGTCCCGAGTGGCACAGGAACCAGCAGGCCCGCATCCGCGACGTGGCGACGCTCTCGTCCGGCAGCCAGATTGCACCGGCGCAGCCCGGGCCGGTGACGCCACCGCAGGGCTGGTACCCGGACCCCGAGCGCGGCGACCTCCTGCGCTGGTGGAACGGTTCGGCATGGACTGAGAGCACCGCGCCACGCGGCTGATCGTCGAAGCTCTACTTCTGTCGCGGATGCGGCGGCTACTCAGGTCGGGTGCCAGCGCTCGCCGGGTGCTGAGACCGCCAGTGGGTGCGTCACGGGCACGCGCGGCCACTCGGGGGACGCCCGACACGCGACGGCCGGTCTACGGCGATCTCAGGCCCCGGCAACCGAACGTCCTGCTGCGGCTCGCACCCTGAGCCCGACGACAGTCCGGGGTGGAGGGGGAGGGGTAACCCCTCGACGGGGGGTCGCTCAATACCGGTCCGTGCTGCCGCTCACACCGCCGACGGCTCTGGGACTATTTGTCGATCACGTCCATGAATGGACGAATAGAGCATTATCCCAGCTCAGGAAGTCATCGAGCTGGCCGCCAAGCTGCCCGTCGAGGTGCCCGTCGAGCTGGCCGTCGAGCTGCCGGTGCCCGTCGAGGTGCCCGTCGAGCGGCACGGTGGGCGTCGAGCTGACCGTCGAGCCCCCCTCCGGACGCAGAACAGCCCCCGTCGACGCGGATCGTGCGGGACGCACGTCGACGGGGGCTGTTCACCTCCCCGAGGTGGAGGGGCAGCCCGGCACGGGCCTCTCATGGCGGTACCGATGCCGTGCTGCACCCTCGATTCTACGCCGAGATCAACTCGCGTAGGCGTGGCCTGCGGGGAGCACGATCGCGGCCGCCGTGGTGGGTGCGCCGGCTGCGTTCACGGGCTTCACGAATCGGAATCCGATCCGCATTGTCACGCGGGCCGCCGTGCTGTCCTGCTGTAGCAGGTTCGTCACGATCGCGCCCGTTTCGTCCTGGAGCACACCGGTATTGAACAGTTCGAACCGGATATCCTGCCGGATGCCGACGAGGACGTTCGACCAGTCGGCCACGATCACTTCCGCGGCCGTCGGGTCCCAGTACACCGGATCTGTGGCGATCGGCATTCCTGCGACCATCAGCGGCATTGCCTGGGTGGCGCCGACCGGGCTTCCGGTGAACGCGTCGGAACGCGTGGCGGATGCCTTGAACTGCCACCCGGAACGCACCGCGGCGGCCGTCGGGTTGGCTTCGGCATTCGACACGACCTCCGCGGCGCCGAGCATGTCGGCCACCGGGTCGGCCGTCGGGGCGACGTAGTTCCCGGCCGCCAGCGCGTGGGCGTAGAGGCTGCTGCCCCACGATGCCGGCGCGCCTTCGCCGAACAGCGCGGAACGGTCGATCCGTCGCGAGAAGGCGCGAACGATCGTCGGCCGCATCACGGCCCACAGGTCGTATTCCGAATCGGCGATCACCGAGTCGGGGATGACCACGATCGCGGCGATCTCCTCGGCGACGAGCGGTTCGTTACTGAACTCGGCCTTGGTGACCCCCTTCAGTCCGACGTCTCCGCTCACGAAGAACGCGTCGGGTGCTTCGCTCAGAACGGGGACGCGGCTGTCCTTCGTGCTGGTCGGTACGAGATTGCCGAGCCGCATCACGGTGGAACGGGTGCGTACGTCCCCGACGATGATCTCGCCGATCTGCTTGGGAATCTCACCGGCCGCGCCGACCCGGTCGACGATATCTGCATATGCCATTGAACTACTCCTGGAGGAATTGCGCAGAACGCGCAGAGTTGGGAGCGGCTGCGGTAGCCGGGATGGCCTCCAGGACCACGCCCGCTCGCCGTCGGGCGTCCGCGGTCCCGTCGGGGCGTCTCCGGCCTCCAGGACCGTCGCCCGCGGGGCCGGAACCGGGCCCCTCGTTGCCGTGCAGCGGTGCCAGCCTCCAGGGTCGGGCTCCGCGTCGTGCGGTCGCGTCGTGCGGCACCTCGATGCGGCCGACGCAGAACGGGCGGGCAACCCGGTGGCAAGTACCGGAGTGCCCGCCCGTTGTGGCGGTGAAGTCTAGCGGGTCGTGCGGCTACCGCCCGCCTTCCTCCCGTTCGTCGCCGGGTGCCGGGTCGTCGATGTTCTCCAGCAGGAAGCCTGCCTCCCACGAGTTCTCGTCGACGATCGATTCCATGTGGGCGACGTTCATTTCCCGTTTGGCCTGCTGCCGGGCAGGCAGTGAGCCTTTCCCAGTAGCGGGGCCGGGCGGCTCGGGCGACACGCCGAGGGTGCGGAGATGATCAGATTGGGTGCGGGACCTCGGTAGAAGAGACGGTCCGCCAAAGATCGACTCTCACCGAGGTCCCGCGTGTCCGAT
>NZ_JAJCYB010000032.1 GCF_029263155.1 Pseudonocardia sp.
GGGCGCCACTGATCAAATCGGCAGGTCAAGGGGCCGGTGACAGCGGCCCGAGACAAGCCACTCCGAGGACATACTGACCAGCCGACCTGCGGTTTCGCCGCCCGCCTGATGCAATTCCTGAGAGTTGATGTAGATCAGCACGGTGCCGAGGGTCAGGCCGAGCTGCTGCTCTGCGGTCCCCACGTGGGCGAGATCGAGCCGGGCGGGAACGAGTCCGGCGGCGCGGACAGTCAGGTTCGTGACCACCGAGGACTTGGTGATCATCCGCGCCTGCGCGGTCGGGCTCGGCTGCTCGACGCTGCGGCTGCGGTCGGTCCGTGCGGGCATGGTGGGCCTCCCGGCGTCGTTGGGCCTGTCGGCCCGTCCCCTTGGGGTGGCGGGGCGCTGTGTTCCCCGCCGCCGTAAGGCGTCCCAACACGGTCGGAGAGGCTCACGGTCACGGGCGGCCGAAGGCCGTCGCGCAGCGACGCGGAGCGCAGCGGAGCGCCCTTGACGGTGAGGCCGGCCGTGTTAAGCCACAGGGCCGGCAGGCCCCCGCCGGAGGCGGTCGATCAGAACTTTCTCGGCCGCGCGGCCTTGAGCGTGTCTCTCAGCGGACGCCATACGCCTCACTGCGTCGCGACCGATCGCGAGATCATGAAGGCTCACCACGCCTCGTCGCCGGTGACGGCGCTCTGGCGCCGTGCGAGCGATCGGTGACCGAGAGTGGCTAAGGTGATCGGGGCACGGGGGCTGGTCGTCGACGCGCTGATGACACGGACATCGCTATGACCCCGGACGGGACGACTCGCCCGAAACAGTTCGGCGGCCGCCGCCGATCAGCAGATGGGGCGGGCCAGGTCGGCGGTCCCAGCCGCGAGGGGGAAGCGTGCACCTGATCGACCACCAGGCGAAGCTATATGCGCGTGAGTTGCTGCAACAGCACGTCGGGAACGCGCCGGCCCGCATCGGCACAGCACTACTTGACGCCCAGGTCGACCTCAACCCGCACCAGGTCGACGCGGCCCTTTTCGCGTTCTCCTCGCCTCTGTCGCGAGGTGTGATCCTGGCCGACGAGGTGGGTCTCGGCAAGACGATCGAGGCTGGCCTCGTGATGACGCAGCGGTGGGCCGAGCAGCGCCGCCGCATCCTGGTCGTCGCGCCGGCCAGCCTGCGCAAGCAGTGGGTGCAGGAGCTGGCCGACAAGTTCTTCCTGCCAGCCCGCATCCTGGAGACGGCGTCCTTCAACGCGGCCCGCAAGGCAGGTGTACGCAACCCGTTTGACCCGGGCGACGACCCGGTCGTCGTCGTCTGCTCTTACCAGTTCGCCGCCCGCCGCGCCACCGAGCTGGCCGCCGTGCGCTGGGACCTGGCCGTACTCGACGAGGCCCACCGCCTGCGAAACGTCTACAAGCCGGGCAACCGGATCGCCTCCGCCATCCGCACCGCGCTATCCACCACCCCGAAGCTGCTGCTGACCGCCACGCCACTGCAGAACACGTTGATGGAGCTGTACGGACTGGTCAGCATCATCGACGAGCACCACTTCGGGGACGCAGCGAGCTTTCGCGCCCAGTACTCGCGCCTGATCGAGGGTGGACGCTTCGACGAGCTTCAGCACCGGCTGGCACCGGTGTGCCACCGCACCCTGCGCCGGCAGGTCGTCGAGTACGTGAGCTACACCAACCGCGTCCCGATCACCCAGGAGTTCGTTCCCGGCGACGACGAGCAGGCGCTCTACGACCTCGTCTCGGATTACCTGCGCCGCCCGGAGCTACAGGCCCTGCCGGCGGGCCAGCGCACCCTTATGGTGCTGGTGATGCGCAAGCTGCTGGCGTCGTCGACGTTCGCCATCGCGGGCGCGCTCGACACCCTGAGCCGGCGGCTCGCCGACCAGCTCCGCGGCGACGACAAGCTGCGCTCCGCCCGCATCTCCGACGTCGTGGGCGAGGAGGGTGACGATCTCGGCACGTCGGTCGACGAGTGGGAGGTCGACGAACTCGACGGCGAGCCCGTCCCTCTGACGGACGCGCAGCGCGCCGCGCTGGCCGCCGAGATCACCGAGCTGCAGGGCTTCCGCGACCTGGCCGTCTCGATCACCGAGAACGCCAAGGGCCACGCCCTGCTCACTGCCCTTCGTATCGGGTTCGCGAAGGCGCGGGTGCTCGGGGCGGCAAATAAGTCCGTGATCTTCACAGAGTCCCGCCGCACGCAGGAGTACCTCGTCCGGCTGCTCGACGAGGCGGGCTACGGCGGGCGCATCGTGCTGTTCAACGGCACCAACACCGACGCCGGATCGAAGACCATCTACCGGGACTGGGTGGAGCGACACCGCGGCACCGACCGGATCAGCGGGTCGCGCACCGCCGACACCCGAGCGGCGCTGGTCGACCAATTCCGGTCCGGCGCCGACATCATGATCGCCACAGAGGCGGCGGCCGAGGGCATCAACCTGCAGTTCTGCTCGATGGTCGTGAACTACGACCTGCCGTGGAACCCGCAGCGCATCGAGCAGCGCATCGGCCGCTGCCACCGCTACGGCCAGCAGCACGACGTGGTCGTCATTAACTTCCTCAACCGCAAGAACGCCGCCGACGTGCGGGTGTTCGAGCTGCTAGACGAGAAGTTCCGCTTGTTCTCCGGCGTGTTCGGCGCCAGCGACGAAGTGCTGGGCAGCATCGAGTCGGGAGTGGACATCGAGCGGCGTGTCACGGAGATCTACCAAGACTGCCGGACGGCCGCCGAGATCGAGTCGGCGTTCTCCGCTCTGCGGGTTGAGCTAGACGAGCGCATCACCGAGACGATGGACGACACACGCCGCAAGCTGCTGGAGAACTTCGACACCGAGGTACACGAGCGGCTGCGGGTCAGCCTGGACGAGAGCACCGAGTTCATCGAGCAGGCCGAGCGCCAGCTGTGGCAGCTCACCACTCACCTGCTGCGCCCGATCGCCCGCATCGACGAGGCGACGCGCACGTTCGACCTGGACGCCGCCCCCGCTTTCGCCCCGCGGATCCCGACCGGCCGCTACCAGCTGTCCCGCTCGGACAACCCCGACGCGCACCGCTACCGACGCCGGCATCCGCTCGCAACCGCGGTCGTGGACAGCGCCGCCCGGCTGCCGACGCCCGACGCCGAGGTGGTGCTCGGCTACTCGGGTCGTGCGGTGCGTGCGGCGGCGATCGAGTCGCTTGTCGGGGTGTCCGGTGTGTTGGTGGTGGATCACCTGCGACGCGACGGTGAGGTCACCGAGGACCACCTCGTCGTGTCCGCGGTCACCGATTCCGGCATCGCGCTGTACCCCGGCCAGGCCCGGCGCCTGTTCGACCTGCCCGCCCGCATCGTTGCCACCGGCCCGGTCCCCGTGCCCGCCCAGCTCGATTCCGCCGCCTCGGCCCGAATGCAGGACGTCCTGGCCGCGATCAGTGCGAAGCAGGGCACGTGGTTCGACGAGGAGGTCGACAAGCTCGACCGCTGGGCCGCCGACAAGCAGGCCGGCGCGCGGGCGGCCGTCGACGACCTCGACGCTGCCATCAAGCAGCTCAAACGGGAGGCGCGGGCCGCGGCGAACCTGCCCGACAAGCTGGCCCTGCAGCGCAGGGTCAAGCAGGCGGAGACCGACCGCAACGAGGCCTGGCACCGCTCCCGCGAGGCTGCGCGGGAGATCGAGCTCCGCAAGGAGGAGTTGCTCGACGACGTCGCCACCCGGCTGCAAGCCGACCAGGCCGTGGACCGCATCATGACCCTCCGCTTCACCGTCCAGTAGATCCGCACGTCCCGATGGAGCAGCGCGTGAGCACCGACCAGCCCGACCTCCCCGAGCGCTTCGACCTCCGTTCAGCCGATCCTCTCGCCGAGCGCATCGATGTACTGCGGGCGACGTTTCCCGAGGCGTTCCGCGAGGGCAAGGTCGACGTCGATGCGCTCGCTCGCTCGCTCGGCGAGTGGGTCGACCCCGGCCCGGAACGCTTCGGCCTGACCTGGCCGGGCAAGGCCGACTGCATGCGGGTGATCCAGGAACCGTCGCTGGGCGCTCTGGTGCCGATGCCAAAGGAATCGGTCGACTGGGACACCACCCAGAATGTGATTATCGAGGGCGAGAACCTGGAAGTCCTCAAGCTTTTACAGAAGGCGTACTACGGTAAAGTAAAGATGATCTACATCGATCCGCCATACAACACCGGCAAGGAGTTCATCTACCCCGACAACTTCCGCGAAGGCCTCGCCGACTACCTCAAGTACTCCGGCCAGGTCGATGACGCGGGATTCAGGACCTCCGCCAACACCGAGACCGGCGGGCGCTACCACTCCAAGTGGTTGTCAATGATGTATCCCAGGCTCTTTCTGGCTCGCAATCTCCTCCGCGACGACGGATTTCTTGTAGTCTCGATTGACGACGTCGAACTAGACAATCTACGTCTTATCCTCGACGAGATTTTCGGATCAGAGAATATCATCGCAACTCTTGTTTGGGACAGAAACAGAAAGAATGACGCCAAGCTCTTTTCTGTAGGCCACGAGTACATGGTTATTGCTGCTCGAAACAAGTCCTACTTCTCAGACAACGGAATAATGCTGCGTGCACCAAAGCCGGGGGTTGAGCAGGTTCGTGAGCGCTTCGAAGAACTCAGAAGCACGCACGGCGATAATTTCGAGGAGATTCGCGCAGGCCTACGCGATCTATACAACGAGTGGACCGAAGATGATGACCCTCGTGTGCCACTAAAGCGCTACAACAAGGTCGATAATAGAGGTCCTTTCCGGGACGACGCCGACATCAGCTGGCCTGGTGCAGGCGGACCGAGGTACGAGGTGCTGCACCCAACCACCGGCCTGCCCTGCAAGATCCCCAAAAGCGGTTGGCGATTCACGGAAGACCGCATGAGCGAGGCAATAGCCTCCGGACGGGTCGTCTTCGGGCCCGACGAAAGTACGATCCCTAGTCAACGATCAGAAATGTTTCATCTTGACACGCAGGCTATGCGAAGTGTCAACTTCAGCTACGCGCAGACCGCCACGCAAAAGTTCGATAAGATCTTCGATGGAGCGCGAGTCTTTGACAATCCGAAACACTATGGAGACCTCGCGAAGATCATTGAGTACTTGACGGATAGCGGCGACCTGATCCTTGATTTCTTCGCTGGCTCAGGTTCACTTGCTCACGGCGTTCTAGAATCTAACAGGGCGGGCGCACAGAGGCGATACCTCCTCGTCCAACTCCCACAGCCGGTGGACACGTCGAAGCCTGCTGGACAGAGTGCGCTCGACTTGGGGATGAGGACCGTATCAGACGTTACCGTAGAGCGCATGCGTCGAGTGGTTCGCGAGTTCGCCGCAGAATCTGCCGCGCAACCGCCCTTGATTAGCGAGCCGATGGATCTTGGGTTTAGAGTGTACCGATTGAGCGCCTCGAACTTCTCAACCTGGCAGCCGAGCATCCATTCAGTCGACGAGCTAACAGAACAGGTAGCACTGAGCATCACTAACACAAGCTTGTCCTCTAACACGGCCGAAATAGCGTCTGAACTATCCACTAAAGCTGGATTCCCGCTGACCACCGATATCTCAACCATGGATCTTCCAGGCGATCTAGTGGCATACTCAGTCGGTGGTGGGGCTTTACTGCTCTTCCTTGACGCAAATTTGTCCACAATTGCGCTAGAGCAGATGATAGCAGCTGGCCCGTCGATGATTATTGCAACAGACGGCGCATTTGCCGACGATGAAGTAAAGGTCAATGCCCTGCAAACGGTACGAGCACATAACCGCCGCGAGGAGACCGACCTGACCCTGCGGATCGTCTGACCGATGGCGCCACTCACGATCAAGTTCGACTCGACTCTGCAGTACCAGAGCGACGCCATCCAGGCCGTGACCGACCTGTTCGAGGGGTTGCCAGTTGCACCAACTCTGTTCAGCATGACCTCGCGCGCGACGAACCAGCTCGCCGTAACCGAGATGGGCGTACCGAATCCGATTCCAGCTGATCCTGAGGCTTTTACTGAGTCTGTGCGGGCCAACCTGCGGGCAGTGCAAGATCGCCACCTGTTACCAAAGAGCGACGACCTGAGTGGCATGGATTTCTCGGTTGAGATGGAGACCGGCACCGGCAAGACATACGTCTACCTACGCACGATCTTCGAGTTGAACAAGCGTTACGGCTTCACCAAGTTCGTCATCGTCGTGCCGAGCGTGGCTATCCGCGAGGGTGTGCGGGCCAGCATCGAGCTGCTGCGCGAACATCTCACCGGCATGTACGGGCAGCCGTTCGACGCGGCCATGTACGACTCCAAGCACCTCGGACGGGTGCGGCAATTCGCCACCGCCAACACGATCCAGTTGCTGGTGATGAACATCCAGGCGTTCCAGAAGGACACTCAGGAGACGACTGACCCGGCGAAAGCGAACATCATCAATCGGGAGCAGGACCGGATGTCGGGCTACCGGCCCATCGAGTTCATCCAAGGCACTCGGCCGGTCGTCATCATCGACGAACCTCAGAACATGGAGTCGGCCGCGGCCAGGGCCGCGATCGCCCGGCTGCACCCATTCTGCACGCTGCGCTATTCCGCCACCCACAAGAATCCGTACAACCGCGTGTACCGGCTCGGCCCGATCGAGGCTTACGACCTCAATCTCGTGAAGCAGATCGAGGTGGCCAGCGTCGTCCCCGACTCCGACTTCCACTCGGCCTTCGTCCGGCTGCTGCAGGTCGACCCGGCCAAGATCCGCGCGCAGATCGAGTTCCATGCCGGTGCAGGCACCGCGGGCAAGCCGAAGAAGGCGTGGGTCAAGAGGGGCAGCGACTTGTCGGTTCTGTCCGGCGGCCGGCAGGAGTACGCAGACGGCTGGATCGTCGACGACATCCACTTTCGGGCCGGGGCCGAGGCCGTCGACTTCAGCAACGGGCGTGAGGTCAGCATGGCCGAGCCGCTCGGCGCCTTCGCCGAGGACGTCCGGCGCAAGCAGGTGTACGAGACCGTCCGCCAGCACCTGGACAAGGAGAAGGCGCTCGCTCCGCACGGGGTGAAGGTGTTGTCGCTGTTCTTCCTCGACCGGGTCGCCAACTACCGCGGCGTCGACGCCGCCGGCCGGCCTGTGCTCGGCGAGATCGGCCGCTGGTTTGAGGAGGCCTACCAGGAGCTGCGTGCCCAGCCCCGATACGCGACCTTGAACCTGCCCGCCGTCCGCGAGGTGCACGGTGGCTACTTCAGCGTCGACAAGAACGGCTTGAAGGACACGCGGGGCACCGGTGAGGCCGACTCCGACACCTACGACCTGATCATGCGTGACAAGCAGCGGCTGCTGTCCACCGACGTGCCGCTGAGGTTCCTGTTCAGCCATTCCGCGCTGCGGGAAGGCTGGGACAACCCGAACGTGTTCCAGATCTGCACGCTCAACGAGTCCCGCTCCACCGACCGCAAGCGCCAGGAGATTGGCCGCGGCCTGCGGCTCCCGGTCAACCAGGCGGGCGAGCGCCTGCACGATCCGGCGGTCAACCGGCTCACCATCATCGCCAACGAGTCGTACCGGCAGTTCGCCGCCACCCTGCAGAAGGAGTACGAGGAGGACACCGGCCAGCGCTTCGGCATCGTGCCGCGGCAGGCGTTCGCCGCCCTCGCCGCTCCGGAGGACAGCGACGTCCACCTCGGCAAGGAGCGGTCGATGGAGCTCTGGACGCACCTGCGCGACGCCGGTTATCTCGACGGCGGCGGCGCGGTGCTCGACAAGTTCTGGCCGGAGGAACCGTCGTTCGAACTGCACCTGCCCGAGGACTACGTGCCGATCCGGGCACAGGTCGTCGACGCCCTCACCGCGTTCCTCTTCCGCGACCGCGTCCGCGACAGCGCGACCCGCGTCCAGGTTCGCTTCCACAAACAGGTGACGCTGCACCCGGACTTCCAGGAGCTCTGGGACCGGATCAGCCGGCGCACCCGCTACCGCGTGCAGCTCGACTCCGAGCAGCTCGTCGTACAGGCCTGCGCCGCCATCGCCGATGCTTCGTCGATCGTCGCGCCGAAGGTGCGGGTGCGGACCGTCGAGATCGAACACACGGCCGCCGGCCTGCGCACCGACCGCGTCGTCGACCAGCGCGACTACGACACCGCCCCCCCGGTCGTCCTGCCCGACATCCTCGCCGACCTGCAGAACGAGACCGACCTGACCCGGCGCACCCTGGTCCGCATCCTCACCGGCTGCGGGCGGCTCGGCGACTTCCTGGTCAACCCGCAGGCGTTCCTGTCGCTGGTCACGACCACGATCAACGGCCTCCTGCGCGACCAGCTCGTCGACGGCCTCACCTACGAGCCGGTGCCCGGACTCGCCTGGGAGATGCGCCGGCTCGAACCCGCGGCCGGCCAGGAGATTCAGCGCTACGCCGAACGGGTGCAGAAGGTCGATAACCCCGACAAGTGCCCGTTTGACCACGTGGAGATTGACTCGGCAGTCGAGCGAAGGTTTGCGCGGGCGCTCGACGCCAACCGCAGCGTGAAGCTATTCATGAAACTGCCCTCGTGGTTCACCGTCGACACGCCCATCGGAACCTACAACCCCGACTGGGCACTGGTTATGGAGCACACCGACCACGTCTACCTGGTGCGCGAGACCAAGGGCAGCCTCGCCGAGGCCGAACGTAGGCCCGTCGAGAACCAGAAGATCAGTTGTGCTCGCAAGCACTTCGCCGCGATCGACGTCAACTACGACGACGTCCGTGACCTCGACGACGTGTTCGCCGGGCTCGCGGCAAACAGGGGCAATGACACCGTGCGGGTTAAGGAAACGAGGCTCGATCGGGTTCCTTGATTGACAGACCCGGTGACCTGCTCGGACGTCGCAAACCGTCGGTGGCCCGTGCGACCCTGGAGCCTATGGAGGTGACGGAGAAGGACGTCGAGCGCATCCCGGAGCGCAATCTTCGTGTGCCGCTGAACGAGTTCGTCGCGGTGTGGGCGGATGCGGAGCGTCGGAACGCTGAGCAGGCCAAGCGGGGTGTCACGGACTGGTACGCCGGCGGCGTCATCGTGACGTGCCGGTGGATGGCGTGTGCGGTGGTGCGGCCGGCGTCGGGGCCGCGGCGATTGGCCCGGCCTCCGGTATCCCGGCACGACGAGCGCGCTCGTGAGGAGCTGATCGAGGCGGAGTACCTGGCCGCGGAGCTGCTCGACGTGCGACGTCCGGATCTCGTCGAGTCGCGGCCGGGCTGGTGCGAGGCGATCCGGGCCACCTTGCGGTGGGCGTGGCGCTGCTCCGGGACGCCTCCGATCGACGTTCCGGTGCGCGCGGCGGGATGACCGCCACCCGCGCCGGCAATGCTCAACGAGGCATCGCTTCGTTACAGCTGTCCGTGTCGTCCGTGTAGTCGTCGATGTCGGCGGTCTCGGCGGCTTGGTCGTCGGTGTGCCAGCGGTCGAGTTCGGCGGCCCGGTGCTCGGTCTCCTCCTGTAGGTCGATGGCCCGGCGGGCGTTGATCTCGGCGAGCGCACGAGTCGCATCCGCGTAGTCGTCGGCGGTCTGCTCCGGGGTCGGGATCCGGACGGTGTCCTCGTGCACCGGCGTGGGTTCGTCGGCGGCGATCTCGCGGATGTCGCGATCCGGTGCTTCCACAACCACGTCGTGTGGCGCGGCTGCGGTGTGGTCGGCATCGTCGTCGATCAGGTCGGTCTCGGTGACGGCGCGGTGCTGGTCGTCCTCGGCCGTCGCGTGGTGGTCGGCGGCGAGCCATTCGTCGGCCGTGACGAGCTGCTCGGGCTCGGTGTCGTCGATGTGGCGGCGGGTGAGCTCCGCTTCGCAGCGGCGGCCGTAGCCGAGGGTTCGGGAATTGTCGGCGAGGAAGTGCGCGCGGGCGTCGTCGATGACCTGGAGCTTCTCCGCCTGCGCGTCGAGGGTCTCGGCGAGCGCGCGGGCCTGCGCGGCCTCGGTGCGCAGTCGCTCACGCTCGGCGGGGCTGGCGTCGGCTTCGGCGGCGCGCAGCTCGGCGGTCTGGCGGTGGGTGGCCGCGGCCTGGCGGGTGCCGGCGAGTTCGTTGCCGACGTACCGGGGCGCCCACGCCTCCTCCCTGTGTGCGGCGCGGATCCACATCCGGAGCTGGCCATCGGTCATCTCCAGCTCTTCGCGTTCGATCTCCGGTCGGCCCAGTGTCCGCCAGGCCGCGCGGTACGCGGCGTACTGCTCGACCTGCCCCGGCTTCGGGGCGGGGCCGAGCGCGTCGGCGGGGTCGTCGTGGCCGCGCATCTCCCGGTACGCGGCGACCAGGCCCGCGCGGCGTTCCCACTCCGTGCGGGCGTCGCTGTCGGTGGGCGCGGTTCCGATCGCACTGGTGAGCCAGTCGGGCGCGGTGTCGGCGAGTTCGGCGCCGAGCTGGTCGGCGCGCTGGTCGGCTGTCTCGGCGAGTGCGGCGAGGTAGCGGCGCCACTCGGGGTTGTCGACGCGGGGTGTCCAGCTGGTGAAGGAGTCGCCGACCGGGTCGAGTTGGTCGGCGTGCTCGGTGCGGATGCGGCTGTAGATCGCGTTGGACGCGTTGCGCACTCCGTCGAAGGGGCGTTCGGCGATCGCGTCGTGCAGCACCTGCTTCGGGTCGTGCCCGGCGAGTTCGGCGCGACGCAGGATCCGGGTCAACGTGGCGGCGCCGTCTTCCGCGGCGATGCGCGACCGCTCGGCCGGGTCGAGGACGCCGTCCTGGGCGAGCTGGTCGAGCCAGGTCGCGGTCCGTTCCGTCGCGGCGAGCTGGGCGGCGTCGGCGAGCAGGTCGCCCGCGGTTCGCGTGCTGCCGGCGTCGGTGGCGGCCTGGGTGGCGGTGGCGAGCGCGGACCGGTTGGCCGCGTCCGCCGCGGTGGTGGTGTTCAGCACCTGGGCGAGCACGGCGACGGGGTCGCGGTGCAGCGTGTGGGTGTCGTTGCCCTGCGCGGCGTCGTCGACCGCGGCGAGGGTGACGACGTAGGCGGTGTTGGTGTCGCGGCCGCGGGTCATCGGCACCAGGAGCCCGGCGGGGCTGGTCCGTGGGGTGGCCACCGTGTGGCTGGTGTCGACCGACGCGCCCTGGGCGGCGTTCTTCGTCGAGGCGTATCCCAGCGCCAGGTGCTCGGCGACGTAGCCGGCGGGGAGCACCATCCGTTCGCCCAGGACGTCACCGTCCGGGGTCCGGCCGCAGATCACCGCGACCTCGAGGGCGCCGTCGTCGCGCACGGCGTGGACCCGGTAGCGCTCGCGGGTGATCGCGGGGCGAGTGTTGCCCTCCACGCCCTGGACGGTCCAGTCCAGGGTGCGGGCCTCGACGAGATCGCCGACCCCGGCGTAGGTGCCCTGCAGCCCGAGCTTCACCCCGTTCTCGGCGACCTGGCCGAGCCGGACGAGCTCGGCGCGGACTTCCGCGGACAGGCGAGCGGCCTGTTCGTTGGTGTCGACGATGAGCAGCGACTGCCGACCGGCGAGGGTGTCGCC
Organism: Pseudonocardia sp.; assembly: GCF_029263155.1. Lineage (GTDB taxonomy): Bacteria > Actinomycetota > Actinomycetes > Mycobacteriales > Pseudonocardiaceae > Pseudonocardia. The sequence goes on from NZ_JAJCYB010000032.1 coordinate 11,416, forward strand.
GAGCCAGCCGCGGACCGCGGCCTGCTCGGCCTGCTCGACGGTTCCGGCGTCGATCAGCCGGCCCTGTTTGTGGTACTCGCGCAGAACGGTTTCGTCGCCCGCGCGCAGCCGCAGCGACGCCTCCCGCTCCCAAGCTTGGGTGAACCGGCGGGCCTCGGCGAGTTCGTAGCTGGCGCCGGACTGTGCGATCAGATCCATCCCGCCTCCGGCCCCGACCGCGGCGAGCTGGCGGTGGTCCCCGACCAGCAGCAGCTTCGCTCCGGCCGCGTCCACATGGCTGTGGATGGCGGCGAGCGCGGCGGTGTCGGTCATCGCGGACTCGTCGACGACCACCAGGTCCCCGCCGTGCAGCCGCCACGCCTGATCTCCGTCGACGGGACGCGGCCCGCCCGAGCCGGGGCCGGCGGCGAGCCGACGCTGCGCGCAGAGCCAGGCGGCGACGTTGCTCGCGGTCACACCTTCGGACTTGAGGACCTCGGTCGCGATCTGCGAGGTCGCCAGGCCGAAGACCCGCCGCGGGGTCTCCCCGCCTGTGTGGGCGGGGTCGGTCCAGCCGCGGGCGATCGTCCCGACGACGAACGACTTCCCGGTCCCGGGCGGCCCGATCAGGGTCTCGATCCGCGCACCGGAGGTCAGCACGCCGCAGACGGCGGCGGCCTGGTCGACCCCGAGTTCTATCCCGGACTCGGCCAGCTCCTGGATGAACCGTTGCGCTCGGTCGTACGGCAGCGCCGTCCCTCCGCCCGTGGCGGTGGCCGCGACCAGGGCGCGTTCGGTGCGGACCTGATCGGGGGTGGCGTAGAGCATCGCTCCGGGGGCTTGGTAGACGCTGGAGCCGTTGTCCAGGCGCAGCTCGGCGGGGAGGTGTTCGTCCCCGGGGCGGTTGCCGTCGAGCACGATGGCGTACTTGAGGGCCTCGTCTGTGAGCGTGTCGACGAGCCGGCCGACGTCGGCGCCGTCGGTGATGCCGAGGTAGTCGGGCAGCGCGGCGTTGATCGCTCCGCTGAGATCTCCTCGGTGCCAGCCCGCCTTGCGGGACTGGATGTCCGCGAGCGCGGTCTCGATCACGGCCTGCGGCGACCACTCCATCGGCGCCGGCCTGTTGTCGCGCGCGGCGAGCACGGAATCAGCGACGCCGGCCAGGCCGCCGTCGATGTCGGCGCGCACGCGCTCGTCGATGCGGTCGAGCAGCTGCTCGCGGGTCTCCCCGGTGTGCGACTTCGACCGCCGAGTCAGCAGCGTGGCCTGCTGCGCGATTCGGTCGCGCTCCAGCCCGTTCGGGGCTCGGTCGTACCGGTCCTCGAACGCGCTGATCAGCTCGTCGGCCTTCGCGGTGAGAGTCCGCCTGCGGGTCGAGATCAGGTCCATCGCCTCCTGCGCGACGCCGACGATCTCGCGGGCCTTCCCGTCCGGGCGGGTCGCCAGCACCACCCCGAGCGCGTGCGTCAGCCGCTCCTCGGTGGTCCGCTCCGCGACCGCGGCGCCCGCGCGCTGGAACTTGAAGAGCGCACGCGAATCGATCGTGCGCCACTTGCCGTCCGGCCCCTGCACCCGGTTGAGGACCGCGTTGTGGATGTGCAGGTGCGGATCGTGGTCGCGGCTGTCGTGCTGGAAGAACGACGCCACCGTCCACTCGTGGGCATCGGCCCACCGCCCCGCCGCACCGCCGTGCTTCCCGATCCGCGTGTAGCCGGCCTTCTCCGCCATGTAGGCGAGGCCGGCGTTGTTGCCCGCCCAGATCGCGTCCTCCACGGCCGTGCGGCAACGGGCCCATGCCTGCGCGGTCTCCTCGTCCCCGGCCCGGCGGGCCGCGACTTCCTTCGCCTCGAACGCGGTGTGTACGAGCGTCACGCTCTTCTGCAGGTTGAACGTGATGTCGTAGAACGCCACGTTGTGCCGGGCGGACTTGCCCGCTTGAACATGGAGTTCAGCGCGCCGTTCAGCGCTCGCGTCGGGCTGCTGTTCAATCGCCGCGGCGTACAGGTCGTCCTCGCTGGCGTACTTGCGGCCGGTGTGGCCGAGGGTCGCCACCTCGTCCCACTTCTTCGGGTCCTTGAACCCGGGGTCGCGCGGGTCGAGGAAGCCCTCGTAGAGCGCGCGCATGTCCTGCGCGTCGACGAGCCCGGACAGCCCCAGCCGCTCCGCTCCGGCACCCCACCAGCGGCCCGGAGGCTCTCCTTCCGAGACGGCGCCGGTGTAGTAGTTCTCCCGGCCGGTCGCCACCTCCCTGAGCAGGTAGTCCGGTGAGTAGCCGGACGCGATGCTCATCACCACGGGGACCACCTCCCCACAGGAACGATCTTGAAGGTCGCAGCAGCAAGATCAACCGCGCGGAGCGTCGGTTGCGGCCGGCCGAAGGCCGGCCCGGACCCGTCGATCAGGATGCCAAGGTGTGCTGCAATTGATCTTCTGGTTCTTGGGTCTCGTTCTGGGTTCTCGTTCGTCTGTTTGGCGTAGTGCTGGGTCTCGGTGTTCGTGTTCGGCTCGCTGGTGGTGGTCGGGCTGCTGGTGCGGCTCATGTCGGTCATGGCTGGGTCGCCTTCTCGATGGTCGGGTCGTCGTCGTGCTCGCTCGGGTCTGACTGATCGGTGCTGTGGGTGATCAGGTGCAGGGGTGTCGGCTGGGCTCGGAGGTGCTTGAGGGCGGCCGAGGCGGTTCCTCGGGAGACCTCGGCCGCGGCTTCCAGTTCGGTGACCGTCGGGAGGGCGCCGTGGCGGTGGGCGTGCCGCATCGCGGCCGCCCGCGCCCGCTCCCGGGCCGGAGCAACGGCCTGCTGTTCAACCGGTGCCGGGGCAAGCGCCGGACGGCCGGCGGGGGCGGCGACCTCGCGTGGAGGTTGAACAGCAGCGGGCAGCGCGGGTTGAACAGCGTGGGCCGTGGCCTGTTGAACGGTGGAGGGCTCGGGTTGAACAAGGGGCGGGTTGAACGGATCCGGCTGAACACCACCGGCGGCCGGATCGTCCGCGGTGCCCGTTGCTGGGTGTTCGTCGGTGGCGAGGAGGTAGAGCAGGTGCGCGACGATCGCGGCGGCGATCGCGGGCCATGCCCCGACCCCGAACCGCAGCGCCGGGGACGCGTCGACCGCCGACCCGGAGGCGAGGAACGCGGCCTGTGCGAGCCCGGACAGGCCGGCGGCGAGGACGACCACCGACCAGGCGTAGCGGGCTGCCGATCCCGACAGGCGGGCGGTGGCGGCGTAGGCGACCAGCGCGAGCCCGTCGGTAATCAGCGGGTAGAGCCAGGCGATTCCGGCCGGGACGCGGGCGGCGTGGGCGACCTCGTAGAGACCGTGCGCGGTCGCGACCGCGGCGCCGAGCGCGACCGCGAGCCCGGGCAGCCAGATCACGGCCCGGATCACCCGGGCGCCCGGCTCTGTGCGGGTGGTGGTCATCGGTGGGGCCCGCCGTTCAGGGCCACCCCAACCGGTGACGGCGCAGCGGCCGGTTCCGGGGCGGGGTCGTCGCGCCGGTCGGCCCACCACGCGGTGATCACCTCGACGGTGTCGATGCCGGGGACCGGGGCGGCACCGGTCGGGCGCTGGTCCCAGTCCGCGCGGGTCTGGTGGCGCTCGATCGAGCACGACCCAGCCGACGACCGGATCCGACGGACGACCCCGGGGCGTTGCCGGTCATGCCAGTCCCCCGCGAGCTGCACCGACGCGCCCTTGCCCTGGTAGGCGGCGCACCAGGCGTGCATGAGCCACAGCAGTTCCTCGACCACGTCGGGGTGGTAAAGCCAGCACTGCGGCAGCGTCGCGGCTCCGTCGGGATAGCGCAGGTAGATCGTGTGCAGCCAGGCGCACAACTCGGCGAGCACCCGCTCGACCACCGTCTCGTCGGCCGCGAGCAGCAACCACGACGGCGTCGGGGTCGTGGCCGGCCGCTTGGTCATCGCGGCGACGGTGTCGGCGAGCTGCCCGACCAGTCGGGCCAGGTCGTTGACCCGGGCGCCGACCTCGCGCAGTGGGTCGACCGCACGGCGTAGATCGTCGAGATCACGGGCCAGTCCGGCGAGGGCGTCGGCGCGGGCGAACTCGGGGTCTCGGTTCGGGCCGGTCATGGCAGACCCGGCCCGTCGTCCGTGGCGGAGCGCGACCCGCCCGGCTCTTGGTGCAGGTCGTCTACATCGAGGGCGTCGGCCGTGTCGTCGGTGTGCCAGCGGGCGAGCTGCTCGCGGCGTTCAGGGTCGTCCTCGACGGTCTGCCCGCGGAGCGCAGCGAGTCGATCAGTGAAGCGGGCCAGATCATCAGGCGGGCCGGGCACGTCGGTGCCGTCAGCGATCGCAGCCTCGGTGCGGCGGGCCTGCTCGCGCATCCAGTCCGGCATCGCCGGCACCCGTTCGTCCTCCGCCGGGGCCGACCACGGCGCATCCTGCAACCGCTCGGCCCGCTCGGTGTCGCCCGCGGCACGGGCTTCGGCGAGCGCGGCGAGATGGGCGTCGGTGTAGTAACCGGCCACGTCGAACGTGACGGCCTGGACCGTCGGGTCGGCACTCTGGTCGGTGCGCCCGATTCGGGCGGTGTGCTGGTGCAGCTCCCGGCCTGTGGCCGCATCGGCGTCGGTCGCGGCGTTGCTGTCGGTGATGCGGGCGATCAAGTCGTCCTTGTCGGCCAGGAACGCCGCTCGCTCCCCCGGGTCCACCGCCCGGCCGGGCGTGGACAGCTCCCGCAACCGCCGGGTCAACGCGGCGATCTCGGCGACCGACGGCCGGGCGCCGTCGGGGCGGTCGTTGTTCGGGTAGTCGATCATGAGGCACCTCCGGGGGTGTGGGCGTTGCTGGTGTGCGCGGCCTGGACGGGCAGCTCGACCGTCGGTGCGTCGAGGTCGATCAGGACGTCGTGCGTGCTGGTGGGGGTCAGGTGCTCCCGGATCCAGCGCCAGGCCCGCGCGATGGCGGCGCAGGCGGCTTGCCAGAACCTGCCGACGAGGGCGCCGATCCACCGCAGCGCGGCGACGACGGGGCCGGTCAGACGCGACCACCAGCGACGCGCCGTCGCGGCCCAGCGGGCGAGTCGGCCGGCGAGCGCGGGGTGCGCGATCTGGAAGGCGCGCCAGCGGACATCGCGGCGCTTCCACGCCATCTGCACCCGCCCGATCACCGGGGCCAGGCCCCGGCGGATCAACATCACCCGCCCCGACGGCAGATTCGCCAGCTGCGCCGCCGGGAGCACCGGCACCCGTCGTGTCGTCCGCGACGCGACCCGGCCGTGCATGTCCGTGGTCAGCGTCGGCTCGTCGCGGTCCCCGGCGAGGGTGGACCAGAACTGCAGGTCGTCGCGGTCGCGGGTGCCGCCGAACACCATCACCGCACCGCAGTTGTTCAAGATCGTCGCCGTGCTGTGATCGCCCCACCGGGCCAACAGCTGCGCGCGGGACTGGAACGCAGCGATGATCGTGACCCCGCGCCCGCCCATGTCCGCGGTCCAGGACTCCAACGGGACCGGGGAGATCAGCGCCGCCTCGTCCAGTGCCAACGTCAGGTTCGGGTCCAGCCGGCCCTTCGGCGCGACCGCGGCCAGCGCACGCGCCTGGCGCGCGATGTGCCCGGTCAGCGCACACACCAACGGACCAGTCTGGGTCTCCTCCCCGCCGAGCAGGAACACCGTCGCCCGCTCCGCGAGCAGCCGCTCGACGTCGAAACCGCCCCCAGCGCCGGACTTCGCCGAGCGGGCGGCGTCGGGATGGTTGAGCCACCCCAACGCCGGCGCGACGGTCGAGGTGATCGACGTCCTCGTGTTCGTGTTCGTGCCCAAGAACTGAGCCAGGTCCTGCTCGAACGCCTGCACGGTCGAGCGGCGCAGCAGCGGCGGGACCTCCCGCGCGGCGTCGTCGACCTCGGCCACCCAGCGGCCCACATCATGGATCGACTTCCCGCCCAGCGCGGCGGCGTGCAGCAGCCCAGCCAGGACGCGGCGGGCATGGCCGTTCCAGAACTCCCGATCCCCACCCCCACCCGCGCGGGACACAGCGGCGATCAAGTCGCTGGCCCGCTCGGCGGCAGTCACCGGATCCGTGCACCCGGTCAGGGGGTCGAACGTGATGGTCGAGGCGAACGCCTTTCCGCCGAGCCCGACCGGGTTGAACACGTACACCGGGCCGCGCTGCGCACGTAGGGGCGCGCACAGCTCGTAGAGATCGGTGCGGGTGGAGGTGACCAGGACGGCGCCGGGGGCGTCGAGGATCCGGCCGGCCAGCCATCCGGTCTTGCCGGTGCGCGGACCACCGAAGATCATGACGACGTCCTCGATCGGGGACCACACCGTCAACCAGCCCGTGCGGCATAGCTCGATCGCGACCTCGACCGCGGGCAGTCGCCATCGCGCCCACCGGCCCAGCTCGGCCAGCGACGGGCGGACCGTGGCCGCCCGTTGGCGCATGGCGCGGGCGGAGGCGTGGCGCAGGATGTCGAAGGTGGACGCGACGCCGGCCTTGCGCCGGGACTGGCTGGACCAGCGGGTCACCAGCGCGGCCGAGCGGGACAGGTGATGCCACCCCACCGCGGCACCGACCACGGCGACGATCAGGTATCCCCACCACGGGAGCTGGCGCAGCAGCGCCCACGCCGGGAACCCGGCGAGCAGGACGCAGAGCAGGGCGTAGGCGTACGAGCCGCGCCGCCACAACACCGCAGCCGGGATCCCCAGCACCACCAGGAGTAGGAGCAGATTCATCGGTCCGCTCCCACCGCGTGGGCGACCGCCGTGGCGACCGCGCGGGCGTTGCCCGGGCCCATCGCCCGGAACCGGAACCGGTCCGTCCCCAGCGTGATCGCCAGGTCGAGCACCGCGAGCTCCGTCGACGACGCGGCGTCGAACCGGCCGTTGTCGAACGCGATCCGCGCGGCGCGGAAGTCGATCCACCACCCGCCGTCCGGGCTGTGGTTCACACACGCCGCCACGAACTCCGTCCGCCGCGGCCACACCTCGTGGGCGAGCAGCAGCCACACCGCGGCCTGCACGTGCGCGTCGTGCCCGTCGATCCACCGATGCAACCCCGCGACCACCGCGGCAGGGCCGCCGATCGCGCGTACCTGGCGGGTCATCGGGACACCTCGCCCTCGGCGCGGCCGGCGGCCGGGTCGTCCTCGACGCCGATGTGGCTGATCGCGCTCCAGAACCGGTTGGCCACGTCCAGCGCGCATCCGGCCGCAATCGCCAGCTGGTCGAGATCACAGCGGGCGTCGGCCAGGCGCTCCCGCGGGTCCTCCCGCCACGGGTCCACCCCGCGTGCGTCGTCGTAGACCCGCTTCCCGGGCGGCTGCCGGTCGGCGTAGCTGCACACCGGGTCGGCCAGCAGCCGGGCCAACGACTCGATCGCGGCGAACGTGTCGACCAGGTGCCCGGCCAGGTTGTAGAAGTCCGCGTGATCGGGCGCGGCGCCCCGCTGCGCGTGCACCACCGCGCGCCAGGCGCGGGCGCCGACCTCGGCCTGCTGCACCGCCTCGGGGCGGTCGTCGGGCTCGTGATTGGTCCGGGTACTCATCTAGAATCGTGTCCTTCCGCTCGTGTCCCTGCCTGGGTTGCTGTGTGGGAGATCTGGAGGGGAGCCCGGTGGCCGCCGGCGCTCCCCTCCCCTACGTGGGTCGACGTCGTGGGGTGGATGGCGCGGGCCCAGCGGCCCGCGGTGCGGGCGGAGACCAGGAACTCCCCCGCCGCGTCCTGCACCGACATGCCGGCCGCGATCGCGGCCCGTCCGGCCTCGGCGACCTCGGCGCGCGATGCGTTCACCGGCCGCTGCGGGGTCCGTGGCCGCGGGAGCCGGCCCCGCCGACGACCACGGCGCCGGGTCAGCTCGTGACGGCGTTCGTGCTCGGTCATCCCGCCCGCGATGCCGTCCGGCTGGTGGGTCAGCGCCCAGGTCAGGCACTGCTCCCGCACCGGGCAACCTGCGCACACGGTCTTGGCGACCGACACCAGCGCCTCGAACTCCGGACCGGCCACCGCGGTCGGGAAGAAGATCTCCGAATCGACCGACCTACACGCTGCGCGGTGCCGGAAGTCCTCCGGCCGCACGTGGCCGCCGATCGGCTCGCGTCGGGTCGTCCTCGTCGCCGGGGCGCTCATCCCACGGCTCCCGAACCCTCGGTCAGCGGCTCGGATGCGGCTCCGACCGTGGACAGGAAGTCCGCGACCAAGTCAGGCAGACCGGCCCCGGCCGGGGTGCCGATGAACAGCACCAGGCCCAGCAGCGCGAACACGATCGCCCCGCCCGCGACCCGGGCCTTCGCACAGATCGCCGCGCCGACGACGGCGAAGAAGATCAGCAGTCCGACGGTCCCCATCACGCCACCCCGCCCGGAAGCTCCACGTTCGCCGCGGCGATGCGGGCGAGCGCGGCGATCTGGTCGTGGCGCCACTGTTCGGTCCAACCGCCCAGGTCGACGCAGCGGCCCGTGACGAGCACGTCGTCGACAAGTCGGTCCAGCACCGCCCCGGGCACGACGTAGCGCCCGCCGATCTTGAGCCCAGGGAACGTTCCGTTGCGGAGGTGTCGGTACAGCGTCGACTCGTCGAGCCGGAGGATCTCGGCGGTCTCGGCCGCCGTGTAGAAGGACGGCCGCTGGACGGCCGGCTGGTCGGATCGGTTGTTGCTCACTGCTCGCTCCTCGGGTTGTTCTGCCACTCCTGCATCTCGGTGCCCGTGCATCTCGCCGTCTCGCTCTCTGCCAGTTTCACACTCAGTTTGAGCGTAGATTGATAGTTCGTCAACGGTGTTCTACGCGCGACCTACGCGCGGCTGCGCGCTCTAGCTACTCTCGGCAGACCTCGACCCGGGAGAGCACATGAGCCAGGACTGGCCGGCTGTCGGCGCGGCGATCCGCGCCCGACTGGACGACCGCGGCATGACGATGACGGAGCTGGCCACCCGCTCCGGCGTCTCGCTCACGACGGTCCGCGAACTGGTGCACGTGCTCAACGAGCGCCGGCGGCAGCCACGCACGCTGGCGTCGCTGTCGAGCGCACTCGACTGGCCTGCCGATCACCTCGGCGCTGTCCTCCGTGGCCGCTCGACCGACGACATCCCGACCGACGACCTGGCCGCGATCCGACGCGACCTCCGTGACCTGCGTCACCGCGTCGAGGCGCTGGAACGCGAGAACGGCACTCCCTCGTAGCTGTGGCATCTCTCGCCTCCTGTCGTTTCGGGCGCCGGGCTGTCCTTCACAGGAACCAGCCTGGATGTCCGGAACCGCCTCCAACAGGGCGCAGTAGGGGGCACACTTGCGCACAGGGCGCAGGTCAGGGAGGTGAGCGGTCGTGCCGACGAACGAACGCCTCGTCGCACTCATGACCGAAGCCGGCTTCCTCGACGGACGCGGTGAGGTCGGCCGGAAGAGGTTCGCGCGGGCCGTCAACGACTCCGCGGCCGGGCGCGCCGCGGGGAAGCGGTTCAACCACACCTACGTCAGTCGCTGGCTGTCCGGCGTCTCCCCCCGGGACGACGCGACCCGCGACGCGATCCGGGAGGCCCTCGCCGTCCGGCTCGGCCGGCGCGTCTCGCCCGACGAACTCGGGTTCCGGTCGACGCTCTCCTTCTCACCGGACGTCGGCCTCGCCTACCCCTACCGCCCTGACGACGGCGTGAGCAGCGTCGCCGAGCTGCTCGAAGCCGACCTCGCGGGAACCGCCGCTCTCAGCAACGCCCCGGCCAACGTCGGGGCCTGGCACGACGCCTCGATGGCGTGGCTGGTGGACGCGCAACAGCAGCTCGGTTCGGGCTCGGGTCCGAAGAAGGTCGGCGCGTCCGACGTCGAGCGGTTACGCACGATGCGATCAACGTTCGACCGCATAGACAGCACCTTTGGCGGCGCACACGCGCGCAACGCCCTCGTGCAGTACCTCCGCGGCCAGTTGCCTCTGCTGCTACGCGCGCAGGGTACCGCCAAGGTCCGAGCGGCCCTCTTCTCCGCAGCCGCCGAGTCGACGCAGCTCGCCGCTTGGATGTCGTACGACGCCGGACACCATGGACTTGCGCAGCGCTACTTCATCCAAGCCCTCGGGTTCGCCGACGCCGGAGAGGACCGCCTGCTCGCGGCGAGCATCCTCGACGCAATGAGCCACCAGGCCAGCTTCCTCGGCCGGTACCGGGAAGCGGCGAACATGGCCCGTGCGGCACGACTCGGGACGGAATCCACCGGCGTCGCGATCCTGACGTCGCACTTCTACGCGATGGAAGCGCGCGCACTCGCTCGACTCGGCGACGCGACGGCGTGCGACTGGGCGATGGGCGCCGCGATCGAGCATTTCGAGCGGCACACTCCGGGCGACGGACCCGCATGGCTCGACTACTTCGACGACGCTGAGCTTGCGGCAGAGCTGGGTCACTGCCACCGCGACCTCGGGCGCCCGGATAGAGCGATCGAGTTCGCGACGCGCGCCCTCGACTCGGCGTCCGGCGACTACGTCCGGAGCGACTTCTTCGTGGCGATGGTTCTCGCCGACGCGCACCTCGATCGCGGCGACATCGACGAGGGATGCCAGATCGCTGCGCAGGCGTTCGCCGTCGGTGAGGGTCTGGAGTCGGCGCGTTGTCACAGCTACGTCACCGAGTTCCGAGAGCGGCTTGCGCGTCATGGGCGACTGCCGAGCGTTCGCGAATTCGCCGCTAGCGTTCGCGAGACGCGGATGTGGTCACGAAGTAGGAGTTCGCTGCGGTAGCAGCGTCTCGCAAGCTGACATGGCCATCCGATGCCGCGTTGAACTTTTTGATTTCAAGCGCGATCGCTTAGGAGTAGCCGCGCATACCGTTAGCGATCTTGTCGCTCTCGGCAAGAAGCTCATTGAGCGCTTCCGCTTGCGCTTGAATAGAAAAAGCTTCCGATGTGTCATCGGCGACCGATTGCGCGGGTGTTTCAGAGCTGCTTAGCCGCCGCCTGAGCTCCAACTCTTCCCGCGCTTTTTCGGCGGCGTGCGCACGGTCACGGTCTCGCTGATCGAGCTGCTCTGCCGCATTCAGAACCTGCCGGAGACGCAACTCGATCTCACCAAGCGAGGAGACCGCCTGGTCGAGGTCCCGACGCTTGGCATCCACCAGTTCGCGAAGCGAATCGTGCGACGCGGCTCTCGTTATGTCGATCTCAGCGGCAGCGAGAGAAGTTGCGGTCAACACCGAGCGCCAGAGCAACCCGGGAATCAACCTATCTCGATCCACCAGACCTGTTTTCCACGATGTTGTATGAGTAATCTTTTCGACAAGCTTCAGCAGGTCCCAGGCTCGAGTCATTGATCTATCGATGCGGAGAATGTTGCCACCAACCCTCCGTTGGGCACCGTCAACCCTGATGCGAATCGACACAAGAAGCAGAAAGAAGGCAGCGACGGTCCCTAGTACGAAGGTGGCGATTAGGGGTATGATCCCTGCGCCTCTCATCCCCAATGCGACTGTCAGGCCGATACCTGCGATGAGAGGAATTGCGAACATGCCCCGCGTAAAGCGCTCGCTATCCAGTCTGCCGTCTGAACTCACCTCTTCACCTGGGCGAAGCGCGTAAGGCTCACACACCACATAGTGAGTCTCGGATATGATCCGGAACCGTGCCATTGAAGGAAACGGGCGATACGTCTCCAATTGTGGAGGGATATTTGACACGCTGACCGCCTCCGACTACTCGGTGATACTCGCACCCCGACAATATATGCAAGCTGCACCTACCGGCAAGCACCGGCCTAAGCTTTCAGTTCATCAAAGCCTGCTCCTCGCTCGCGATCGTCCACTGCGCGCCGACGGAGTACAGGGCGCCTACGACGTCGCTACGCGATGGCTGCGCGACCCTGGACACCGCCAGCGCGACGAGCAAGGCGGCCAGGACAAGGGACCCGGGAAGGTGTGGGCCGAATCCCCGAGGTGTGGGCTCAAGTCCTATCCCACGTTAACTCTCCGGAAACGGCAAGGAGCGACGCCAGACGTCGCGTAGAAACGCGGAACTGTCCGACAAACGTGGCGCCGACTCGGATCCTCAGCTGCCGGCGGCCAGAGCCTTTAGTGGCTCTTCACGATTGAGGGTGTAGTCGCGGTCTGAACCCGCCGGTCTCGAGCAGGCTCCTGGCGATGTAGTTGGTCAGGTTCCGGAGGCCCAGGGCGGAGCCGCGCAGGTGCTCCAGGCGCCCGTTCACCGCCTCGGTCGGGCCGTTGCTGGTGCCGGGCCGATCAAAGTACGCGAGCACGTCCTGGGCGCGCTTCTTCAGCGTCCGCCCGAGCGTCCGGAGCTCGGTGAGCACGGCCGGGACGCCAGCCCTGAGGCTGGTGATGAGGTTGCTCATCGCCTGCCGGCCCTGTGCCCGGTCGGAGTGCCGGTAGGCGCCGATCATGCGCTGGTAGACGCCCCAGGTGGCCTCGACCTGGACGTGGTCCTCGACCCCGAACAGCGCGGTGAGCCGCTGACGCTGGCGGTCGGTCAGCAGGTCGGCGCCGGTGTGCAGGGTGCGGCGGGCGCGGTAGAGCGGGTCGTCCTTGCGCCCGCGGTGCCCGTGCAGGTCCTGCTGGACGCGCCGTCGACAGCGGTCGAGCGCGTCACCGGCGAGGCGGACGACGTGGAAGGGGTCCATCACCGCCGTCGCGGTCGGCAGCTGTTCGGTGGTGGCGGTCTTGAACCCGGTGAACCCATCCATCGCGACGACCTCCAGCCCGTCGCGCCAGGGCCTCGGCCGGCTCGCGAGCCAGGTCGTGAACGCATGCTTGGAGCGGCCTTCCACCATCGCCAGCAGCCGTGACGGGCCCGTCTTGTCGCGGACGGGGGTGAGGTCGATGACGACGGTGACGAACTTGTCGCCGCGGCGGGTGTGGCGCCACACGTGCTCGTCGACGCCGATGACCTTCACGCCGTCGAAGCGGGTCGGGTCGTCGAGCAGGACGCGCTGGCCCTCGGCGAGCACGGCGTTGTTGGCGGTGCTCCACGACACGGCCAGGGCCTCGGCGAGACGCGCGACGGTGAGGTGCTGGCAGACCAGCCCGACCAGCGCCCATCGCAGCGCCGTGCGGGTCAGCTTCGCCCGCGGCTCGGCGGCGCGGCTGGTGTCCTCGCGCCACACATGCTCGCAGCCAGCGCACCGGTAGCGGCGGATCGACAGCAGCAGCGTCGTCGGCCGCCAGCCCACCGGCTCGTGCGCCAGGCGACGGGTGACGGTGTCCCGCGGGCGACCCTCGCAGCCGCAGCGCCGGCACCCAGCGGTCCGCCTCCTCGACCGCGTCGTCGGCGACCCGGCAGGCCAGCACCGCCCGATCCGGTTGGAGGTGCTGGCCGACCACCACCAGACCCAGCTCGTCGAGGCGGCAGAACGTCGTCACATCAGGGGTCGCGAAGGTAGCGTCAGGCATGTCACGGTCTTCCTAACTAGCCTTGAGCCTCTCAGGGATTTGTCATACGAACCCCCTCAAGCCATCGACCGCGGGCGGCTCGGGAGGAGAACGAAACATGACCGCAGCCGGTAACAAGGTCCAAGACCACTACGCCAGCGAGGGCATCGCAGCCCGCATCCTCGCTGCGCTTAGGGCGGCAGGAGGCAGCGAGGCGGGCCCGATTACGCCCGACGCGCTCGCCCCACTCGACCACTTCCACGGCCGGGGGCTGAAGGCGACAAAGGAGATGGTAGCGCTCCTCGAACCCCTCTCCGGCGAGCGCATCCTCGACATCGGCGGCGGGATCGGCGGACCGGCGCGGTGGACCGCGACGCACTTCGGTTGCCACGTGACCTCGCTCGACCTGACGCCGGAGTTCTGCCGCGCGGCGGAGGAGCTGAATGCCGCGACCGGCCTCTCGGATCGCGTGCGCGTGGTGGAGGGCAGCGCGACCGATCTGCCCTTCGAGGACGATGGGTTCGACCGAGCCTATTCCGAGAACGTGGCGATGAACATCGACGACAAGCGGCGCTTCTATGCCGAGGCGCTTCGTGTGCTTCGCCCCGGCGCGGTGTTCGCATTCTCCCATTACGGAGCCGGGCCGAAAGGCGAGCCCGACTACCCGCTGCCCTGGGCGGCAGGGCCGGGCACGAGCTTTTTGTGTTCGCCCGAGGAGACACGGGAGCAAGTTCTCACCGCAGGGTTCGAGATCGTGATCTTCCGGGACAAGACGGAGGAGGTCCTGCCGGACTTGCGGGAGAACCGCCGGCGGTTGGAGGAACACGGGCTGCCGCCGCTGGGGCTGCAGACGCTCATGGGCGAGCGGATTGGAGAATCTCAGATCAACACGGCCCGGAGTGCGGACGAGGGCCGTTTGAGCGTACTTGAGGCCCTAGTCCGCAAGCCGGCCTAGCTAGGTGGGCAGTGTCGGAGCTCCCATCCTCGGGAGGCCTCGACCTCTACCCGGGCACCGACGCGCCGACCCCTCCGCGCTCCAGCCGTCCGCCGTCTACACCCTCAACTGGGAAGAGCCCCTTTAGTACGCGCCCCAGTCACGTCTGCTTGAACCCGTCCGAATCGCCGCTACCCTCTTTCGGGCCTCCGCTGCGATACTGGACGAATCTTCGGCCTTTCTGCACAGCCACGTTGTCATCGCAATCTCACGCATATCAGCAAGTTCGCCATAGCCGGGCCAGGACATCAGATCGTATCCGTACACGTCCACGAACTCCACGTACTCGTCGCGCGTGTGCCAACCGAGTCGATCGTAGAACAATGCGGTCTGAACGAGATCCCATTCGCGCGGGCCGGTGGAGAAACTGTCCAGGTCGATCAGGACCGCACGGCCCTCGTCGTCGACCAAGACGTTGCCCACGTTGGCATCGCCGTGCACGAGACCGGAGGGCAGGACGAACGGGAGCGACGGAAACCGCGAGCGTGCCCATTCGAGCCTCTCACGGAGGAACCGAGCATCAGCGCGAGGAATCGCGGCAAGGTTCGGGAACGGCTCGCCCTGCGCTCCGAAGGGTTGAAGTACCGGAAGAGCCAACGTCGGCGGCAGGTCGAGGTCGTGGAGCCGTCGTGTCAGTCTCGCAACATCGCGGATCGGGGCGTAGCGGGTCTCAGGAGCGATCGACTCCCAGAACGTCACGACCCGGCCCTCGGCGTCGACGGGCTGCTCGACGTCGAGCGCGCGAGTCGCGGGGTAGTCGATATCTCGCAACCAGCGGGCGACGTCAATCTGCTTCTGCGCGTTCTCGCGGTGGGCCAGCGACGGCGCCACCCGCGCGATGGTCGCCGCGTCCACCCTGAACACCGCATTGGAGCCGATACGGATCAGCTCGGCGTAGCCGTGCGGGAGCCCGACCTGTTGACACGCAAGTGTCAACGCCCGACGGGCCGTGCTCTCCGTGAGCGCTTCGCTGGAGCTGGTCGCGAGTTCGGCCATATTCGGCGCTGTCCCCACCTTCGGCTCGACCGGGAAGCGATCGTGCCTCAGCGTACGCGCGGATCGTGCCGGGTCGCCGGGCCTACGAGCGGTCGACCGGACGAAGGACGGGCATCCGGCCCCCGATGACGCCGGCTGCCGCGGTGTCGGCCGAACCGACCCAGGCGGCGTAGTGGCGCAACGTCGTTGTGCCGTCGCCATGCCCCAGCCGGCCGGCCACGGTGCGCAGATCCACGCCCGCGGTGAGCAGCTCCGTCGCGGAGTAGTGCCGCAGCTCCTTGAGCATGGTGTCGACGCCAAGCTTGGCCACGAGGCGCCCGTAGCGACGAGTGAGCGACGCCGGGTCACGTGGGCTGCTCAGGTCCGGCTTCGCGGAGAACACCCACGTGTGGTCCATCAAGGAGACGCCGAGCAGCGCGAGCCGGCCTGCGCATTCTTCCCGGTGCTGCCGGAGCAGCTCGACGGTCGGCGCGTCGATCGACACCCGCCGCATCTGGTGCGACTTGGTGTCCTTGAGGACCATGCCGTCGTTCGTCCGGACGTAGTTCTCGTCCAGTCGCACGACCCCGGCGGCCAGGTCGATGTCCTCCCACTGGAGTGCGACCACCTCGCCCCGGCGGGCGCCGAGCACCGCGGAGAGCCAGACGTAAAGACCCCACTCGGCCGACGAGGTCCAGGCGGCCTCCACGATGCGGGCCATCTGCTCGCTCGTCGGCGGGCGCGGCTGCGGGCGTGGCTTGGCCGGCGGCCGGACCGACGGCATCGGGTTGAAGCTGATCCATCCCCACCGCACGGCGGCGCTGCACGCGCCCGACAGGATGGCGTGGATCGAGCGCACGCTCGACGCGGCGTAGGGCTTGCACACGTGCGGTTTGCAGCCGGCGGCCGCGCAGTCGTGCGGCCCCTTCTCGGCGTGGCGCTCAACGAACGGCTTGCCGTTGCACAGCGCCCTGCACTTCCGGAGCCGGCTGTAGAGCGTCTCCAGCCGTTGCGATGCGTCGCGCACGAACAGGACCAGCGGGACATCACCGATCGCCGGAACGATGTACATCCGGATCTGCGACTCGTAGGTCATGCGCGTCGTCGCGTCGATCTCGTGCTGGGCCATCCATCGCTCCAGCAGTGCCCCGACGGTCGCGCGGGTGCGAGCGACCTTCAGCTCGTCGGCGTCGGCCAGCATCCTCGTGCGGAGCTTCTCCGCCGCCTTGAGCGCCTCACGTTCGGCACGAGGATTGCCCGGGGTCTCAATCGGGACGCTGTCGGTGAGGATGATCCGCTCACCCGTGCTCGGGTCTTCGCCGGCAGAGACACGCACCTGCACGCGGTCGCGCATCCGGCGGATGTTGCCGCGAGATCGGGCCTTCGCCGGCTCGGAGACAGCGGTCATGACGCGGAAGCTAGCAAGGTTCGTGGATCAGACCGTGGATCGAGATCAACTAGCCCAACCGAGAATGATCTAGCCCTGACCGTTCGTGCTGGTCAGGGCTAGTGTGACGATGGTGCGCCCGAAGGGATTCGAACCCCCAACCTTCTGATCCGTAGTCAGATGCTCTATCCGTTGAGCTACGGGCGCATGATCTTGAGTTGTACTGCCTCAGCCTAACAGCCGAGCCAGGGCGGAGGCTCCGGGATTTGAACCCGGGATGGGGGGTTACCCCAAACCGCATTAGCAGTGCGGCGCCATAGACCAGACTAGGCGAAGCCTCCCGAAGCCGTTCGACGGTCAGCCTACAAGACCCGCCGGACGGCCTCACGACCCCCCGGCCGCGAGAGCCAGGAAGGGGGCCAGTGCGTCGGGGTTCTGCAGGGCGCCCCTGCTCACGGCGCGGTCGGGGGCCACGCCGGCGAGGATCTTCTTGACGGGCACCTCGCACTTCTTGCCGTTGAGGGTGCGCGGCACGGCCTCCACGACGACGAACCGGTCCGGCACGTGGCGCGGCGACAGCTCGGAGCGCAGCGCCTTGCGGAGGGCGGGTTCGACGTCCTCCAGCGACGCTCCGGGCGCCAGCACGAGGAAGCACAGCAACGCGCCCTCGTCCTTCGCTCCGAGCTCGGTGGTGTCGATCACCAGTGCGTCGGCCACCTCCTCGAAGGCCTCCACCACCGCGTAGAAGTCGGCCGTACCCATGCGGACGCCACCCCGGTTGAGGGTCGAGTCGCTGCGACCGTAGATCACGTACGAGCCGCGGGGGGTGTGGCGGACCCAGTCGCCGTGGCGCCAGACGCCGGGGAACTCGTCGAAGTAGGCCTCGCGCAGGCGAGTGCCCTCGGGGTCGTTCCAGAACATCACCGGCATCGAGGGCGTGGGTTCGGTGATGACCAGCTCGCCGACCTCGTCGGCGAGCTCCTCGCCCTTCTCGTCGTAGGCGACGACGCGGGCGCCCAGCGCGGCGCACGAGATCTCGCCCATCCAGACGGGGACGTTCGGCGCGGAGCCGACGAACGCCGCGCACACGTCCGTGCCACCGGAGACCGAGCAGATCTGGATGTGCTCACCCACCGCGTCGGCGACCCAGCGGAAGCCGTCCTCCGACAGCGGCGCGCCGGTGGAGCCGATGGCGCGCAGCCCGGAGAGGTCGAACTGGTCGCGCGGGCGCAGCCCGGCCTTGAGCGAGGCCTGGATGTAGGGCGCCGACACCCCGAAGTAGGTGACGCCGTGCCGCTCGGCGAGCTGCCAGAGCGCGCCGAGGTCGGGGTGGCCGGGGTTGCCGTCGTAGAGCACCACCGTCGACCCGACGAGCAGGCCGCCGATCAGCAGGTTCCACATCATCCAGCCGGTGGTGGTGAACCAGAAGAACCGCTCGCCCGGGCCGAGCTCCATCTGCAGGCCCAGCGCCTTCATGTGCTCCAGCACGATGCCGCCGTGGCCGTGCACGATGCCCTTCGGTAGCCCGGTGGTGCCGGAGGAGTAGAGCACCCAGAGCGGGTGGTCGAACGGCACCGGCTCGAACTGCAGCGGGGCGGGCTCGGCCGTGAAGTCGGCCCACGACGTCGTGCCGTCCAGCGTGGCTCCGTCCTCCACGTACGGGATCAGGACGGTCTGCCGCAGCGTCGGCAGCTGCTCCTGCAGGGCGGTGACGTTCTTGCGGACGTCGTATCGCTTGCCGCCGTACACGTATCCGTCGACGGCGACGAGGACCACCGGCTCGATCTGTGCGAAGCGATCGTGCACGGCGCGGGGCCCGAAGTCGGGTGAGCAGGACGACCAGATCGCGCCGAGACTGGCCGCGGCGAGGAACGCGACGAGCGTCTCGACGGAGTTGGGAGCCAGCGCCACGACCCGGTCGCCGACGCCGACGCCGGCGCGCACGAGGCCGGCGCGGGCGCGGCCGACGGCGTCACGCAGCTCGGCGTGGGTGACGGTGCGCTCCAGGCCGTCCTCGCGGGCGAACAGCAGGGCGACGTCGCCGTCGGCCCGACCGGGTCCGCCGGTCAGCGCGTGCTCGGCGTAGTTGAGGGTGGCGCCGGGGAACCACTGCGCACCCGGCATCTCGCGGGAGCCGAGCACCGCCGTCCGCTCGCTGTGGAAGCGCACGCCGAGGAACTCCGCCACCGCGGACCAGAACCCGTCGAGATCGTCGACCGACCACCGCTGCAGCGTCGCGTAGTCGGGGGCGTCCACGCCGCGGTGCTCGCGGACCCACGCGGTGAAGGCGGCGAGGGGGCCGGTGTGGTCGGGATCGGGAGCCCACAGGACGGCGGGGGCCTCGGCGGCAGACATGCGGGCCAGCATGCAATCCCGTGCCCCGGTTGCGCCAGTGGCGGTGCCACACACCACCGGCTCGGAAGATGGACGTGATCGACGGGCGAGGAGTCAGGGTGACCCCGACTCGCGCGCACGCAAACCCCGACTCGCGGGGTGGGTGTCAGCGCAGGTGCGAGTCGAACCAGTTCAGGGTCCGCTGCCAGGCGTCGGCCGCGGCGTCCGGGTCGGCGTCGAAGCGGTAGCCCGTGCGGGGGTAGACGACGAGGTCGGTGGCCTGCTCGGACTTCGCGGCGGCGTCACGGAGCAGGTCGATCTCCCCGGCCCGCTCGCCCTCCGCGTCCTCGCCGTAGATGCCCAGCCACGGGCAGGTGAGGCCGGGGGCGGCGTCGACGAGTGCGGGCAGGCCGCCCGCCGGCGTGTCCACGATCCCCTCGCCCGCCACCGTGACCGCCGCGCCCAACGTGCGCTTCGCCGCGACGAGGAGCGCGACCGACCCACCGAGGTCGAACCCGATCACGCCCATGCGGTCGGAGGCGATGTCGTGGTCGGCGAGCCAGCCGAACGCGGTGTCGGTGTCGGCCATGACCTGGCCGCCCTCGAGCCGGTCGACCTGCTCCTGCACCTGGCCGTCGTCGCCGTCGAGGACGTCGGCACCGTCGCGGTGGTAGAGATGGGGGGCGACGGCGAGCCAGCCGTCGCTCGCGAGGCCGCTGACCAGGCCGCGGACGGTGTCGGTGACGCCGCGCGCCTCGTGCAGCACCACGATCCCGCCGCGGACCGAACTCACCGGGCCCGCGATGGTGAGCCGCAACTCGCTGCCGTCGACCAGAGGAACGGTCTCCGTGCGGATGTCGGTCATTCCCACAGCGTGGCATGACTGTTCCGATCGGACCTGACCGGGCACCTTATGGTGACGAGCGTGACGACGATCCGCCCCGACCTCGACGGCCTACCCGCCTACGTCCCCGGCCGCGCCGTCCCGGGAGCGATCAAGCTGGCCAGCAACGAGGTGCCGCTGCCGCCGACCGCGCCGGTGCTGGCCGCGATCGCGGAGGCCGCGGCGGGGGGCAACCGCTACCCCGACCTCGCGACCGTCGCACTGACCGCACGGCTCGCGCAGGCACTGGGCGTCGACGCGTCCCGGATCGCGACCGGCTGCGGCTCGGTGAGCATCTGCCAGCAGCTCGTACAGGCCACCTGCCTCGCGCCCGGCGACGAGGTGCTCTTCGCCTGGCGCTCGTTCGAGGCCTACCCGATCGTCACGCAGATCGGCGGGGCCACGGCCCGGACCGTGCCGCTGGACGGCGACCTTCGCCACGACCTCGACGCGATGGCCGCGGCCGTCGGCCCGCAGACGCGACTGGTCATGGTGTGCAGCCCCAACAACCCCACCGGCACCGTCGTCACCCGCGCGGAGATGGAGCGCTTCCTCGCCGCCGTCGGCCCGGACGTGATCGTCGCGCTGGACGAGGCCTACCACGAGTACGTCACCGACCCGGACGCCGTCGACGGCCTCACGCTGCTCGACGCGCACCCGAACCTCGTGGTGCTGCGCACGTTCTCCAAGGCCTACCGGCTCGCCGCACTGCGGGTGGGGTACGCGATCGCGGCGCCGGAGGTGGCCACGGCGCTGCGCAAGGTGTGCGCGCCGTTCAGCGTCAGCTCGGTGGCGCAGGCCGCGGCGATCGCGGCGCTCGACGACGCCGACGCGCTGCTCGCTGCCTGCCCCGAGGTGGTCTCCGAGCGGGTGCGGGTGCGCGACGCGCTGGTCGCCGCCGGCTTCCGGGTGCCGCCGTCGCAGGCCAACTTCATCTGGCTGGCCCTGGGTCAGCTCACCGCCGACTTCGCCGCCCACTGCCTGGAGCACAAGGTCATCGTGCGGCCGTTCCATCCGGACGGGGTGCGGGTGACGGTGTCGTCGGTCGTGGAGAACGACGCGTTCCTCGCGGCGGCGTCGGCCTTCGCGCCCTGACGAGCACCCCTCCCGTCAGGGCAGGAAGACAGCAGTCGCGCGGCTGCCGTCTCGCCACCGGATCGGCGCGGCCCGGCAGACAGCTGCCGAGGGCGGTCGCACCCGTCCGACCCGCCACCGGTCGGGCACGGCGGAGACCGCGATGTCTCACTCGATCGAGCCGTGGCCGGTCCGGGTTGATCGGCGCTTCGGAACCCGGAGCCGCACACGCCACGCCACCCGGTTCCAAGACGACGATCATGAAGCTTCGCGACGCCCCGCGCTGCAGGTTCACGGACCGCGCCGGCACCCGGATCGACATCCCA
Organism: Pseudonocardia sp.; assembly: GCF_029263155.1. Classification (GTDB taxonomy): domain Bacteria; phylum Actinomycetota; class Actinomycetes; order Mycobacteriales; family Pseudonocardiaceae; genus Pseudonocardia. The sequence goes on from NZ_JAJCYB010000032.1 coordinate 32,681, forward strand.
CCGTGACCCGGGTGTGCGGTTCAATGGACGCCGTGAGCTCCTACCCGCCGTCCGAGCCCCCGCCATCCGGATCGTGGCCCCCGCAGCCCCACGGAGACTCCGGCGGGATCGTCGGCGCCGACGACCGCAACTGGGCGGTGGCCGGGCACATCGGCAGCATCCTCACCGCGTGGGTGGCGCTCGGCCTGATCGCGCCGCTGATCGTGCTGCTGGCCCGCGGCGGCACGTCGGCGTGGGTACGCAGGCACGCCGTCGAGTCGCTGAACTTCCAGATCAACGCCGCGGTCTGGGGGATCATCTGCTGGATTCTCGTGATCACCCTCGTGCTGAGCCCGCTGGCGCTGGTCTACGTGATCTTCTACCTCATCGTCGTGATCACGGCGACGGCACGGGCCTCAGCCGGTCGGGAGTACCGCTACCCGTTCACGGTCCGCGTCATCAGCTGAGACGCGAGCGGCCCGGCCCCACCGTGGGGCCGGGCCGTCGTGTGGACGGGGGTCGTCAGCTGCGGACGCCGCGCCGACCGTAGATGCCGGCGACGACGGACACGCCGATCGCGGCCACGATGATCTGGATGATCAGTTCGATCCAGTCGATGCCGTTCGTGTCGGCGACACCGAAGGCCCGGGCGATGAAGGTCCCGATGAAGGCGGCGACGATACCGACGAGGATGGTCAGCCAGATCGGGATGTTCTGCTTCCCGGGTGCCACCAGCCGGCCGACGAAGCCGAGGATGGCACCGATGATGATGGCCTGGATGATGTTGATGATCACTGCGGTCTCCCACTTGTAGGGCGAGCCGAGCCCCTCACGACCCGCGTGGGCACTGGATAGCACGACCCGGCCCCGGCGGACGCCACCGAAAGGCGGAACCACCCCGAAGCGTTACCCGACCGATGACACCCGTTCAGCCCCCGGCCTCCCACACTGGTATCACGGCTCCAGGACGTAGCCCGCGCCGCGGACGGTCCGGATCCGCTCCGGCCCGATCTTGCGCCGGAGGTAGGAGATGTAGACCTGCACGAGGTTCGCCGACGCCGGTTCGGACCACACCTCGCGCGCGAGGCGGTCAGGGGCCACGACCTCGCCGGGCGCGGCCAGCATCGCCATCAGGAGCGCGTACTCGGTGGGCGAGAGCGACACCTGCTGCCCGTCCACCGCGACGTCGCCGAACTCGGTGTCGACGACCAGCTCGCCGTGCCGCAGCACCGCGTGGTCGATCGCCGGACCGAGCCGCAGCCGTAACCGGATGCGCGCGGCCAGCTCGTCGACGGCGAACGGCCGGAGCAGGTAGTCGTCGCGGTCGCCGCGCAGCAGGCGCAGCAGCGCGGCTCGGCGCTCACGCGGAGTGACCGCGATGACCGGCACGTTCGGCGCCTCGTGCTGCACCGCCGCGAGCACCGCGGACTGGTCCGGGCCGGGCAGTTCGACGTCGAGGACGACGAGCGCGGGGTCGCGGGCGCGGACGGCGTCGAGGACGCCGATACCGTCCCCGACTGCGCTGACACTGACCCCGTCGGAACGGAGCGAGCGCAGCACGGAGGCTGACGCGGCCGTGGGAGGCAGCGCCAGCAGGACGTGATCTGCGGGGGGCGCAGGCATACGCGCATGCGGGATCACAGGCACGTACGTGGACGCACCCCCCGGGGGAGCAGCGGGGAGCATCGCGGGTCACTGTAGCCCCATCCCGGGGCGCAATAACAATCCGCTAACGGAGCGAAATCACCCCTTCGTGATCCGGTCGTGACGCAGAGCTGAGAACTCTGCTGGGCCGAACGGAGCACCGATCCCCGCCGAAGGGCGCGAAAGTGGACGATCCGGCGCGTCCTGGCGACCTGTGGGCGCCCGCACGCAACCCGCGCTCTCAGGTTCGCCGATGACCGGGTGGGATCTTCCTAAGGTCCCCCCATGCCACGGAAACCCTCCGCTGCGATCCCGCGTTCGGAGACCACCGCCGAGCTGATCGCCCGGATCAGCGCCGAGCGGGACGCTCCCCCGTCGCCCGGCCATTCCTCCGCGGGCCGCTCGCGGGCCGGCGTCCTGGACGCCCCCGAGGTGACCCGCCGGCCGACGACGCGGGGCGCCGGGCTGCCCCGCCAACGCAGTGCAGCCGACACCCGCCGGTCGCGAACCGCCGAAGAACGGCCGAAGCCGCCCGCACTCCCCCGCCCGCGCGACGCCGGGCGCGTGACCGACCTCCCGACCCGTCCCGATCGCGATCGCCCCGACCGCGACGTCCGGACCGGACCCCCGAGCGGTCGCCGGGCGTTGCGGAGCGTGGTCGCCGATGACGTCGATCCCGGGCCCGAGCCCGACGACACCCCGACGGTGGTCATCGGCTACCTCGAGCCGATCGCACCGCGGAAGCGCAGCCTCGCACGCCGGTTCGCGGCACCCGCCATCGCGACCGCGGCGCTGATCGGCATCAGCATCGCGATCGCGCAGGGCTTCACGTTCCCCGGCTACACCGACCCCGCCGACGCGACGCCGGCCGTGCTCGTGGACGCGCCGGCGCCGGACCCTGCCCCGACCGGGCCGACCGTGCCCGCGCCCGCGGACTCGGCCCCCGCCGACCCGGCGGCCGAGGATGCGGGCGTCGCCGAACCGGCCGACGAGCCCGCAGCGGATCCCCAGTCCGACGTGACCGTGACCGACGCCGCGGTGCCCGCGGACGACTACTCCTACTGACCGCCCCCGATCCCCGTAGCGGATCCTCGTCCCGCCCGGCGCTCCCCACCGGGCGGGACGAGTGCGGTCAGACGCTGCGCTTGGTGTGCGGGCGCGGGGCCCGCCCGTGACGCGTCGGATCGGCCTGCGGGCCGGCGTGTCGGGGTCGGCCCCCGAACGTCGCGGGCGCATCGGCCTTGCCCTTGGCCCTGCTGCGGCGGGCGGCCCGGTTGAGCGGGACGTCGGGCTGCTCGGGCTCGGTGGGCTCCGGGTTCTCGGACGTGCCCTGCTCCGACATGTGGATCTCCTTCTGGGATGGGCGGACTGAGCGCGCGGCGTCGGCTCAGGAGATCATCGGTCGAGAGTAGCCGGGTGGCGCGGCCGCTTCCGCCCGATTTGGCGCCAGCAGCGGCACGAGCCGCTCGGCGTGTCTCCCGCCGGTGGACAGCGACGGCGCGTGCGGCGGCAGGCGGTGGCGGCACGACCGGCAGCGCGAGCGGCGCGGCGCGGCGCGGCGGTCGACCGCGAAGTCGCGCAGATCCGGCAGGCCACCAGGTACTCCTCCCGGACGGCAGGTTCAGCAGGCGGTAGGTGGTGGCCTGCGGCAGCGTGAGAGCCGCGGAGATCCCCTTCGACGTGACGCCCGGGCCCGGCGGCGGCAGCGGCTCGGTCACGGCCCCGCCCGCCCGTCGCCCGGTGGCCCGGGTTGCCCCCATTGCAGGAAGGCCACCTTCACGCAATCCCGTTGCGTGAAGGTGGCCTTGCTGCAACTCGGCCGCGGGCGCCTGACCCGGGAGTCCGACGGACTGGCCCATGATGCCCGTCGACCACACCGGCTTCACGCTCGAGCCGGTGGGCTTCCTCGACCGCAACCCCCGACGTCCCCCGCACGGGAGGCGACCACCGCGCCTGAGGCGTACCCGATCGGCGGACACGCCGAGTTCGCCGTGTCGGCACGCCGCCCGCGTCGTCAGGGGCGGGGGTAGCGGATCAGGAGGCCGGCGTGGACGTCGGCGCCCGGGGCGGCCCGATAGCCGTGCGCCGTGTCGGCGGCCCACTCCACGTGCTCGCCGGGGCCGGCGCGCAGCGGGGCGTCCACCGGACCGGCCTCCAACGTCCCGGCGAACACGGTGATGTGCTCGGTGACGCCCGCGTGGTGGGCCGGGGAGGTCTGGGCGGTGCCCGCGGGGAGCCACAGGCGGTAGAGCTCGTAGGTGACGGGGCCGTCGTCGAAGACGCGGAGCAGCTCCACCTCGACGGCGGCGCCGCGCACCGCGCCCGGGCCGACGAGCGCGGCCAGCGGCAGCCCCAGCGCCGAGGTGACGGCCTGCAGCGTCTCCAGGGTGGGGTTGCGGGTGCCGGCCTCCAGCCCGGACAGCGTGGCCTTGCCGACGCCCGCGCGCCGCGCCAGCTCCGAGAGCGACAGTCCCCGCTCCGCCCGCAACGCCGTGACCCGCGGCCCGACCCCCGCCGCCCCGGCGGCGAGCGCCGGCCGACCCTCCGAGGACCGCGACATCCGGCTATGGTCGCACCGTTCCGTAAACGGAACGCTGTAGCGGCCCCGATCGCAGTGGGGTGGCTTCACTGCAACCGGGTCGGAGTGAAGCCACCCCACTGCAGTGCCGGTGGGGTGGGGGTGGGGAGGACGGTGTGGGGCGGGCGGTGTTGGCGGGGGTCGTGGCGGCGCTGGTCGGGTTCTCCGGCGCGTTCACCGTCGTGCTCGCGGGCCTGCGCGCGGCCGGTGCGGACGAGCGGCAGGCAGCGTCGGGGTTGCTGGCGGTGTGCCTGACCTCCGGCCTGCTGGCCGTGTGGCTGGGGCTGCGGCACCGGATGCCGATCAGCATCGCGTGGTCGACGCCCGGCGCGGCCCTGCTGATCGGTGCGGGGGCGCCGCCGGGCGGGTTCGCGGCCGCGGTGGGCGCGTTCCTGCTGTGCGGGGTGCTGATCGTCGTGGCTGGGCTGGTGCCGGCGCTGGCCCGCCTGGTGGCCGCGATCCCGTCGCACGTGGCAGGCGCGATGCTGGCCGGGGTGCTGCTGCCGCTGTGCCTGGCGCCGGTGCGGGCGGTGGCCGAGGTGCCGCTGCTCGCCGCGCCGGTCGTCGCCGTCTGGGTGCTGGTGGGGCGGTTCGCGCGCCCGTGGGCCGTGCCGGCGGCGCTGGTCGTCGCGGTGGGCGTCATCGTGGCGACCGGACCGGGGCCGGGCACCGGGTCGCTCGCCCCGGCGCTGGTCTGGACGGCGCCGGCGTTCGAGCCGTCCACGCTGGTCGGGATCGGGCTGCCGCTGTTCCTGGTCACGATGGCCTCGCAGAACGTGCCGGGGATGGCGGTGCTCGCGCAGTTCGGCTACCGCCCCCCGCTGCGGCCGATCCTGGGCACGACCGGGCTCGCCACGCTGGCCGGCGCCCCGTTCGGCGGGCACGCGGTGAACCTCGCGGCGATCAGCGCCGCGCTGGTCGCGGGTCCGGAGGCCGGGGACCCGGAGCGACGCTGGATCGCGTCGGTCAGCAACGGGGTGGCGCTCGCGGTGCTCGGCCTCGGTGCGGGGCTCGCCACGGCCGTCGTCGTCAGCTCACCGCCGGTCCTGGTCGAGGCGGTCGCCGGGCTGGCGCTGCTCGGCGCGCTCGCGGCGTCGCTGGCCGCGGCGCTCGGCGAGCCCGCGGGGCGGGAGGCCGCGGCCGTCACGTTCGTGGTGACCGCCGCGGGGACCGGGTTCCTCGGGCTGGGCTCCGCGTTCTGGGGCCTGCTCGCCGGCGCCGCGATGACCCTGCTGCACCGTCCCCCGGCCGCGGACCGCGCGCAGCGGGGGATCGGCGGCGGCGGTCGGGCCGGAACGGGGTCCACGCCGCCGTGACCCGACCGGCCCGCTCGGCCTGCCGCTGCGGGCGGGTCCACCTACCGTCGTGGTCATGGAACTCCAGCACGAACGCCGCGGAAGCGGGTCACCCCTGGTACTCGTGCACGGACTGGGCGGATCCCGGCACTCCTTCGACCGGATCGTCCCCGATCTGGCCACGCAACGGGAGGTCGTGCTGCTCGACCTGCCCGGGTTCGGCGGCACCCCGCCACTGGCGGGTGAGCCGTCCGTGGCGGCGCTCACCGACGCGGTGGCCGGGTTCCTGACCGACCACGACCTGACCGGCGCCGACCTCGTCGGCAGCTCGCTGGGTGCGCGGATGGTGCTGGAGATGGCCCGCCGGGGCATCGGGCGGCACGTCGTCGCCCTGGACCCGGGTGGGTTCTGGAACGACCGCGAGCTCAGGGTCTTCTCGGCGTCCCTGCGCGCGTCGGTGGCGCTGGTGCGGGGCCTGCGCCCGGCCCTGCCGACGCTGCTGGGCAACCCGGTGGGGCGGACCGCGCTGCTCGCCCAGTTCTCGGCGCGGCCGTGGGCGGTCCCGGCGGCCACGGCGATCAACGAGGTGGCCGGCCTGGCGGACGCACCGGGCACCGACGCCACCCTGCGCGCGCTCGTCGACGGGCCCCGACAGGCCGGGGCCCCCGCCGCGACCGCGCCGGGGCGCCTGGTCATCGGCTGGGGGCGGCGCGACCTGGTCACCGTGCCGGCACAGGCCGCCCGGGCCGCGGGCCGGTTCCCCGACGCCCGCCTGCACTGGTTCGAGCGCTGCGGCCACTTCCCGCAGTGGGACGCGCCCGCCGAGGCGACCCGGGTGATCCTGGAGGCGACCGTCGCGGCCTAGCCGTGGCCGGCTACGGCCGCCTGCCGATGAACGCCAGCAGCCGGGTCTGCTCGTCGGCGTCGGCGGGCACCTCGACCCGCGGGCCGTAGTGACCGCTGGTGCGCAGCATCTCGTCGAGCGGGAGCATGCCCTCGTAGAGCCGGTGTACCTCGGCGGGATCGAGGCGCTCGTCGCCGCCGGTGGCGCGCGCGAGGTCCCAGGTGTGCAGGAAGACGTCGGTGGTGCCGATCATGTCCAGCGTCGCGGCGAACGTCCGGCGGCCCATCGGGGTGTCGCGCTCGGACGCGGCGACCGCCGGGTCGGACAACGCCGCGCGCAGGGTGGCGTCCAGCGCCGTCCAGGCGCCCACCGGGTCGTCGTCGACCGGCGGGATCGGGGCGCCGTCGATGCCCCAGCGGTCGTAGAAGAACGCCGGGATCCACTCGGTGAGGTGGCGCACCACGTCCCGGGCGGCCCATCCCGCGCACGGCGCCGGGGCGTCCCAGGCCTCCGGCGGGACCGCCTCGACCCGCCTGCCGAACTCCGCCGCGATCCACCCGTACCGGTCCTCGTGATCACCCATTGTCCGCCCCTCCCGAGCTGTCGTCCCGGGTTCCGACGTCAGTGACGCCCGGATCTCATCGGTCGGCCAGGCCGCGGCGGGTCAGCAGCGGTCCGATCTCCGGGTCGCGGCCCCGGAAGGCCCGGTAGGCGTCCATCGGGTCGACGGCGCCGCCGCGGGAGAGCAGGGCGCGCCGGAACGCGTCGCCGTTCTCGCGGCGCAGCCCGCCGTGCTCGGCGAACCAGTCGACGGTGTCGGCGTCGAGCACCTCGCTCCAGATGTAGGAGTAGTAGCCCGCGCTGTAGCCGCCGCCGAAGACGTGGTTGAAGTAGGTCGACCGGTACCGCGGCGGCGCGACGGCGATGTCGACGCCCGCCTCGGCCAGCGCGGCGGCCTCGAACGCGAGCACGTCGTCGACGGCGTCGTCGGGGCCGAGCCGGTGCCAGGCCAGGTCGAGCAGCGTGGCCGCGAGGTACTCGGTGGTGGCGAAGCCCTCCCCGAAGCGGCGCGCCTCCCGCAGGCGCTCGACGACCTCGACCGGCAGCGGCTCGCCGGTCACGTGGTGGCGGGCGTAGTTCCCCAGCACCTCGGGATCGTCCAGCCACATCTCGTTGACCTGCGACGGGAACTCGACGAAGTCGCGCGGCACCCCGGTACCGGAGAACGTCGGGTAGCGGACGTCGGAGAGCAGTCCGTGCAGCGCGTGCCCGAACTCGTGGAACAGCGTGCGCACCTCCTCCACGGTGAGCAGGGTCGGCTCGCCGCGCGCGATGTTGAGCGTGTTGAGCACGATCGGGCGCGTGCCGAGCAGGTGTGACTGGGTGACGAAGGAGTTCATCCAGGCGCCGCCGCGCTTGGAGTCGCGCGAGTGCAGGTCGGCCACGAACACGCCCAGCGGCCCGCGCTCGTCGGCCACGTCGAACGTGCGCACCTCGGGGTGGTAGCGCGGCAGGTCGTGGCGCTCGGTGAAGTGCAGGCCGTAGAGCTTGCCGGCGGCGTGGAAGACCCCGTCGTGCAGCACGCGCTCCAGCTCGAAGTACGGGCGCAGCGCGGCGGCGTCGAGGTCGAAGCGCTCGCGGCGCAGGCGCTCGGCGTAGAAGGCGCGGTCCCACGGCTCGATCGGGAAACCTGCGAGCTCGGACAGCTCCGCGGCCTCGGCTCGGGCGTTCGCGACGGCGGGCGCGACCAGCTGCGCGAGCATCGCGTCGATCGCCTCGACGGTGCCCGCGGTGCCGATCTCGACCACCCAGGACGCGTGGTTGGGGTGTCCGAGCAGCGCGGCCCGCTCCGCCCGCAGCGCGGCCGTGCGACCGACGAGCTCGCGGGTGTCGTTGCCGTCGCCGAGCGCGCCGCGGGTGACCGACGCGGTGTGCAGCTCCTCGCGCAGCGTCCGGTCCGTCAGCGACGCGAGCGCGGGCTGCCCGGTCGGCAGCACCAGCGTGATCAGGTAGGCGCCGTCGTGGCCGCGGTCGGTGGCGGCGCGGGCGGCGGCGGCGATCGCGTCGGCGGACAGGCCGTCGAGCCGGGCCACGTCGCGCACCAGCACCGCGGCGTCGTTGGCCCCGGCGAGCAGGCGGGCGCCGAACTCGGTCGACAGCGCGGACAGCTCGGCGTTGAGCTCCCGCAGCCGCTGCTGCTGGGCCCCGCCGAGCCGGACACCGGCACGGACGGCGTCGCGGAGATGGCGCTCCAGCAGCCGCCGGGACTCCGGGTCCAGGCCGTCGGCAGGCACCGCGTCCAGTCGCGCGTACAGCGCCGGGTCGAGCGTGATCGCGTCGGCGTGCGCGGCGAGCTGCGGCGCGATCTCGGCCTCGATCGCCCGGATGCCCGGCGTGCTGCACGAGGCGGCGAGGGTGAAGAACACGGCGCCGACGCGGCGCAGCGTGGCCCCGGAGCGCTCCAGCGCCTCCACCGTGTTCGCGAACGTCGCCGGAGCGGGATCGGCGGTGAGGGCGTCGACCTCCGCCCGCTGCTCGACCATCCCCGCCGCGAACGCGGGCCGGAAGTGCTCCTCGCGGATGGCGTCGAAGTCGGGGAACGCGGGCGCGTCGGGCGAGAGGAGCGGGTTCACGGGTCCACCCTAGGGTCGGCGACATGGCTCAGGTGCGCGTCGGGGTGGCGGCGGTCGTCGCCGACGGGGACCGCTGGCTGGTGCTGCGCCGCCACGGTGCGCACGGCGCCGGGACCTGGGGGCTGCCGGGTGGGCACCAGGAGTTCGGGGAGTCGCCCGAGCGGACCGCGGTGCGCGAGGTGGCCGAGGAGACCGGGCTGGCCGTGGTCGCCACCGCCCGGCTGGGCTTCACCGACGACCCGATGCCCGAGATCGGGCGGCACTACGTGACGCTGTTCGTCGCCTGCACGGTGACGGGCGGGCGGGCGCGGGTCGCGGAGCCGGACAAGGCGTCGGAGCTGGCCTGGATGACACCCGACGAGCTGCGCGGCCGCGACGACGTCTTCGCCCCGCTGCGCCGGTTCCTGCAGCCCGCCCGGCCGATCGGCGATTGACCGTCCGCGGCGGCCCGGACGACAATCCGACCGACGGAGGAGGGCGGTCGCATGACGGTCTGGGACGTCACTGCGCGGCCCGACCACGAGCAGTTCGGCTACTGGCACGAGGTGATCTGCCAGGCGTTCGTCCCGCTGACCCCGCACCGCACCGACGACGCTCCCGGGTTCGCCGCGCGGGTGGAGACGCGCCCGCTGCACCGGGTCGTGCGCGCGCACATCCGGTCCCGACCGCAGCGCACCACGCACGGCCCGTCCGAGGTCTCCCGCACCGACGGTGCGTACTACTTCGTGAACCTGCAGGTCGCGGGCCGCTGCGCGGTGCGGCAGGGCGCCACGGAGTCGGTGGTCGGACCGGGCCAGTTCACGGTGGTCGACACGAGCGAGCCCTACCACTTCGACTTCGACGCCCCGTGGCAGATGCTGTCCTACCGGCTCCCCCACGACGTGCTCGACGGACGCCCCAGCGCGCTGGGCCGGCGCCTGGGCGGGTGCTTCGACGCGGCCGGCCCGGGCCGCGTGGTGGCATCGATCCTCACGTCGCTCTGGGACGTCGACACCACCGCGGGCCCGGCCGCCGATCTCGAACACGCGCTGGCCAGCGCCGTGACGGCCACCGTCGCGGGCGGACCGGTTCCCGACCGGCCCCGGGACCTGCTGCGGGCCGCGGTCCTGCGCCACGTGCGCGGACGGCTCGGCGACCGGACGCTGTCGGTGCGCAGCGTGTGCCGGCGCTTCGGGATCGCGCCGCGCACCCTGCACGCGGCGTTCGCCGACGGGAACGGGTCGTTCGCGGCCACCGTCCGACGGCTGCGGCTCGAGCGCAGCGCGGCCCTGCTCGCCGACCCGGACACGACGGCCACGGTCACCGCGGTCGCGCTCGCCTGCGGGTTCGACGACCCGGCGTCGTTCAGCCGCGCGTTCCGCCGCGAGTTCGGGTGCACGCCCACCGAGGTCCGCCGCTCGGGCGGTGCCCGAACTGCACAGCCACCGTGCGCGCAGTGACAAGACTGCGCGGCGGGCCGCACGGAGGCTGAGCTCCCCGACCCGTCGACGGAGGAGCACCCGTGGTCTCGTTCTCGCTGTCCCCCGAGCAGGAGCAGCTCACGCAGGTGGCACGGCAGTTCGCCGAGGCCCACCTGCGGGATCTCGCCGAGGCGGTACGCGCCGAGCCGGACCCGCCGCGCCGCGCTGCCCTGGCCCGCCCGGCGTTCGAGAAGGCCGTCGCGGCCGGGTTCCTCAAGGGGCTGATCCCGGTGCCGTTCGGCGGCGCGGCGGGTAGCGGTGTGGACGCGGCGATCCTCGTCGAGGAGTGGGCGGCGCACAGCCCCGACTTCGTCATCTCGATGGCCGGCCCGCTGATCGCGCTCGTCCCGGTGTACGCGGCGGGCACGCCCGAGCAGATCCACCGGTTCGTGGCGCCCTTCCTCGCCGACTCCGGTGCCCCCGTCGCCGCCATGGCCTACTCCGAACCCGGGGGCAGCGCGAACTTCGACGCCCCCGCCCCGGCCGAGGGCACCCGCACGACGGCCGTCCCCGACGGCGACCACTGGGTCGTCAACGGGCGCAAGGCGTGGGCCTCGCACCTGCCCGGTTGGGACGGCGACGGGCCCGACATCATGACCATCGTGTGCCGCGCCCCGGGCGGGGTGTCGGTGATCGTCGCCGAGCGCGAGCACCTCGCCGGCCACATCGAGGTGGAGGACTACTACGACCTCCCCGGCCTGCGCGGCTGCCTGACCGCCCGGATCCGGCTCGTGGACGTGCGTGTGCCCCGGGCGAACCTGGTCGGGCGGGAGGGCCAGGGCGTCGAGCTGACCCGCGCCGCGTTCGTCGGCAGCGGGGCGTCCATCGGCACGTTCGCCGTGGCCGCGATGCGGCAGGCCTTCGACGTCGCGCTGCGGTTCGCGTGCACCGAGAAGCGCGGCGGGGCCGTGCCGATCATCGAGCACCAGGCCGTCGCCGACGTCCTCGCCGACGCCAAGGCCCGCATCGAGGCCGTCCGGCTGCTGTCCTGGCGGGCGCTGGACGCGGCGCTGTCCCAGCACCCGTCCGGCCTGGAGTGGGCGCTGCACGCGAAGGTGCTCGGCTCGGAGACCGGCGTGGCGGTGATCAACGATCTGATCGGGCTGGTGGGCGTGTCAGCCTACGACAACGGCTTCCCGCTGCTCCGGTACCTCCACGACGCGCTGGCCTACCCGGTCATCGAGGGGTCGAACATCGGCGTGCGGCGGCGGCAGATGCAGGCGCTGCTGCAGGCCGACGGCTACGACCCGCTGGCGGCGTCCGGCCTGGCGTGAGCGGCGCCGAGCAGCTCGGCCGCGCGCTCCCCGATCGCCACCGCCGTCGCGGCCGGGCCGCGGCGCGGAACCGTCGGCAGCACCGAGGTGTCGGCCACCCGCAGTCCCTCCACCCCCAGCACGCGCAGCTGCGCGTCCACGACCCGGCCGATCGCCGCGGTGCCGCACAGGTGCACCGACGTGGTCAGGTGGGCGGCGATCCAGCCGTCGAGGGCGCGGTCGTTGCCCAGCACATCGCCCCCCGGTTCGACGCGGCGGCCGACCCCGGCGCGGAGCAGCTCGGCGGCGGTGCGGATGGCGTGGCGGAGCCGGCGGCGGTCGTGCTCGGTGCGCAGGTAGTGGTAGTCGATGCGGTCGGCGGTCAGCTCGCCGCGGCTGTCGGGGCGCTGCAGCGCGCACATGAGGTGGCGCGGCCCGCCGGGGGCGAACGGGCGGACGAACGCCAGCACCTCGACGTCGCCCGCGGGGTCGGCGCCCGCGTCGAGGTTCAGCGCCGCCTGGCTGCCGGGAGCGTGCGGGTGCGGCGCCGGGTCGTCGTCGACGAAGGGGACGAAGACGGCGGGGTGGTCGGAGAAGCCCTGCCCGACCGGGAGGTCGACGCGCGGGCGCCCGGGCCCGATCCCGGAGCGCAGCAGCAGCCGCGGCGTGCCGACCGCCCCGGCCGCGAGCACGACCTGCCCCGCCTCGATCACCTCGCCGTCCGCGAGCACGACGCCACACGCGCGGGAGCCGTCGAACAGGACCCGGTCGACGTCGGCGTCCCCGCGCACCGACACCGGCCGGTACGCCATCGCCGCGTTGACGCGCACCCCGTCGACGCTGTTGCTCGGCACCGGCCCGGCGCCCGCGGTGGCGCCCGCGTTCTTGTCGGGCTCGGCCGGGAAACCCAGGCGCTGCGCCGCGTCGAGGAACCGCGTCGCCGCCGGGTGCAGCAGCGCGCCGGACGGTCGGTGCACGGGAACCGGACCGGTCGTGCCGTGCACCGCGTCGGACTCCGCGCGCCGGTAGCAGCGCCGCAGGTCCGCCCAGGTGAAGCCGGGACCCCAGCCGTCGGCGTCCGCAGGGGTGGCCCACACCCAGTTGGCGCCGTTGATCGCGCTCGACCCGCCGAGCCCGCGGCCCCGCGGGACGACGTGCGGCTGCCCGGTGCGCAGCTCGGCGTCGTAGGACCAGTTGTACGGCCCGGCGGTCGGGAGCGAGGCGACGTCACGCTGATCCGGGGAGAGCACCACCGGCCCGGCCTCCAGCAGCAGCGTGCGCGCCCCGAGGCGCCCGGCGAGCGCGCAGCCCGCCGACCCGCCCCCCACCACCACCACGTCCCACACGAGGGCAGGATGCACCGGTGGCCGATCTCGCGCACGACCTCGCCGACTTCATCGCCATCTCGCCGACGCCGTACCACGCGGTGGCCGAGGCCGTCCGCCGGCTGCGCGCCGCCGGGTTCACCGAGCAGTCCGAGACCGGGCCGTGGATCGGCGGTCCGGGCGGGCGCTACCTCGTGCGCGACGGCACGATCCTGGCCTGGTCGGTACCCGCGGGCGCGGAGCGCGGCTCGCCGCTGCGGGTGTTCGCCGCGCACACCGACTCGCCGACACTGAAGGTCAAGCCGAACCCGGACGTCGGTGCGGGCGGGTGGCGGCAGGCGGCCGTGGAGGTCTACGGCGGTGCGCTGTGGAACTCCTGGCTCGACCGTGACCTGGGCCTGGCCGGGCGGCTCGCGCTCTACGGCGGCTCGACCGTGCTCGTCGACGTGCACCGCCCGCTGCTGCGGGTCCCGCAGCTCGCGATCCACCTCGACCGCGGCGTCAACTCCGAGGGCGTCAAGCTCGACGCCCAGCAGCACCTGCTGCCGGTCTGGGGCCTGGGCGCCCCCGACGAGGGCGACCTGATCGACTTCGTGAGCGGCGAGGCGGGCGTCGATCCCGACGAGGTGGCGGCCTTCGACCTCGTCGTCCACGACGTGCACCCGCCTGCCCGGCTCGGCGAGCACGAGGAACTGCTCGCGGCGCCACGGCTGGACAATCTCGCGTCGGTGCACGCCGGACTCGGCGCACTGCTGGCGGCGGCGCAGCGCGCGGACGGGGTCATCCCGGTGTTCGTCGGCTTCGACCACGAGGAGATCGGCAGCAACACGGCGACCGGGGCCGGCGGGCCGCTGCTGGAGACGCTGCTGACGCGCCTGGCCGGTGGGTTCGACGCCCGCGGCCCGGTGTTCGCGGCGTCGCGCTGCCTCTCGGTGGACGTCACCCACGCCGCCCACCCGAACTACCTCGGCCACCACGATCCCGGGCACCGCAGCGTGCCCAACGGCGGCCCGGCCCTGAAGGTCAACGCGAACCAGCGCTACGCCACCGACGCCCCGGGTGCGGCGGCGTGGCAGCGGGCCTGCCGCGACGCCGGGGTGCCGACGCAGGTGTTCGTCGGGAGGAACACGGTGCCCTGCGGGTCGACCGTCGGCCCGATCGTGGCCACGCGGCTCGGCATCCGCACCGTCGACGTCGGGATCCCGGTGCTGTCGATGCACTCCGCGCGCGAGCTGTGCGGGGTGGAGGATCCCGCGCACCTGGCCGCGGCAGCCACGGCGTTCCTCACCGACCCGTCCTGAGCGCGCTCGGCCCGGGAACGCGCCGCCGAGGAGCCGTCCTGATTGCAGGAAGGCCACCTTCATGCAATCTCGTTGCGTGAAGGTGGCCATGCTGCAACTCGGCGCGCCACCGCGACGGAACCGGCGCACCATGGAGGGATGACGAGCGCGCTGACCCGTGAGGACCTCGGGCTGTTCGGGCCCGGCTCGGTGACCTGGCGGGTGCACATCGAGCCGGTCATGTGGGTGGCCGGGTTCCGGGCGCTGCTGCTGCAGTCACTGGAACCGCGGGTGATGGGCGGGACGTACCAGAACTCGGCGCTGTTCGACCCGGCCCGGGCGTGGTCGCGGTTCCAGCGCACGGTCGAGTTCGTCGGCACGCGCACGTTCGGCAGCACCGCGGACGTCGAGCGGTCCGCGGCGCGGGTGCGAAAGCTGCACGCGGGCCTGCGCGGGTTCGACCCCGACACGGGCGAGACCTTCCGCCTCGACGAGCCCGAGAACCTGCTGTGGGTGCACGCCACCGAGGTGGAGTCCTACGCGCACGTCGCGCTGCGAGCGGGCATCGTCGACGGCCCCGGCGCCGACGCGTACCTGGCCGAGAGCGTGCGCGCGGCCAGAGTGATCGGCCTGATCGACGCGCCGTCGTCGCGTGCGGAGATGGCGGCATACCTCGAGCGTCGCCGCCCGGACCTGCGCCTCACCGACGAGGCACGCCGGGCCACGATGAACCTGTTCGCCCCGAAGGGCCGGGCCCCGCGCACGGTCAAGGTGGCGATCCCGGCGATCGCCACGCTCGCACTCGCCACCCTCCCGCGCTGGGCCCGGCGCTGCTACGGGCTTCCCGGGCTGCCCACCACCGATCTCGGCGCCACGATCGCCCTGCGTTCCCTGCGTGCCGCGTCCGACCTGCTGCCCGACGTCCCCGCGCCGCCCAACATCGAACGTGCCCGCCGCGCGGTGCGCGGGCTCACCTGAGGGGCCGGGCCCGCAGCCACCACGGCAGCGCCAGCGCCGCGAGCAGCCAGACCCCCACGATCGCGGCCGGGCCACCGGCCGCCCACACCCCGAAGAACACCAGGCCGACGGTCTCCACCCCGAACCCCGCCACGGACGTGACGGTGGCCCGGGCCGAACCGTCGATCCGTTCCTGCAGCCGGGCGTCGACGACGACGAGCACCAAGCAGTAGAGCCCGTAGAACACCGCCACCACGACCAGGCCGGCCGGGTAGCCGAGCAGGCCGGACCCCCCGAACAACACCAGCGACCCGCCGAACACCAGGCCCAGGGCCCACGGGGGCAGCCGCATCGCAACGCCCCCGCAGGCCGCTCCCGCGGCGCCGGCCACCGCGATCACCAGCATCGCCGACGGCACGAGCTCGACCGGCACGCCCTGGTCCTGCGCCAGCAGTGGGAAGTACTCGTCGACGGCGTCGAATCCGCCGACCACCGCCGCGGCCACCAGCGCGGTGCGCACCGGCCGGCTCGCCGCCGCCTCCCGCACGCCGCCGACCAGCGTGGCGACGTAGCCGTCCCCGTCCCCGCCGTCGTCTGCGTCGGTACGCGCGGGTTCGGGCAGGAGGGTGGCGAACGCCGACGCACCGAGCGCGACCCCGACGCTCACCCAACCCACCAGCGGGTAGCCGCCGAGGGCGTACAGCGCGGTTGCCGCCAGTGTCGCCGGGACCTGCGACAGCAGCTCCGCGGAGACGACCCGGCCCTGCACCCGCGCGTAGTGCTCCTCGGCCCCGACGGCGGCGAGCCCGTCGTAGAGCAGCGCCTCCTGCGCACCGGAGATCAGGGCGCCGCCCAGCGCCCACGCCACGAACCCCGCGGCGAACCCCGCGAACCCGGGCAGCGTGACCCACAGCGCGAACCCGCCCGCCTGGAGCAGGCCGGCGACGACGAGGCAGCTGCGGCGGGAGTACCGGTCGGCGAGCGCACCCGAGGGGACCTCGGCGGCCAGTCCGACGGCGCCCCAGATCGCGAACAGCGCGGAGATCTCCGCGTCGGTGAGCCCGGTGTCGGCGAAGAGCAGCGCGTACAGCGGGTAGAGCGGGATCGAGTCGGCCAGCAGCGCCCACCCGACCATGCGTCGGGCGAGCGGACGGGCCGCGGGCGGTACCGGACGTCAACCAGGCATGGCGCGGACCCTAGCTCCACCCCGACCCTCGGGCACCCGAATTCCTCGCCGGTCCGTCGGGCCGGGGGCGGGAGCTGCGCATGTCGCGCTCATCTGCGCATGTCCGGACCTGCGCAGATGGCCGGAAGGTACGCGGATGCGTCGGCTCGCGGGACCGGGCGGGGGCAGGAGGCCGCCCGGAGGCGGCCACCTGGCGTCCCCACACCCCCTCGGGCCCGGCGGCGCACGCGGGTCGGGGCACCGACCTGCGCCGCCTGGAATCCTGCCGAGAACCGCGGCGTCCGTAACGGGGAGGACTGGCCAGACCGGACCCGATCCGGCTGCATCCTTGCCCGAAGTCCGCACCTGCATGCAAGATCTTGCATCGTGGACGAGCCTCTGCGCATCCTGGTGGCGTCGCCGCTCGGACGCATCATCGAACCGGCGCTGGCCGCCCGGTTCCCGGCGGGCTCGGTGACCGTCGCGCTCGACCGGGCGCAGGTCGTCCGCGCGGTCCGGGGCCGCTTGCGCCACGACATCGTCGTCTCGGACCTGATGTGGAACTCCGAGGCCGAGTTCACCTTCGACGGCCTCGACGTGCTGCAGATCCTGCGCGACGCGGACCGGGCGTCCCCGGTCGTAATGGCGACGCAGGGCCACGGCGCGGAGCGCGACCACCTGGAGGAGGTCGTGGTGCACGAGGAGGTCCGCGGGATCTACTCGAAGTCGGCGGGCCCGCAGGTGCTGTTCGAGATGGTGCGCGAGGTGGCGGCGGGTGGCACCCCGGCGCGCCCGGAGCAGCCCGCGATCCCGCCGATCCACGCCTACTTCGCGCACGGGCGCGGGCGCACGGCGGGTCGCATGGCCGGGGCGATCGCGTCGGGGCGCGCGGTCAGCCACCACACGCTCGCCGCAGCCGCGAACGTCCGGTACGACACGGCGGCGAAGATCGGGCGGGAGTACCTCGGCGACCTGATCTGGCGGCGCGGCGAGCACGGCGAGCCGACGGTGCCCGCATCGGTGGTCTATCGCTGGTGCGGAGAGCACGCGCGCTACATATTGAGCTGGTGTCGCCGTCACGGCCACGCCGATGTGGCCACCCGCGTGGTCTCGGAACCGATGAAGGAGCATGTGCATGATCCGCGAGGCTGAGCTGTTCGTGATCTCCGAGCAGGTGCTGGTCGAGGTGATCGGGCGGGTCCGGCCCGGCGACGGTGCGACCGTGCTGCCGCCGCTGTTCCCCGGACACGACCGTCCCACGCCGATCACCGAGGCCATCGCGCGGCACGCCCGCGACGACGCGGCGGTGCCCGAGGCGCTCGGCGGCACCGCCGGGGAGGTCGGCGACGACCCGGCCGCCGCCGTCGGGCGCCTGGCCGAGGCCGCCTGCGCCGCCGCCCGCACGGTCACCGACGGGGAGACGAAGGTCGGCGACGTCACCGTCCGCGACCATCTCGTGCGGCTCGCCGTGGCCCGGTCCTTCCTCGCCCACGACATCGCGATGCACCTCGGGTCGCGGGCCTGCCCGCTGACCGAGGAGCAGGCGAGGGGCCTGTGGGAGATCACCGAGCCGGAGGCGCAGTACTGGCGGGACCAGGGGATCTTCGCCGAGCCGCTGACCCCGGTACCCGCCGACGTGTCCTGGCGCGACCGCTTCCTCATGTCCGCCGGCCGCGACCCCCACGCGCTCGACCACTGATGGATCCCTGCCTTCTCACCGCGCGTGAGATGGCGGGTGCGCTCCGGCGGCGGGAGATCTCGGCACGCGAGCTGGTGACCGCGCACCTGGAGCGCATCGAGGAGGTCGACGGCGACGTCAACGCGGTGGTGACGCGCGTGCCCGAGCGCGCGCTCGCCGCGGCCGACGCCGCCGACGCCCGGCTCGCGGCCGGGGAGGCGGTGGGCCCGTTGCACGGCCTGCCGGTCGCGCACAAGGACACCCACCTCACCGCCGGGATCCGCACGACGTTCGGTTCGCCACTGCTCGCCGACCACGTGCCCGACGCCGACGAGCTCGTGATCGAGCGGATGCGCGGCGCGGGGGCGATCACGGTCGGGAAGACGAACGTGCCGGAGTTCGCGGCCGGGTCGCACACGTTCAACCCAGTGTTCGGCACCACCGCCAACCCCTACGACCTCACCCGCAGCGCCGGCGGGAGCAGCGGCGGCGCGGCGGCGGCGCTGACCTGCGGCATGCACCCGCTGGCCGACGGCTCCGACATGGGCGGGTCGCTGCGCAACCCCGCGTCGTTCTGCAACGTCGTGGGGCTGCGTCCGTCACCGGGCCGGGTCCCGACGTATCCGAGCACCGCGCCGTGGGCGACGTTGGCGGTGCAGGGCCCGATGGCCCGGACCGTCGCGGACGCGGCGCTGCTGCTGTCCGTGCTCGCCGGCCCGGACCCGCGCTCGCCGATCGCGCTGGCCGCGCCGGGCTCCACCTTCGGCGTGCGCCTGGACCGTGACCTCCGTGGTCTCCGGGTGGCCTGGGCCCCGGACCTCGGCGGCGCCGTCACCGTCGATCCCGCGGTCACCGCCGCGCTCGCCCCGCAGGCCGCGGTGTTCGAGGAGCTGGGCTGCGTCGTCGAACCGGCCTGTCCCGACCTGCGCGGCGCCGACGAGGTGTTCCGCACCTGGCGGGCGTGGCTGTTCGCGCTGTCGATGGGGCCCACGCTCGACGCCCACCCCGGCCGGCTCAAGCCCGCGCTCGCGGCGAACATCGCCGACGGCAGGCGCCTGAGCGGCGACGACCTGGCCCGGGCCGAGGTCGCCCGCACCGCCCTGTTCCACCGCATGCGCGAGTTCTTCACCCGCTACGACGTGCTGCTCGCACCGGTGTCCCAGGTGCCGCCGTTCGAGGCGACGCTGGAGCACCCGGCCACGATCGACGGCGTCCCGCACCCGCACTACCTGGACTGGATGGCCTCGGCGTACCTGATCTCGGCCACCGGGCACCCGGCGCTGTCGGTGCCCGCCGCGTTCACGCCCGACGGGCTGCCCGTCGGGCTGCAGATCGTGGGCCCGGCGCACGGTGACCTGCTGGTGCTGCAGGTCGGCCACGCGTTCGAGGCGGCGACCGGAGCGGGGCGGCGACGGCCTACGGGTCGGCGATCCCGACGAGCCTGAGGGTGCCGGACCCGTCGGCGCGCACCAGCGGCTCGGTCTCGGCGAGGTCGTGCACCGTCGACTTCCCGGTGCCGGACACCCCCGGCACCAGCACGGCGCTCACCGGACGCCACCGGGCAGGTCGGCGGCGAGCCACGCATCGAGCTTCCCGGGCGCCCGCAGCACGCTGATCGCGCCGTTGCGCTCGAGCACGGCCAGAGCGACCTGCTCGCACCGGGTGATCCCGGCCAGCCGCAGCCGCTGCCGCAGGTCGTCCTCACCGACCCGCGCACGGCGCAGCGCCTGCAGATCGACCCGGCCGTCGTCGACGAGCACGACGGGGTCGTTGGACAGCAGCCCACCCACCCGCCGCCGCCCCAGCAGGAACAGCCGCTGCAGGACGAACAGCGTGCCCAGCGCGATCAGCCCGGCTCCGAGGGTGGGCACCTGGAGCAGCGAGGCCCGGCCGATCACGGCGCCGAGCGCGACGACGCAGGCCATGTCGGTACCCGACATCGACGACAGGCTGCGCTGGCCGAACAGCCGAACCAGAACCAGCAGGGCGAGGTACATCCCGATGGTGGCCAGCACGACAGCCGCCGCGGAGGACAGGTCCACCCCGAGTCGGTCGGTGATTGACATGGGCCCATCCTGCCCCGCACCAGCGGGGCCCCGACCTGCCGACCACGACGGCCGGCTCACCGCGACCGCGTCGCCGCCCAGGGATCGACGAGCACGTCGGCACCGAGCAGGTCCTCGACCTTGCTCAGGATCTCGGGCGGCACCGGCCCCGGGCCCGGCGCCCGCTCCCAGGCGCGCCGCAGCCCGATCAGCGCCTGCAACAGCGACGGGCACCGGTCACAGTTGCCGAGATGCTCCTCGACCGCCGCCCGGCGCGGGCCGGACAGCGCACCCTCGGCGAATGCGGGTGCGTCCGCCCGTGCGGCCCGGCACTCCGGCGCCGGGCGCCCGGCCCGCTCGGCGGGAGTGGCCAGCTCCCGGACCAGCCGTATCCGCCCGCGCTGTACGCGCTTCTGCACCGCGGCGGTGGTCAGCCCGCACACCTCAGCCACCCGCCGGGCCGTCCAACCCTCGCCGTCATGCAGGGCGAGGACGGTCCGGTCCGCCGTCGGGAGCCGCGACAGGGCCGCGCGCAGCGCCCGCACGTCCGACGCCCGGCAGGCCAGCGCCGCGGGATCGTCGACCTCGAAGTCGCCGATGTCATCGGGATCGGCCGTCCCGGCCGAGCCCGCACGGGCCCGCCGCGTCGCGCGACACAGGTCGATCGCCCGGTTGACCAGGATCCGGTGCAGCCACGTGGACACCGCCGCCCCTCCGCGGAAGCCGGAGCGCTCACGCCAGGCCCGCTCGACGGTGTCCTGCACCAGGTCGTCGGGCTCGGTCGGCGGGCAGGCGATCCGGTGGGCGACCCGGCGCAGCCGCGGCAGGGCGGCCACCAGGGCGGCCCGCAGCTCCGGTTCCTGCACCCCGCGAGTATGCCGGTCCGCGGCACGGGGCCGCGGACCGGAAGCGCTCACCCGCCCGTCCGCGACCCGCCGCGCAGACCCACCCCGAACAGCGGCCCCAGCAGGCAGAAGTTGAACACCCCCGCAGCCAGCGGCACGAGACCGACGACCGCGAGGACCACCCCGCCGATGCCGCCGACCACCGCCAGACCGACGACGATCAACACGATTCCGGCCAGGATCCGGGTCAACCGCCCGGCCGCGCTGCTCATGAAACCGACGAATCCCATCGGGACCTCCTTCCGACGGTGACCGTCACCGTCGGAAGGTAGGACGTCACGGGGCAGCAGATGTGGACACCCGGGTCACCGGACCGGGTGTCGGCGCCGCACGTCGTCGAGCACCAGCCGTGCGGCGTCCAGCGGGCCGGTCGACCGCGTGGTCCGGGCGAGCAGCATCCCGCCCTCCAGCGCGGCGAGGGCGACGGTGGCCTCCCGCTCGGCGGTCTCCCCGTCGCATCCCTCGGCCCGCAGCCCGTGGGCGATGCCGCGGATCCAACCGCGGTAGACCGCGGCGGCCGCGTCGCGGACGGCGGGCGCCGCGCCGACCGACTCCAGCGCTGAGCAGGCGATCGGGCAACCCTCGACGTAGCCGGAGTCGACCAGTTTCCGCTGCCAGTGGTCGAGCAGGGCGTGCAGCCGATCGACCACACCACCGTCCGCCTCGGCGAACACGGCGGCGACCTCCCGGCCGGCCCGGACGACCGCCTCGGCCGCCAGGGCCTCCTTGCTCCCGAAGTGGTGGTAGAGCACGCCCGACGGGACCCCCGCGACCTCCAGGACCTCGGCCACCGCCGTGGCGTGGTAACCGCGACGGGCGAACACGCGCACTGCGGAGTCCAGCAGCCGCTCGCGGGCCGGGCTGGGGCGGGTGCGCGGGGCCAAACGTCACTCCTCGGGCCGCAGTCGGACGATCGGTCAGCCTAGCCGCACTCCCCGCCCGGCACCGGGGACCGCGCCCTCGGAGCGCGGCCCCGCCGGAAATCGGTCGGTGTCGGTTTGGGCCCGACCCGCACGGCTACCCGAGGGACTCCGCTCATGACACCGAGGAGGACCAGTGAAAGCAGTCGTCTACCAGGGCCCGTACGACGTCCAGGTCACCGACGTCGAGGACCCGCGCGTCGAGGCCCCGACCGACGTGATCGTCCGGATCACCACCACCGCGATCTGCGGTTCGGACCTGCACATGTACGAGGGCCGCACCGGCGCGGAGTCCGGGCTGGTGTTCGGGCACGAGAACATGGGCATCGTCGAGGAGGTCGGGTCCGGCGTCACGAGCATCAGGAAGGGCGACCGGGTCTGCATGCCCTTCAACGTCGCCTGCGGGTTCTGCACCAACTGCCTCGCCGGCAAGACCGCGTTCTGCCTGACGGTCAACCCCGGCTTCGGCGGCGGCGCCTACGGCTACGTCTCGATGGGCCCCTACCGGGGGGGCCAGGCCGAGTACCTGCGGGTGCCGTTCGCGGACTTCAACTGCCTGCCGCTGCCGGCGGGTACCGAGCACGAGAACGACTTCGCGATGCTCGCCGACATCTTCCCCACCGGCTACCACGGTGCGGCGATGGCGCAGGTCTCGCCCGGTGACACGGTCGCCGTCTACGGCGCCGGACCGGTCGGCCTGATGGCCGCCTACTCCTCGCTGCTGCGCGGCGCCTCCAAGGTCTTCGTCGTGGACAAGGTCGCCGACCGGCTCCGGCTGGCCGAGGAGATCGGGGCGGTGCCGGTCGACTTCAGCGCCGGCGACCCGGTCGAGGCGATCAAGGAGGGCACCGGCGGGCACGGCACCGACAAGGGCATCGACGCCGTCGGCTACCAGGCGACGGTCTCCGCGGGCGAGGAGCAGCCCGCGGTGGTGCTCAACCAGCTCATCCACACCGTCCGCGCCACCGGCCGGATCGGCACCGTCGGCCTGTACCTGCCGTCGGACCCGGGCGCGCCCAGCCCGGAGGCCGCCGAGGGTCGGCTGCTGATCGACATCGGCACCTTCTTCGAGCGCGGCCTGACGATGGGCACCGGGCAGGCCGACGTGAAGGCCTACAACCGGCAGCTGCGCGACCTCATCATCGAGGGCCGGGCCACGCCGAGCTTCGTGGTCTCCAAGGAGCTGCCGCTGACCGAGGCGCCGGACGCCTACGCCCGCTTCGACAAGCGCGAGGAGGGCTACAGCAAGGTCGTCCTGCGCCCGCGCGACCTCGCCGGTGTCTGAGACGGAGCGTTCCCCGGCCGGTGGCACGGTCGGGGAACGCCCGCCGTCGCCGGCCCGGGTCCGGCTCGGGGCCTGGGCCGCCGAGGCGGTCGGCACCTTCTTCTTCGTCTGGCTGGGCACGGCGACGGTGCTCGCGACCGCCCAGCTGCTGACCCCCGACGCCGCACTGAACAGCGCGGCGATCAGCCTCGCGTTCGGGTTCGCGGTGCTCGTCGCCGTCTACGCGGTGGGCCACCTGTCGGGGGCGCACATCAACCCGGCCGTCACGATCGGCCTGGCCGTCGTGCGCAGCTTCCCGTGGCGCGCGGTGCCCGGGTACCTGGCCGCGCAGTCCGTCGGCGCGCTGCTGGCCGCGCTGAGCAACTGGGCGATCTTCGGCCTGGACGGACGCGCCGCCGAGCTCGCCCTAGGCGCCACCACCCCGGGGGACCGGGGGGCGCCCGCGGCGCTGCTCGCCGAGTTCCTGATCACCTTCCTGCTGATGGTGACGATCATGGCGACGGTGCTCGACGACCGTTCGCCCGGCCCGCTGGCGCCGGGACTCGCCGTCGGGCTGATGGTGGCGGCCGGGATCTTCGCGACGTTGCCGGTGTCGGGTGGCTCCTTCAACCCGGCACGGACACTGGCACCGATGCTGGTGAGCATGCAGTTCGACGGCTGGTGGGTCTACGTGATCGGGCCCGTGTCAGGAGCGGTGGTGGGCGCGCTGTTCTACCGTCACGTCCTACGGCCCGCGGCCGCTCCGGAATAGGCGATCCGGGCGACGCGCGGCCGATCCGACATGACCATGCGAGACGACTCGGGGGTGACCGAGGGGTGACCGGGGGTGCGGGTAGGAAGGTTCCTGCGACGGATCGGCGTCGCCGCCATCGCTTCGGCCCTCGTGTTCCTCGCCGTCGTGATCGCCCTGGTGGTGTTCAGCAGACCTCCGGTACCGCACGGCGACGGCACGACGCTGGACTTCGGGATTCTCCGTACCGACGCCGGGGAATTGCCTGCACTGCAGTTCTACGAGGCTCGGGACGGGCAGGAAATGCCCTACCGCCATTACCCGAGCCCGAACGCCAAGAATGTGCTCGTCCTGCTGCACGGTTCGGCGTATCACAGCAGCTATCTTCAGCCGCTGGCAAGCCATCTCGCCCGGAACGACATCGCCGAGGTGTTCACCCCAGATCTTCGCGGCCATGGCCCCGAGGCCGAGCGGCGAGGCGATGTCGCCTACATCGGCCAGGTCGAGGACGACGTCAGCGATCTGGTGCGCCGGTTGGGACAGCGAGACGAGCGCCCGGTCGTACTCGGCGGACATTCGAGTGGCGGCGGAACGGCGATACGGTACGCGGGTGGCCAGGACAACGCGGCCGTCGACGGCTACCTGCTGTTGTCGCCCTACGTCCACTACAGCGCACCGACGATGCCCGACGGCGGCAGTGAGTGGACCGACGTCGCCACGCCGAGGATCGTCGGGCTCAGCATTCTCAACACTCTGGGAATCACCGCGTTCAACGACGAGTACGTCATCTCCTTCAACATGCCGAACGCGGTGCGGGACGGCACCGAAACCCTTCGCTACAGCTATGACCTGCAGATCTCGATGCACCCGAGGGACGACTACGGATCGGACATCGCGGGCCTGGACGGTCCGTCCCTCCTCGTGGTCGGCGCACAGGACGAGACGTTCGAGCCGGAGGCGTTCCGGCCGCTGTTCGCGCAGTACTCGCCCGACACCGAAGTACGGATCCTGGACGGTCTCGCTCACTTCGGTGTCGTGACGGAGCCTGCGGCGCACCGCGAGATCGCCGAGTGGTTGCGGAGCGTCGGCTGAACCCGGATCCGCCGCAGGGCGGGCACGACATCACGTCCTGAGTTCCGCGGTTCGTCTGCTCCTCGCGCGGGCGACGCGGTACGGCGAGACTCACGATCATGGTGCTGAGCTGGCGGAAGCGGAGGGATTTGAACCCCCGGACCCTTGCGGGTCTCTCGCTTTCAAGGGACGGACTTGGGGGTCCGCCCTAGTCCAACCGGTGCGCTGTAGTGCGCCGTTGTGCTCGCCGCGGACCCGGGAACACCGGGCCGGACGATGGCGAACGAGACCAGAACTGAGACCAGACCGGGCAGCGCTCGTGATCATGGAGCAGTCACACCGGACGACGACAGAGCCGGCTCGGTCGACGGCGCACCAGTACCCCGACGCTCGATCGGGGCGTTCGTGATGGGCGCACAGATCGGCACGGTGGACATCCCTTCTGCTGGCGGCGCCGCACCAGACCGGCTGCGGCCGGTTGGCCCCGGCCGCCCTGGGTGCGCCGGTGGCTGGCACCCTGGGCAGGCCGCTGGCCCAACCGGCAAGCACGACGGGACCGGGGCGCCGCCGGCCGGCGGCGAAGGGCTTGTCCCATCTGCCATAACTGTCCGCACCCTCGACGAACACACTCGGGCGGACGTCGGCGAACTGTGGCGACCGGCGTTTCCCAGACCGGAACTGGTGGCGGCCGCGGCCGACCTGCTGCCCTCGATCACGGAGCAGTCGGGCAGGGACGCAGTAATCGGTGAAGGACCGCGCTGGGAGATCGTCGTCAGCCCCGGCGTCATCCGCGTCCGCACCCGCGACTACGCCCGCGCCGAACGCACCCACGAACGCCAGCTGCGCCACCACCAGGCCGGTGTCGACATACGCGCCGGCTACCTCGCGGAGGGCCGCGACGTCCCCGAACCGCTGCCGACCCGCGGCACGATCTGCGCCTGGAGCGCGAAGTCCCGCGCCCGGCTCATCGCCCGGCTGTCCGACCTCGACTACACGCGCCTCTATGGCCGGTACCGGACCTGCACCGACTGCGGCACCGAGCACTCCGACCAGCTCGATCACTGCCCGGCCTGCCGCTCCCCGCGCGCCGCCATCGTCGATCGCACCGGCCGACTCCCCGCCATGCTGACGCTGACCTACCCGGGCGACTGGCTCACCGTCGCCCCCGACGCCGAGACGGTCAAGCGGCACTTCTGGGCGCTCTGCAAGCGCTACGAACGCACATGGGGCGAGCCGCTGATCGGGCCATGGAAGCTGGAGTTCCAGCGCCGCGGCGCCCCACACTTCCACATCTCGACCACTCCCCCGATGGGCTTCACGAGCGTCTATGACCCCGACGCCGGCCGCATCCGGTCCGTGGACTTCCGCACCTGGCTCTCCCTGACGTGGGCCGAGATCGTCGCCCACCCCGACGCCGAACAGCGCCGCCGGCACCGCCTCGCCGGCACCGGCGTGGACTACGCCGAGGGCATCAAGCTCACCGACCCGCGCCGGATGGCGGTCTACTTCGCCAAGTACGGCACCTCCGGTGGCAAGGAGTACCAGCACCGTGTACCGGCCGAGTGGTGCAGCGCCGTCCTGGTCTGTGATGACTGCGGCGTCGAGTACGACGCCGACAGCGACGAGTGCCCTGACTGCGGAGGCCTCGA
Source organism: Pseudonocardia sp. (assembly GCF_029263155.1). Classification (GTDB taxonomy): domain Bacteria; phylum Actinomycetota; class Actinomycetes; order Mycobacteriales; family Pseudonocardiaceae; genus Pseudonocardia. The sequence goes on from NZ_JAJCYB010000032.1 coordinate 59,377, forward strand.
CGCCGAGCTCGTCGACCACACCAGCGGGCCCGGCCGGTTCTGGGGCTACCGCGGTCTGCGTCCCGTTCTCGCTGTCCGTCAGGTCACCCCGGCCATCGGCATCCAGGCTGGCCGCGTCTTGCGGCGCTGGTACAGGTCGAAGAGGCTCACCAGGCAGATCACCGTCGAGCGCGTCGAGCAGTCCACAGGCCGCGTCTACACCCGGCGGACGCGGGTGCGAAAACGGCTGTTCGCGCACAACCGCGGGTTCGCCTGCGTCAACGACGGGCCCGCATACGCCTCCCAACTTGCGCGATACCTCGTCGACCTGACCACGTCGTCCTCCCTCCACCACGTGCCCGAGCTGGCTCTCCCTCGCGGCGCAGGCAACGCCCGATCAGGAGCGGGGGCGGGGGCATCGGTGGAGCGCCCTACCGGACGAACGACCGATGCCCCCGCCCCCGCTCCTGATAGCCCGTCGGGGGCGCCGTGAGGGAGAGCCCCAGCCCACCCATCTCCCGAGCGGTGTCGGGTCCAGGGCGGAGCCATGGCCGCCGGAGGCGACCTCGAACGCTTGGGTGTCTCGTAAGGGGATCCCTCTGCGGGACGGGCGCCGCCCCTTGATGCTCGTCGTCTACTTCACCGCGATGACGTCGATGGTCTTGATGTCGGGGTCGGTGGCGAGCAGGTCGGGTCCGACCTGACCCAGGGCCGCCGGGATCTGGCCGTTGAGGTGAGCCTGACGCCCGTCCTCACCCTCGAACGTGTCGAAGATGCCGTAGGTAGTGTCACTAATCTTGAAGGCGTACCACGTCACGGTGTCATCCTCGGCGACAGCGAGTTCCCGGCCCCGCTTCAGGAAGTCGCCCAACTCATCCCCCTTGCCGGGCTTGGCTTCCAGCAGGGCGAGCAGTCCTCGGTCGACAGCCATCGGTGGTTCCTCTCGTCGGTGTCTCCCGAACCTACTGGCTAGGTCCCTCCTTCTACCGGGGGCCCCCAATTCGAAGTGTGCTGACATACGTGTCGGCGCCGCCGTGGTGCGCGATAATCGGCACACCGCAGGCGCGGCCCACACACTTGTGGCGGTCATCCAGGCCTCTGAACCGCCCCGGCGTGTCCGGAGGCTCATGGGGTTGAGTGGCCGGCCTCGGTGAGGGCGGCGTGTTGACGGTAGTGCGCCGCTTCGAGTTCGGCGGGTGGGATGTCGCCGCAGGCCTCGAACAGCCGGCGGTGGTTGAACCAGTCGACCCATTCCAGGGTGGCGATCTCGACCTGCTCGACGGTCCGCCACGGCCCCCGCGGTTTGATCAGCTCGGTCTTGAACAGCCCGATCACCGACTCGGCCAGGGCGTTGTCATAGGCGTCGCCGACCGATCCGACCGACGGGTCGATGCCGGCGGCGGCGAGGCGCTCGGTGTAGGCGATCGAGGTGTATTGCGACCCGGCGTCGTGATGACAGATCAACCCGGACAGGTCCTCGACGCCTTCGCGTTGACGGGTCCACACGGCCTGCTCCAGCGCGTCGAGCACCAGCTCGGTGCGCATCGTCGTGGCGGCGCGCCAGCCCAGGATGCGGCGGGCGTAGGCGTCGAGGACGAAGGCCACGTAGACCATCCCCGCCCAGGTCGGGACATAGGTGAAGTCCGCGACCCAGGTGCGGTTCGGGGCCGGCGGGTCGAACCGTCGCTCCACCAGGTCCGCCGGGCGCGGCGCGGCCGCGTCCGCGACGGTGGTGCGGACCCGGCGACCACGACGGGCACCGACCAGGCCCAGCTCGCCCATCAGCCGCTCCACCGTGCAACGGGCCACGGCGATGCCTTCGCGGTTGAGCGCGAGCCACACCTTCCGGGCGCCGTAGACGCCGTAGTTCTGGGCGTGCACCCGGGCGATGTCGACCTTGAGCTGATCATCACGCAGCGCCCGCTTGCACGGCTGCGCCTTCGCGGCGCGAGCAGCGTAGTAGGTCGATGGGGCGATCGGGCAGCCGTGCTCGGAGAGCACTCTGCAGATCGGCTCGACTCCCCACCGCAACCCGCCCGCGTCCTGCTCGGCGTGGGCGGCGATGAACCTCACGAGCGTGTCGAGGGCCGGTCGAGCTCGGCCGCGAAGAAAGCCGACGCCGCTTTCAGGATCTCATTCGCCCGGCGCAGCTCGGCCACCTCATGCTTGAGCCGCTTGATCTCCGCGGACTCCTCCGTGCTCCCGCCCGGTCGCTGGCCCTGGTCGATCTCGGCCTGGCGGACCCACTTGCGCACCGTCTCCGCCGTCCCAACGCCGAGTTTCTGCGCGACCGCGCCGATCGCGGCCCACTGCGAGTCGTAGTTCGGGGTCACCTCGGCAACCATCCGGACCGCCCGCTCACGAAGCTCCCGCGGGTAGGGCTGGGCGCGATAGGTCATGACTCCATCTCCTCAGAAGATCGAGTCTCCCGACACACCGGGGCGGTTCACTCGGGGACCTCCATCGAGCGTTCGGTCAATATGTCTCAGGCGCGTTCTGTGGGTTCATGTGCTCGCGAGGACGACCTTGCCGATGGTGTGGGCGGCGATGGTGGCCGCGGTGCGGGTGAGCAAGCCGTGGAAGGTGTGGGCGCCGTGACGTGCCAGGTCCGGACGAGCGGCTGGACGCGCGAGCGGGTTCATGATCTCGGCGAGGCGCACGCCTCGGCCCTGTTGCGAGCGTTCGGGTGCGTCTCGCGGCGATCGTGGCTCCGGTCAGGCCTGCGGCGTGGCCCCGTGGTGGCTGAACGTCTGGCGGTAAGCCGTCGGGGTGGTTCCGGTCACCGCTCGGAAGTGGCGCCGCAGCATCGGTCCGGTCCTCATGCCGCACTCCTCGGCCACCTGGTCGACGCTGCGGTCGGTGGTCTCCAGCAGGCGTCGGGCCAGCATGATCCGCTGGTCGAGGAGCCACTGCAGGGGCGTCGTGCCGGTCTCGACGCGGAAGCGGCGGGTGAAGGAGCGGCGGCTCATCCCGGCGTGCCCGGCCATCTGGTTGATCGTCACATCACGGTCGAGGTGGTCCAGCAGCCAGGTCTGGGTGGCCGCGAGGGGGTTGAGCAAGGCGGGTGACACCGGCCGCTCGATGTACTGGGACTGGCCGCCGGGCCGGTGCGGTGCCGCCACGAGGTAGCGCGCGCACCGGTTGGCGACCTCGGCCCCGTGGTCGGCGCGGACGATGTGCAGACACAGGTCGATGCCCGCGGCCAGCCCGGCCGAGGTGAGCAGTTGCCCGTCGTCGATGAACAGCACCTCGGGGCGCACCTCGATCGCGGGGTGCCGGGCGGCGAGCTCCGGAGCGTAGAACCAGTGGGTGGCCGCCTGCCTGCCGTCGAGCAGTCCGGTGGCGGCCAGGATGAATGCGCCGGTGCACAGTGACGCCAGCCGGGCACCGCGGCCGTGGGCGGCACGCAGGGAGTCGAGCACCTCGTCGGGTACCTCGGTGGTGATCGGGTCGGTGCCGGGCAAGATGATCAGGTCGGCGCGCTGGAGGAGATCCAGGCCGTGCTCGGTCTGCAGGACAAGGCCCCCGCTGGTGCGGACCCGCCCACCCGGGGCGCAGACGGAGTGCTGGTAGCGATCGCCGAGCACCGAGGCCGGCGCTCCGAAAACCTGCCCTGGGATGCCGAGGTTGAACGGCACGACGTCCTCGACAGCGAGGACCGCGACGAACACAGGCATGGCCCGAACTGTACGCAAATTGTCCCGTGGGCCACTAGTTAGCCCATATGGAGTAGTGGATCCTCGCCTCACCGGCGGTCACGGTCCGAGACCGTTCCCCGACCGTCAGTGACTGAATGTACTCAACGAGGAGATCCAGCATCCCCATGCGTAGAACAACCCTCATCGCCGCGGTGTGTGCCATCGCGGCCACGGTGCTCGCGGCGTCCCCCGCCGTCGCGGCGACCCCCACGTCCGACATCGTCGAACTCCCCATCACGTTCCAGGTCAAGAACACCAACCGCACCCCGGTGCTCTGCCAGAGTGACGGCAAGGACTACACCGTCCGCGGCACTGTGATCGCCCCCCGCGATGCCCTGGACAGCGGCGACGCCGCCACCCTCTACCTGCACGCCGTCACCTGGGGCCAGTACTACTGGAACTTCAAGGGCGTGCCGGACTACGCCTACGCCCGCCAGCTCGCGGAGAAGGGCCACGTGTCCGTCGCGGTCGACCGGCTCGGCTACGGCGACAGCGACCGGCCGCCCGGCCTGGACACCTGCTTCGGCTCCGAGGCCGACGTCGCGGGACAGATGGTCGACGCGCTCCGCTCGGGTGACTACGAGCTCGACGGCGGCGAGGGCACCTCGTTCGAGAAGGTCTTCATCGGCGGCTCGTCGGTCGGTGGGCTGATCTCGCACATCACGGCCTACTCGTTCCACAATGTCGACGGCGTGTTCAACATGTCGTGGGGCGACTTCGCCGCCTCGGCGTTCACGGCCGTGGAGCTCGCCGACGTGCTCAAGCGCTGCGCGCAGGGCGGCGACCCGGGTGCGGACCCGAACTACGCCGCGTTCTTCAAGAACTCGCGCGAGAAGTTCTATTTCAACAGCGCCACCCAGGACGTGCGCGACGCCGTGCCTGCGCTCAACCCGGACCCGTGCGGCCAACTCAGGTCCATCCCCGCAGGCATCGTCTCCGACGTCCTGCACAACGGCGAGATCGACGTGCCCGTGCTGGTCATGTTCGGTGACGCCGACGCGGTCTTCCCGCCGCCGGCCGCCGACCAGCAGGCGCTGCGCTACACCGGCAGCCCCGAGGTCACCAAGGTGATCATCAAGGACGCGTCGCATTACCCGAACGTGGAGGCCAACCACCTCGACGTCGTCAACGCCGTCGACACCTGGTTGACGCGCAACGGCGGCTGACCAGCGGCACCCCAACCCGGCCGTGGGGGGGGGCCCCGGGGGGGGGGGCCCGCCCCGGGGCCCCCCCCCGCCACACGGGCCAGGG